>JAJQIB010000020.1 GCA_021199375.1 Ruminococcus sp. | reverse complement strand
TGGGAGATGACTGATGATAAGGTTAGAACAAAGTACTTTGGTCCATTCTATGCTAACAGTACACGCATACCAACTAACAGTGAATTCTTGCTGGTCTTTGCGGATTTTATTGCTCTTAGAGTTGAGGATGTGATTGCGGCTAGTTGCTAGGGATTTAATTATGTAAATACATAACGGATTAAGCGTCGATATTATGTATGTGTTATTATTAAATTTGTATATATAATTTTTACGTTTAGTCCAATTGTCAATGATGTGAGACTAAAAAAGGCGGCGTCATATGTCATAGACTTCCAGCTTGTGATGTTTTTGATTTGGGGATTTCCAGTCCAAGACGGACATCGTTACACTCCAAAAACATCGTATTTTCCTCAAAAAGGGTATTGATTTTTCTATCAGATTATGATATAATGTACCTTGGGATATTGTTTAAAAGGGAAAGGATAGGTAAAAATATGCCATGTAAATATAATGAACCTGCGGATAGTGTTCTTTGGTACACCTCGCCCGCAGAGAATTGGGATTGCGCTTTGCCGCTTGGTAACGGAAGAATCGGAGCCATGGTTTTTGGTGAGCCTTTATATGAAAAAATCATGCTTAATGAAGACTCAATTTGGTCGGGCGGACCAAGACAGCGTAATAATCCTTCAGCTCTAACAAATCTTAAAAAGGTGCGCGAGCTGCTTAAAAATGAACAGATAGAAGAGGCTGAAGCAATAGTTTTAGATGCCTTTTGTGGAACGCCGGTAAATCAGCGCCATTATATGCCATTAGGTGAGCTGAATATTATTTCACTTGATGATGGTGAGTGTGAATACGGAATTAATAAGCTTGATTTAAATACAGCAATCTCAACATGTGAATTCACTTTGGGTTCAAAGTCTTATAAGCGTGAAGCTTTTGTATCCGCTCCTGATCAGGTTATGGTTATTAGAATCACCTGTTCAGAGAGAAAAAGCATTAACGTAAGAATTAAAATTGATGGCAGAGAGGATTACTTTGATGATAATTCGCCTGTGCATGATGACGATCTTCTTTTTTATGGTGGATGTGGATCTGAAGATGGAATTCGATTTGCTTCATATATTAAGGTTTTACATAATGAGGGGACAGTTTCTCCATATGGAAGCTTTCTTGAATGCAAGAGCTGTGATGAAGTTGTTGTAATTTTAAGCGCACTTACAAGCTACCGATGTGATGATTATATGGTGCGTGTGGTTAATGATGTAGAGATGGCAGCAAGGCTTTCTTACGCTGAGCTAAAGCAAAGGCATATAGCAGACTACACATCTCTTTATAATCGTGCATCTATTGACCTGGGTGGTAAGGAAATTAACGCTCCTACCGATAAACGACTTGAAGCTTATAAAAATGGTGGCGAGGATAATAAGCTTGTAGCTCTTTATTGGAATTATTCAAGATATCTCATGATTTCTGCAAGTCGTGAGGGAACACTTCCTATGAATCTTCAGGGAATTTGGAATAAGGATATGTGGCCTGCATGGGGATGCAGATTTACTGTAAATATAAATACTGAGATGAACTATTGGGGTGTTGAAACCAGCAACCTTTCAGAGCTTGCGAATCCGCTTTTCGACCATATTGAACGAATGAGACCTAACGGACGTGTTACTGCTCGTGAAATGTATGATTGCGGTGGCTTTGTATGTCATCATAATACTGATATTTGGGGAGATACTGCTCCACAGGATTTATGGATGCCAGGCACTCAATGGCCTATGGGTGCAGCTTGGCTGTGCTTACACATTTGGGAGCACTATAAATTTACACTTGATAAGGACTTTTTAAGAGAAAAATATCCTACTCTAAAGGAGGCTGCTGAGTTTTTTGAGGACTTTCTTATTGAAGATAAGTACGGAAGACTTGTCACCTGCCCTTCGGTTTCTCCAGAGAATTCTTATATTACAGAAAGTGGAACAAAGGGCGCTCTTTGTATTGGTCCATCTATGGACAGCGAGATTATCTATGAGCTTTTTACTGCTGTAATTGAGGCAGCCGATATTTTACAAGTAGATTCAGAACATAGTAGAAAGCTAGAATCAATGCGAGATAGACTACCCAAGCCTGAAATCGGCAAGTATGGTCAGATAAAAGAATGGGCTATTGACTACGATGAGGTTGAGCCGGGTCACAGACATGTATCACAGCTATTTGCACTTTATCCTGCTGATCAGATTTCCATGCGCAAAACACCTGAGCTTGCTCAGGCTGCAAGGGCAACTCTTGAACGCAGACTTGCACATGGTGGAGGTCACACCGGATGGTCAAGAGCATGGATTATTAACTTCTGGGCAAGACTTTTTGATTCAGATAAGGTTGAGGAAAATGTACGGGCTTTGCTGTCATATTCTACCAGCAAGAATCTATTTGATATGCATCCTCCATTTCAGATTGACGGCAACTTCGGAGGCACTGCAGGCATAACCGAGGCGCTTTTACAAAGTGAAAATAATGAGTTGATTCTTTTGCCGGCTATTCCTAGACAGTGGAGTAATGGCAGCTTTAAAGGTCTCAGAGCAAGAGGTGGCTTAACTATAGATTGCAGATGGAGCAATTGCAAGCTTGAATATGCATCAATAACTCCTGATAAGGATACTACGGTTAATCTTGTCATGAACCATGACTTGAATCTAAGCGACAGATCTGATGTAACAGATTTACATGGTGACACCATTACAATAGCCATGAAAGCAGGTAAGACCTACACACTTATGTGATAACAAAGGAAAGAGGAAGTTTGTATGAAATTAAAAAGACTTGTAGCAGCATCAGCTGCTGCGGTTATGGCACTTAGTGCATTTACATCATGCGGAACATCAATAATTAAGAACGAAAAAATAAGCGGGGATGATTCATCATCTGAAGGTGAATCAGCAGTTACAGATCTCTCTTCTGGATCTGATTCAAATTATGATGAGGAAAGTGTTGCAGTGTCAGCTGCTACAACAGAAACTAACTTCGATACAATAGAAATTCCCTATACTGAGTATTCAGAAACCTATCAAGCAGAGTTCGGTACTTTTACGGGTGAAGGAGCTACAGTAAAAAAGGATAGAGCCTCATTTAAAGGTGATGGGTATGTTGAGGGAGCTAATTTAGAAAACTGGAGCATAAGCTTCGATCTGCCTGAATCTCAGTTTTATAATATCACTGTTCAGACAGCTGCTGATAGATCTCTTAATGCATCATTGTATGTAAATGGTCAGCAGGTTTGGATTTTCAGAACCAGCGGTGATGGAGTTTTTTCTACAAAAAATCTAGAAAATATATGGCTTGAAGAAGGGATTAATGAAATAACTATTGAATCTACTGATGATGCAGTAGATATCGACTATATAAAGATAGAAGCTAATTCAGAGATAAGTACTCTAAATCCCGACCTTTCTAATGCTGAGCTATCAAATGAAAATGCTGACTATAATGCTAAGGCTCTCTACTCGCTTTTATGCTCGGATTACGGTAATCAGGTCTTGACTGCACAGCATGATACAGCGGGAAGCCTTTCGGAAACAAATACAGTAGAGCAGGTAACAGGGAAGTCGGCTGCTATAAGAGTTTCTGATATCGGTGGTTATACTAAAGGTAATATCAAGGATATATCAAAGGCAGAAAAATATGCTGAAAAAGGTGGAATTATAGCATATGATTGGTATTGGATAGATCCCAGTGGAGATGAAAGCTGCACTGACATTGAAATAACAAATACCGATTTTGATATTACAAAAGCAGTTCCGGAAAAGATAGAGGTTGAAGCTGAAAGTGACGACAGCTACCCTGATGACCTTGATGAAGATCAGCAAAGCGCAGGCTCGCAGTCGGCATCTCTTACAACCACCGAAGAAGAGTATGAGATATCCATTGAAGAAATGGCTATGTGGTCGACTGAGGATATTGAGTACGAATACAGCATTGGTGCTATCTCTGAGGAATGCTATCTTATTTTAAATGATATAGATACAATATCCGCAAAGCTTAATGTGCTAAAAAAGGATGGTACGGCGGTTATTTTCAGACCACTTCCTGTAGCCAGCAATGGTCTATATTGGTGGGGAACCGATGAGGAAGCGTATCAATGGCTTTGGAAGCTTGTATATACAAGAATGACCGAATACCATGATCTTAGCAATCTTATATGGGTATGGAGTGCACAAAATGCTGATTGGTATGTAGGTGATGAATACTGTGATGTGCTTTCGGTTGATGTGTACACTGAAGGAGAAACCATGAGTGCACAGATTAACACTCTGCTATTTCTCAACAACATTTGTAAAACCAAGCCCCTTGCAATGAGCGAATGCTCTAGTCTGCCTGCTATGGAAAGTATACTTCAATCAAATGCGCTGTGGTCGTATACGGCTCTTTACAGCGAGCCATATTTAAGCGCACAGCTAGGACTTGATGAGGATGAGGACACACAGAGCTCGCTTTGCAGCAGATTTATAGAGTATTACAACAACAATTACACTTTAACGCTTGATGAGCTTCCAAATCTCGATGATGTTGCTGAAAGCATCAAGAGTGAGGAACAAAGCTCAGAAGAAGGCGATGAATAGTGTTAGGATTTGAATATCTAAGTGATTCCACAGCAGAGAGCAGTAGCCTATATTCGCCGCCTTTAGTTGCAGCTACTATAGCCGTTGCAGTGCTTATATCTGTTATTATGGATGTAAGAAAAAATCGCAAGCTAAAAAAGGAAGAGCAGCTAAATGAGCAGCTTGAAGAAAAGCCAGAGGAATGTGACGATTCAAAAGACATAGAAGAGTAGTATAAAAATTTCCGCAGGATATCATAATCCCACGGAAATTTTTTTATCTTTTTTCAGTAATCTCTTTTAGCTTATCTTTATACTTATCAAAGCCCTCTTGAATTGATTTGTAACGCTCAAGATGATGTTGAATGGTGTCAGAAGATCTAAGCTGCATGAAAAATCCGTATTTCTCCTTGCGCTGTGCTTTAAATTCTGATATTTCATATTTTAACTCCTCAAGCCTTACTATAATTTCATTTTCATTTGCAAAGATATAAATTTTTATCATATCACGTATTGTAACAGTTAAATCAACTGCAAATACTCCGAAGAATGCACCGATAAAGAAGGAAAATGCGAGGTTTTGCGAAAGCCATAAGAGTGCTTCTTGTATATATGGGTCTATCAAAAAATAGTATATAGCGCTTAACACCATCCAAAAGAAGCTGAATAGCGGACAAATAACGCCCTTGATGTTTCCGGGTTGTTCGGTGTAGTCCCATAGCTCGATTTTTAGCTTTACAATGAATATCATTCCTGTAAAAAACTCAAATATCGTTATACATGCTGCCATGATAAAAAACAAAATAAGCTTCCGGATCACATCGTTATCGATGTGTACATACTGTTCAAGCTGTGCTAGCAGGTAAAGCATAATCAAGCTGATTCCGTAGATCGGTAGGTAAGGACCATTTAAAAAGCCGGGATTAATCCATTTGCGTTCCTTGTTTGCCTTGTCAAAAAAGCGTCTAAAGAAAAGCTCCAGTACCCAGCCAATAAGGCTGCCAATTGCGAATAAAAATGCAAGGATAAGTATAAAGCTCATAGTATTTTCCTTTCATATTACAATATACTTCTAAATCTAATTAAAATCATTTTACTATAGATTCGACAAAAAATCAAGTTATATTTTCTTAAACTTTTGCAAACAAAAAGTCCCGCAACCCATTCTAAGGTTATGGGACATATTTTATTTTAGATTAGTGTGCACTTCTCTTGACATATGTTGTATGTAAAAGCTTGTGCGCTCTAGGCTTTCCGGGAGCATCGAAGTACTCGTCATAAAGTAGCTTCATAACAGGGCTCTCGTGAGATTTTCTTAGCTTCATCGAGCTATCTGCATCGTAAAGTGCCTTTGCTCTGAGCGTCTTTAGATCCTGATAATTTCTTACCGAGTCGCTCTGAACAGGCTGTCCTCCGCCATTGATGCATCCGCCGGGACAAGCCATAATCTCTACCATCTGATAGTTTTTCTCGCCCGACTTAACCTGTTCGATAATCTTTCTCGCATTTGAAAGACCCGATGCTACAGCGACATTTACGTCGACTCCGGCAATCTTGTAGGTAGCCTCTTTAATTCCTTGAGTGCCACGAACTTCCTTAAACTCAATCTTCTTAGCGTTTCCATCAAGCATATATGAAGCGGTTCTTAATGCAGCTTCCATAACGCCGCCTGTTGCTCCGAAGATTGCGCCGCCACCTGAAGCTGTTTCAAACGGATTGTCAAATTGCTCGTCATCCATATCAGCAAAGTTAATACCAGCACCCTTAATCATCTTAGCAAGCTCACGCGTTGTAAGTGCTACATCAACATCGTCATAATCGAAGGTTCTGAGCTCCTCTCTTGTAACCTCAAACTTCTTAGCAGTGCAGGGGATTATGGAAACTACAAATAGATCTCTGGGGTTGATATTAAACTTCTGGCAATAGTAGCTCTTTAGCACTGCACCAAACATCTGCTGAGGTGACTTACATGTAGAAAGATGAGGAAGCATTTCAGGATAATAATGCTCGCAGAACTTAACCCATCCGGGACAGCACGAGGTAAACATCGGAAGAGTTTTCTTCTTTGTTATACGCTCGATAAGCTCATGTGCCTCTTCCATAATGGTAAGGTCAGCCGTCACATCCATATTAAATACCTTATCTACACCAAGTCTGCGGATAGACGAAACCATCTTACCCTCAACGTTTGTTCCTATCGGCATTCCAAAGCTTTCACCAAGGGTTGCACGAATTGAAGGAGCGGTGAAGAATACAACCTTTTTCTTAGGATCTGAAATTGCATCCCATACCTGGTCAATCTGGCTCTTTTCATTAAGCGCTCCTACAGGACATGCTACGATACACTGTCCACATCCTACACAAGGCGAGTCGTGTAAGCTCTTTTCAAATGCACATCCAACATGTACGTTAAATCCACGTCTGATAGGTCCAATACATGAAACGCTCTGAACGTTTTTACAAGCTGCAACACATCTCATGCACTGTATACATTTATTGTTATCACGTACAATATAAGGTGACGCATCATCAATCGGATAAACTATGTCATCGCCCTTAAATCTGTCCTCATCTACGCCATAGTCAAAGGCAAGCTTCTGCAGCTCACAATTGTTTCCACGAACGCATGATAGACATTTCTTGTGGTGACTCGAAAGAATAAGCTCGATTGTTGTCTTTCTTGATGCTCTAACCTGTGGAGTGTTGGTAAGCACTTCCATACCCTCCTCAACAGGATAAACGCAGGATGCAACAAGACCTCTTCTTCCAACTATCTCAACTACACAGACACGGCATGCACCTATGCAGTTTACATCCTTTAGGTAACAAAGTGAGGGAATTTCAATGTTCACAGCCTTTGCTGCCTGCAAAACCGTTGTACCTTCCGGCACCTCAACGGGTATATTGTTCACCTTAAGGTGAATCATTTTCTTTTTTTCTGCTGCCATTTTGTCTGCCCTCCCTTACTTACGCATAACAGCACCGAACTTGCAGTTCTTCATGCAAAGTCCGCACTTAATGCACTTAGTTTTATCAATCTTATGCGGCTGCTTTACCGTACCCGAAATAGCATCCACAGGGCAGTTTCTTGCACAAAGAGTACATCCCTTGCAAAGACCCGGGTCAATTTCATAGTGAAGCAGATTCTTACATACACCTGCTGGGCAATGCTTATCAACAATATGCTCGATATATTCATCCTTAAAATATTTGATTGTAGAAAGGACGGGGTTAGGTGCTGACTGTCCGAGAGCGCAAAGGGATGATGACTTCATGTGATTTGCAAGCTCTTCAATCTTATCAAGATCTTCAGGCTCGCCCTCACCTGATGTTATCTTCTCTAGGAACTGTAGCAGTCTTCTTGTACCAATTCGACAAGGTGTACATTTTCCGCACGACTCATCAACTGTAAAGTTTAGATAGAACTTTGAGATGTCGACCATACATGTGTCCTCATCCATAATGATAAGTCCGCCTGAACCCATCATAGAGCCGAGCGCTGTCAGATGCTCATAGTCGATAGGTGTGTCGATGTGACATGCAGGAATACATCCGCCTGAAGGGCCACCTGTTTGTGCAGCCTTAAACTTCTTGCCATTGGGGATACCGCCACCGATTTCCTCAACGATTTCACGAAGTGTAGTACCCATAGGAATTTCAACAAGTCCTACATTTGTAATTTTTCCGCCAAGAGCGAAAACCTTGGTTCCCTTAGAGGTTTCGGTTCCAATTGATGAATACCACTTAGCACCCTTACCAATAATCTGAGGAATATTTGCATAGGTTTCAACGTTATTTAAAACTGTAGGCTTACCAAATAGACCCTTTACAGCAGGGAAGGGAGGACGAGGACGAGGCTCACCTCTGTGTCCTTCAATTGATGTCGTAAGTGCAGTTTCCTCACCGCATACGAATGCACCTGCGCCAAGACGAATTTCTATGTCAAAATTGAAGTTTGTGCCAAGAATGTTTTGACCAAGCAGACCATATTCTCTAGCTTGATTTATAGCAATCTCAAGTCTTGAAACTGCAACTGGGTACTCAGCACGAACATAAATATAACCCTGGCTTGCACCGATTGTGTAGCCAGCAATAGCCATAGCCTCGATTACCGCATGAGGGTCGCCTTCTAGGATAGATCTATCCATGAAAGCTCCGGGGTCGCCCTCATCGGCGTTACAACAGACATATTTAATATCGCCCTTAGAAGCCTTAGCAAATGCCCATTTTCTTCCTGTTGGGAAGCCTGCGCCACCACGTCCGCGAAGTCCGGATTCAAGAAGCTCGTTGATAACATCATCTGGTGTCATCTTGGTAAGTGCCTTAGCAAGTGCCTGATAACCGCTTGTCGCTATGTACTCTCTGATATCCTCAGGATTGATAACACCGCAGTTTCTCAGTGCAATTCTGAGCTGCTTTTTGTAGAAGTTTGTTTCGGCTAGTGAGATGATTGAACCATCTGCATGAACAGTTTCTTTATAGAGCAGGTCCTTAACGATGTTGCCCTTCTTTATGTGCTCATCTACTACTCTTATTACTCCTTCAGGGGTAGCCTGTGCATAAAATGCACCCTCAGGGTAAACGATCATAATAGGGCCTAAAGCGCAAAGTCCGAAGCAACCTGTTTTTACAACGAGGACATCCTTTTCGAGTCCTTGCTTTTTAAGCTCACTTTCTAATGCTTCAATTACCTTTTTACTACCCGATGATGTACAGCCTGTACCTCCACAGACCAAAATCTGCTTGCGATAGCCTGTTTTCTTTGCAAGCTTTTCGCCTTCGGATGCAACGAGCTTTCTAACCTTTACAAGGTCTGAATACTCGGCTTTTATTTTATTTAGCTCTTCAATTGTCATTTCTTACGCTTACCTCCTTTTTTAGCAAGGTAGGAATCGATGATCGAATCCACCTGTTCGGGAGTTACCTTTCCGTAAACGTCATCATCAACCATCATTACGGGAGCAAGTCCGCAAGCTCCTACACAGCGGCAGGAATCGATTGAGAAAAGTCCGTCAGGCGTGCATTCTCCCGACTTGATGCCAAGGCGTTTTTCAACAGCCTCAAGAATCTTGTCTGAGCCTTTAACATAGCAAGCTGTTCCTAGACAGACGCTGATTTGGTGTTCGCCCTTTGGTGTAAGAGAAAACTGCGAATAGAAAGTCGCAACTCCGTAAACCTCTGAAAGCGAGATGCCCAGTCCATCGGCAATCATTGTTTGAACCTCAATGGGAAGATATCCGTAAATCTCCTGTGCCTCCTGCAGTATAGGCATCAACCCACCCTGCTGGTCATGGTGATTTGCGATTACTTCCTTCAATTGCCGTTCCTGAACGATTGTTCCCTTAAATGTGTTTAGGGATTTTTCATTCATAACACTAACCTCCTGTTGGAATAATATAGATATTGAAATTGTAAGCTATACAATATTTCACATACGCTATGTATTTAATTATACAGTATTTTTCGACAAATTTCAAGTGATTTTTAAAAATTTTTGTGCAAGATTTACGAATTATTTTAATTACGGCGTTTTACACAAAAAATTCAAGTGATTTTTGTGACATTCGCTAATAAAAAGAGGACAAGCAGTCTTTATAATATCTAAAATACTGTTTGTCCTTTAAAATTATGCCTTTTACTTTTATTTAAGTCTTATTTACTCTAGGGTTTCTGCTACCACCTTTAATCGTTCAATAATATTTATATGCTGCGGACAATGCTCCTCACATTGACCACATTCCACACAATCGCTTGCTTTGCCACGCGTATTGTTAAGCTCGCTGTAATCCTTCTTTTGCTTGTCAATACCCCATGATTCCTTTTTAGCGGAATTATACATCGCAAAGTATTCGGGAATTGCTATGTTCATTGGACATCCTTCCACACAGTAGCGACATGCTGTGCAGGGAACATTGTTCATATCATTAATTATATCCGCTACCATCATGCATTTTTGAATTTCGCTCTCACTAAGAGGTTTGAAATCCTGCATATAGTCAGTGTTGTCAAGCAGCTGCTGCTTATTGCTCATTCCGCTAAGTACTGTCATAACATCATCAAGTCCTGCAGCAAATCTAATTGCCCATGAGGAAACGCTCATGTTAGGCAGACTATCCTTTAGCAGCTTTTCAGCCTTAGGTGGTACATTTGCAAGTGCTCCGCCCTTTACAGGCTCCATAATAACAATTTTCTTTCCATGCTTTCTTGCAATCTCATAGCATCTGCGTGATTGTACGCTTTCACTTTCCCAATCGAGGTAGTTTATTTGTAATTGTACAAACTCTGTTTCAGGATGCTCAGTAAGAATCTGATCTAATAGCTCGGGTGTGTCATGGAATGAAAATCCCATGCACTTAACCTTGCCCTGTGCTTTCTTATCACTAACAAATTCAAAAGCACCTAGCCGCTCAGATGTAGCATAATTATCCTTGTTTAAGCAGTGCAGCAAATAATAATCAAAGTAGTCGACTCCTGTCCTATCAAGCTGCTCATTAAAGATGCGCTCCATGTCATTAGCTTCCTTTAGCATCATAGTCGGAAGCTTAGTTGCAAGAGTATATTCATCCCTTTTGTGACGCTCAACAAGCACTTCTTTTATAACTCGTTCACTGTACCCCTCATGATACATATAAGCTGTGTCAAAGTATGTAAAGCCACGTTCAAGAAATGTATCAACCATTTTGCAAAGCTGTTCTTTGTCAAAGCTTTTCTGATCACTGCCATCAAGCAGAGGCAGCCTCATAAATCCGAATCCCAATTTTTTCAAGGCTAGTCATCTCCTTATTTGTTAAGTATCCAAATCTGTGTTATATCAGCAGGCTCGAAATCAGCTGCTGCTATTCCACCCATTCTGGTGCAGGCAACTACCTTCTCAAATTTACTTGATTCAAGTGTAATACGATAACGATTTTTACCTAGTGATGCAAAGCGGAATTGTGCTCCGGCTGTATCATTTTTTGCATAGTCATATCCCTTGAGATTACCCGAAAGTGTGCCTCCATCATTTGCCTTAAGTGCAAAGGTGCCTTCGTTGGACATAATTAGCGTAAGACGCTGCTCCTTTTTGCTGTCAGGCTTTTCAAGCGAAATTCCTTTTTCTGTGACAGTCATAACTAGTCCCGACGCTTGATTTTTAAACGTATAAGCCTTTCCATCAAGCAAATAATTGCCATTGTCTGCTTTGCAATCGTCATAAAATTTAGTTAGTAGCGCCATGACATTTTGCGCTGCCAGCGGAACCATTGCCTTAACTGCATTATCAAAAGCTATAGGATCCAGCTTAGATATAGGCTCTGCATGCTTATTTGACAGCTCTGAAAGCTTGTTAGCTGCTGTTTCAAAGCTGTCACCAGAATACACCTTCAGCAGACGTTTGTCAAAACGTACGGGTGCATATTTTTTTGATATGGTATTAGCATGCTTTTCAAATGCACTATGTGGATTTCCAGGTTTGGGAAGATATCTCATGTTAGCTGTGTGAACAGGACAGGCTATATCCTCAACAAAGTGAATGGCACGTCCAAGTGTATACATAGCTTCGCTAATTCGGTTATTTTTGTATAGACATAATGCACTTGTGTAATTTTCTTCAAGCATAGTACGTGCGCTTTTAGAGTAGTCGCCCAAACGATTTTGATAGTACCCCTCTTTTGATGGTAAGCTTTTTCCTTTAGCGTTTGCACAAGAGTAGTAGTGGGTGCCTGTGCCCTTATCTCTATCTCCTGACTCGTCTGGATCTTTTGAGCCCTTTAAAAGCTCATCAGTATAGTCCTTATAAAAAGCAACAAGCTTAAGCTTATTTTCCTTTTGAAGTAAATCCAGTGCTGATGAGGTAATATCTCCATGAGTATCGGTTGACCATGCATAGGCTTTTATAGGCTTAAGAGCATATGCTGTCAATCCAAGCACACCAAGTAGTGTAATTAGTTGATTCATAACAAAAATCTCCTATGTGTATTTATGAGTTTGCCAAACACCTTAAAAGACTCGGCAATTTAATCTATTATATCATATTTTTTGATTGTTGTCAATGGTCTAAATTTTCCATTACAATTTTATAGCACCAACATAAAAACACCGTGCCTATCTTTTAGCACGGTGTTTAAGCTTAGTTATGTTTATTGCTTTACAGTTTAACAATAGTTCCTACCTGATCTCTGCCGGCGCCTACAGCGTTTGATTCATCTGTGTCAATGTGCATTGCTCTAGCGTAGCTGTCGCTTACTCGACATACTGTATCGCATAGGATAGCACTTCTATCAGCAGAGTCGATTTTTACTGAAACAACCTCGCCATTAGTAACACCTAGCTCCTGAGCATCGGCAGGTGTCAGGTGAATGTGTCTTTTAGCGACGATGACACCCTCTTTAACATCAACCTCTCCACATGGTCCTACAAGCTTGCAGGCACCTGAGCCTGCAACATCGCCTGATTCTCTTACGGGAGCAGCAATTCCAATTGAACGTGCATCTGTTGCAGAAAGCTCGATTTGATCAGCCTTGCGACATGGTCCTAAAATTGAAACGTTTGGCAGCTCCTTCTTGGGTCCTACTACGGTGACTCTTTCTTCACAAGCAAACTGACCAGGCTGAGAAAGATCCTTTTTCTTTGTTAGCTCATGACCCTCACCGAATAAAACAGCGAGTGTTTCCTCTGTTACATGAACATGTCTTGCGGATGTTTCAACTATAAATTCTTTTGACATTTGAATAAACTTCCTTTCAGGATTAGATTTTTGATATCCATATACTATTTTACTACTATTTCTCATCAAAATCAAGTGGTTTTACACATTTTTTATCTTTTCTCTGCATTTTTTGCTTTATTTTGCAGCTCGTACTTTCGTTTTGTTGCCATACCGCCTCGTATATGCCGTTCCTGCTTGTTTATTTCCAGAAGCTTTTCGACCTCTTTGTAAAGCTGCGGAGAAATTTTTGGCAGCTTCTCGCGTATATCTTTATGTACCGTGGATTTTGAGATTCCAAACTGCTTTGCCGCAGATCTAACAGTTGCGCTGTTGCTTACCATGTACTCGCCGAGCATTACAGGTCGACTTTTGTCAGTAAGGCTCATAATCTCACCCCAAAACATATATTTTTGCGTAATTAAAGTATATGCGAAGCTTGGCGATAATATTACCTGTGATTTGTCATTTCAATTTGTAAATAATAATTGGGAAGCTCTTGACAAATAAAAATAATAGTAGTATAATTTGAGTGAATATAGAGGTGATTGTAGGTGGAAATTTTTTGCTATCAAGAAAAATATAAAAATGCTGTAATAGATTTAATATTACATATCCAAAACGAAGAATACAAAATTGATCTCACGCTGGATGAACAGCCGGATTTAATGGATATTGTATCCTTTTATCAAAAGGGTGGAGGCGAATTTTGGGTAGCAATCAATGATGGAGAAATTATTGGTACAATTGCATTTATGAATTATGGTGATTCAAACGCCGTTCTAAAAAAATTTTTTGTTCGGTCTGACTATCGGGGTAAAGGCATAGGTCTGGCTTTGTATTTGAATGCATACAATTATTTAGTTGAGCATAATTATCATAAAATTTTGCTTGATACACCTTCGATCGCAAAGGATTCTCATCATTTTTATCAAAAGGCTGGTTTTAAAAGAATTACAGCTTGTGATTTACCCTTTCACTATGAATATCCGGACAGAGATTCATATTTATTTTTACTTAATCTTGATTCAAGTGACTAAATAATGGTAATAAAGCACAATTTGATATTTTCTCATAAAAAATAATGGAGTCAACAGTTTTTCACTGTTGACTCCGCTTTATTAAAAGCTGATTTTTATAGTCGCTTAGTCGACCAACTCCTCAAAGCTGCCAATTTATTACAAACAACAAACGGGCGGGAATTCTAAGTTTCGGATACGCCCCATTCATAAAGAATGTGCCCCTAAAGTGTCAGCCACACTAAGAAAAGCGACGGATCCCTTTCCTCAATTATATTATACTCCACTTTTTCCGTTTTGTCAACCTATGGTGGATTATATTTTTTTGCAATAATTATGCGACTTTTCCTTCTCTCTTTCATATAAATACTCAGCTGCAAATTGAATTTTTGTAGCGTTAAAGCCTTTTTCAAGAGGGAAGAGAAAATAGGTGTTGTCAAGTGTAGAAAGTGTTATACATTGCCCTTTCCCTCTGTAACTATATTCGGTGTGCACTGAGGTCATCGATAGCGGTGAAAATTCAAGCGTAGTTGGAGTTGATTGACCATAATCTGTAAAGGTTAGCGTAAAGCCGTTATTGTTGTGAATCAGCCTGCCTTCACCTAAATCAATAAAGTTCACCGCATTCGGCAGCGATTCGATATGCACTCGTGTATCAAGCATATATTTGCCGAGCTCAATTTCTGCAATAACACATTTTCTTTCCCACTCATACCAGTCGGGAATATGAGAAAAGCAGTCATCAGTTTCTTTGCCATCATCAAGGCTTACCATCCTGCCAAGCTCTGTCATTAGCCTTCTATGTCCGCATTTCTCGCAGAAAATTTCTGCTCCCTTAGTCTTCATCATAAATTCTGTTTCACATTTCGGACATCGATAAAGTGGCATTTCAATACCCTCTGCACGTTTGTCATATGTAATGGACATTTTTGTGTCATATTGATATTTATATTCGTCATATGAAAGATATTGTGCAAGCTTTTCGTTTATTTCGTCTACAGATGCCTTTCTTAGCTGTTCACGTGTGTAAATTTGCGTTATGGTGGCATCGATTCTTGCTTGTTTTCTTATTGTTAAATTCCAAATAGGCGACTGCAAATAATTTCCCCGCATATTAAGTGTTACAAGCGGCACATCTAAATATTTTGCAAGCTTTCCAACTGATTCCGGAAGCCTTGAGCTTGTACCTACATTTGCATAACGTGCTTCAGGATACATTATTAAAATGCCATTTCGCTTCATGATCAGCTTTATGTTCTTGATAAGTGATATATCGTTTACAAACTTTCTTGTTCCCAAGCAGCCGACTTGTCTGTAAAGCCATTCCCCATAGTTTTCAAAGCCTTCAAGCTCTGAAACATAATTTGCTCTGTGAGGAAATACAGCGAGTGGTGATACAAGAAAGTCGTTAAATGACTGATGCGTACCAAGAACAAGATATGGTGGTTTTAAGCCCTTCATATTCACTTTCGTGATTTTAAGCTTTGCAGGAGCTGTAATCACCTTGCATATAAGCCAAATTAGCGGCATAAAGAAAAGATTTTGTTTAGGCGGAATACGTTTCCTGTCAAATGGCTTGGTGTCTATTTTTTTCTTTTTCTTACCCATTTTGTATATACCCCTTTATACAGTGATTTCATCTCGATCTCTGAGAATATATTTTCTTACAGCAGGAATGAGACTTAATAGATAGTACAAGGCTCCCGTTCCCAAAAAGGAAAACCCTGTTGGAGTTAAGTGGAAAAGCAGCATGTTATGTATCTCTCCGGTTACAGGGTTGTAGATTAATAGCGACATTGCAACGCCGGCTGCAACACATGCAAGTCCTACAATGTTAAATCCCTTAGTATATTCATAAGCATTATAGCCCTTTAGTTTATAAGCCGAACGAAGTGAAAGCTTCTGTTTTCTAACAAAGAAGAAATCTACAAATAAAAGTGCTGCAAGTGGAGCATATATACAAGCACTTATTGTTAAAAACGATCCGAAATAATCAATTATCTTTCCCCAAACGCAAAGCAGCGCGGCGTATATAGCAAGAATCATTATAAGCATTCTGTAGCTTAGCCTTTTAAATGAAGTTTTTAGCATTACACCATAAATATAAGCTCCTACCGCCTGAGTACCTATATTTGCAAATGCTACAAGCAGAAGCGAGCTACATGCAAGCGCAGGTACAGATAATGTTGCAAGCATCACTGTTGGATCGTCGATCATCTCGCCTGTGACGTATTGCATTGCAATCGCCATAACTGATCCCACTACAACAAAAAAAGAGCCTGATACACCCTGACCGATAACTCCTGCCCAAAAGCCTGAGTTTTCTTTTTTAGCAAGCCTCGGAACCTCAGCCATTCCTCCTACTAATGTAATGACAAAAGCAAAATTTGCCTCTATTGAAATTATGTATGGAATTATGCTGTTGTTGTAGCCTGTTTCCTGAGGCTTATAATTCCAAATAGCACTAAACGGAACAGAGGAAAAGCCGACAATGACCACCATTACACCAAGTGCCAGCAGTAAAGGAACTAGTATTCTTGTGGATTTTGTAATAGCATCTAATCCTTGATAAGCAATAAAAGTGCCTATTGCAACGCAAAGCAGACGCAATAAGAGCACTATTGATTGAGGAAGTGCTATTCCGGCTAATTGAGCGAGGCTTGACATTGAAGATGCAAATAAATCTGCACAAACTGCATACCATGGATAATTTATCAAAATTATTATGACTGTCATGAGAGTAACGCCTTTGTGCCCAAACACGGATTTTAACCAAATCCATATATCTATTCCGTATCGAACAGAAAGAATGACCGGCAGCTGATATATAGCAAGCATAAGTATTGCTCCTAAAAAAGCGCCTATAAGCAGCTGTTTAAAACCAACAAGCGTAGCTAAATAAGAGCCTTGAGTGTAGCTCCATGTTGCTATACAGTAGCCAGACAGGATGAGCATTGCATCCAACAATCCATACACCCTTTCGCTTTGCAGCACAGGTGCACAGCCAAACAAAGCCTCCCTTTGAATTTGCGAATCAACGTCCATTTTCTCCATTTTCTCCATATATCAGAACTCCACCTTACTTAATAAATGCTCCGCCGATAACACCTACAAGACAAACTATAACTACTATGATTAGAAGAATGTAGTCATTTTTAGCGAATTTTTGCGCAAATTTATAATCTTGTTGCTCCATTGTTTTTATACGATTTTCGATTTCTTCATCAAGCGATATAGAATAGTCATTATTTATGTTTTCTAACATTATATTGTCTCCTTTTATAATTTTAATATTTTGATTATAACATAAAATTGATTTCATGTCAAGTATTTCAAGAATATTTATTACAAATTTTTGGATTGTTACATTGTCAAAGGAAAAGAGTTACTGTTGACGGAGTTGGAAATGTCGGGATTGGGAAGTGGAAAAGCAATAAGGAGTTGACGATCGGGCGTGAAGGTGGTATAATAAGTTTAAAGAAATCGGTCAAATTCCCGATGATTGTACTTATTTGTTAAATGCTAGCACCAATTTTGAAGGCAAAGACATATCGCAAGACATTCTAAAAACGCAATTATATTTGAACAAAGATTACTTTTGGGGCAAAAGCTTGAATGACTTGAACGGCGCATGTGAAAAATGCTTTAATGATAACTGGTGGAAAAGCAAGAACGTTAGCGATTTAGTCAACCATGAGATTATGCATTCAAAAATCAATTATGGAAATTCAATTGAAAAAGCTGAAGCACTGTATGAAAGGCTTTTGTAGATTAGTTGATTCAGATGGCGGCGAATTCTTAAACGAAGTGCACGTTGCATTAAATAAATGGGAAAAAGTCCCCACAAAATATCTAGACGTTTATAACGAATATATAAAAGATTACTTTGGAGGTTAGAGCTATGGCAAGAATGCCCAATTGCACTGGATGCAAGTTTTTTATGTTTCCACACAAAAAGTGTGAAAAATATCCCGAGGAGATACCTTCTGAAATTTTCGTAGAAGATGTAGAATGCGAGTGGTATGAGGACAAGGAAATAGAAGTGGATGAAAATTTGCCAAAGCCGTCCATCTACCATGAGTAGAAAGGAAGGTGAATGGTAAATGACGGAAATGGAATTCATAAAGCAGGCAAAGGAATATGGATATTCTGACAAAGAAATTCGAGGTCTCCTAAAGCTTCAAAAAGAAACTATGATCCCATTTGATATGATCGGCCTATCGGAACACACAGTGGAATACGCAGCGGAACACACAGTGAACTAAAAATACTTTTTTTCAGTGCTCATACATAAGGAAGACAATCACCCATCTGCCATGAGCAGAAAGGGTTCCTGAAGGTGTCTTGCAGTTGGTAAGGCGCTTTCTGATTAAGCGCTTCAAGCACTCACACATATGTTGTGGGTGCTTGCTTTTATACCAAAAACCAAATCTGTAAACAACGCTTGTAAACAATTGCAGGCGTTTTTAATATTGTCCGAAATGACGTAAAACTAAACTCGTAAAGGGACACGACCCCGTAAAAGCGTAACGAAAGGAATGCTGATGAAAGTTAAAAGGACCATCGCCTAACCGGCAATAGCCCTTATTTTCGAAAGGAAATGACAAAATATATATCTCACTCAAATAATCACAAATATTGTATGTAATTGGTAAGTTAATCATTTAGCCTCATTTATGAAGCTGTCAAGCAAATCTATAACTTCGCTTTTGTCCATTGTTTCAACGCACACTTTAATTAATGATAAGATGAATTTAAACTGATAATCTGTCATTCCTACACTGCTTTCAGCACTTTCTCCCAAGCCAAGCCTGATAAGTCTTTTCAATTCTGTTTGCTTTGCTTTGCCGTTAATTGCTTCTAAAATATCAGCATCGTTTTTCTTGCTAAGCTTCATGCCTACAAATTGAGTATTTTCCTTATCATACTTCTCTTGCGGGGTCATTGAATGATTTTCACTCATATAATCATCTCCCTACTCATGTCTCTTTATATCCTCTTCCAAAAGCTTAACAATCAGTGCTGTTAAACTCATGCCTTGACTTTCTGCATACGCTTTGTAACGGTCTTTATCACCAAGTGGAAAATTGAGAGTAAGCTTATCTCGTTTTTCTTTCATGTACTTCATTGTGCGTTGCTTTGCCTTCTCATCATATGCCATTTTAATCACCTCTTTAAATTTTGCTTGCCATGTATTAAAATAGGGGGCGGAGGACGGTGGCAAGCTTGTCGCCCTCTCTCTTTGGACTTTCTAAAGTCTTAATTCGTATGAATTAAGGCTTCGATTTTTTTAATTGTTTCTTCTTTGCTATTATTATCTTTGATTATTTGAATTATCGCATTTATTATAGCTTCGAATTGCATATCAGTCATCTCATCCATAGTTATCCTCCTTACTGACACCTGTCGTCTTATTTAACGTAAAATTTCATTTTTATATCCTTATTATATCCTTATTATATCATACACTCTAAAAAAAGTCAAGCATTACTAATCTACTCCCAATTGCTTCTTGAGAGAGGATCACAACGCTTTCAAGAAGTCAATATGCTGCTAACCCGCAAGAACGTTGAGCCATGAAGGGATGGTAGGTGTTTTTTTATATATGCTTTTTATGCTGCTTAATCTTCTTCAAATTTGATTCCGTTAGCACACTCAAAAATTTTACGTACATCTACATTCCCCCAAAAATAATCTTTTGGTATTCCATTAGGGAAAGCGCTACAATAAAAAGTAGTGCTGTCGTTTTCTTTAAAAATATGCTTGCAAGAAGTACAGTCTGGGATAACAACTGACATTATTTGTGCCACCTCTCTACATATGTATACACTAAAGATTTTACTCTTTAATAAACTTATTTCGCTTCAGATTCGAACATAACCTCAACTAATTATTCGATTTCAATTATTGGGTCTATTTGCAAATACCAATCACAGATTTCATTAGAGCAGTAAAAATAATGAGCCTTTTCTGCAACGGCATTATATGGAATGACATTTCCACTATGGCATTTTGGATATTTAATTTTCTCTTCATTCCTTAATTTGGTTAACAGATCATTATTTCCTTCT
Source organism: Ruminococcus sp. (assembly GCA_021199375.1). Taxonomy (GTDB): domain Bacteria; phylum Bacillota; class Clostridia; order Oscillospirales; family Ruminococcaceae; genus YE71. The sequence goes on along the minus strand of JAJQIB010000020.1, from coordinate 73,915 downwards.
GACATATACATAACCGCCTTTTCTCTAATTAAATTCAAGGCTTGGTTCCTTTGGTCATTTGATTATTTCTTATCTCATATTTCTAGCTTCTGAAATGGTCGAATTAACTACATTGCCTTATTTTTATAGCCATAAAATGCCAATTGATTTAGCATGATTTATTTAATCCTCATCACCGTCCAAAGCATCCTTAATAGTCAATACCCCACAAGCCATGCAACAGATTGACGATGTTATTACGGATATTTTGGAATACAAGCTCCAATCAGTGTTAATGGCTAAAAGCAGCGAAGAAGCTAGCGCTAATAAGCAAATATCAGTTTTTTTCATCTTGACAACCTCCAATATTAGTGATATAATAAATTTGAAAGCAATCCCCCTTATGTGGGAGGAGTTTAAAGCTTCTCAGAGCTTCTTAATGTTTAATTACTGTTATCAGGTTCGCAATACTGGCGAGTATTAAGCTAGCGCCTGTTGCAATTTTAAGAAAGCTCTTTGCTTTTCTTTTATATGCTTACTCATCGTATTCACTTATTTTCTATGTTATTATTATATCACATCAGTGTGTGGAAGTCAAGCAAAAAACACATAAGTCAATAAATATTACTGCTAAAGCAGTTGACAAAAAGAGCAAATGCAATTGACAATTGCAGAAAAAAGGCGTATAATAAAAGCAGTAAAAGAAGCCTACAATGATATCGATTGGCGGAAGGGATGCACTATTTATGGAAGAAAACATATTCGATAAGCTAAGAAGAGGCGAGAAAGTCCTTTGCCCAGTTTGTAAAAAAAGCTATTTTGACGTGAGCGGTGAAAACAATTCTACAGCCACGTGGTTCCACTGTTCAGATCCAAATTGCAGGGGGTTGCTAACGAAGAGAGAATAATTGATATCGAATAATAAACAAGTTTTTTTAAGTGCTCCACACATACGGTGTGGGTGCTTTTTATGTTACAATAAGATTCTCCAGCTGCCGCAGAATATGACGTGATAAGCCTATAATGAGTAAAAAATTAAAACACCCGCAAATCGTGTAAAATCAACGATTTACGGGTGTTTTTTAATGAGCTATCGGGGATTTGAACCCCGGACCCTTTGATTAAAAGTCAAATGCTCTGCCAACTGAGCTAATAACTCATATCTAAAATTGACATCTCGTCAACGTGCTAAATAATTATATCAAAATATCGTGTGTTTGTCAAGGGATAAGAAAAAAATTATCAGTTTGCACAAATATTGTTCTTATTTTCTGGGAAATTATATGTGATCATCAAATCATAATTCCAAAAACATAGTCATCCATGACAAAGCCTTCACCAATATCTGCCTGTTGCTCACGCATTAGCGTCATTCCCAAATGCTTGTAGACGCTTATTGCATGTGAATTATCCTTATTCACTGTAAGCCAAATAAGCTCACAGCCCTCACGCCTTGCAAGTCTCTTTACCTCTTTAAACATTTTGCTTGCAAAGCCCTTATGTCTCATGTCTTTTCTTAAGTAAAGCTTTGATAAAAACATATTGCCATTTTCTTTGTGTACAGCGTAATAGCCTATTATATTTTCGTCAAATAATAGTGCAAAGTATTTGTAGCCTTCCTTTTCAATTTGTGAGGTAATGGCATCCTTGCTTTGAAACCTTTGAAGCATATAGTCGATCTGCTCGTTTGTAATTATAGCAGGAAAATACTCGTGCCAAATTTCATCTGCTAACTCTGAAACTAGATTTATATCATGCTCGGTTTTACACTCTCTATATTCAAGCGTTGTCATGCTAATCCTCCGTACCCTTTAGATATTCAATAAACTGCTTTGCCACACGTGGTGAGCGTCCTGCTCGTGAAAGAGCAAAAGCCTCGGCTTGCTTTTTCACCTCTTCTATAGGTGTCTTAATTTCATACTGCTTAGCAAGATCTTCAACTACTGATAGATATAGCTTCTTATCAGGTTTAATATATGTAACTGTAAGACCAAATCTATCTGATAGCGAGAGCAGCTCCTGCATCGTATCGTTAAAATGAATTTCATCTCCCTCTCGTGCTGTGAAGGTTTCACGTACAAGATGACGTCTGTTTGATGTTGCGTAAATGCAAAGATTGTCCGCAGTAGATGAAACACTACCCTCTAGTATTGCTTTTAATGCAGCAAAATCCTCATCATCCTCTGTAAAGCTCAAATCATCTATAAAGATTATGAACTTAAGCGGATTACGACTAATTTGATTTACTATCTCAGGAATTTCATGCAGCTGACTTTTTTTAAGCTCAATAAGCCGCAGACCATCCTTAGCATATTCGTTTGCAATCGCTTTTACTGTAGATGATTTACCCGTGCCACAATCTCCATAAAGCAGCACGTTATTAGCTGGCTTCCCCTTAAGCAGTGCAAGAGTATTGTCTATTACCTCTCCACGCTCACGCTTATAACCCGATAGCTTATCCAGCGTTATATCATCCGGATATTTAACAGGGACAATTTTGCCATCCTTAAGCATGAATACATGATATTGCGAATAGATACCATATCCGAATTTAGAAATTTCATGTATACGCTCGGCATATATTTGCGAAAAATCAATTTTTTTAGTCCTATAGTGAGGGAGAAATCCGTCAAATTTAAGTGCATCAAGAATGTCCTCACACGGCACCTGCGCAAGCTCTTCGAGCAGATATAGCTCACTTGCTAAACACTCATCCAGCATCTGACCTGTTTGCTTGCCTTCAGCCTTTTTTAGCATATATAGATTTTCATTTTCAAGCACAAGCTTTAAAATGTACTCAGTGAGATTATCTCCATATATATAAAGATAGGAAACAAAATCACAATAGCTCTTTACAGCCTCGTCCTTATCTCCTGCATCTATTTTACTAAGCACACGCACAAGTCCAGATACAACATTGTCATGCATTAGCTCTTTGAATATTACGGGGGTTTCGCATCTCCTAATCAAATTTTTATAATCCTGCATTTAGTTCACTTTCTTTCATAGATATACATCAATTATAACACTTTTAAGTTAACAAGTCAAGTGTTATTCTTTAAAAGCTGTAAACATTTTTACCACCATAGGAAAAACGTATACTAAAATGAATCCTATTACTACGACAGCTCCAACAGCAATAATAGATATTTTACCTACTATGTCTTTAAATTCAATCCTATCTTTAAATAGGATATACAAAACAAATACTGCCGCACCTACTATTGTGATAACAAGACCAGGCACAAAGCCTTTTGGGATAAAGCTTATTTCAATTTCATTTTCGCCATTGTCAAGCTCAAATGATATAAAATCAGAGAAAACACGACTATACTCAACCTTCTCACCATTTACCCTTACAGTGAATCCATCATTATAAGGAACACTCAAAACGCAGGTCTTTTCTCCACTAACTGTAGTATTTCCAATGAGCTTGCTTCCATCATAGGTTAAATTTGCACAGTCGGTTGCTTCTATAGCCTCCTCTAATACTTCGCTGTCAAGGCTAAACACTCCAAACGAGTAGCATTTAATTTGACTTTTACATTTTATTGTAACGGTAACCGTTTCATCTTCAAACTCCCCAAGCTCAAGTAAACAGTTCTTAGTGCTTGAAGGATAACTATTTGATATTGTAATTCCGTTTACAGATACCTCAAGACTATCATAATAGTCCTCTGACAGATTATTAGAAATATCATCAAAGCAGTCTGCATACAGCACCTGTCTGTCAGAAACGTCTATCGTGTAATAAATGCAAGCACCATTTGAAATTGCATATTTACCATTGTTGCTGTTATAGCTAATACCTGATGATGTTTCAGCGTTATAATCATATTCAGTTATAAGCGTTTTGTCATTATAAAGAGATGAAAAGATATACTGTTGAATTTGTGCACGAGTAAGCTCATCGGGTATTTCTTCACAATCACTCAGGTCGCTGTCAGTGATTATTCCCAGTCCGTAGCTATATGGCATTTCTACAATACTATATCCATTAGACGAATATATCGAATCCTCACTGCTGTTTGATTTCACTAGCTTGTATTTTGCAGAATACAACGCATTTGTAAACCGTGTTCCTCCTGCTGTTCCAACCTCCATCCAAACAGATGTATATCCAAGCTTCTTTTGCAAGGTCATATTGTCGTTATCTGTAAGCGAGGTATAGTGACCTAAAGAGGAGAACCCCATAAAAGCACACCCAAAAATATTTTACTCCACATTCTGCGGCAGCAGAATGTTTCTTTTTTCCGTAAGCCCCTTATCAAGGAACTTGTAGAATATGTGTATCTGCCTGTCCTCACCCTTGATTTCGGGACGGTCTCCGACCACGATGTACTCAATAAGTTCCAGACAAGTTTCACGGGTAAGCTCCTGAATATCGACATACTTTTTGATGTTTTCAACGAACCTGTCAACATCTTTTTCAGCCTGTTCAGCACTTTCACACTTTTCTTTCAGCACAGCAACTTTCTCTCTCAGCATCTTCTGTTCATCAAGATACTGATTCAGCATTTTCACGCAGAGTTCTTCGGGTACAGTACCGAGGAGCTTTTCTTCATAGGTCTTGCTGATAAGCGTTTCAAGCTGTGCAAGCCGTTTCTCACCCTCACGAAGTTCTCTCATGTTGCGCTGGCTCTCCGCATCGGCAGTAGCCTGTCTGCGCTTGCGGACGGCTTCACGGAGTGTGTCCTCGTCCTCAACGGCAAGCCTTGCCTTTGCTCTAATATCATCAACAATGACCTTTGAAATAACTCTTTCCAAAATAGAATGAGGAGTGCAGCCGTCCATTCCACTTCTCACATAAGTACCACAGCGATAGCTGACCGTCTCGTAAGTACCTCGCTTCTTTGTGGTGTGCATAGTTCTGTTCATTTTCATCTTATATCCGCATTCAGGGCAGTACATGAAGCCCGACAAAGGGCGAATCACACCCTCCTTTGTAATTTTACCAATACTCACCGATGCTTCGACCTCTCTAACCTTATCCCACAGTTTCCTTGAAATGATTGGCTCATGGGTATTTTCTACGATGACCCACTCCGACCTGTCCTTGCGTATCTGCTTGTGGTTTTTGTAGGATACTGTTGTTACTCTCTGCTGTGCGAGATTTCCGATATAAATCTCATTGTTAAGAATGCCACGCACCATACAGTCATTCCACAGATGTGAAGTCACAAGGGGATTTTCTTTGCCTTTAAGCTGATAGCGATGATCTGAGGGAGTTGCGATGCCGTCCTTGTTAAGCTGTATAGCGATCTGCTTCGGACTTAACCCTCTTGCCCTCTGCTCAAATATACGTCTTACGATAACGGCGGCTTCTTCATCAATGATAGGCGTATGCTTTTCATCATCAGCCTTGATGTAACCGTAAGCAGCGGAAGCCGCCAGATACTTGCCCTGCCTTGAATTTGCCGCCATAACACTTCGTACTTTTTTTGAAGTATTGGCGGCGTGCCATTCGTTGAACAAATTCATCACAGGCATAAGATCCATTGCCGAGCTGTTTCTATCGAGGGTATCCACGTTGTCGCTCAGGGCGATGAAGCGAATATTGAACGAAGGGAAAATATAGTCGATATACTGACCGACTTCGATGTAATTACGACCAAATCTGGATAAATCTTTACAGAGGATCAAATTTATCTTTCCCGACTTTGCATCTTCAAGAAGCTGTCTGACACCGGGTCTGTCGAAACTTGTTCCCGAATAGCCGTCGTCCTCGCAGATCTCGATGAGATTCCAGCCCTCCTGTCTGCTGACATATTCCGTCAGCATCTTCTTCTGATTTTCAATCGAAAGGGATTCGCCTGCACGCTCGTCCTCCTGCGACAAACGCACATAGATCCCGACATTGTAAGTAGTTTGCTTTGCCATAATAACTCCTTTCCAATCAAAGCAAACCATATTCGATGATACAACTATTATAGCGCAGAAAACCGAATATGGCAAGTCTTTTTTCAAAACTTTTACTTGTTTTCGGTTTCCTGAAACGCTCTTTTGAAAGCGAGGTCATAAAGCACCTTGTCAAGGTCTTTATTACCAACGAAATGGCTTGTCACAGCATAACGCTGACCGTCCACTTCGTACACGGCTTTGCTGGTAGGCTTGTCTTTATATCGCTCATTCAGCTCAGCCAAAGTATATCCTGTATCCTTTCTTGCCAAGTTTCTCCTTTCCGCCTGCGATTATCTATCTCTACACGCATAGGCTTTTTGTTGCAGGGGCGTTACGCCTGCACAGGGTAGCCGTGCGGAACGGCAAGTGCCGTCCCATACACAGCTATCATTTTATGTTAAGTTTCGGGTTTAGTTATCAGCATCATCGCATCTTTCAGCTCATGCTGAATTGTGTAAGTGTCGCAGTACCAGTTATCCACATTCAGCTTGCAGACGGCAAGCTGAATGTCAAGAGGTCTGCGGCGGAGCGTACCCTCTGTCATACGCAGGAGCTTTGCGACAGCAGGCAGGAAATAAAGACAGTCATCGCCCTTATGCTCCGCTAACTCATTACGCTGTTCGGCATACTCGTCCGAGGTGAATTTTGCAATAATTTCATCAACGGACTCCTTGTAAACACCGTCATAATTGAACAGCATACGCTCTTTGTCAAACCGCCCTTTGAACGGAATTCCGCTTGCGGCGAGGGCAATGCTTATCAGCTTTCCCTTGTCAGAATTTATTGAAACATATTCCTTGTTGCTGCTCTCATAATCGTCACCAACGAGGAAAACATAGTCACTCATTCAAAGCCCCCTTTCCGTCAATTACCGCCTGAGTAGCTATGGGGAAAACTGCTGTGCTTGACCGCAGTATCGTCCTGCTTTTCCTCATCGTCCGTGACCGAGGAATTACTGTCCGCATCATCATCGGACTGCTCACCCTCACGGAGCTTTTCAAGCTGTTCATGCTCACGCTCGATAGCAGAGAAAAGGTCTTTTCCACTCAGCTTGTACTTGTTGGCAAGTGCCGTCAGATAGAGCTTGTTGTACTCCTCCATTTCCTTGTCGAGCTGCTTCTGCTCCTCAGCGATCGTAGCCTGTCGCTTGGCGATCTTCTTTTCGAGTTTCGCCAGCTTGTCAGCGATAGAAGTCGTAGCCATATCATCACCACCATTCTGAAATTTTAGTCGAGCCTATACTTAAGCCCCATACTAAAATTATAGCGCACTTTCGAGGTGAAAGTCTATTCGCAGTGCGCATGAAGTTGAGTGCGCCATAAAACTTTTCTTATCGTGAAAATGTTATGGGGAATTTTGAATCGGGTATAAAAAATGCAGAGCTGGTGTTGCTCTGCATATGATATTGATATTCAGTTTTTTGTTGCTAAGATAAATCATAATTTATATATCTAATGATTTAATAAGTTTGATTGCCCTTGATGATACTAACTCGTCTTGGCTCATTTCCAAAAGGCTCTTTTTATCTACCCACCTATAATTGACAGTTTCTCCTTCTTGAAGAGAAACTGCATTTTTCTTCCAATCAGTAACACATAGATATTCAGCATAAAGAGAGTGGTTAACATCTTGCACAAATCTCCCAATTTCCATAATTTGTAATGCTTCAATACCTGTTTCTTCTTTCAATTCCCTTACTGCACACTCTAAAGGCGTTTCACCTTGCAATGCAGAACCACCTGCTGTCAACTCCCACATTCCACCGAATTTTTTTTCAAAATCTCTTTGCATAATCAAGTAAGTGCCATCTATATGTTTAACAATAACTTCACCCACCAAATGATATATGCCATCAGGAATTGGTTCTCCTCTCAATAATGTAATATTCTTTATTTTATTAAATTCATTATCATATGCATCCCATATCTCAGCCATATAATATCTCCTCAAATTCCGATTTGCGTAAGAAAGCCATATGCCTACTCTTACCCCTAAATTATATCATACCGTCCCCGAAAAAGCAACCTCTGAAATCACCGTCATCATACACAGAAATTCCATGTTGAAACTATGCAAGAGGGAGAATCGTCATGAACAAACTGTAAACTTTTCGGAAAATCATGAGCATTTTCTCAAAAACGTCGGTAGTAAAGTAGAAGGGTATTTTCATGGGCGGTCAGGCAGGGCAGAAATTTGAATGTAACGATAAACATATCGACATTCAAAATCGGCTCAGGGAGAGCCGAACGGAAGGTTTCACCAGACTGCCGCCCACCCAGCATCATAACTGCGCCGAACCCCGGTAAAATACTCTCAGAGCCGTGCGGAACAGAGAGAAAGTCGCATAGCTCCAAATCACGCAGGAGCGTGAAAAAACGCCGTGAAACAGCGAAAAACAAGTGAGGGCGTGAAACGCCCGATCAATTTTCACAAGCACGGTATAAAGTATTACGATTATGGAAAATCGTAAACTTTATACGGCTTGTCAGGGGAAAATTCCCCTAAGACCCCTGAGAGCGATTGCAGGAGCAATCGAAGAACGGCGGCAGAACCGCCGAGAAAGTGAGGACAACACAATGTCAATATTCAAAAAGCCAGAAAAAGGCTTCCTTGCAAAGCTGTTCAAGCATAAGCAAGTCGAGGAGCTTGCGGAGAAACTTGCCCACACCTATGCGGACGAAATGCAGGCGGATACGCTGTCCGATAATCCCGAAACAGATACCGCCGAGGACACCACTGCCGAGCCTGTTCCAATGTTGGAAGTCACGGAATCGGGCGAGGTGGATTTCACAGAACCGCCCGAAACCACCGAGGGCGAATCCCCACCGCAGGACACCGAGCCGAGCGAGGTACGCAAGCACCTTATCACATTCAGAGTGAACGATATGGAGCTTGAAGCAATCAACCGCCGATATACTGAAACAAGTTTCAGAAGCAGGGGTGATTTTTGCAGATATTCTGCACTCACCGTGATGAATGTTGAGGAAGATACCGAGGACATAAAACAGATAGCACGATACATCTCATCTATCTCCAATTCGTTCAATCAGGTAGCCCATAGAGTGAATAAAGGCGGCAAACTCTACGATGAGGATATTGCCGATATGAAAGCGAGGTTAGAGGAAGTTTGGCAGTTACTCGTATCCATACGATCCACACGGGAACATACGGCGCAATTGCTTATATCTGCAACCCAGACAAAACCGCAGACGGCAAATATGTTGTTAGCAACTTGTGCGTATCTACTCCATGTGGAGCATCAGAACAGTTTAGGAACATCAGGCAGTCAGTCGGCACAGGACGAAGCCGAAGCGAGTGCCAGCACATAATTCAGAGCTTTGCCCCCGGAGAGGTCACTCCCGAACGGGCTTTGCTTATCGGGCAGGAGCTTTGCAAGGCATTTTTCAATGACGAGTATCAGTATGTTTTAGCTGTGCATTGCGACCATGAGCATATCCATAATCACATCATCGTGAACAATGTAAATTTCTACACGGGCAAGACCTTTGAAACCGAGCATAATCAGGGCAAAATTCCCGACCGAGCGTGGAGCAAACTCCGCACGATTTCGGACGAACTTTGCAGGAAACACGGACTTTCTATCATTGAAAATCCGCATCTTTCAAAGGGTAAGAGCCATTGGGAGTGGGAGCTTGACAAGCAAAATCTTTCGTGGAAAGAACAGCTTAAACGAGCCATTGACGAGGTTATCAAGGTCAGCGAGGATTTTGAGGATTTCCTTGCAAAGTGTGCTGATTTCGGCATATTGGTTGACTACAATCCCGACCACAAAATAGACCTGAAATTTATGCTTGCGGAGCAAAAGGAACGCAATCCGAGGGCGAAGTTTACAAGAGCAAAAACGCTGGGCTACTTCTATGAGAGCCAGCAGATCAGAAAGCGTATCGAGAGTTACAAGTACCAAATGTCGCACCGCCCGACAGCGAGAATTATTCGCACCACAACCGAGAAATTTCAGCTGTCTCAGGGTTTGACGAATTGGGCAGACCGTGAGAATATGAAGGTGGTAAGCAAGGCACTCAACGAGATGAACGCAAGCAATTCCACCCTTGAAGAATTGGAGAGCGCAGCTCACAGGGCACTTGCCGAATTTATGGTCATGTCAACACCGCAGTTTGAATTGAGCGACCGTATCCACGCTTTGGAGGAGCAAATTCCGGCTATCGAGGAATACCGCAAGTATAAGGTCTATTACAAGAACTATTCTTCTTTGGAGGGAAAGGCTAAAAAGAAATATGGGGAGAACTGCCGTTACGAACTCGACCAGTATCATGAGTGTCGTAAAAAGCTGAAAGAACTGTTTCCGAATGGCGTTATTCCCAAGATCAAGGACTTGCAGGACGAGCTGAAGAAAGCCCGTGAGGATTATGCCAAGATGAGTGCGGAGCGTAAAGCCCTAAAGAAAGAAGCGGACAGGCTTTCAAGGCTTGCACAGCAGAAGCGTGACAGTCAGAGAACACTTTCCCGATATATGGAAAACGAACAATCTGCCAAGAGAAAGAAAAGTCAGCTTGAATAAAAATAACGGCAAGGAGAGTGGTTTCTCCTTGCCATTGAGGATATGTATAGTTACTTAGAAAAATCAGAATTTAGCAGTATTTGTCAAATAGCATTTTCACCTCTGACAATATAAATTGAACACCCATCTGATTAGAACAATCTTCCTCCATATCTTCAATATGTTCATACTGATTAAAATGTTTTGGAAGAAGCGGACTTGCTCCATTTTTGAGAAGATACTCGATGTATTCCAGTTCCATTGGAGCGGGTTTATAAGTATGATTTTTGGGGATATCTGAAAGATTAAATATCTCTCCATCCTCATTGACAACAGAATTAAGGCACATCTCAACTGCTGATTCAAGCATCAGATAAGCGTATTCATCCATAAATAGACTTCTATTTGCTTCAATAAATCTGATACAATTGCGAAGATCATCATTATAGTTCAGTTTTCCTAAAATCCTATAATGAAGCGGAATAGAGGAATCATAGCTCATTACTTTCTGGACATCATTCAATACTTCATCATCTAAATCTAAAAAATCCATAAGTGCTACTCCTCTAAATTCCGATTTTCACGAGCAAGCTAAGTGCCTACCCTTATCAGTAATTATACATCATCACCACCAATAAGTCAACCGTCAATCAACAAAAAGAAAAAATTTTACATCAGAAAGGAAACAAAAGCTATGAGCAAAATAGGATACATCAGAGTTTCAACGGAACATCAGGAAACAGCGAGACAGCATGAGATCATGTGCGACTATCAGGTTGACCGCATCTTCTCCGAGAAGCTGTCAGGAGCGGACACAGACCGTCCTCAGCTCAGGGCAATGCTGGACTATGTGCGTGAGGGCGATACGCTCTACATCGAGAGTATCAGCCGTCTGGGGCGCTCCACGAAGGACTTGCTGAACATCATCGACACGCTCACCGAAAAGGGAGTAATCATCGTCAGCCACAAGGAGAAAATCGACACCGATACACCGTCAGGAAAATTCATGTTGACCGTGTTCGCAGCCCTCTCACAATTGGAGCGTGAACAGCTCAAACAGCGACAGCGTGAGGGCATCGAGATCGCTAAGGCACAGGGCAAGTACACCGGGCGAAAGCCTATCCCCACCGACTGGACGAGGTTCGGGCAGCTCTATGGGGAATGGAAGTCGAAGAACATTACGGGCAGGGACTTTATGCGGAGAATGGGATTGTCAGCTAACACTTTCTATCGCCGTGTGCGTGAGTATGAACTCCGTCACGGCATCACCGAGCAGACCTCTGCTTGACCGTCGGGCAAACGGAAAAGCCCTACAGTGCCGTCCGAGCCTGCGGAGCGGAAAACTTAACCGCTGAAAAAGAAAAACCCTCAGAAACGCTTACAAGAGCATTTCCGAGGGCTTGCGGTTATTCAGTTCCAATAGAGTTTGTGCCTGTTGTGGTGTGCGCCACAATGACTATTCAGACTTGTGTGGAACGAAAAACAGGTGCGCCAATAGGCTATGGGTAAAAGCAAAGTTATTCAATTTCCGTAATTTTAGGAATAAGCAAATACAACCAATTCGTCATTATTAGTGATATTATAAATCTCATCGGCGGTAAACTGCTTGCCGTCTTCCTTTTCCAGAACGACACCTATAATTTCCAACTTATCCACACTTAGCGCATCTTTTTGTTTCAGCTTTTCTCTAATGTTGTTCAATTTTTCTGACATAAAGTTATCTTCATACTGAGTTGAAATAATATCAATAAATCTTTGAGCAGGGGCATCGAACTCAGTCTTGTTAAGATAGTCATGATCATAGAGTAAGAATCCATAAGCAGTATCATAATCAGAATATAACTCATATCCACTAACTGTTTGCGGAATGTGATGACCAGCTGCATACTTAGAAGAAGCTGTAACATCATCAGGAAGATAGGTATCTACCCAACAAAACTTAACGGCATACCCTAAATCATTAAGTCTTGTGTTGTACTCCATTACTTCTTTATAGCTCATCGAACTGCCAAAAGATAAAGCTAATTGATCATGAGGATTGTCGGGGTCAAATACAATATCAGGTTCACATTTACTTTGATAATGCCTGAACTCCATGTGGGTGTCAGCATGATTTGGAAGTGCTGCTTCGGGGAATGGCTTTACAAGGTTAATTCCTTTGAACAATTCCTGCTTTTCGTACTTGTAGCTGTTTTGAAACAATCCGTATTGGAATATTACCTTATCATCACTGTCATAATAAGTGTTATATACATATTTTCTGCTATAGTCGCTGGACTTTGTAACTTGGCATTTTACTGTATTTTGACACCCAAGAACAAAGGAATAGTCTTTAATTACATTGGCATATGAATCATACTGGTTAATATCTGCTTTGATATTTCTTAGTTGTTTCATAACAACGGGAATGATAACGATTGATAGCAAAGCTATTATAAGAGAAGTTATTATTAAGGGTTTCTGACTCGAGAGTAGTTTATTCGGCATTTCCACTCACCAAAACCCCATTATAATAAACTAAAATCCTGTCATTTTCTGAGTAGTCTCCACCATTCAATGAGTAATCGTTGGAAATATCATAATTATCCCAACTCATTGTGTGTACTCGGAAATGAACATCTAAATCAGTATTCTCAGGTAAAATGCTGTTTTCAACCTGATTAAAGCTCAATGTTATCTTTGAGCATTCAAGCTCCTCATCATACGAAATATTACCAATAACAGAACTATTAATTGTTACGTTATCAAGTCCAGCCCAGTCGCATTCAAATATCTCGTTTATATTATTATCATTATCATAAAGGTAAACTATTTCAAGGTTGTTGATATCAATTTCCTTACCTGAAAGATTTGACAGTTTAATTCGCGCTGCTATAGTATTAGTAATTATGTCATTGTACACATTTTTAGATTTCAAAGAAATATCATTCTCATTAAGTGTGATGGGATTAATATTTCTAAATCTATAAGTCGCATCATTAACAGTTACTGTTTTATTTTGCGTATTAACCAACACTGTTGTTCCTTCTGAAACCACTATTCCAGCAGCAACAAACGAATCTTCACCATTTGAGAATACAAAGTCGACAGTTTGGTCTTCTAAGGACTCAAAAGTATAAGTATACTTGTTATCAGAATAAGTACATATATACATTTCCTGATTATTAAGATTGCCCATTCTGTCGATTCGGAATTCTTCACTATTGTCGTAGATACCAAACCAACTATCATTTGCTTTACTAAGAATTAAATTATACTCACTATCATCACTGACAGCGGACATATTCATGTTTCCCTTAAAAGCGAGTTGATAATTATAGGATGGAGTTGATGATGCGAGAAGCTTCCTTGCTTTTGCCTGAGTAATGTAGCCACCCTGAAGAGAGCTTTTGCCATTTTTCAGAAATGTTACAACATCTTCAAGTACCTGATCATCGGTTGCAAGACCCATATGATTTTTTCCATAGACCTTGTAATCCTTAAATCGCTGCTTTGCACTTATCAGCGGAACTATAGAATCACCAGTTGCCGTACTATTTGCGTACGATGGCATTGTAAAAAAGCCCTCACTTGTATAGGCACATGACATAGAAGCAAAAGTATCTGTGTTACTATTACCAATGAATGCAATAGTTTCTATACCATTATATGCGTTATCATCAAGTGAATTTTGGAAGTCAATTGCCTTGTTTAATAACTTATTGTTACAAACATCCCCAATAATAGAATTTGTTTCTGAGTAATTCAAAGGTTCATCGACGCTTTCTGTTTTCCAGAATTCCCACCATTCACCAGTATAAGCAATGGTGCGTCGATTTAACCAACTGCTTGTATAGATATAATCCTCATTTGGCAACAATTCATAAATGCTTGTGAAATTATTGGCAAGGCTTTGTACAAACGGTCCTGCATACCCTAACTCATCGTATCCCAAAACATCTGATAAATCACCACTTAATAATACTTTACCAGCAAGAGGAGCGCCCCCAAATGGTGTACCAAGAGTTACTACTTTAGATATCTTACTTGTATCATAGTTGTTGACATATCCATCAACCAATAATCCACCCATACTATGAGCAACAAAGTTAATATCATCATAATCTTTCACTTTATTGTACAAGTCAGAGAGCTGCGAATTAATATCTAATCTCCAATCATAAGCATAGAAGATTACATCAGTGTTTTCATTAAAATTTGCTTGATTTAATTTATTATGTAGTTTTTCATAAACATCCATGGTTCCATAAAACTGTGTGCCAAGATTAATAGGATCATCTGATTCTCCATTGTTATCGCAACTGATGTGCATCAAATCAGCTACCATACTTCTAATCATTAAGCCGTTTATAATAAAATCATCATCCCAATCAACACTCATATCTTCATTAAGCCAAAAAGGTTCCCAACACCTATCCCCATTTTCCCTAAACAACTGGGAACCCATTATACCTGGAACAATTACTATTGCTTTATCAATTTTAGGAATTTTTATCTTCTTGGTTATTTCCTTTACCTCATTGTTCTCCGCATCGAGAGGATAAGTAAGCGTTATCTTGATTTCATCTTCTAAATCTTCTGCCACATTAATGCTTTGCTTAAGCTTGTATGATAAATTAAGAGCTTTATGACTTCCCGATGACATCACTGAATATGTTACTGGTGAATTTAAACCCGTTACCTTTTCAAGATAAGTTGGAGTAGATATGGAAAGCACTACATTGTTAACATTTACGTCGCTTATGTTGTCTAAATAAATCGAAAGATTTGCATTTCCATATTGTCCATTTCCGTATTCTAATGTATTATCAGCATAAACACTAAGAGCAATAGGAGGAACTAAATCTTGTTCTAACTCACTCAATCCGTAATAGGTAACAAATTCTCTTGTTTCACCACTGGAGAAAGTATCTTTGTTCCATGTTATGGATACCGCACTATCTCCATTGGAAACTGCTGGATGAGTCACGTAATCCCAAAGTGTGTGTGATACATTTCCCCAATTAGTAAATTGTACTTTATCGGGCTTTCTGTCACCCGATTTGTAGAATGTTCCTTGTGCTACTACACCGGGATTAGTTGCAGAATCAAAGGCTTGCCATATTTGTGGAATACTAGAACCCGTATATTCAGTTTCAGTTGTTACATCAGAGCCATTAACTCTGAATGGTGCAGCATCATTACCTCCGAGCATAGTGTCCATCATAATTCTTATGCCCACTTGCTTCTCGTACTCTGTATCATTTTTAACGATATACTTAATCTGAACAACATCATCTCGTCCTGTCGCAGAATTCTCTATAATAGATAATTCTTGTGTGACATCAACACCATCGTAAGTGGCTTTGGAGACACTTTTAGATCCATCAGCATCATAAGTTACATTTGATGATGTAAATTCATTTTTGTTCTCGCCGACAACAATTGTTGTTTTTGATGTTCCTCCACCCGGATGACCGAAAAGCATCTTTTTATTATCATCAGTTGAACTATTAGGGTTTCCTCCTGTTGTACCAATAGTATAGTGCCCATTACTTGCAGTGTTGAACTCAATGTAGTCATTTGCTATTAAAGTATTATTTTTGAGAATACTTTTAAGCATTCTATTTTGGGGAACACTTACAGCAGAACTTGCCAGATTTGATTTCCATTCTTGGTACTCTTCACCATTAGGATCTAACGTTGAGTAATATTGATATTCGTCAACATAATCATCGGCAAAAGCAGGTAAACTCGTAAGCATAGTTGTAGATAACGCAATACAGCTAAGACCTGCCACGATACGTTTCAAAATCTTATTCTTAACCATTTCATACCACCTTTCTACAACACATAGTTGCTAATTATTTTTTGTTCACATATTTTCTAAGCTCCTCCGGCTCAACAGGCTGTGCGAACCAGTGATAGCAAGCACTTGGAACAGATGTGGTAGCTACCACCAGTGCGAGAGCCGCCAGTGCCGTGGAAGCCTTCTTTGCGATACTCATCAGCTTTTTCATTACAAATCCCTCCTTTCAAACAGCTCAGATAAGTCAGGCTCTGGGGGCTGATAGAACGTAATACCGCAAGCACTGCCGTTTGCAAGATACAATGCTACCCTAACCAGAGCAAGAATTATAATCGCCCAAATACTTCGTTTTTCTCTTTCCTTGTCATCGTTTACTGTTATCACCCCGATTCAAAAAGTGACCGAGCAGTGCCATGATTGCTGACAGCAGTATTCCGCTTGATACATAAAGGCTTATTTTCTGGTATTGGAATACAAGCAGTGCGATCACAGCAGCAGAAAGGGCAACGGCAAGTATAATACTCCGTTTCCTCAACTTGATACCCTTTTCCTCTGACATCGGTTTATTCGGATGCGGAACGGGAGCGATACAGAAAATGATGGGCAATGCTATCGTTATGAAGCCAATGCTGAATATCTGAGCAATTTGTCCGCTTATATTGCAAATGCCATAAGAGAAAGCCAGCATCACCATGACAAGCGTGAACATACAGCTCAGATGACTGTTAGCATGATACCCACCCACAAACTTTCTCAACCCCATAAATACGGCTATGAATACAACAACCGCAGGCAGTGTATGGGAGATCAGAGCAATCAGCAGGACGATGATGGTATTCAGCACATCGGAGATCAGCAGCTCCATTCCATATGCATAGATTACCTCTTTGGATTCTTCCGTTATGTTCTGAATCACAAAAAAGTGTGCTATGTTTTTTGCAAGTTTTGAAATCATTTCTGAATCACTTCCTGCAAAAATCATTTCTGAATCACTTCCTGCAAAAATCATTTCTGAATCACTTCCTGCAAAAATCATAGCACACGCTGGCGATTTTTTCAATAGATTTTACACAAAAGTGCCGCAAAGTGTACTGAAATGTCGCTTTCTTGTACCGAAAGTCAGATGATTAAATCAGCAAACAATTACGAACCATAATATTCAGCTTAAAAATTCCGTCCTCATAATCGAAACTTACCAACCCTCCCAATCTATCTACGGAAGATTTGATACTGTTTATCCCTATGCCGTGAAGCCCTTGTTCTTTCTTTGTTGATGTTAAAGCAGATGTATCTACCTTATCTGATGTGTTTGTAATGACAATAAATAGCTTCTCTCGTTCTTCCGTTAGGCTTATCCAAATATGCTTATGTGGAACATCAGCCCTCTGACAGCCCTCTATTGCGTTATCAAGAGCGTTTCCTATGATACGGCAAAGTTCCAATTCATCAGCCTTGATACTTGTTATGATATTGACCTTGCAAATAAAATCTATACCATAGGTCTGAGCAAGAGAACCTTTGATGTTCACGATAGAATCTACGGCGTTATTTCCAGTATAGCAAAGCCTGTTAGCAAGCCTTACAAATGAGCTTAGTTTGACAAGATACTCTTTGGCAGAATCGGTATCGTTGTTCTCTAACATATCATTCAAAACTAAGAATTGATTTTCAATATCGTGTTTAAATTCTCGTACTTGCTTGTATGAAAGAGTAAGCATTTTGTAATTTTCTTGTTCTTGATGTTTCATAGTTTCAAGGTATCTCAACTTTATTTTATCTTCATAACTTTCAAAAAAATTGAACATCGCAATATTGATGTATATAATGCCTAAAAGTGATATACCTAATGACCAATAGTTTATCGTGCTGTACGCTGTAAAGATGTCGAGTATGGTTTGTAGCAGAAAAATGCTTATTATCGGGATTAAGACTATCAAAATCCAATATTTCACAGGAAGATTTCTTATCCTTTTATTTATGATTCGGTGCATCATACCTATAAGCCACAAATAAATCAGATCAGTCCCCACCATACCGAGATAGCGTCCTAAACCAGATTGTAAGAAATCTTCAGGAGTACCCAAATTTGCAATACATAGTATTCCGATAACAATCGGCTCAGACACCGATATTATCATCAAATACATTACTGTCCAGAATATCCTATGTTTTATGCTATCTTCAAAACAGGCAAATGAAATTGCAGCTATGAGAAAAGTTGTTGTTATCATATAAAAGAATATATTCTCAAAATACAGAACAACAAAAGAAAGAATAATCGTTGCTGACAAAAATGTAGCCACCATTATAATAGGGTTGCTCTTCCGCCTGCTCAATAGTGAGAAGTAAAGAAATATCAATGCAATTTCGATAGCCACATTTGCAATTTCTATACCACTTTCAATCCATATAGGCAATCTGATCATCTCCCTGTTGCGTAGTTAAGATAGCGAGCAACTATCTCATCTTTATATGTTTTGCCTATTGGGACTTTCTTTCCATTACTGAGAATCACATCATATTTAGTAATATTCTGTATGTGGTCAAGATTTACAAGTATTCCACGGTTTATCATTGCGAAATTGTATTTTAACAACTCACCACACACACTTGAAAAATCACCGCCGTACTCCAATTCACCATTAAGCGTGAATAGCGATACCTTTCTTCTATGTCCTTCAAAGTAAAGAATGTCTGTCAACCTGAACTTAAATGACAGATTTTTATTGTTGAAAGTGAAAGTCCTAAATCGTTGCTGGCATTCAGCAATGATAGAATTTAGCTGTTTGGTATATACATAGTCAGGTTGATTTTTCAATATATAGCGAAACGCGCCTACATCATAGCCCTGAACGGCAAATTCGGCATAATTCGTCAGGAAAGAAATAATAACAGAGTTATCTATCTGTCTGATTCTTTCAGCAGTCTGCAACCCGTTCAGATCAGGCATCTCTACATCAAGTATGATAACCTCATACATTCCCTTGACATAGAAACTCAATAAGTCTTTCCCACTTGTAAATTCGTGTATTTCGCAGTCGGGTAGTTTCATTTCTCTTAATCTGTTATGAAGTTGTTTTAAGAATACAGGTTCATCATCAACGATAGCAATATTCATAGCAATCACCTCACGATTGGTCACGCTTTATGTATCAGTTATCATTATACCACATCGGAGCAATTATTTCAAGAGAAAAATTAGCTATGCCTCCATTAATAGTTTCGGAGACATAGCCTCATGTTGCGTTATTTTATATTCATCGAATATGGTTTATTGCCTGATTTAACAGTGGGTGTACTTATAAGTGCTTCACGGAGGGATAACCAAGTCCGCCAACTGTGTTGTAATCTGTTATTTTACTATCGGTAATAATACGGTAAAAGCTGTCATCATCAATTTTATCAGCCATAGAAACGACATCCTGAAAGGTTTCTGTTCGTGTGTCATTATGACTATATGCACTTGTCAGATAAACACGAACATTTCCCGAAGATTCCACCATCAAAACTACAACCATTAGAAAAGCAAAGCTAGATACATTTATTCTTGCATAACGATAAATAAGGTACAGGACAGCATAGCAGGCTAAAGCAACAAAAAACATAATGGAAAGATTCTCAAATGAAGTGTCGTCGCCCCAAAGACTTTTTGTATAGGTGCACAAATCAAGTCCCTTTTGCTCGATATATTTAAGCGACCACGAAAAATATACTATAACTAATACTGCACCAAGAGCTGTAAAAGGAATATTGTATTTAGCCCTTTTACTATTTAGTAATTTAATATCCTCCTCAAAAACATCGGCACAGCAAATTAGACCTATAAATATTGTTATAAATCCGTATCTTGCCGGGAAGGACATATAATTTCCAGTATGCCACATTTCGTTGATTGGCTCTACAAAGAATGGAACGAGTGTTAAGAAAAATAACAGCATATATCGATTTAATCTTGGACTTCTTTTTCTTCCTGATAGTCCATTAACAAGGATTATAGCGAAAATAAGTCCGCTGCAAAACAAAAGTGGCAGCACTGTTTTATAGCTTGAAAGTGTATTTGAAGCTTCAAGTGTTTCGATAATAGATTTTGAACGTCCAGATGAAAGATACTCAAATAGGCTTGGAAGCCAAACAAATGCAGTCAAAAGAAGTGAGATTATAGTGCCAAGTATTAAGCTCGTACTCGCTTCTCGTGCATTCTCTTTGTTTTTATCAGTAAGAATAAACGCTCCGGCAAAAAGAATTGCAAATACCGCCACCATATAGGTTAAATAGAAATTTAGATATATTATTATACTCAGACTTAAAATGTATAATATAATACCTTTTTTATTTATGAGTCTTTCTAGAGCTAACATAAATATTGGAAACATATACATTACATCAAGCCACATGAGATTTTGATAAAAGAGCAATCCATAACCGCATAGCGCATATGCAATCGAGAGTAATGCACAAATCCCGAAGGAAAGCTCCCTATTTGAGAATTTAAAGAAAATGTATGCCGTCAGAGCACATACGCTAAGCTTAAGAACAACAAGGATGTTTACAAAAAGCACTAGGTTTTCTTTGTCTACAAATTTTACCAAAAAGCTAAACGGACTTGACAGATAGAAGAAGAACACACCGTAAAAGTTCATTCATCCTGCATTATTAATGTTAAAAAACAAGCTACTTTTGCCATCAAGTATGTCTTTAAAATCAAGCAGTAAAGGAATTGTTTGCTGAGTCATATCGCACCAGGTAACAGTTCCATCTCCAAAGGGATAAAAATCCTGAGTATAAAAGATAACCATAATCAAAATCGCAACTGCTACAGGTGGAAATAAAAGCTCGGCAATCTTTTTTAATTTATCCATCTAATGTAAGCTCCAATCTAAAATAACAGACAATACCGTTTTTGCTGCGGTATTGCCTGTAGTATTTTTCTACATTATTTAAAAACCAAGAATGCTCTTAAAATCAGCTGCTATTTTACTTTGCATTTCGCAAGCTTCATCTCTAGTATCTGCTATTGTGGTGTAATAAGCCTTAATTTTAGGCTCGGTACCTGAAGGACGGATGATTACAGACGCATCCTTTTCGAGTCTAAATGCCAGTACATCTGATTTAGGAAGCTTAATCTCAGTCTTTTCACCGGTAGCAAGCTCAGCTTCACAAGATGCCATATAATCACCAAATCTAAGAACCTTAAGTCCACCGATTTCCTGAGGAGTATTTGTTCTTAGGTCAGACATGATTTCCTTCATGCGCTGCATACCGCTTTCTCCCTCGCATACAAATGATTCCTGCGAATGAAGATAGTTACCGTACTTAGCGTACATTTTATCCCTTGCATCAAGCAAAGATATTCCCTTGGTTCGATAGAAGGCTGCCATCTCGCAAATCAGCATTGATGCTACTACAGCATCCTTATCTCTTACATACGAACCGGCAAGATAACCATAGCTTTCTTCAAAGCCAAATACATACCTGTCATCTTCGCCGTCTGCTTCGAGAAATCCTATCTGTTCACCTATAAATTTAAATCCTGTCAAGACCTCTCTTAGCTCTACTCCATACTCCTTAGCCATCTTAGTAACTATATCTGTAGTTACAATGGTTTTTACAGCAACAGGATTCTCAGGCATAGTGCCAAGAGCTCTTCTTTCACTGCAAATGTATTCCATAAGGAGTGCGCCTACTTCATTGCCGGAAAATAGCACATACTCACCACTCGGCGAGGGAACAGCGATTCCAACACGATCGCAGTCAGGGTCTGTCGCAAGAAGAAGATCCGGCTTTACACTCTCGCAAAGCTTAAGACCATACGCAAGAGCTTCTTTGATTTCAGGATTAGGAAATGGACAGGTAGGAAAATTTCCATCAGGATTTTCCTGCTCAGGAACTACAGTTACGTCTTTAATACCTATTTTTTTAAGTATAGCACGTACCGGCTTGTTTCCTGTGCCATTTAAAGGAGTATATACTACCTTAAGCCCGCTTTGCGCAACTAAATCGGTGTGTACACCCTGGCGACTAACCTCATTTAAATATGAGTCAATACAATCCTGACCGATATATTCTATCATTCCTTCATCTACAGCCTTGTCAAAGTCAGCTACCTTTGCACCGCCAAACATATCAACAGCGTTTATCTTTCCAATAACCGTGTTAGCCACATCAAGTGTAATTTGGCATCCGTCACTTCCATAAACCTTATAGCCATTGTACTTAGCAGGATTGTGTGATGCTGTTACCATAATACCAGCACTTGCGCCAAAGTAACGAACAGCATAAGAAAGCATAGGTGTAGGCATAAGCTCACTATATAAATATACTTTGATGCCATTTGCCACAAGCACTCTTGCAGATTCCTTTGCAAATACGTCTGATTTAATACGTGAGTCATATGAAATAGCAACTGAGCCATTCTCAAAGTCTCCGTTTACGTAGTCAGCTAATCCTTGAGTTGCACGTCTGACAGTGTAGATGTTCATTCTGTAGCTTCCAGCACCGATTACTCCACGAAGTCCACCGGTTCCAAATTCAAGGTCACGGTAAAATCTGTCGCTTATTGCCTCATCGTCACCCTCAATTTTATTTAGCTCTGTCTGCAAATCCTCATCGTCAACTGCTTTTTCCTTCCAAAGCTTGTATGCTTCCATAATTTCATTTGTCATAGTTTACCACCTCATAATAATATTATGCTATTTAAATTATAGCACAAATGCAGAAATAATTCCAGCACTTTTTGTAGTTTTAATTTTTTGTTCATTATTTCAGATAAAAGTATACTGAATACCATTGTATAAAAAGCTTTTTTATTATTTTTTGCTGTTGGTCCAATATTTTTTATCTAATGTACGGTAGTTTGACGCTTCAAGGATGTGATTGTGCTTTATTACATCACTGTTGTCAAGATCTGCAATAGTGCGAGCAACCTTTAGTACCTTGTCATAAGAGCGTGCCGACATATTAAACGCTTCGAACACCATTTTAAGTGCGTCTCTTGCATCGTCTGTCATTATGCACACCTCTCCCATCATATCAGGAGTGAGCTTTGCATTGCAGTTGATAGGTGTACCCTTATAACGCTCAGTTTGAATATCTCTTGCGGCCTGAACACGCTTGCGAATATCACAGCTTGGTTCAGCCTTTTGATTAGAAGAAAGATCTGCAAATTCAACTGATGCCGCTTCAACATTTATGTCTATTCTGTCTAGCATTGGGCCTGAGATTTTCGAGAGATAATTCGCCACCTTACGTGAGTCACAGGTGCATTTTCTTGTGGGATGACCATAATAGCCACACGGGCAAGGGTTCATTGCCGCTACAAGCATAAATGAGCTTGGGTATGTTACACTTCCCCAAGCACGTGAAATAGTAACCTTACCATCCTCAATAGGCTGACGTAAAATTTCAAGAGCGCCTCGATTAAACTCTGGAAGCTCGTCTAAGAATAATACTCCATTATGTGCAAGTGAAATTTCGCCTGGATGTGGTACTGTTCCGCCGCCTGCTAGACCTGCATTTGATACGGTATGATGTGGACAGCGAAAGGGACGTTCGGTCATAAGCGGGTGCTTAGGATCTAGCTCTCCTGCTACTGAGTATACCTTTGAAACCTCTATTGCCTCATCAAATGTGAGCGTTGGAAGTATAGATGGCAAAGCCTTTGCCAGCATCGACTTGCCCGATCCGGGAGGACCTATAAGAAGTATATTGTGACCGCCTGCGGCAGCTACTTCCATTGCACGCTTTGAAAACTCCTGACCCTTGATATCAGCAAAGTCATTTTTTTCAACTATTTCATGCTGAACAGGCTTGTATACCTCCGCAGGAGAAATTGGAGTCTTGCCCAAGAAGTGTGTTACCAGTTCCTTTAAGCTTGCTACGGGATAGACATCTATACCCTCAACCACTGATGCTTCAAATGCGTTTTCAGCGGGGACAAATATCTGCTTGCAGCCCTGCTCCTTAGCAAGTATTGTCATTGGCAGCACACCTCTTATGCCACGCACCTCGCCGCCTAAAGAAACCTCTCCGATAAAAGCAGCATTTTCAGCTTGTCTTGGTTTGATCCAGCCTTGAAGTATGCACAGCGCCGCCGCAATTGAGAGATCATGTACTGTACCGCTCTTTTTAACATCTGCGGGCGCAAGATTAATCATTACTCGCATATCTGGAAATGATAAAGAAGTGCTTCTAAAGGCGCTTTTCATACGCTCTCGACACTCTTTTACCGCAGCATCAGGAAGACCTATTATTTGAAAGTCAGCTAAATCTGAGCTTGCCTCAATTTCTGCTGTAACAGGAAATGCGTTAAGTCCGGTGAGCCCGAAGCTTTTCACTTTATAATACATTCATTTTTCTCCTTAGTGTCCGTTTTATTGTACAGTTCCAGTTATACTGTCAATGTATTCGAGAATATCGGCATAAACCTCTGTCCGATTTGTTTCGTTTAAAAGCTCATGTCTATCGCCTTCATAAAGCTTCATAGAAACCTGACATCTGTATTCACACATCTTGTTATAAACGTTCTTAACACCCTTACCATAATTGCCAACAGGGTCAGCATCACCTGCAAGCAAAAGTGCAGGTATATCTTTAGGAAAGGCAGAAAACCATCTGTCGTTTGACACATAGGCGAGAGCCGAACAAAGGTTTATATAGCCATTTACTGTGAACATAAAAGTACATAGAGGATCGTGTGCATATTTATCTACTATTTTTTCATCCTTTGAAATCCAATCATACTCTGTCTTAGGATTGTCAATTCTTTCATTATATTTGCCAAATGCTAAATCGTTTAGCTTAGCACTTCTATATGTGTCTCCTTTAATTTTGCCTATTGTCTCAGCTTGGCTTATTAAAACAGATGAGGCGAGGCTTGATAAGGTGCTATCCTTAATATTTATGCATGAATATAGCTTTGGTGAAAGCTTATCTAATTTCGGTTTAGCATAATCTTTTACAGTGCCACCAAAACCGTCTGCAGTACCCATAAAAATATATCCATCGCACTCGTGAGCATGCTTAATCGCATAAGCCCTAGCAAGAAAGCTTCCCATGCTATGTCCAAGTAAAAAATATGGCTGCTTCGGATATTTAAGCTTCATAATTTTAGTAAGTGTATAAAGATCTTCAACCGTGTTTTGCCAACCGTTTTGTTCACTGAAGTAGCCAAGCTCGCTTGAATCGTCAACGGTGTGACCGTGTCCGAGATGATCATTGCCACACACAACATATCCATTGTCTGTGAGAAAGCTCATAAAGTCTAAATATCGCTCGATGTACTCGCACATACCGTGTGATATCTGTACTATTCCACGCGGCTCGCCATCAGGCTTTGCTACTATATAATGACAGCTATGTATGCCATCAGAGCTATCAAAGCTTCCTTCTTTGTATTTAGTCATAGTCATTCTTACATGATTATAGTAAAGCTACTATAATCTTATTCTCCTTTCCAAATAATTATTGTGTAATATTGTTGATGCATAAGTAGCTTAATCGACAATCTATTCTGTCGATTTTTTACTGCTCATCCCTGATTTTCATCAGAACACTTTACTTTAACTGCTTTTATTATACGCCTTTTTTTGGTGATTGTCAATAGCTTTTGTTCGTTTAGTTTATGCAAAAGCAAGCACCCACAACATATGTGTGAGTGCTGAGAAATATTAAATATCAATTTAATTGTTCAACTATATCCTCTTTTTTTACTATTGGCATCCAATCTTCTTCTGATTTATCGTCAAGTTCTATCATGTAAGCCTTGCCACTATCAAAAGATTCAATAGTGTATCCTGTACGCCCATCTTTTAACTTGTATCTTTTATACATATCTATTTTCATTTGTGTATCCTCCTGATTAAGTTTATATCCCTCTAAAATCCGCATGTATGCAATTAGAAGTTTTACACCTGACTGAATAAGAAGAACCGAAAAAACTCAATAATGATTTCGTCCCCACATCTAGGGCATCTCTTTTCGGTTGCACCTTTATCTAAAATTTCTTCTTCTGCCTTGCATAAGTACTTATGCTCTTCAAGCGTGGTCTTAGTAGTGTAATTTAAGTCCATATATCGTTCTCCTCATAAATTCATTGTATGTTATTGTAACTCCTTTCCATTCCAAATAATCAATAGCATTAGAATTAAAGTATATTCCCATTCTGCTCATTGCAAGACAGTCGGCAAAGTACTCAAAAATATATTTACACGTTTTCTCATATGTACTTTGACTATATGACATCTTCTTAGTTTCTTCTATTTTATCACTTTGACTTTACTTTGTCAACCCTTTACAAGTATCAATAAAATTTATTCGGTTTATTTTTTAGTCGATTTTAACCGAAAAATTACTGAAAACTCTTAAAAAACTATTGAAATTTATAAAAATATGTGGTATAATCAACATGAATATAATCAAATTTTTGGATGGTAGCTATGAATAGTATGACATATTTATGTAAAAGAGCAGTTACTCTTTCAGCAGCATTGCTTATGACGGGATGCGGTCAGAGCATTGGAACCTCTGATAACAGTACGCTTTTATCTTCACCTGATAATGATGGTGTTACTGAGAGCTTTTCAAGCTCTTCGAGCGTACAGGAGTCAGAATCAGACTCTTTGGACTCTGAAGCAGTGCCTGCAAATGCTGAGGTTAGCAAAGCCTCTGAGCAGGATGCGCCTTCTGAGGGCACAACTACTGCACATCTTATTTGCGTTGGTGATAATCTCATACACGATAATATATTTAATGAAGCTTACACGCTTGGCAATGGCGAGTATGACTTTAGCAGCATGTACGAGCTAGTTGCACCTTATATTGAAAAGGCTGATGTAGCTATTGTCAATCAAGAATCACTTGTCAACGATGCTTACGAGGCTCAGAGCTATCCCGTTTTCTCAACACCTACCGAGTGTGGAGATGCGCTTGTAGAGCTTGGATTTAACGTTATATCTATGGCAAACAATCATGTGCTTGATAAGGGCTCAACCGGACTTATATCGTCACTTGATTATTGGGATTCTAAGGACGTTGTACACTACGGAGCATACCGTGATGAGGCTGATAGCGAGGATATTCGTACGCTTGAAATAAATGATATTACATTTGCTTTTTTAGGCTACACCGAGCATACTAATGGTATTACATTATCAAATTATGAGGATGGAAAGGTTATCTATCTTGCGGATGAGGAAACCATTGAGCGTCAGATTAAAGCGGCAGATGAAATAGCTGATGTTGTGGTAGTGTCGTGTCATTACGGTACTGAGGTTGAGCATGAGCTTAATACTCAGCAGCAGACACTAACACCTAAGCTTGTAGAATGGGGAGCAGATCTTATTATAGGTACACAATCGCACTGTGTAAGCACCTGTGAATATCTTGATAAGCCCGATGGAGGTCAAGCGTTCGTATATTACGGACTTGGTAATTTCTTCCACACAATGTATGATCAGCACACAGCAGTCGGAATTATGGGAGATTTAGATGTAACCCTCGACTACGAAACAGGAGAGGTTTCATTTGAAAATGTTAAGGCTATACCAATAATTTCTCATTTTGAAGGTGATTCATACAGCTCAGCATGGTATAATTGCAAGATATATCCTTATGCTGACTATACTGATGAGCTTTTCTCATTAAACTATAATGCAGGAGTTACTCGCAGTGTTGTCGAGGAATGCTTAAGCTATATACCAAGTGAATTTTTATCAATTGAGTAACAAAGCGTTGGTTCAAATTTTTGTATTAAAATTGTTCTAAACATTATTATCTTTCTATTGATTTTCTTTCTTTTTTAGTGTAGAATATACATAGAAAGATAAAAAGCTTTCTCTTAACAGGAAAACAATCTGTCGCTAAAATTTTTGCATTGGTGACAGAATATAAATATAATAATGGAGGTCATAAATTATGAAATTTGCCGATGGATTTTGGCTTAATCAGCGTGGTTATGAGGTAAACTACGCCAATCAGGCTTTTGAGATTGTTCCGTGTGAAAACGGTTTCACCGTTGTTGCTACTCCTTTTGTAGTATATAATCGTGCTATGATGCTCGGAAGTACTAATCTCGAGATTTCCTACACATCTACACAAGAAAACTGCATTAAGGTGAGCATTACTCACCACAAGGGCTACACCGATAATGGACCGCATTTCGTTCTAAATGAGGGTAGCTACAAGCCTGAAGTGACAATTAACGACAAAGAGGCTGTAATTATTTCCGGTAAAACAAAGCTTGTTGTATCCAAGGAAACATGGAGCTTTCAGTTCTATTATGGCGATAAGCATCTGACCGGTGGTGCTTGGAGATCTTCAGGTGTTATTTTTGAGAGTGCATACAAGCAACAGGCTAGACTGGAAACTCAGCTTGACGACTCCTTCTGGAGCTATCCTGCTAATCCCGCAAGAACATATATAAGAGAACAGCTTGACACAACCGTCGGCGAGTATTTCTATGGCTTTGGCGAGAAGTTTACACCATTTGTAAAGAATGGCGCAACAGTTGAGATCTGGAACGCCGATGGCGGAACCTGCTCGGATCAATCCTACAAGTCTATACCTTTTTATGTTTCATCAAGAGGCTATGGTGTATTTGTAAACAGCACTGATAAGGTTTCATATGAGGTTTGCTCTGATACTGTATCAAAGGTTTCTATGACTGTACCAGGCGAAAATCTTGAGTACTTTGTATTTGGCGGAGATACAATTGCTGATGCACTTAACGGCTACACCACGCTTACAGGTAAGCCTTCACTTCCGCCTGCATTTTCGTTCGGACTATGGCTCACCACATCATTTACTACAAATTATGATGAAGAAACTATCACATCGTTTATTGATGGGATGGCTGAGCGTGATATTCCTCTTCAGGTGTTCCACTTCGACTGCTTCTGGATGAAGGGCTTTGAGTGGTGTAACTTTGAGTGGGATAAGAGTCAGTTCCCAGATCCGCCTGCAATGCTTGAGCGTCTGCACAAGGATAAGGGTCTTCACACCTGCGTATGGATTAATCCGTATATCGGACAGCGCTCAAAGCTGTTTGACGAGGGTATGGAAAACGGATACTTCATCAAGAAGGACGACGGAAGCGTATTCCAGTGTGATGAGTGGCAGCCTGGTATGGCAATCGTTGACTTTACTAATCCTGAAGCATGCAAGTGGTATTCCTCCAAGCTGCGTGCGCTATGTGAAATGGGCGTTGACACATTTAAAACAGACTTTGGCGAGAGAATACCGACAAGAGGAGTTAAGTATTTTGATGGCAGCGACCCGATTAAAATGCACAACTTCTATACATATTTATATAACGAGTGCGTATTTAATGTACTTAAAGACTACTTTGGTGAAAACAAGGCTTGCCTATTTGCAAGAAGTGCTACAGCTGGCGGACAGAAATTCCCTGTACACTGGGGCGGCGACTGTTCGGGCAACTACAACTCAATGGCAGAGGTTGTAAGAGGATGCTTGTCTCTTTGCATTTCGGGCTTTGGCTACACATCTCACGATATGGCTGGCTTTGAGGCAACTGCTACACCTGACATTTACAAGAGATGGGCAGCCTTCGGAATGTTCTCATCTCACTCACGTCTACACGGAAACCAGAGCTATAGAGTGCCGTGGCTGTTTGACGAAGAGTCGTGTGATGTGCTTCGCTTCTTTGCTAAGCTAAAGGGTAAGCTTATGCCTTACATCTGGGCACAGGCTATAAAAACTCACACGGTAGGTGTGCCTATGATGAGAGCGATGGTTATAGATTACGCTGATGATCCCGCCTGCTTGACACTTGACAGACAGTATATGTTCGGAGATAATCTGCTAGTTGCTCCTATTCTAAATGAGGATGGTATTGCACAGTACTATCTACCTGAGGGCAAGTGGACTGATATCATCACTGGTAAGGTGCTTGAGGGTGGCAAGTGGTATACACACAAGTGCAGTTATTTTGAGATTCCCGCACTTGCTAAGCCTAATTCAATTGTTACCTACGGCAATTTTGAACGTGATGTCGAGTATGATTATCTTGATAACGCTACATTTACAATCTATGAGCTTGAGGATGGCAAGAGCGCAACTGCTCCGATTTATGATACTGAGAGCAATAAGTTATTTGAACTAACTGCAGCTAGAAGCGGCAATGTGATTGAGTGCAGCTACACGCAAACTGATAAGACCTTTACAGTTAGCGTTGCAAATACAGACAAGTCGATAACTGTTAGTCCTTCCTACAGCGGCAAGGTTATAATCGAACTGTAAAATGAATATATAAGGCTTCCTTACCTTTAAGGTGGGGAAGTCTTTTTTGTGATAAAATAAAATTATTGGTACAAGCAGGTACCAACGGGGGAAAACGGTTTCGGATTTAGTGATAAAGGCAAAAATGTAAAATTTTTAAATGGAGGAATGATTTATGTTTTGTCCAAATTGCGGAAGCGAATTTGAAGGTGCTGATGACAAAGAATAGTCAATCGAAGCAGATGATGAAACGGATGAGAATGTCGCAGAGTTTACGATTGATGAGCAAAGTACTTTGGGAGACGGATAGTTTTACGCTTACAGCTACAGTAACAATAACCGTTGAGTAAATCAAAAAGAATTTCTCCGACTGTAATTCGCAGTCGGAGTTTTTTTATCATATATTTAGATATGAGTTTTGTGAATTCGTAGTGATATTAGTTATTATTTATGCATATGAAATACTATTGACAAAAAGATAGAAATATGATATAATAAAGTGGATGATGATAAATTGCTGGAACATGGTGCATTTATTGGAGGATATTTGATGGAAAGTAATGTTAAAAAGTCATGGCGTGAGCGTTTGAATTTGTTTGGATTTGAACGTACTAGGGTAGATGTTGTCTGTTTGCTGCTTTATGTAGTACTGGTGTCGATTGTTTCTGCTTTTCATGAGCCGTGGTTTGATGAGATTCAAGCATGGAGCATTGCTAAAACTGCTAGCTTACATGATATACTGTTTGTTCGACCACATTATGAGGGGCATCCGCCGCTATGGTCATTATTGCTTGCAATTCCTGCACGTCTTGGTGTGAATCCTGAGCTTGGTTTAAAATCTGTTAATATAATTATTATGACAATAGCAATGGGTATTATCATTTTTAAATCGCCTTTTCCTAATGTTGTAAGACGACTGATTCCTTTTTCGTTTTTTTATTTCTATCAGTTTGGTGTTGTATCTAGATGCTATAGCCTTTTTACTCTTGGTATGGTGTTAGTTGCCCTCACCTTCTCAAAGCGTGATCAAAAGCCTATTCCATTTGTTCTTTCGATGATGCTTCTTTGCGGTTCACACGCATATGGAATTATTATTTCAGGAATGATTTGTATAGTCTGGGTTGTAGAGATTTTTTCATCTCACAAGAAGAATGATAAGCTTTCAAATGTATTTAAAGATAAACGCTGCTATTCGTTATTGGTTCTTGCAATATTTGCTGTATCTCTTATACTTATGATCATCCCAGCAAGTGATGTAACTTATGATGAATTTGATGTCACTATTTATAGCTTAGCGAATTATGTAATTTACGCTTTTGATTCTTTATTAGGTGTTTTTGTTGGTTACTATGCCTATAAACCCGGAATGGTTATTTTCATTTTTGAGATCGTTTGTGGAATTCTTGTGCTTGTATATTTGTACCTATTAACAAAGCGAACAAAACTGCGTGCATACTTCTTTATTACTTATTTTGCATTAGTCACCTTTATGATATTCAAATATTCATCTATTTATCATCTTGGAACCTGCACCTCGCTTATATTATTTATAGTTTGGGTTAGCGGTGAACGTGATGAATTTGAATTTATTAAGTTGACATGTAATAAATTTACATCTCTACTTAAATCAAAGTACATACGTAAGGTAATTATATGCGGAATTTTACTAGTTTTGACTAGTCCTGTAATAGCTTCCGTTTACGCTTCTATTATGGATGTAAATATAAGCTACGGATTTGCTAAAGATATGGCAGCTTTCTTAAAAGAGAATAATCTTGACGATAGATTAATAATGAGTGAATGGGCATTTCAATTTGATGAAGATGCTTTAGAAAAGATTTATGAGGAAAAAGGTATTGACGATGATGATAACGACTCTATAAATAAAGATTTTAATGAAATTACTGTAGAAGAGTTTAATGAAGTGCGTGATGATTATAACATATCATATACTGCTGTTGGAACTGCGTTAGATTTCTATTTTGATGATAATATAATCATGAATTTAAATCCTGATGATCCCAGTAAAACATATGTGAATTTTCAAAAATATGACGAAGAGCAACAGCAGGAATTTTGTGATCTAATTGAAGCTCAGGGTTATCCTGAGGTTATAGTTGGCACTCCATATTCTAAAATATATCCATTTTTATATGAGCTCTCAATTATATATGGTGAAGATGATTTTCCAATTTATCGAGAGGTTTATACCACGACCACAACACATATCTGGAAATTTTCTTATGATGGTGCCGAAGTTTCTGTTTATGTTAGAGAGGATGTTTTAGAAGAATATCCGGAGCTAGAAGTAATAAACGAAATCAATTATCTCGATTAGTTTATTATTTTAGTTTCAATGCTTTTTAAAGATAGAAATAGTGTAATATAAAGCTGACAAGTGGTTTTACATAGAATCACTTGTCTTTTTTTGTTGAATAACAAGCTGAATAAGCAGTTGACAAAACAGAATATATGTGATATAATTAAAATGTAAGGAATAAGGAAAATTTATGAGAGGAAGCATATGCATCTACAATGCAAAGAATCAGAAAGGAAAAACAAATGAAAAAGGTAAACCGCTCTGCTTTAAAAATGAGCGTGGCGGCAGTAGTAATGATACTGCTATCAGCTGTAATGCTAGGCGCAAGGTACATGCTTGAAAAACAGGATGAGGACGAGGATGTCGAGCAAGTCCCTCAGGTTGTTGCAGAGGTAAATAACGAAAATGGCAGCTACACAATCAAGGATACTGCTGCCGGTACCACTATAAAGGATAAATGTTCAGTAAAGGTCACTGATGGTGAGGGATATGTAAGATTCAATCTTGAGCTAATAGATAGCGATGGAGAATCCTTCAATTCAAAGCTTAGTGCGCTGCGTACCGATATTGATTATTATGAAGGTGCATTAGATGAAGCCTCGCCAAGCTATCAGGCGTTTCTTGATACCTACTACAAGCTTCAGAACGAGTACAATTTATTGTACTCAAAAGCCCAACTGGCTCTTCAGACGTTCTGCTGTGTGCAAGGAAGCTCAACAATCTACACCACTAAAAGCTATAATCAAAGTGAACTTGATAGCCTCGTACAGAACGGTGACTTAGCTTTTATATCAGATTATGGCGATGGTGAAAACGATATTTTTACGCAGATTTTTGATTTTGAGTATCCATTTACACGCAGCTTTTACGGAGCTAAAAAGCTTACAGCAGGGGATAGCATTACACTTTTTACCAATATAATTATTCCAACAGATTGGTCTAGTGAAATGTCCCGGGTTACATATTATCTAAGTGATGATGAAGGAAATTATAGCGAAACTGACACCTTCTTTTTAAATGAAGATATTATTTATGATGGCTTTAGTGTGCGTGTTACTGCCGACATAGTTGATGCTAAGGATTTTGATAATCCGTTAGCAGCTTTTGCTTCAGTTGACAGTGTAAGCGCAGTTACTGAGCTTGATTCTGCTAATGATTCGTCTTATTAAGAATAAAAACATCTTACTACATATAAAAAATCCTCCCTGTAAGCACAAGGAGGATTTTGCTATTTTGATATTTATGCTACATCAAATTGACTGTTATAAAGCTGAGCATAAAAGCCGTTCTTTTCCAGCAGCTCATCATGTGTTCCGCTTTCAACAATATCGCCATGCTGCATAACCAAAATAACATCCGCATTCTTAATTGTCGAAAGTCTGTGAGCGATAACAAATGAGGTTCTGCCTTCCGTTAGCTTATCCATAGCTTTTTGAATCAATACCTCTGTACGTGTATCAACCGATGATGTTGCTTCATCAAGTATGAGCATTGGCGCATTTTCAACCATAGCTCTTGCAATAGTCATAAGCTGCTTTTGACCAATAGAAAGATTTAGCTTGTCATCTATAAGCGTGTCATATCCTTTTGGCAGTGTCTTAACGAAGTGGTATAGTCCCACAGCCTTGCAAGCTTCATCGAGCTGTGCATCTGTTACATTTTCTTTTCCGTAGGTTAGATTTTCACGTACCGTACCCTCAAATAGCCATGTGTCTTGTAAAACCATACCGAACATATCATGTACTGTTTCACGCTTCATCTGTGATGTAGGCACTCCATCAATGATTATCTCACCACTGTTAGGTTCATAGAACTTCATAAGCAGATTTACCATAGTAGTTTTACCTGCACCTGTAGGACCTACAATAGCAACACTTTGACCGGGAAGTATTTTCTTGCTAAAGTCGTGAATGATGATTTTATCCTTTGTATATCCAAACTTAACGTTCTTAAATTCGATCTCGCCCTTGACCTCACTCGGCTGTGCATTCTTTGAAGCTTCATCTTCCATTTCCTGTGCCTCTAAGAATTCAAATACTCTTTCCGCAGCAGCTGCTGTAGATTGAAGGTTTGTTGCAGCCTGTGCTAATTGCGAAAGGGGAGTGGTAAAGAGTCTTACATATACCATAAATGCTACAATTACACCGAAAGTGATGTTTCCATTTATTGCAAGCATTGCACCTACTACGCAAACAGCTACATATCCAAAGTTTCCGACAAAGCTCATAAGCGGTCTCATAAGTCCTGATAAAAACTGTGATTTCCAGTTGCTATCATACATTTTTTGATTTAGATAATCAAAGGTTTTCTTTTCCTTATCCTCACTGCAAAATAGCTTAACTACGTTATGACCTGTGTATATTTCTTCAATATGCCCGTTCATTTCGCCCAACCATTTTTGACGAGCGCTAAAGTATTTTTGAGATCTGCTCATAATTAGCATCATAAAAACAAATCCAATCAGTGAAGCAGCTACTGCTGTAAGTGCCATAATCCAGTTTGTATAGAACATCATTACAACTGCGCCTATAAACATTGTAACAGCTGAAACAAGTGACGAAACACTGTTTTGCATTGTTTGTCCTATCATATCAACATCGTTCGTTACTCTCGAAAGAACATCGCCTGTTGATGTTGTCTGATAGTAGGATACCGGAAGCTTGTTTATTTTTATACTAATGTCACTTCTAAGGCTTTTGTTCATTCTTTGTGTAACAATTGTCATTATGAGTCCGGTACAGTAGTTAAGTAGTGTTCCTGCAATATAGAGGACTACCAGGAACCAACAAATTGAGACAATCTCATCTAGATCTATCTCTCCTGTTAGTCCCTCAGAAATAAGGTCTGTAATATCGCTCAGTCTGTTTGGGCCTATAAGTCTTGTAACAACGCTTAACATTTCTGTTATTATCGCGATTATAACAACTGTCCAAAATGGTTTAGCGTAGTTTACAAGCTTTAAAATTGATGTCCGAAAATTTTTAGGCTTTTCTCCAGCACCCATACCTCTTGCCGGACCTCTTCCTCCCATAGGAGGTCTATTTGTGGCTCTTACATTATTTGTATTTTCACTCATATGCCTAACTCCTCCTTTGAAAGCTGCGAGTACGCAATTTGTTTGTAGACGTCACAATTACGCATAAGCTCATCATGTGTACCATTACCTACAATCTCGCCTTCATCTATAACAAGTATTCTGTCTGCATCTTTAATAGTACCTATTCTTTGTGCTACTATAATTGTGGTAATATCATTTGTTTCGTTCTTTAAAGCCGTACGTAAGGTTCTGTCAGTCTTATAGTCAAGCGCAGAGAACGAATCGTCAAATATGAGTATTTCAGGATTTTTAGCAATTGCTCTAGCGATTGAAAGACGTTGCTTTTGTCCGCCAGAGAAGTTACTGCCTGATTGTGATACATATCCGTTGTATCCCACATCTTCTGTCTCAACAAATTCCTTTGCTTGTGCAATTTCGATTGCTTTCTTTATGTTGTCTTTATCAATCTCATCTTCTCCGTATCCGATATTTTCTTCAACGGTACCTGAGAAAAGAAATGCCTTTTGTGGCACATAGCCTATTTTCTTTCTTAACGCCTTTTGTGTATAATCCTTTACGTTTATTCCATCTACAAGCACCTCACCGCCAGTAGCATCATATGTACGTGGAATCAAGCTAATTATTGTACTTTTACCACTACCTGTAGCTCCAATAAGTGCAACGGTTTCACCCTTGTGTGCAGAGAAGGTGATGTTTTTAATTACATCTCCGCTCTCACCGGTATATCTAAATGATACATTCTTAAACTCGATTTCACCGACCATATTTTTGTTGTCATCACTAGCTTTTCCATCCTTTATTGTAAGGTCAGTATCAAGAACTTCATTTATACGTCTTGCTGATACGGCAACTCTTGGCAGCATTATAAAGATCATAATAAGCATCATAAACGCCATAACAACCTGCATAGCATAGGATACGAAAACAACCATGTCCGAAAAAATTCCAATTCTTTCAGCAACAGCCGCAGCACTTGTCAAAGCCACATTACTTATAAGTGTAGCTCCTATCCAATAGATTCCTAATGAAAGACCATTCATAGCCAAATTCATTCCAGGACTCATCACAGACATGGCAAGATTTGCTTGCAATTGAGTTTTTGTCAAATTCTGATTTGCTTCATCAAATTTGTTTTCCTGATATTCTTCTGCGTTGTAAGCTCTTACAACTAGTAGTCCAGTTAAGTTTTCACGAGTAACCAGGTTTATTCTATCAGTTAAACCCTGAATTTTTCTAAACCTAGGAATTGCAAACACCATAACAAAAACAAGAATAATTACTATAAATGCGACTACGCATCCTGTTAGAAGTGTCCATTGCCAGCTTTTATTGCTGATTTTGATTATGGCAAGTACTGCTGTAATTGGCGCACTTATAAGCACTTCGAGTCCCATAGCTGTAAACATCTGAAGCTGTGTTATGTCGTTTGTTGAACGTGTGATCAAGCTTGCGATTGAAAACTTGTTCATCTGCTCATCCGAGAAGGACATTACTTTGGTGTAAACCTTGTCTCGAACATTCATAGAAAAGCCTGCAGCTATTCTTGATGCAAAAAATCCAACAATTACAGATGACGCGAATGATCCGAGTGCGCAAAGCAGCATTTTACCACCTGCCGATAGAACATCGCTCATCTCGCTGCCCTCAGTTTGTACAAGTGTTGTAATTTCCGACATATAGTCAGGTAGCTTTAGATTTAGCTGTACCTGACAGACGATGAATACAACACAGATTGCAACAAAAATCCAATCTCTGCCTTTAATGTTTTTGTAAATTCTTATCATAAGCATATCGCTCCTTTCCTTTAACGCAAATTATAGCACCACATAATAAACTTACGGTAAACTACAATGAAAATTAACAAATCCTTAAAATAAAAAATCGGTGAGCCATTTAGCTCACCGATGATTTATGTAGTTATTATGCGACAACGCCAAAATATATTAGCACTAATGCACCTAAAATAATTCGGTACCATCCGAATATAGTAAAGTCATGCTTTTTTATGTAGCTCATCAAGAAACGAATCACAACGATTGATACTACAAACGAAACTGCCATTCCTAGGAGAAGCATTCCTGCTTCGGTACCTGTCATGCTGCCGCTTTCGGCAAAGAATTTTACAAGCTTTAGCAGGCTTGCTCCAAACATAACGGGTATTGCAAGGTAAAAGGTGAACTCAGCTGCCACCACTCTCGACACTCCTATAATAAGAGCGCCAACAATTGTTGCACCTGAACGTGATGTTCCCGGAAAAACAGCTGCTATTAACTGAAAAGCTCCAATCATAAGCGCAACACAGTATGGCATTTGTTCGATACTGTTAAATATAGGCTTTCTCTTTTTGTTGTATTTTTCGATTATAATAAAGAATATTCCAAAAAGAATAAGCATCACCGCAACTGTTTGCCAGTTGTAAAAAAGCTCGTGAAACAGGTCATCAAATAGCAGTCCAATTATTGCTGCCGGAAGGCATGCAACAAGCACCTTAAACCACATTCTAAAGATATCTTTTTTTATATACGCTCCGAATCCTTTATCACTTAATGGATCTTCATTATTCTTTTTGCCAAAAGGAAAAATTTGAGACCAGTAAAGAACAACTACAGCAAGGATTGCGCCAAGCTGTATCACAACCTCAAACATTTCCTTAAAGCTGTCACTTGCATTAAGAGTTAAAAATTCGTCAACAAGTATAAGGTGTCCCGTACTGCTCACGGGAAGCCATTCAGTTATACCTTCAACAATTCCAAGTATAATAACCTTTATAAATTCTATCATCAAATATTCTTTCCCTTTCCAGTCTTAAATATAATCTCCACCACAGCAAAGCTTCATAAGCTCTATAGCGTCTGCACCTATTGATGCTATAAGTGAAAGCTTTACATACATGGCTGCAGGTGATGCCACAGGAAGTGCAAATACTCCCGCCTCACGATATTTTTTTACCGTTTCGTAGTCTGTATCACGTCCATTTGCTCCTGATATAAAAACAGGTATGTCAAGTCGTTTAGCTTCATTTATAAAAGACATAAATCGCTCGTCTGCACAAAGAGTACCTGAATGGTAGCTTTCGAGTAACACTGCTGAAACCTCTTTTGTTAGTGAAGGGTAGTACATGTTAGGTCTACATGGCAAATCTAGCACACTTCCAAATCCGCTAAGTGTTTTAAGTTCTCGCAAATTATTACTTAAAAACAGCCGAACGCCATGATTTTCTGCCTGACCACATTCATTAGGATAGAATTTGCCTTGCTCAATAGTGCCAAAATATCTGTTGTCAACGCTTGTTAGTTTATCACTGTAAGGAGCTTGCTGTAAGAGTCTAGTGCCAAGGTGTACCTGCGTTTGCTTTCCATCACACCAAACAGCATAAACTCCGCCAATTCGTTCATAAGCAAGGCTTACCGCAGCTGTAAAGTTTTTATTGCCGTTAGATCGTTTGTCATCAAGCGGATATCCTGATGATACTAGGATTATAGGCTTTTTTGCATCAGAAAAGGTATAGCCTAAAAATGCTGAGGTGTAGGCTATGGTATCGGTGCCATGAGTAATTATAACAGCATCTGAATCGTCAAGTGCTTGTCGTACACAACGACCAAGTAGAAGCATATAATCTCCGGTGATTTCCTCACTTAATATTTCAAATGGTTCAAGCGTTTCAAACTCGCAGTCATTGTCATACTGTTTTTTGTAGTTTTCAATAATTGTCATAGGAGCGCCATTAGGACGAATAAATCCATCGTTAATTTTGCTGCCTATCGTGCCTCCTGTAAAAATAACTTTTATTCTCATTTTTCTTTTGCTCATACCTTTTTTAGTGGATTTATTAGTCTACGCTTTTTGTGTTGTTTATCCGAATACATAATCTCATCAGCGGTGCGTATAATATCATCTATCATTTCAGCATCTGTTATAGTAGTGCAAACTGCACCCACACTCGCTGTTACAATAAAGGGATCCTTCGAGGTTTCATTATACTTTTCGAGATAATGCTCGATGCCTTCCTTCATTTCTTTAATTCGTTCGTCTCCGCGTGTGCCGTCAGCAATAATCATAAACTCATCTCCGCCAAAGCGGTAGCTGCGATCATTTTCGTCACATACGCTTTGAACTGCCTTTGCAACTGCTCTTAGAGCTATATCTCCAGCTAGGTGTCCAAATGTGTCGTTTATTGTCTTTAGGTAGTTAAGATCTGCCATAAGAAATAAAGCGTTAAAGGATTCATTCTTGGTGCGTTTTGCAATAGCTTCTACGTTACTATTAAAAGCGTTTCTGTTGTAAAGTCCTGTAAGACTATCTAAGTCAGCGATGCTTTTAAGTTTATCATACATTTTTCTAATATGAAGTCTGCGTCTTAAACATTCAAGTCCATTTGACACAAAATGTGTCCATGGACGATAATCTGGCGTTGGAGTTGTCGTTTTATTCTCGTAGACCATTACCGTATATCCAAAGCATCTATCCAGAAAATGCAGAGGATAGAAAAAATAAATTGACGGCAGCTGACGTTCAAAGTATTTTCTCGGCAAAAGCTCATGCTTATCAAATACAATATCCTCTACATTGCCATTATTTTCATCTCGCCTAATAAGCCGCAAATGAATTTTGTCAGAATATCCGTTTCTGCGGTAGTCATCCTCGTTATCTCCAGCCCCTACCCAGTCGTCAGTTAGGCAAAGTATATATGAAGAGAATGGCTGCATCATGTAGGTGTACCAGTTAATATTTGCAAGCATATCGTCCATATCATTTACTGATATTAAGCTGCTCATCATTAT
Source organism: Ruminococcus sp. (assembly GCA_021199375.1). Lineage (GTDB taxonomy): Bacteria > Bacillota > Clostridia > Oscillospirales > Ruminococcaceae > YE71. Next base: position 33,337 of record JAJQIB010000020.1, on the reverse strand, counting down.
GTCTGAATATCCTTGAAATGGTGTACGATAGTTTGAATCAGTATATGCTGAATTGTTGCTATGATATGTTATGTTATCCTGTTCACATCCACAGCTTTGAGCTTTTATTATTGTTTCCTTATCAAAATCACTGATTATCGGCTTTCCTTCGAGCTTTTTTAGAATATAATTTACACACTTTATTCCTGTAATTTTAGAAGGTAAGCTCGAAGATGTAATTGCAGGATTATGAAGCCTTCCTTCTTCTATAGAATCATATCCGGTGATCAAAATATTGTTTGGTGTTTTAATGCCGCGCTTCGAAAAAGCATCACAAAATAGAATCACTTGCACAGACAACTGCATCAGGGAAGGGATGTGATGAGTTAAGGATTTCATCAGCAATGGGCTCGCCTTTGTTATACCAAAAATCACCATCATGTATTCGCTTGCACTCAATTTCAATTCCATGCTTCTTGAGAGCACGAACATAACCCTCCTGTCTTCTTATCGAGTGAGGATGTCCCGGTATACCTCCCATAAAATCGATAACCTTTGCGCCATGATCATTAATAAGATGGTCACAAATCTTTTCAATAGCATCTGAATCATCGGTGTCAATATTTTCAAAGCCTTCAATTTTGGTGTCGGCTGATACAACAACACCATCAAACTCACTTTTTATTCTCTCTATAAGTCTTTCGAGTGTGGGCTTATTTTTAATTGTGTCTGGAACTATTATAACAGCATCAAGTAAATCGAAGTTTACAAGCTCGAAGATATTATCAGACCCTATAATTGAAGTGTTATCCTTTACATCCTTATACTCGACCGCGAATACCATACAATCATAGTCATGTGCAAAGGCTTGTTCAGTAACACCCTGAAGAAATTGATTTTGGTAATTTTCTTCAGGCTGAGCAAGCAATATTCCGATTGTCTTACGATTATTCATATATCTATGTCGCTCCTTGTAACAGTATTTCTACATACAATATTCCATTATGATTATAACACAAACAGTCACAAATTTCAAGTGGAATTTTAAATTTTTCATGAAAAATAATCGAAAATATAATATTATGAACTTTTGTAAATTTATAAGCTGGAAGGCTGAATTACGTTATTTGGTGATTTTCTTTCTTTTTAATTTATTGCTTTAGAAAATCGCAAGAAAAAACTGTGCATTTTCTCCAAAGAAGTTGAAAATATAGGTGCATTTTTTATCATTGCATCTAAACCCTTGGTATGGTATAATAATATATATAATGATACATCATTATATTAATCACCAGGGTATAACCCTCATACGAAAGGAATTGATAATAATGAGCAATAATATTAAAAACTGGGGATACGAGAGTGTTTTTTATCAGATTTACCCGCTTGGCTTTTGCGGAGCACCATTTGAAAATGACGGCGTTCCTGAGCACCGTATCTTAAAGGTTATTGAATGGGCAGATCATATAGCAGATCTTGGCTGTAATGCAGTTTACTTTTCACCTGTATTTGAATCTGATACACATGGTTATAATACAAGAGATTTTAAGAAAATCGATACTCGTCTTGGCACCAACGAGGATTTTAAGCAGGTTTGCGATGTGCTTCACGATAAAGGAATTCGTGTGGTCTTAGATGGTGTGTTTAACCATGTAGGAAGAGGCTTTCCGCAGTTTCAGGATGTTTGTCAAAATAAGTGGAATAGTCCTTATAAGGATTGGTTTTTTATCAATTTTGATGGAAATAGCAACTATAACGATGGACTTTGGTATGAAGGCTGGGAGGGACATTTTGATCTTGTCAAGTTAAATCTAAAAAATCCTGCTGTTGTAGAACACATTTTAGATGCAGTTAAGTACTGGATTGAGTATTTTGGTATTGATGGAATTCGTCTTGATGTTGCCTACTCGCTTGATTTTGACTTTTTAAAGCGTTTGCGGTCCTACACTGATTCGCTTAGCGATGATTTCTTCCTTGTAGGTGAACTGCTCCATGGTGATTATTCAAGATGGGTTAATGACGAAATGCTTCATTCAGCTACAAATTACGAGTGCTATAAGGGCTTATATTCAAGCTTTAATTCGATGAATATGTTTGAAATTTGTCATTCACTTAAGAACCGTTTTGGTCCTGAAAACTGGTGTCAGTACCGTGGAATGCATCTTCTATGCTTTGCTGATAATCACGATGTTACAAGAATTGCAAGCATACTTACAAATCCTGACCATTTGCCGCTTGTGTATACTATGCTGTTTGGTATGCCTGGAATTCCTTGCATATATTACGGAAGCGAATGGGGAGCAAAGGGAGAGAAAAAGGATGGCGATCCAGCACTTCGTCCCTGCTTTGACAGCTTCGAGGAAAACGATATTTCTCAGCTTGTATCTAAGCTTGCCAAGGCTCACCGTGAGTGTAAGGCTCTTTGCTATGGAGATATAAAAATCCCTGTACTTACAAATAAGCAGTGTATACTTCAGCGTGATTTCGAAGGAGAGCGTGTGTTTATCGCTATAAATGCTGATGATAAACCGTATACTGCACATTTTGATGCAGGCTACGGATTAGCTGATGACTTTGTTACAGGCGAAGATCACGACTTTGGTGGCGGAAGTGAGCTAGAACCGATGTCCTATCATATCTGGAGATGTAAATAATAAGTTATATATTATAAAGGGCTTTCCTTTTTGATAGGGAAGCCCTTCTTTTATTATTTAGCATAGAGTGGATCTATATATGCAACGGGATCTATCCATTCTCCGTTTTCCTTAAGACCAAAGTGAAGATGTGATGCCATAGCAGCTTCAATTTCTGCTGTATCACCTACAGCGCCAATTGTCTGACCAGCCTCCACAATATCGCCCTCTTCGACAGCCACAGATGATGAAAGATTGTAGTAATATCCCATAATTCCGCTGCCATGATCTATTATGACTGTATATCCCCATAGAGGATCCTCTTCTACCTTTGTGACCTCTCCTTTGTTCATTGCCTTTACTGGAGTTCCCACATCGGCAGCAATATCAACGCCGTCATGCGTTTTCCAAACGCCAAGTGTTTCACTTTTAACAAGCTCACCATTGCTAAACGGCGAAAGTATTTCTCCGTTTACCGGCATAACATTGGGTGAGGTTTTTGTATCAAGTGAGCTTTCAGCATCTTCATCGCTTGATTCTTGATCACTGATTTCAGAGCTCTCATTGGCATCACTCTCCTCATCCTTTGCTACATCCTCTTGTGTCTTGTCAGCAGCCTGAGCACTTGAGTAGTCGCTTTGTGAGAGGTTAAGCTCAAAGCTATTTTCAGCAGTGCTTACTGCTTTTGAATAAGCAGCAACCCCTGCACCTCCTGCTGCAAGTACAACAGCCGCAAGCGTAATGTATGCGCCCTTGCCACCTATTAAACGTGCAAGCCTTGTGTCCTTAATTGGTTTCATAAATTTACACCGATCCTTTCCTTTGAGCCTAAGCTCTTTGGAAATATTATGACACGTAAAATAATAAATTATACATCCGTTTGAAAAGAATGTTAGAAAATCTGTAAAAAAATTGCCGAGCAGCAAATTTTCAGCTGCTCGGCAAATGTATATTTTGTTTAGTCCTTAAAGAATACAGAAAATGCTTTAAAAGCCATATAGGTATCAAGCTTTGATGTTACCTCAAATGGTGCGTGCATTGAAAGCACAGGCACACCAACATCAATTACATCCATATCAAGGTTTGCAATATACTGCGCTACAGTTCCGCCGCCGCCTGCATCAACCTTTCCTAGCTCACCTGTTTGCCAAATAACCTCTCCTTCGTCCATCATTTTTCTGATTTTACCAACAAACTCAGCCGATGCATCTGAGGTTCCGGATTTTCCTCTTGAGCCGGTGAATTTTGTCACCACGACGCCATAGTTAAGCTTAGAAGCATTGCGCGCTTCAGTAACGTCTGAAAATGTTGGATCTATTGCGGCATTAACATCTGCCGAAAGGCATAGCGACTTGCTCATAACATTATGTCCCTTGAGTCCTTGCATTTGTGCCAGGTCGTCAATAAAGTAGGGGAGATATGAGCTGTTTAGTCCTGTATTTCCATCACTGCCTGTCTCCTCCTTGTCGGTTAGAATTGTCATGCATGTGTGCTTAGGCTTGTCACATCCCAAAATTGCCATTAGCGCAGGATATGCACAAACTCTATCGTCTTGACCGTAACCGCCTATCATGCTTCTGTCAAAGCCTAAGTCCTGTGCTTTAAATGCAGGAACAATTTCAAGCTCTGCTGAAACAAAGTCGTGCTCTGTAATGCCATACTTTTCATTGAGTATTCTCATTATATTGAGTTTAACCTTTTTTGAAACCTTGTCATCCTTAAAAGGTCTGGATCCCACAAGTAAATTAAGCTCTTCGCCCTTTACACCGTTTGCAAGTGTTCTCTTCATCTGTTCATTGGCTAGGTGTATTAAAAGATCCGTTACACAGAAAATAGGATCTCCGGCATCCTCGCCGATGTTTATTGTTATTTTGGTGCCATCAGCCTTGATGATTACACCGTGCAATGACATTGGTATTGCTGTCCATTGATATTTCTTAATTCCACCGTAATAATGAGTTTTAAATAGTGCAAGCTCCTCATCTTCATAAAGCGGATGCTGCTTTAAATCAAGTCTTGGTGAGTCGATATGTGCCGCTGCAAGTCTTATTCCTTCGCTTAAGGGCTCCTCACCCATAACGGTGAGAATAATAGACTTATCCCTGTTGACAAAATAGAATTTATCACCAGGTTTATACTCCTTAGATGAATCATATTCGTCAAATCCTGCCTCTTTTGCAAGCTTTACTGATTCACAGCATGCCTCACGCTCAGTCTTTGCAGTGTTGATAAAAGCTTTGTATCCTTCACAAAACTCATCAGCAGAAGCTATTTCATCATCATTCATAATAAGTCCTGCATTTTTAGGCTTTTCAAGCAGCTTTTCTGCAAGAAGCTCACCTTGTGTTTTATCAGTAGTTTCCATTGTTAATATCCTCCTCTAATTCTGAATTGCTTTTATACTTATTATAGGCTTTCATAACCTTATAAATATAGTCTTGTGTAACCTCGCTTGGTAAATCCTCAAGATTCTCGTCCACGCTAAAGTGGTCGGGATCTATTGTGCCATCGTCTATCCATCCTTGCACAGCGTTCATTCCCTGATGATAAGCAGCAGCTGTAAGCTCATAGCTTCCAAACTGTTCATATAGGTATGAAAGCATATAGCTTCCGTATTGTATGTTGTATTCGGGCTCATACATATCGTCAAAGTCAAGTCCACGGTCGTCGTTAAGCCTAAATGCTATCCATTCGAATGCTTCGGGCATAATCTGCATAAGTCCTCTTGCACCAACCTCAGATTCTGCATCGGGATCAAAATGACTTTCGGTATTTATAATTGCAAATACAAATCTAGGATCTATATCGTATTCGTTTGCATATTTTATAACATATTCCTCGTAGTCTGTCGGATAGGTGAAAAATTTACTTGCCTTGTTATCGGTAATAGGATCTTTAAAGATAACCATTACGCCAAAAATCACAAGCAACACCACAATGATAAACATAGCTACTCCGAAGCGATTTCCTCCGTTTTTTTTCTTCTTTTTCTTTTTTGCCATCAATACCTTTCCTTTATCCCGTCAATAATCTCATAAGCTAATGCTTCGGCATCCAAAACTGTTGTGTTATTCTCAATTATATAATCAGAATTTTTTATAAAAAAGTCATCATCAGGCTGTGAGTTAAAACGTTCAACTACCGTGTCCCTATCAAGCCTGTCACGTTCGATAATTCGCTTAAGCCTTATGTCCTGTCTTGCTATGCAGCTAATTATAATATTACACAATTTGTCAGCTCCTGATTCAAATAGTGTAGGCGCATCTAATAATATATACTCTTTACCCTGCTCTATTGCTCTTGTGATTTTAGAGTTCAAAAGCTTTAATATATATGGGAAAATTACACTGTTATATTCTTCTAAAAGCTTTTTGTTTGAAAAAAGTATTTTTCCTGCCCTTTTTCGGTTAAGGAAATTTCCGTCAAAAAGCTGAGGAAATATCTCTTTAAGCTTATCAACACATTCAGTATTAGGCTCTACTGCCTCTCGTGCCACTAAGTCACAGTTTATAATATAGAAGCCACTTGCTTCAAACACATTGCTTATAGTGGTTTTTCCTGCCCCGCTTTGCCCCGTAAATCCGACAATCACGCTCATAGCTTGACCACCTCAAAAGCTGCCGCTCTTATTAGTCTATTGTATACGGCTAGTCCAACTCCGTCTAGTTTAGGACATCTTGCATAGACAGTTTTTGCACCTCTCTCGTCAGCCTCACGCAGTGCATCAAATAAATTATGCGCCTGCTCCTCACTTGAAAGTCCTAAATCTATACATGGCATTTCGGTATTATCCATTCCTTCATCGCCAAATATGAGGCATAGCGTTCCAGGCGTTCCGGAAGATAAAACATAATCTTTAAACTGTTCAGGTGAGCCGTCAACTATTATAACATTAGCCTTAGGCGAATAATGCTTGTATTTCATACCGGGAGATGCTACCACCTGAGAATTATCTACTGCGTGTAGTACTCCCTTATCAATTCTAACATCTGGAGTCACGCTTGCAAGCATTTGCGCTGTTATTGCACCCGGACGCAGTATCTTTATTGCCTCAGGTTCAAAGCAAATTACAGTAGATTCTACTCCCGCATCGCTTACTCCGCCGTCTAAAATCAATGGTATTCTTCCGTTCATATCTTTTAGTACATGTTCAGCACATGTAGGAGATGGACTGCCCGATAGGTTTGCTGATGGTGCCGCAAGAGGCACCTCAGCTGCATCAATAAGAGCTCTTGCAGTAGGATGTGACGGCATTCTTATTCCAACAGTTTCTAATCCTCCAGATGTGATGCTTGGAATTCTGGGAGTTTTAGGAAGCACCATTGTTAATGGTCCGGGCCAGAAGGCTTTAGCACAGCTTAAAGCAAGCGTTGGAATTTGCGAAGCAACATCTGTCATTTGCGTCAGCTCACTAATGTGTACAATAAGCGGATTGTCAGCAGGGCGTTCTTTTGCTCTAAAGATTTTTGCAACGGCATGCTCGTCAAATGCATTTGCAGCAAGTCCATAAACTGTTTCAGTTGGCATAGCGACAACCTCGCCTTGCTGTATAAGCTTCGCTGCAAGCTCAATTGATTCATCATTCGAGCTTAACATCTGCGTTTCAAATGCCATATATTTCACCTTCTGTGTTAATTACTCTTCTTCACTTTCTAGTCTTGCCGTCATATCAGCAAGTGCAAGTGCATCTACAATTTCATCAATAGCGCCATTTAAAAAGCTGTCAAGCTTGTAGATTGTAAGTCCGATTCTGTGATCCGAAACTCGACTTTCGGGAAAGTTATATGTCCTAATTCGTTCAGATCTATCGCCTGTTCCTACCATTGAGCGACGCTTTGATGCTATTTCATTATCCTGTGCTTCACGCTGCATATCAAGCAGTCTTGAGCGTAAAACTCTCATTGCTTTATCTTTGTTTTTATATTGTGAACGCTCATCCTGACACTCGACTACAAGTCCGGTAGGAAGGTGTGTAATTCTTACTGCTGATTCTGTTTTGTTGATATGCTGTCCGCCTGCTCCTGATGCTCTAAATACATCAATTTTAAGCTCTGTGGCTTCGTTTAGCTCAAGCTCGACCTCTTCAGCTTCAGGAAGCACTGCTACCGTTACTGTAGAGGTGTGAATACGTCCCTGAGATTCAGTCTCGGGAACACGCTGAACCCTGTGTACGCCGCTTTCATACTTCATACGTGAGTATGCGCCATTTCCTTCAATAGAAAAGCTTATCTCCTTATATCCGCCAAGATCTGTTTCATTTGCACTTAAAATTTGAGTTGTCCAGCCTTTGGATGCCGCATACATGCTGTACATTCTATAGAGCGACCCTGCAAAAAGGGAAGCCTCCTCTCCGCCAGCACCGCCTCGTATTTCGACAATTACATTCTTCTCATCGTTAGGATCTTTAGGCAAAAGCATAATTTTTAGCTCGTTTGAAAGCAGCTCTATATTTTTTGACGATTCGTTTAGCTGTTCCTGCACCATCTCGTGCATTTCCTCATCCATACCGCCTTCTGAAAGCAGCTCACGTGCTTCATCATTCTGCGCCTTTGCACTTTTATATTCCTTATATTTTTCAGCTATAGGCTCGAGTCTGCTATATTCCTTCATAAGCTTGGTATATCTGTTCGAGTCATTTACTACCTCAGGTTGCGTAAGCATTTGACCTATTTCGGCAAAACGCTCCTCAACTCCGTCTAATTTGCTCATCATAGCTAATCAATCCTTTCTCAATTTTAAATGTGTTAATGCTCTAAATTGAGAAAAGCTATGATTCACCCATTTTGATAATGCTCTTTACATTCTTCTCAGCTTTACTTCTTGGTATCATGAACTCTCGTCCACATCCTACGCATCTAAGCTTGAAATCCATACCGGAGCGCAGAACCAGCATCTCATTACACCCACACGGGTGCTTTTTCTTCATTACAAGCTTATCTCCCTTTGCAATATCCAATTTTCAAACACCCGCCTTTTCGTTAGATTTCGCTGTTAAATTCTTTGCATACTATTTTATTATATCATATTTACACGGTAATAGCAAGCTTTTAAAAATATTTTTACAAAGCATACTCAATAAAATAGTAAATGCGACATCGCCTTTTTTAAGCATGCCGCAAAATTCCATTAAAAATCCACAAGATATATTTTAATACTTATCTGCATATAATCTATACTGCGCTTTTTTATTTCTTTGATATAAGCAACAAGCAGCTTTCCTGCATCCATTAGCCTAGAAAAAATCACATTGTCCTTTTCGGGTATGTATCCAAGCTTTTTACCACTGCTAGCAAAAATTAAAATCGCATTGTCATCAAATTTATTTTTCTCACGTCTAAGTGAAAGCCTATCTCCTACCTTGATTTCTTCAAATATGCTCTTGTCGTCAAGATAGCTCACGCCTGCAACATAAGTATCAAACAGGTGTATTTCCTTTGTTAGAGGCTTTATAATCTCGTCAAGTCCGCCTTGCTGTGTTAAGGCGACAGCTTGTGATTCACTTATGCTTAGCTCGTTTCGTTGTTCCATGTGATGGTTCCTCCTTTTTCAAAGAAATGCTTAAGCTGTTCATCAAGATATGCTAAATAATCTTCGTATTCCTTTAATTCATTTGAAAGCTCTGTGTTTTTCTCCCTCACCAGATTAATATCGTTTAGCAGGTATTTGTATTGGTATGGATCTGTTGATTTTATCTTTTCAATTTCATTCTTTAATTCTTCTATTTTTGTTGAAATATCTGGGATATACTGTGTTATCTTATTTTGTCCATGTGCTGCTAAAGCCATATCCACCAGCACCTCTATTTCCTCAAGCTCCTTTAAATCATTGCACTGATAAGCGGTAACATTGCGTTGCCAAAGCTCAAGCAGCTGTTCATCTTGATTTGTAATCGGATTAATATCAGGATGAAGCTTCTTTGCTATAGATCTATATATCTGTTTGATTTTTAAAGCTTCACTTTCTGGAATACGCTCCATGCTTTTGCAAAGCTCATTTTGTTTAATCATATCATTGAGCTGCTTTTGATATTCAACCATTTCAAGCTTTATCAGCTCTTGTACCTTGTTTGCATCTACGCTTTCACCACGATTTAAATACACTAAGTAGTATGAGAGAGTCTTTTTCTTTTCAATGCAAGCAATTTTCAGCTTGAATATAGCAGTTATTTTCTCTCCGAAAACTCGTATATATTCGCTCATAAGTATATTTGCGTCTTTTTTGCATCTATCACGCTCAAGCAGCATCTTTTCATATTCGTCATATCTTCCATCAGCTATGTGTATTATTTCCATTTTAATCATTCCATAATCTCAAAATCTACGTGTCGCCACTCATAATCCGTTATTCTCTCATCGCCTATGTGGGCATTCATAAGCATATCATTCACGCTGTGATACCATTTTCCTTCAAACTTAACAGCAATTGTACCATCCGGCTCACGTGAGGACTCTATAATGTACTGCTTTCCCGCATAGGTAAATCTCACATTTACAGGATCCTTCATAACCTCGTAGAGGTCATACAGACCAAAATCGTTTCTGTTAAGCGGAATAAGTCGGTAGAGATGTTCTATCATACCTTTCATTATGCTAAAGTTTCCGAAGAAGGAATTACACTCTATTCTAGATATAAGTGAATGTATTCCAGCTTTTAGTAGTCGCACCGCCTCGTCGATGTTGCCCTGCTTTTCACGTATGCCTGCAAGCCTCGAGTAAACTTCAGGAGTAGGATCGTCATAGTAGGAGAGTGGTGAACACTTTGTATAGAGATTCTCAATTATCTCGCAGTATTTGTCATAGTCTTTTTCAACATAGTAACCATTTTTGTACATGTCAGCAAGCTTGATTTGAGCTGTTGAAATATATTTTACCTTAGAAAAATACTTGAAGGCCTTTTCGTAGTTTACCTCTCCGGTTCTACCATAATACCAGATGTAGCCTAGTCCGATTGTTGCACCTATATCGCCGAGATCTGACGCCATTTCGTAGTACTTTAGCGCAAGGTCGTATTCCTTTCGTTCATAGTAGTATCCTCCTAATTCGCCCATATATCGTGTATTATTTGTTTTCTTAATAAGATATTGAGCCGCTTCTGTGTAAAGAAAAAAATCCTCCTCAGAATATTCTCCGTTTTGACTGTTAAAGTCGTCTATTATTTTCTTTGCTTCATTTATAGTCAAAAAATCATCCCCTATTGAAAAAAATTCTTTTATTTCTTATATTATAACATATTTATAGAACAATTGCAAGACCTTTTAGAAAGAAATCGATATGCCACGCAAATGTTATTAAAATATGGATTTTTATTGAATTTTCTAAACATCTCTTGACTCTTTCACCTAAAAGTGATATGATTAATGTGTGTTTTTTGATGAGAACAAGTTTATTATAAAGGAATGTTGAATATGAAGAAACCTTTTATTACAAAAGAACAAGCTGAAGAGATAATTACAAGCTATCCCACACCTTTTCATATTTATGATGAAAAGGCTATTCGTGAGAACGCTCGCAATCTATACAAGGCTTTTTCATGGAACAAGGGATTTAGAGAATACTTTGCTGTAAAAGCCACACCTAATCCTTTTATACTTAAGCTACTGCAAGAAGAGGGCTGTGGTGTAGACTGTTCATCGCTTACTGAGCTTATGATGAGCGAATGCTGTGGATTTTCAGGTGAGGATATTATGTTCTCGTCAAATGTAACTCCTGAGGAGGACTATAAAAAAGCATATGATATGGGAGCATTTATAAATTTAGATGACTTTACTCATATAGAGTTTTTAGACAAGCTTTGTGGCATACCTGAAACTATTTTTTGCCGTTATAACCCTGGCGGACATTTTGAAATTGAAACTCAGATAATGGATAATCCTGGTGAGGCAAAGTACGGTTTTACTCATGACCAGATTATTGAAGGCTTTAAGATTCTAAAAGACAAGGGTGCAAAGAGGTTCGGTATACACGCATTTTTGGCATCGAACACAGTATCTAATGCTTACTATCCTAAGCTTGCAAGAATTCTCTTTGAGCTTGCAGTTGAAATAAAGCAAAAAACTGGTGTTGAAATAAAATACATAAACCTATCTGGCGGAGTTGGAGTGCCTTATACTCCTGATAAGGAGCCAAACGATATTTTTGCTATAGGCGAAGGTGTGCATAAGGCTTTTGACGAAATTTTAGTTCCTGCAGGAATGGGAGATGTTTCTATATTCACTGAGCTAGGAAGATATATGCTTGCGCCATACGGACATCTTGTGACTAAGTGCATTCACCACAAGCACACCTATAAGGAATACGTCGGAGTCGATGCTACAGCCTGTGATCTTATGCGTCCTGCAATGTACGGAGCATATCATCACATAACAGTACTCGGCAAGGAGAATTCTCCGTGTGACCACAAGTATGATATTACAGGCTCCCTTTGCGAAAACAATGATAAGTTTGCAGTTGATAGAATGCTACCCGAAATTGACACCGGCGACCTTTTGGTAATTCATGACACGGGGGCACACGGCTATTCGATGGGATACAACTACAACGGAAGGCTTCGCCATGCTGAGCTACTCTTGAAAGAAGATGGCAGTGTAGAGATGATACGCAGAGCCGAAACACCTTCTGATTATTTTGCGACTTTTGATTTTTGTGGCATAATGGATAAATATCTTAAAAAGTAAGCTTTAACAAATGAAATCTTATGCACCATTTGCAGAAAAATGCAGATGGTGCATTTTAACCATTATCACCAAAAAAATTATGTAAACTTTGTGAAACATGACCATTGTATTTTCGGGGGGGGGTATGTTATAATTATATTGCCAAATTATTTTTTACAACAATGGAGGAATTAATATGAGAAAACAAATTTTATCAGGTTTTCTAGCGGCTGTTATGGCAATAAGCTGCCTGGCGGTTTCACCTGAAAATGTTGAGAACACGTCGATTAATGCTGATGCAAGCAGTACAGTAATCTACGATGCATCCAAAATGGATACGTTTAGCTCACGTACAAAAAAGTCTGTTATGCAAGCCTATTATAACGCTATTCATGCCGGTAAAACATATGTCAGTGGTGATAGTTCTACATATTACTCGACTGCTGCATCGACATCATCTCCATATAATCCTGGAGTGCCTACGAGCGACACACTTGAAGCTATGCAGGAAATGACGAATTTTTATCGTTGGTTAGTCGGTGTGAATGAACTAAAGGTTGACTGCACTTATTCTCGTTCTCTGCAAGCGCAAGCACTTGACAGAAATTTTGAGTTTGGTCATTATATAAGCAACGACAGTAAACCAGATGATATGAGTGATGAGCTTTGGGCTGAAGGCTACGCTTGCACACATAATATCCTTGCGTCTTGTTCGATACCTTCGGTTTCTATTACTGCATGGATGAACGAGGGATATAATCTGCTTACTAAAAGTTGGGGTACACTTGGACATCGCTATGCATTAATTAATAGTGAGTTGTCCGAAATTCAATTTGGACATTGCGGACATGTTTCAGTTGGTGTTTGTGAGGAATTTGAAAACGATTCTATGAGCGATGCTTTTGCGGCTTTTCCCGCTCCTGGTTATATGCCGAATGATTTAATAAGTGCGGATGAGTGTGCTTGGTCTGTTGAGCTTAACACCAATGTTGTATATGTAGCTGATGAAAGTGATGTTACAGTTACAGTGAAAAATTTGTCGACCAACAAAACTTACAAATACACAAGTGGCGAATTAGGCTCGGTTGGTGGTACTATTTCGTTTATTCAACCAGATGATTATAACGAGTCCGAATACGAATATGATGACAACTATTCTGTTGTGATTACCGGATTAACAGATATTTCAACCGGAAAGGATGCTGAAATTCGCTATACAGTAAAATTCTTTGATGTATATGATTATGCAGAGGCTAATCCTTCAAGCGTTCCGACATCGGGTCACACGTACACCACTGAAAAGGTAGCGGCAACCTATGCGTCAAAGGGCTACACGCTTTACACATGCTCAAAATGCGGATATTCCTACAAAGGCAATTACACCGCTAAGAAAACTGTACCACAAGTTAGCGTTAAATCAAAATACACATCCACAACCTCAGCAGTTAGAATAAACTGGACAAAGGTGTCTGGTGCTACAGGCTACAGAATTTACAGATACAATTCGACCACAAAGAAATATGAGAAGGTTAAAACCATCAAAAATGGTTCGACTACAACATACAAGCAAACAGGTCTAAAAGCTGGTACTACGTACAAGTATAAAGTTAAAGCCTACGTAAAATACAATGGCACTAACTACTGGAGTGTTAAAAATAGCTCAGTAATCAAAACCACCACCAAGCCTGCACAGGTAACAATGAAGTCTGCAAGCAAGTCAAAGACTGCAGTTAGAATTAATTGGAAGAAGGTTACTGGAGCATCGGGTTATCAGGTGCAGAGATACAATTCAAGTACCAAGAAGTGGGTAACCGTTAAGACAATCAAGAGCGGTTCGACTGTAACCTATAAAAACACTGGACTTAAGAAGGGAACATCCTACAAGTACAGAGTTAGAGCTTACAGAACGGTAAACGGAACAAAGCTTTACGGCAAGTGGAGCAGCACTAAGAAGGTTACGACCAAAAAGTAAATATTTTTTAAACTGTCGCACTCGTCCTTTAGTGCGACAGTTTATTTTTCAAAAGCACTTGACTATAATGAAAAAATGATGTATAATAAAGGTTATGATAGTATTTTGCAGAAAGGATGTTTGATATGGATCTTGAAATGGTAAAATATCTAGCTGAGCTAGGAAAGCTTGAGTTTTCTGATGATGCACTTGAAAAGATGGCTGGAGATATGACCGATATTATCAATCTTATGGACACGATTAAGGAATTTGATGTAGAGTATGACGCACTAAAGGATAATCACAATGTTGGCTTTAACGAACTTCGTAAGGATGAATCCAAGCCTTCAATGGCAACAGAAAAGGTGTTGTCTAATGCGGTGAATTCTGCTGATAGCTTTGTTGTACCTAAGGTTGTTGAATAAAATTTGCTTTTTGAAATTTCATGAGACTTTATTTCGATAATAAGCCTTAAAATTTAAAATTGAATTAAAAATCAGGAAGGAATGAAAAATATGTCGGATATATCATTTGAAAGCATCAGAATGATGCGCACAGCACTCGATTCAAAGCAAATCTCTGCTCGTGAACTAACTCAGATGTATCTTAATAATATAAAGGATAACGACAATAAGATTTTGTCGTTTATCACCGTTACCGAAGACGCTGCATTAAAACAGGCGGATGAGGCACAAAAAATAATAGATGCAGGTGAGTCTAAGCCTCTAACTGGTATTCCTATGGCAATTAAAGACAATATTTGTACCGAGGGAGTACTAACCACGTGCGCCTCAAAGATGCTTGAAAACTTTATCCCACCTTATAATGCAACCGTAATGGAAAAGCTTAATTTTCAGGGCATAGTAATGCTCGGAAAAACCTCTATGGACGAATTTGCTATGGGTGGATCTACACAAACATCGGCTTTTGCAAAGACAAAGAATCCTTATAACACCGAATGTGTTCCCGGAGGCTCGTCGGGTGGCTCGGCAGCAGCAGTATCTGCAGGATTTTGCGCTGCAGCACTTGGATCTGACACGGGTGGTTCTATTCGCCAGCCTGCATCCTTCTGTGGCGTTACAGGAATGAAGCCCACATACAGCAGAGTTTCACGATATGGACTAGTTGCATTTGCTTCTTCGCTAGATCAAATAGGACCTATTGCAAATAGCGCTGAGGACTGTGCGCTAGTACTAAATCAAATTTGTGGCTTTGATCCACATGATGGCACTAGCTCACGTGAACAAGTGCCGGATTTCACATCAAAAATAGGACAGCCTCTTACCGGTATTAAAATTGCACTTCCCAAAGAATTCTACGCTCAGGGTATAGACGACGAGATTAAAACATCAGTGCTTGCAGCAGCAAAAAGCTACAAAGAGATGGGCGCCGAGCTTGTTGAATGCTCAATGCCATCACTTAAGTATGCAATTCCTTCCTATTACCTTATTTCTTCCGCAGAAGCGGCATCAAATCTTTCACGATATGACGGAATCAAGTATGGTCACAGACATGAGGGTGCTGAAAGTTATGAGGAGCTAATCAAGCTTTCACGTTCAGAAGGCTTTGGTGATGAGGTTAAAAGACGTATTTTGCTTGGCAACTATGCTCTTTCAAGTGGATATTATGATGCTTACTACGGAAAGGCTATGGCACTTCGTCAGGTTATTAGAGATGAATATGCTCAGGTGTTCGAACGCTGTGATGTAGTTCTTGCTCCTACAACGCCAAGTGTTGCTTATCGTCCTGATGAACAGGTTTCGGATCCCGTAAAGATGTATCAAGCAGATTTTTGCACTGTTACAGTAAATATTGCCGGACTTCCTGCAATATCTACACCCTGTGGATATAATAAAGGCGGCATGCCAATTGGTATGTCGATTATCGGAAAACGCTTTGACGAACAGACGGTTATTGCGCTTGCAGATGCTTATGAAAAAAGCTTTGTGCGTACGCCTGTAAGCCTTTAATTAAAAGTCAAGGAGGAAAGATAATTGGAAAAGTATACTACAGTTATAGGACTTGAAATACATGCTGAGCTTTTGACTAAATCAAAGGTATTTTGCACCTGCAGTGCTGAATTTGGCGGTGATAGAAACTCACGCTGCTGCCCTGTATGCACTGGATTGCCGGGAACACTTCCCGTAATAAATCAGACTGCGGTAGAATACGCAGTAAAGGCAGGATATGCGTTAAATTGTGAAATAAATAAGTTTTCTGTTTTTGACAGAAAGAATTACTTTTATCCTGACCTGCCTAAGGCTTATCAGATTTCTCAGCTTTATCATCCGCTTGTTGGAGCAGGATATGTTCCGATTGAAGTAAACGGTGAGAAAAAGAATATCAGAATAAATCATATTCATGTCGAAGAGGACGCAGGAAAGCTTGTCCATGACGATTATAATGGAGTATCTCTCGCAGATTACAACCGCTGTGGAATTCCGCTTATAGAAATTGTAACAGAGCCTGATATGCGCTCTGCTGAAGAAGCCATGGCTTTTGTGGAGCAGGTGTCTCTATTACTACAGTATGCCGGAGTATGTGACTGTAAGATGGAGCAAGGCTCACTAAGATGCGATGTAAATATTTCTATAATGAAGCCTACCGACACAGAGTTTGGTACAAGAGCTGAGATAAAGAATATTAACTCGATAAAGTCTGTAGGACGTGCTATAAAGTACGAGGAGCGCAGACAGGCACTATTACTCGAAGCAGGTAAAAAGGTTATACAGGAAACACGCCGCTATGATGCTAATCGCGATTCCACAAAGGGAATGAGAACTAAAGAGAATGCTCATGACTATCGGTATTTCCCTGAGCCTGATATACTTGAAGTAAATCTCACTGATGAGGAGCTTGCTGAAATAAAAGCAAAGCTGCCTGAAATGCCGAATGTTAGACTCGCTAGATATACGGACGATTATGGTCTTACAAAGATTGATGCTCAAACAATAGTAAATACAAAGGCTATTTCCGACTTTTTTGATGAAGCTTTAAATGAGTACAATAGTCCTAAGTCGGTATCATCATTTATTCTTACTGAATTTATGCGCAGAATTAACCTCGGAGAAATTGAGCTCGATTCGCTTAAATTTACTCCCAAGGAGTTTGCACAGCTTGTAAGACTTGCAGATGAAGAAAAGATATCTAAAAACGATGCAAAAGCAGTTTTTCGTACTATGGTTGAGCAGGGCGGAGATCCTGAGCAGCTTGCAAAGGATGCAGGATATATTATCACCGTTGATATAGATCGAGTAGGTTCTGAAATCGATGAGATTCTTTCTAAAAATGAAGCACAGGTTAAACAGTATGCGAGTGGAGAGAAAAAGGTATTTGGCTTTATAATGGGTCAATGCACAAAAGCACTTAAGGGTGTTGCTACTCCGAAGATTATAAAGAGTGTACTTGAACAAAAGTTGAATGCCGTTTCGATTAGCTCGGATGAGCAAGTACATGAGGAAAAATCTGAGCAGGAGTATGATACATCGAAGCTTACACCTTATGTAAATGCTGATAGATATGTTCCTGATTCAGAAGGCGAAATGCTAATGGTTTCGAGTGAAAAGCTTGAAAAGGAATTTGTTCTGTCTGATGCACTTGATAATATTGGCAAGGAGATTGAGCTTAAAGGCTGTGTTCATCGTATAAGAAAGATGTCCGGAGTAACCTTTATAGTATTAAGGACAGCTTTTTGTACTATACAAGCTGTATACAATGAGAATGATTGTGCTGACAGTATACAGGGACTTCGTGAAGGCTTTTTTGTGTGGGCAAAGGGAAAAGTAGCAGAAAATCCCAAGGATTTTAACGGAGTTGAGATCTTGCTAAGCGAAATAAAGCTTATAAGTACACCAAAGGAAGAGATTCCACTTAAAATTTCGCAGGGCAAGCTAAATTGCTCGATCGACACAAAGCTTGATAATCGCTCGGTAGCACTTAGAAATCCGTACGAACGTGCAATTTTTAAGCTGCAAGAGGGAATAGTTCACGGTATGCACATTTTCATGAAGGAAAATAACTTTACTGAGATTCATACTCCAAAGATTGTAGCTCAAGGAGCTGAGGGTGGAGCAAATATTTTCCGTCTTGATTATTTCCAGAAGAACGCATTCTTAAATCAATCACCACAGTTTTATAAGCAGGCTTGCGTTGGTGTATTTAATCGTGTATATGAGATCGCACCTGTTTACCGTGCTGAAAAGCATGCAACCTCTCGTCATATTAACGAATATATCGGACTCGACTTTGAGATGGGATATATTGACAGCATGTATGATGTAATGGCAATGGAAACTGCAATGCTTAAATTTATCATGCGGTATATTACGGACAACTATCCATATGAGATCAAGCTTTTAGATGTTGATGTGCCTCAAATTGGAGATATCCCTTCGATTAAGTTTATAGACGCAGTTAAGCTTTTAAGAGGTGGAGAATCAGCAGCAAAGAAATTTGATCTAGATCCAGAAGACGAGGTTAATCTTGGCAAATATGCAAAGGAAAAATTCGGCAGTGACTTTATCTTTGTCACACATTTTCCTTCATCTAAGCCACCATTTTATGCTATGAATAGTCGTGAAGATCCAAAAGAAGCGTATAAATTTGATTTGTTGTTCAGAGGACTTGAAATAACATCTGGCGGTCAAAGAATACATGACTATGACGAGCAGGTAGCAAAAATGAAGGCTCAGGGCTTGGATCCTGCCGATTTTGAAAGCTATCTAGAAGCGCACAAGTATGGGCTTCCTCCGCATGGCGGTCTTGGAATAGGACTTGAGCGTTTGCTTATGAAGCTGTTAAACAAGTCTAACATTCGTGAAACATCAATGTTCCCAAGAGATATTAACAGACTTGTACCGTAATAAAAGGATGCACCTCGATGGTAATATTATTCGAGGTGTATTTTTTATTTGAAGCTATTGAAAATAAGGAAAATATGTGTTATAATAAAACAAACTAAACAGAAGGTGAGTCAGATGAAAAATTTTAAAAAAGTAGCTGCAATTCATGATATATCAGGACTTGGAAAATGCTCTTTAACTGTTATTATACCAACACTATCAGCAATGGGTATACAGGTCTGTCCTGTTCCTACAGCAGTGCTTTCAACTCATACCGGTTATGGCGGATTTGTAATGCGAGATCTCACTGATTTTATTTCAGATGCTCTTAATCACTACCGCAAGCTTGGTGCTGACTTTGATTGTATTTATAGTGGCTTTTTAGCGTCAGCTCGTCAGATAGATCATTGCCTTGATTTTCTTTCTGCTTATTCAAAGGCACTTAAGGTTGTAGACCCTGTTATGGGCGATAACGGAAAGCGCTATAGAACCTTCGATGACGAGCTTTGCAAAAAAATGATAAGTCTTGTGAGGGCTGCGGATATAATAACTCCTAACCTTACTGAAGCGGCTATTTTATTAAATGAGAATTATCCTGCAAATGGACTTAATATAGCACAAATAAAATCCTGGCTTGTTCGTTTGTCACAGCTCGGACCTAAAACTGTTGTAATTACAAGTGCAGATATTTCAGGCGAAGGAATATCTGCAGTAGGGTATGATGCTCAGAACAGTAGATTTTGGAAGGTTCTAAATGACTATGTTCCGGCACATTATTCAGGCTGCGGAGATTTATACACGTCGGTCCTTATCGGTGGTCTTTTATCAGGTGATAGCTTGCCAATTGCAATGTGTCGTGCTGCAGGTTTTACAAAGCTTAGTATAAAATCGACTTATAGCTATGGACTTTCTCAAAGCGATGGCTTGCTATTTGAACCACAGCTGCCATGGCTTAATGGATATAACGATTTTAGCGGTTTTGAGAGTATATGAGGTAGGAAGCATGAGTAAGCTTAATATTGTGCTGGTTGAGCCAAGAATTCCACAAAATACAGGAAATATATCACGAACCTGTGCAGTTACCGGCGCAGCTTTGCATCTTATAAAGCCTTATGGCTTTGAGATAAATGATAAAAATCTAAAACGAGCAGGGTTAGATTATTGGGATAAGCTTGAGATATACGAGTACAATAATATGGACAGTTTCTTCGAGCAATGTGATGGAGTGTTTTATCTTTTCACTACAAAAGGCAGACAGGTTCATAGCGAGATAGCTTATCCTAAGGATCAGAATGTGTATCTTGTTTTTGGACGTGAGGACAAGGGACTTCCTGAGAATTTATTGTACAATAATCCTAATAACTGCGCAAGAATACCAATGCGTAAAACCCTAAGAAGTTTAAATCTTTCTAACTCAGTTGCAATAGCTGTTTATGAGGTTTTAAGGCAATGGGACTATCCGGATTTGGGTCGAGAAGGTAAGCTTACACAATATGATTGGTAGCTTTATTCCTATACATAAGGAGATGAAATATATGTCAAAAATCAAAATTCTAACCGATTCAGCTTCTGATATCTCTCAAAAAATTGAGCAGAAGCTTGATATCATGGTTGTCCCATTTAAGGTGACACTTGGAGATAAAAGTTATGTGAGCCGAGTTGATTTCACAAATGAGGATTTCTATAGGATGATGGACGAGTATGATGGAATGCCTACTCATTCTCAGATTACTATCTTTGAGTTCCTAGATATTTTTGAACAGCTTTATAAGGAAGGCTATACTGACATTATAAATGTAAGTATAAATAAGGAGGGAAGTGCTACTCACAACAACGCTGTTATGGCAGCTCAGCAATTTTTCGATGAGCATAAAGAAGCAAAAGACACTTTTCATATATTTAACATTGATGGAATGAGCTATACTGGCGGTTACGGTTATGCTGTAACCCAAGCAGCAGTTAAAGCAAAAAAAGGCGATTCTCCTGAGGAAATAGTTGATTTTATTGAGGATTGGGTTAAAAATTGCACCATATTTTTTGCGCCTTACTCGCTTAAGTATGCAAAAAAGTCTGGAAGAATTCCATCAGCTGCTGCCTTTGCAGGTGAGCTAATGGGACTCAAACCTATAATGCGAATTCAGGATAATAAGATTGTTACTAACAGTAAGGTTAGGGGAGACAAAAATATAATTCCTGAGATTCTAAAGCTTACTGTAGACGAAATTATCCCACAGACTCCATATAGTATAGTCTACGGAAGTGATAGATCTGTTGGTGATGAGATGGCTTCTGTTATGACAAAAAAGATGGGTTATCCGCCTGTTGAGATGTATCAAATTGGAGCAGCAATTGCTATAAACGCCGGGCCAAAGGTTGTTGGTACAATTTTCAAAAGAAAAAATACTGACTAATCATTGACCTTTGATTGATAATGCGTAAAAAAATAGTTAAAACCTCTTGATTTTTTTCTCAGAATGTATTATAATAATATAGGACTGGATTATACAGTCAAATGTATTGTCAGATAATGGAGTATTTGCTCCGAAAATTTATTATGAGAGGATGTCAATTATGGCAGGATTAAACAAAGTTACGGTTGACGACATTGATGTTAAGGGCAAAAAGGTTCTCGTAAGAGTTGACTTTAACGTTCCACTTAAGGATGGAGTTATTACCAACGATAACAGAATCACAGCAGCTCTTCCTACAATCAAAAAGCTTGTTGCTGATGGTGGAAAGGTTATACTATGCTCGCATCTTGGCAAGCCTAAGAATGGTCCGGAAGACAAGTTCTCGCTTGCTCCAGCAGCTGTAAGACTTCAGGAGCTTCTTCCTGATGTAAAGGTTACATTTGCTAAGGATGATGAGGTAGTAGGAGCTAATGCTAAAAAGGCAGTAGACGAAATGAACGAGGGCGAAATTGTTGTTCTCGAAAACACTAGATTTAGAAAAGAAGAAACAAAGAATCTTGAGCCATTCTCCTCAGAGCTTGCTTCTTTAGCTGACGTTTTTGTAATGGACGCTTTTGGTTCTGCTCACAGAGCACATTGCTCAACTGCAGGCGTTACTGCTCATATCAAGGATACGGCTGTAGGTTACCTTATGCAGAAGGAAATTAACTTCCTCGGAAATGCCGTTGAAGATCCAGTCAGACCGTTTGTTGCTATTTTGGGTGGTGCAAAGGTAGCTGATAAGCTTAATGTTATTAACAATCTCATTGAAAAGTGTGATACTCTAATTATTGGCGGTGGTATGGCTTATACCTTCCTTAAGGCTCAGGGATATGAGGTAGGTACATCACTTGTTGATGATACAAAGCTTGATTATTGTAAAGAGATGATTGAAAAGGCACAAGCAAAGGGCAAGAAGCTTCTTCTTCCTGTTGATACTGCTGTTGCTGCTTCCTTCCCTAATCCAATTGATGCTGAAATTGAGGTTAAGAATGTAGATTCTGATAAGATTCCTGCTGATATGATGGGACTTGATATTGGTGAAAAGACCGCTGAGCTTTATGCTGAGGCTGTAAAGAGTGCTAAGACTGTAGTTTGGAATGGACCTATGGGCGTATTTGAGAATTCTGTTCTTGCTAAGGGCACAATAGCAGTAGCTAAGTCACTAGCAGAAACTGATGCTACAACAATAATTGGTGGTGGTGACAGCGCTGCAGCTGTAATCTCACTTGGATTTGCAGACAAGATGTCTCATATTTCTACCGGTGGCGGAGCATCACTTGAATACCTTGAGGGCAAGGTTCTTCCTGGTATTGATGTAATTGCTGATAAGTAAATTAATGTAACACGGGGTTGGCGTTAACACTCGTCTGCCCCGTTTTTGTTGAGTACATTTAGTACAATAGAGAGGCGACAAAACTAATGACGGAGATTCTTGTTGATGCTGTACAGATCTTTTCCGAAGCTGATAGCGGCAACGCTTTTGGTGTAACTGGAATTCTTGATAAATACGGAAATGTTTTTGGAATAGTGCTTATAGTTCTTTCTGTAATCATGTTTTACTTTACTGTAAGACTTAGAAAGATGAATGGTTTTTATCTCGAGATGGAAAATCACGATCCTGTAATTAAAGAAACTGGCTTTCTTCCAGCTGAGGCTAAGGTTGGGGAAAGGCGTTCAAGTGAAATTGCAGGAAAGTCCTTTTCTGAGATGCAGCTTTTGTTTGAGCTAGATGGTGATGTTTACGAGAAGTGGACACCGGATCTCGGAAGTGAGGGCAGTGTTAAAATTGAGTACAATCCAAAAAATCCTACGGAATTTTACATTGTTGACAAGATCGAAGGCGAGGATGCACCAAATAAGGATGAGGACGGAAATGAAGTTGAGGAGCTAAATGAGCCAAAGAGTAAGGCGTTTGCTGTAATCCTTGTGCTTGCAATTTTATTTCTTGGACTTGGCATCGGATTTTTGTATGATTTTTATTTATAACAAAAAGGTTAAAGGAGTTATTGACATGAAAAAGAGTGTTAGAAAGGCGATTATCGCCGGCAACTGGAAAATGAACAAGACAAGACCTGAGGCTAAGGAGCTTCTTGAGGCAATCAAGCCTCTCGTTGCAAATGCTGACGGCAAGGTAGAGGTTATCGCTTGTGTACCCTTTACGAATCTCGAAACTGCTGTTGAGGCTACTGAAGGCAGCAATGTTAAGGTCGGCGCAGAAAACGTTCATTTTGAAAAGAGCGGTGCTTACACCGGAGAAATTTCAGCAGATATGCTTGTTGAGGTTGGCGTAGAGTATGTAGTTATCGGTCATAGTGAGCGCAGACAGTACTTTGGCGAAACAGATGAAACTGTAAATAAGAGAACAAAGGCTGCCTTAGCAGCAGGTCTTAAGCCTATAGTATGTGTAGGAGAGCTGCTTTGGGAGCGTGAGTGTGGTATCACAGAAGAGGTTATCGCTCGTCAGATCAAGCTAGATCTTTATGACGTATCAGCTGAGGATGTAAAGAAAACTGTCATTGCATATGAGCCTGTATGGGCTATTGGCACAGGAAAAACTGCAACAGCAGATCAGGCAGAAGAGGTATGTGCATTCATTCGTGCAACATTGGCTAAGCTTTATGACGATGAAACTGCTCAGGCTGTAACTATTCAGTATGGTGGATCTATGAATGCTGCTAATTGTGCTGAGCTTCTCTCTAAGGAGAACGTAGATGGCGGACTTATCGGTGGTGCTTCTCTTAAGGCTAATGACTTTAACACCATTGTTCAAGCAGCTGTTGAAGGCTAATCGAAAGAAGGAGTAAGAAAACTATGGCAACAAAAAAACCTGTAGTATTAGTAGTTATGGATGGTGTAGGTTTTTCTGTAACAGGACTCGGAGATGCCGTTACTGAGGCTAACACCCCCACACTAGATATGCTTTTAAAGGAATATCCACACACTTCACTTAAGGCACATGGTGGAGCAGTTGGTTTACCCTCAGATGACGATATGGGAAACTCTGAGGTAGGACATAATGCTTTGGGATGCGGACAGATTTATTCGCAGGGTGCAAAGCTTGTAAACGAGTCGATTGAAAGCGGCAAGATGTTTGACTCCGACACTTGGAAGAAGCTTGCATCAAATTGTGTAGAAAAAGGCACCACAATGCACTTTATCGGCTTGCTCTCAGATGGAAATGTACATTCAAATATTTCGCATCTTAAAATAATGATAGCTAAGGCAAAGGAAGACGGAGTTAAAAGAGTAAGATGCCACATTTTGCTTGATGGTCGTGATGTTCCTGCAACTTCAGGCATGACATATATCGAAGATCTCGAAAATTGTCTTGCATCGCTTAATGATGACACCTTTGACGGTAAGATTGCATCAGGCGGCGGCAGAATGAAGATTACTATGGACAGATACAAGGCTGACTGGAATATGGTTAAGCTAGGTTGGGATACACATGTAAAGGGCGAAGGCAGAACCTTTGCATCAGCTGCTGAGGCATATACCACTCTTCGTGAAGAAACCGGAGCAATAGATCAGGATCTTCCTCCTTTCGTAATTGCTGAAAATGGTGAGCCTGTAGGAAAAATAAAGGATGATGACAGTGTTATTCTCTTTAATTTCCGTGGTGACCGTGCAATTGAAATGTCAATGGCGTTTGACGATGATGATTTTGATTGCTTTGACAAGGGCGGATACGATCCAAGAGTTCTTTATGCTGGAATGCTTCAGTATGATGGAGATTTAAATTTGCCAAAGAATTATCTTGTAAATCCTCCTGAGATTACAAATACACTTTCTGAGGTTTTGGTTAAGAATGGTCTTGCAAGCTATGCTGTTTCCGAAACGCAAAAGTATGGCCATGTAACTTATTTCTGGAATGGAAATAAATCAGAAAAATTCTCAGATGAGCTTGAAGTTTGGAATGAAATTCCTTCTGACAAAGTTTCCTTTGATGAGCGTCCGTGGATGAAATCTGCTGAGGTTACGGATGATCTTATCGCTGCAATAAGATCCGGAAAGTACGATTTTCTACGTTGTAACTATCCTAATGGTGACATGGTTGGTCATACAGGAAATATGGATGCTACTATTGTAGGTGTAGAGGCAGTAGATCTCGGACTTGCTCGTCTTATCAAGGTTTGCGATGAGTGCAATTGCACACTTCTCGTGACTGCAGATCATGGTAATGCTGATGAAATGCTTGAAAAGAATAAAAAGGGTGAGATTGCTGTAAGAACTGCTCACTCATTAAATCGTGTTCCTTTCGTAATATGGGATAAGGAAGAGCGTCACGAGATTATTGATGCTGATAGTACAAAGTATGGTCTTGCTAACGTGGCTCCTACCGTTGCAAAGCTATTAGGAATTGAAGCCCCAGATTGCTGGGAGGATTCTATGATTTAAGTGTACGAAAAATTGTACATCTAAAATTAATCAAAAAATGGACAGTTGGTTTTTAATGCCATCTGTCCATTTATTTGTACACCTGTGTTCTATCTCTTCATGATATTATCTGCCCATTTAATGCAGTGATCAACCCAAGTTGCTGCAACAGGCTGATTGTGTCCTTCCCATGTTGCCGTTGTTCCATCACAAAGTGCAAGTCCATGACCGCCTTCAGGATAAATATGTGCTTCAAAAGGAATGTGATTTTTTGAAAGCTCGGTCATGTAGTAAAGTGAATTCTCTACAGGTACACAACCATCGTCTGAACAGTGCCATATAAAAGTTGGAGGCGTCTGCTTACCGATATGCTTTTCCATTGATAGATACTCTCTTAGTTCGGGATTGTGCTTATTTTCAATTAAATTAGCTATTGAGCCCTCGTGTGTTAGTTTAGCATCTGCTAAAATCACAGGATAACCAAGTATAGATGCATTTACCTTTAGCATTTCACTGTCGCATCCTAGCGTGTCAGAAAGCACACTGCTTTTCCACAGGTTTGCCATGCTAGCCGCAAGATGACCGCCCGCGGAAAATCCCATTACAAATATTTTGTTAGGATTTATGTCGAAGCTTTCAGCATTCTCACGAACGTATTTAACAGCTGCAGCACATTCGAGCAGTGCAGTAGGAAACTTCTTATTTACGCACGAGTAACGTAAAACAAAAGTAGCATATCCAGCACCTTCAAATCTATAAGCAACAGGTCCCGCTTCACGTTCAGAACAGTAATCATATCCGCCGCCAGGGCATATAATTATAGCTCCTCTGTAACGTCTGCCCATCTCATCATATACCTTTGGTACATGACACTCAAGTGTCGGTTGATAATGAGGATCTTCCAGTCCTGCCTTTGCGTAGTCTACTGTTAAATTTACCATTTCCATATTTACATCACTCTTTCTATAAATTATTGTTTGCTATTTTCATTAGAATTATCTGCATCATCTTGTTCAGATGATGTAACATCAAACTCTTCAGTGGGTTTGACTATTACGATGTATCCATTTTTGCCATCACCAGAAATCTCGTATGGCTGCATTTCACCGTTAGAACCTATTGGAATCTGTATAGCAGTGTTTTCTGCTTGTGAGTCCTCAACATAGTAAACAACCTGACATCCGTCGCTTGTTTGCACCTTTATCGGATTATCATAGGTGTGTGTTCGCATAAACTGTGTCAATTCCTCAAAGCAAAGATTATATTGCTGCATTATTTGTGAAATTGCCGTGCCTACATAACGGTAGTGCTCATAGTTATAATTCTTATCTGTTTCTTCATCCTTGCCCTCTGGATAACGTATTATAAAACCGTATTTAAAGCAGTTGTTTTCAAACCAAGAGTAAACGCCGTTATCAACAAGGTTTTTTATCTGGTCGTCTGATTCATTATAAATTCCTAAGTCGAGCGAATATCCATCTGAATGCTCGGCACAGTCGTTTTTATTCTCTGCTACAGTACTTTCTGAACTGCTTGATAGGTCAGTATATCCAATATAGTTACCATACTCATCGTAATAAATATTGCCGTCACTATATGTAGCTTCGTCATCAGATTGATAAGGCGAATATGCGGATTTTACAATTATTGTCCGTAGGTTATATTCTTCATAAAAATCTACAAGCATGCTATTAAGTGGCTCAATCACTTCACGTCTAAGCTTAAGTCTTGAACTTACTTCAGAGGCTATTTGCAATCCATTTGAGTCAAAAAGTGCATTATATACCGGTGATAACAGACCTGATGTAATTGTGTCGGTATTTTCACCGCATACAAGAATACCTTCGTTAAGCTGTGATGATTCAACGGTAAGATAGTCATAGCTTTCCATAAGCTTGTCAAGATCTATATCTTGTGCGGGTTCAAGCACTTCTGACGAATCACCTGTTATTTTAGTGTTAGTTGTAATTTCCTGCTTTTCACCTTTTACTAATCCTGCAATGATAACAATAACAAGAAGTAAAAGCATAATTACAATAAGCAGTGGAATCACCCGCTTTTTTTTCTTTTTTTTAGCTATTTTATCCCACCTCACTTTGGTCTTGTTATCAAACTTCCTTATCTTTTTATTTCGTTTTATTACATTCTTTAACGTAGCTTATTATTGAACCGATAAATTGTCTGCCCTCTGTGGTTTTGGATATTTTTTCAAAATCTACATTACAAACTACAACCTTGCCGTTTAAATAATCATACTCATACAATAGTGCGAGGTTATGATTTCTTTCAACGTTGTCTATTGTTCGTACTATAACATTTTTGCCTTCAGAGCAATTGTCAATTATTTCACTGCGTGAATTCTGAACAATCGTCCACCACTGCGGCTGTGAAAATTTTTCACTAGGAAAATGTGCAAGTGCAGGATGCTCATTGTTTATTAAAAGACCCATTGTTCCAACAGGATCAGGTTTTTTCATCATACGTGAGATTTGCTTAAACATATGATAGCACCAAAAATCTTGACAATAAAATCCCTCGATTGAATTTTCAAGCTTTTCTAGGTCAGAAACAACTAGTACAGCTTTTCCCTGAGATAAAAGCTCTTTTGCCTCATCGTTAATCTTATCAAAAATAAATGCACCTGCAATATCTGTATGCTCATTTTTAGGATAAGCCATAAGAGAGTAGTGATTTTTTACATCTGTATCTAAAATTTCAAGAGTCAATGTGAGCTTTTTAGGTTCTTCTAAATCAGGTATAATTCCAGAAAGTGTTCCTAAGCTTATGTAGTTATCATCTGTATTTGGTATAATACCTTCAAGCTTAGCAATAGTTGTCCCACATTCACATACTAATGAAGCCGTAAAGCTTTTACCGCAAATTCCATTAGGTCTAAAGCTTGTAAGTTTAATAGCAGCATTAAACCTCGTGCCACTTTCAACACAGTAATCCTCAAACTCTGCAAGAATGACGGCATCGTTACAAAATTCACGCCATTCTTCTGGTGAACAGATCCCTTTCTCGTCCATAAATGCATCTAAAACACCGACAAGAGCTGTGCCCTGACCGCTAAAGTCTTGAATATCAAGAATTTGAAATCCTCCAAGTGTCTTTGAACGCATAACCGATTCAAGCTCTTCCTTATAGCATTGTACTGCAAGAGCTCCTGATGCTTCAAAGTAATCATGTGCTAGTGGAAGTAAACCTATTTTATCCAGTCTATCACGAAAAATTTCAAAATTTCTAGCCTTAATAGAACCTGTATATTTATTAATTTCATCATAATTTGGATATGTTTCATATTGCCCGATTTCGTGAGTTACGATTGGAACATTAGGTATGAAATCTGCATCTGCATCTGAAGCCTTAACAGTTTTCATAGTAGTGCCATACTGTATCTGAACTGTGCCGTCATCGTTTGCTTTTGTTGCTTCAGATGCCTGGTGAGGATGAACTGCTTCGTCATAATTATGCATAGTAGATGGTTTGTCTGTTTGAATATGTCCAAGAGGCGCATCGCACATAGCATATGAGCCGCGTATCAATCTATCATTTGCAAGTCGAACGCCAACAAAATAATCATCGTTTTCAACAATGTTTGGAAACCATTGGAAATTATTTGACCCTTGTGTATAAAGATGCCTGTTATCAAATCTCTTGTATGCACCGATTATGTCGTTGAGTCGTTCGGCACTGCCCCAAAGCTCATTACCCATTGACATCATACAAAATGAAGGATGATTTCCATAGGCTGTAAGCATTCTAAAGCCTTCGGCAATGAGGTAGTTTTGTTCATCCTCATTAAAGCCTTCCTCACCAGGAGCTTGTATTGTACCCCAGAAGGGAAGCTGTGGCTCCATATAAATTCCGACTATATCTGCTGCATCAAAGGCTGCCTCAGGGGGACAGCAGGTATGAAAGCGATAGTGATTCATACCATATGATTTAGATATTTTAAGCACACGAACCCATTCGTCTACTGTAGTTGGAGCAAATCCGGTTTTTGGGAAAATCAATCCATCATGCTTGCCACGCAGGAATGTTTTCCTTCCATTTATATAAAATTTATCATCAATTGCTTTTAGCTCACGAAGACCAGCAGTTACACTTGTAACATCGCCGTCTATATCAATACTTACACGATAGAATTGAGGATTATATTCATCCCAAAAGCGTGCATCATCACCAAGAGGCAAGGTTACTAAAAGCTCACCACCGGAAAACCTAGCATATACTGCTTCAGGAGTATGAGGCTTTGCACCTTCGGGCATGTTTTGACTAATTGCATAAATTTTTGCTGTGCCGCTTTGTTCACCATGAATTTTAGCCGTAATGCGAAAAGCCTTTTCGTCAACAAGCGGATAAACACGTAAATCCTCAGCATAAGTGTTTTTATATACATAGGCGGCTATATCTCCGGTAATTCCATTCCAGTTAGTTTGTGTATCGGGAGAGGTAAGATGTCCTCCTTTTGTGGGGTAACCAACATTAGATACACATACTGTTATTTCATTACTGGTGGTTTTCTTAAATTTGGTGACATCATAAATATGTGCCGTTGTAAGGCTATTTTGTTTTCCAACTTCAACACCGTCGAAGAAAAGACGTGTTATCCTTGTTCTTTCAAACACAAGCTTGGTTGGTTTGTCTTTAGCATCGCTTAAATCTACAGTTTTAGAAAACCAGGCATCACCCTCAAAGAGATAGGTGTCGGTAAGCGTACCCTCTTCTTTTGCCGGATTTTCCTCTCCTTTTTTTGCGTTAGATGTGGTGTTAGGCAATTGTATTGTGTCTACAAATTCGGGTATTTTGCCTTTTTGATCCTTGTCAAGGGCAAATTTCCAGCAACCACTTAGATCGATTTTGTATTCCATGGTGTATCGTATCCTTTCAAGCATTTTCATTCCATTTTATTATATCATATTTTTATTGGTTATGCAAGAGTTAATTTATCATATCTATAAAAAAATGAAAATGCCAAATATAACATTGACATTTTCAATGATTTTAATAAGTTCTTTGTTAAAAAAACAATTTGTAGCTTATTTCATCTTTGCACCACATATTCTGCAATATCCGCTCTCTTTTTGAGATCCGCCACAATTTGGGCAGGTATAAAAGACAGTTTCTGTTGTCGATTCATTTTGGCTGAAGCCTTGTCTAGAATTTGAAGCCATGTTCGGATCTCCATATTGTCCATAAGGATTTGGATTTTGATTAGGATTTACATAACCATTAGGCTGCCCGTAGGGATTTTGGTTCATCCCCTGATTCATATAAGGATTGAAGTTTTGATTTTGGTACATATTTTGCATACCATTACGCTTTTTTTGGCTGTTAATCTGACAAAGTGTAATTATAAGTCCAACAACACCAAGTAGCCATGTTAAAATAAAATATAATGAAAAAGAAAGACCTTCTGCCTTAGCTTTATTCCCCATGACAATTCCTACAACAATCCAAACAATATTGACAACAACTAACCTTATTACGGAATAGCTTAAACCATAATCATCTGCGTACATCACGTTTCCTCCCTTCATAATTTTTTTCATAAGCTTTGTACTTCGTACTATTACATTATACAATGTATTAAAAGAGTTGTCAAGAGCTACGCTAAAAAATGCTGTTGACAAATGCGGCATATATATGGTATAATCTAGAAAGAGGTGAAACAAAATTGAAAACGAAAATAAGATATTTAGTTTTTGTAATATTTGTAATAATATTTTGCATTGTAATAATCTTTTTTATAAGATATAAAAACACTTCTTCTGAAAGTATTGAAAATAAATACGAGTCAGAGATTTCTCAGCTTCACAGTTCTGTGGATTTTGACAATGATGGAGTGGATGACCAAGTGGATATTTTACAAGGCGCGCTTGATTATGTTGCCACAAATCCTAAGTACAAAAGTAAATATTATGCCGGAGGCTATCCAGATGATGATTATGGAGTATGTACGGATGTTGTAGCATTCGCTTTAAAAGCAGCGGGTTATGACCTTAAGACACTTGTTGATAAAGACATTAAAGAAAACATACAGGATTACGACATTGAAACTCCAGACAGCAATATCGATTTTCGAAGAGTAAGAAATCTTAAAGTTTATTTTGAACATTCGGCGATCTCTTTGACAACTGACATTTATGAAATAGACCAATGGCAAGGTGGTGACATAGTGGTGTTTGAGAGTCATATTGGCGTAGTTTCAGATAAAAGAAACCAAAATGGAGTAACATACGTGATTCATCATAACAGTCCTTTACAAAAGATTTATGAAGAGGATATCCTTGAAAATAGAGATGACATAGTAGGACATTATAGAATTTCACAGTAGAATGATGTTATATTATAACCCAAGCATGATGTCCCCCACCTCTTAGGTAGGCGGTTGCAAGAACGGATGTTCTCGCTCCTTGTCTTTCAGTGGGGGGGGGTAAAACTAATTTCTCACCTGTCGGTTCGGTCGGTGCTTCTGCTTCGCAGAGGTGTCCACTGGACACCCGCACCCCACTGAAATCCAGCGGAGCCTGACGGCTCCTAATGCTTGCTTGTTGCCGTGCTTTAGCAAAGGCGGCTGTCAGCTCATGAGATTGGTACGAACAAGTTCGTACAACAAGCATATCTCGCTTCGCTCCGCTTTAAATAAATGAACGTATACTGATTTGTGCATATTGACTAATTTTTCATGATACATTTATTTTTGTTTGGCGAAAAATGGTGAGCTAAAGCTATTGACATATCGAGAAAATTGTGATATAATAAAGTATATTGTAGTATAAGTGCATTTTTAAAAGTTAAGAAAACATTTATAAAAAAGTATTAAATTGCTTGTTGTCTTGAAGTATATTTGTTTGTTGTTTTTTGTGCACTCCGTGTCTTGACAGAATAACAAACTTTTTTTACTAACACGGGCTTATAAGAGATGCACAATAGCGAGAAATTGACCATGCATGAGTGCAGATGAAGATACAAAATGGAGGACAGAGTTGGATGAATAAAGCAGAAGAAACCTTTCTGGTAATTCTAAAAGATATATTACATCCGACTTCTGAAATATCCGATCTGCCTTCGCAGGATTGGGCATCTATATTCGATGTTTCTAAGAAGCAGAACTTATTCCCACTACTCTATGATGCGGCAGAAAATTATCTGTCGTTTAAAAGCTTTGATAGTGCTAATCCGCAGTACTTCTCGGCAGCCACAGCCGCTATGACTGTGCAGATGAAGAAGACAGAGCAGTTTATTGACTTGTACCGCTCATTTCTATCCGCTGGTTTGGCACCAATAGTAATGAAAGGAATTATCTGTAGAAGCCTTTACGGTGAGCGGAGTGATTTCCGTCCGTCTGGTGACGAAGATATTCTGATAGATAAAAAGGACTATGAGAATGTTTACCCAACAAAAAAAGTTTTAGATTTCAGCGTCAGCGCCAGTGGAAAACACAT
>JAJQIB010000039.1 GCA_021199375.1 Ruminococcus sp. | reverse complement strand
ATCTCTAAAAATCAAGGGGTCGCTTCGATTTTCTGTGCTTTTAACAAAATTTTATGCTTTTCTTGTTCGCTTTTTGGGGGATTTGACTAGTATATTAAGGCACATTTTACAATTTGATTTTAATAAGTTTTTAAAAATACCAAATTTTAAATTTTAGTAATATAAAGAGTCATCACAAAATTACGCATTTGAAGTGAGGCTCATATTTTCCTTACTTAAGCTCGGGTGATCTTTTGCAATCGTATAGCTTGCTCTAAATTTGTAATTTCATGAGCTCTTTGGGTAGCTTTTACCAATAATATTCATGCGTAAGAACAAAATAATTCCAGATATTATTGTAGCATTTTCTGATAAGCTTGTCAACCTATTTTTCTTAACCTTGTCCTTTCAACCAAAATCTGTCATCTGACTAAAAAACAGATTACACAATCTCACAAATCCTTTGTTGAAATTTAACAAAAACGAGCGAAAATATTGATATAAATTGATTTATTATCAGAAATTTAAGCGAAGCACTTGATTTTTCATAATATTGCTGATATAATAATTGATGCAATTTGTGCTAATTTGTGCATGCTTGAATAATGTCTTGAGGAGAGATTTAAAATGATCGAGAAACTAATAGTAATAATTACTGATGAACGCAAAAGCCCATATGTTCCGGCTTTTAAAAGCTTAGGTGCTGAGACCTGCACATTTGACAAATCCTTATTAAAGCTACTAGCTTATACGTTTTCTAATAAGCCTACAGCTCTCGTTTTTGATACTATCATAGATGATTTTCATCTCTTTTTGGATAAAGTATCAACGTTTGATAATCCGCCTAAGATATATGTTGTTTCTAAGGATGACACACAAATTGATTTTCCAAGTAATTTACACGCAAAAACAGTTATGTTTAATACCTACGAATTGACTGCATTTGATATATGGTTTGATATATCTCAAAATGATAATGAAAAGCAGATAAGCAAGATGGAGCAAAGGAGTATAGCCGAAAAAGCAATACGTGAAGCATTGCTTGAGCTAGGAATGACATCCAATTATAAAGGAGCATTGTATATAAAGGAAATAGTTCTGTCAATCTGTATGGGAGAATTAAATAGAGAAGACAATCTAACCAATGTCATTTATCCATATGTAGCTGAAAGGTTTAATACTAACAGCAGCAATGTATCTCGTTGCATAATAAACGCAATACAGTGTTCATGGGAGATGACTGATGATAAGGTTAGAACAAAGTACTTTGGTCCATTCTATGCTAGCAGTACACGCATACCAACTAACGGTGAGTTCTTGCTGGTCTTTGCGGATTTTATTGCTCTTAGAGTTGAGGATAAAATTGCTTCTAGTTGATTTTGATTGATGCATTTGATTAGATGCCTATATAAATCCTGCTCGGATATGTTCTCATCGGAAATGTTGTATCTCATCTAATTCTAACCATTTTTTTGATTGGAATTGCTCACGTGAAAATATATAATTTGATGTTGCTATTGTATGCTCGAATCAATTGTTAAAATGCATTTGTTTTAATATGCAAAAACATAGCATATCGTGTGAATTTTTAGTTAATATGCAAGTAAAATAATCAAATGACTAAAAATGTTCCATATTATTTTTTTAAAGTTCATGAAAATATTCACCCAAAGCGATATAATATAATTAGGAAATCAAATAATATGAAACGCTATGTCAAACAAAAGGAGGCGCATATTATGACAGCAAATATAGATGATGATACAACTATTTCAGAGAATGATGAGATGAACATTTTGTACAGATCTGATACAACTGAGCTTCAGCATAATTACCTTCATATTTACGGAGTAAGAAAAGTAAACGATTACATAAATGTCTGTGTGTATTCTGATAAAAATATACTTGAGCTATACATAAATGGAATAATTCGCAGTAGACAAAAGAATGAACACGTTTTCGATTTCTATGAAACAGTTGAAAAAAATGGTGCTACAGAAATAAAGGTTGTTTGTACTGACAATCCTGATATTTTTGAAAAGATAGTTGTTGACATTTGAGCAGCTTTGTAAACGAACGTATTTAAATATTACTTTGTAGCAAAACATTTATAATAATCACCTTCTCTTATCATATCCCTCTCTTTATTACTGAGGGATATGTTTTTTATCCCAAAAAGAGCCGCACTGTAAGAGGAGCAATAATAAATCCTGCAATATCAGCACTAAACGAAGATATGAAAACTCCAATTTGTGGTTTTGCTTTTACGGCTGCAAAATAAACAGCAATTGTATATAATGTTGTTTCAGTAGCACCCATCATAACACAAGCAACTCTTGCTGCAAATGAGTCAGCAGGGGAGCTGCTTAATATTTCATCAAGCACTGCAAGAGAACCACTGCCCGAAATCGGACGAACTAGCATAAGAGATGTGCATTCTTCAGGAAAGCCTAAAAACGATGTAACAGGCTTTAAAAATTCTGATAGCACGTCTGACGCTCCTGATTCTGTGAACATTTTAATTACAGTTACAAGTAAAATAAGTGTTGGACAAAGTGATGCTGCTGTTTTGAGATTTTCTTTTGCTCCATCGCAAAAAGCATCAAAAATGTCAACTTTTTTTATTAAGGCTACTACAAATACTACAGCTACTATAAATGCCATTAAAAGATTCATCGTACTTTTCTCCGTATTTTATGTTCTATTTTCGAATAAATAGCATTAATAATTATAGATCCAGTAATAAAAGCTGCTAAGGATGTGATTATTGTTGGAATTGTACAGTCCCATGGTTGTTGTGCTCCGTGCGATAAACGCATACCACTCACAGTAATTGGTATAAGCTGTATAGAGGCTGTATTTAATAAAATAAACATTGCTGTATTTTTACCACTACATCCGTCTATTTTATTCAACTCTTTCATTGCTTTTATGCCGAGAGGTGTTGCAGCGTTACCAATTCCGAGTAAATTTGCAGAAACATTTAAAGAAATGAAACTAAGTACCTGCTCATCATTTATGTTATCAAAAAGTAATCTCAATGGTTTTTTAATCAGCTTTGTTAAAAAAGAAACAATTCCAGCTCGCTCAGCAACATTTATAATTCCTCCCCAAAGAGCCATTGAGGCTGCCAATGATAAACCTAATGATATTGCTTCATTTGCGCCTTCAAGTATGGCAGTTGACAAGCTTTGTGAGGTGCCTGCAATTATACTCAATACGATTGACATTAATACCAGTATAGTTATAAAAATGTTAAGCATGATAAAAGAACCTTCTTTATACAAAATATTAAAATTTTCTGAAAAACGAGTTTTTTTGTGAAAATTTGAAGAAAACTGTTGACATTCAAACTTATTGTGTAGTATAATAATATTATCATAAGTCATTAAATGATACTGGGTATTTTATTATCCAAATATTTGAAAAGGGGATTTTTGAATTATGAAATCAACAGGTATTGTAAGGAATGTAGATGATCTCGGAAGAATAGTACTTCCTATTGAAATCAGACGTACATTTGACCTTGACACAAAAGATCAGGTTGAAATCTACACTGATAATGATATGATCATTCTCAAGAAGTTCCAGAGAAATTGTGTATTCTGCAAGAGCCCTGAGGACATTGTTGAGTACAAGGGTAAAGCAGTTTGCTCAAAGTGCATGGAAGATCTTAAGAGTGGTAATTAATCATTCTACATAGTGCAGAGTAGAGAGCTACGGTTTGTCCGCGCTCTCTTTTTTTATATGCTTTTTTGTTTTGCAATATGACAAACTGCTGCAATAAGCATCTAAAAAAATGAAAGATGAAAGTTACATGAATTATTGTGATGGATTTTTCATTTGACATATTTTATTTTGTAATGTATAATAAATAGTATAAAAAAGATAATTATCATAACAATTTATAGGAGGCTGGTCCTGTTGGACGATTATTCATACTATAATGAAGACAATGCCATGAACGACATTGAGCAAGCCAGAATAAGGAGAAAAAAGGCAGATCAGCTTGCAAGGGATCGTTTGCATGCAAAAATGGTTCTTGTAGGCTGTGCATTGTTTATTATAATTTTGGTTATTTGCTTAGTAGCTCACTCAAATAATGACAATAATGACTCTGAGAAATTTGTTGTAGCAAACAGTGATAGTAGCTCTACACAAGAAGCCTTAAACACTGATTCATCAGAGGCTTTGCTATATACATCCGATGATACCACTGATGAAGCAGAAGCTGTGACCTTCACAAAGCTTTATTTCGTTGATAATAACACAGGATATTTCACAGACGACTTAAGCTATCCCGATGGTACGTTAAGCGGATTGTTTACAGGACAAGTATCAAGCTCACAAAGCGGAATGATAGAGCTTGACTACAATTCAGACAGCGTACTTATTAATAGCTCAAGTGCATTAAGTGTTTCAAATAGTGTAGTGCTTCCAATAAGCGGAGTTTCCCAGTTTTTAGATTCGGGAGATGGAGGATCTGGCTGTGGAGCAGCAGCACTAACTATGCTGCTAGATGATACGGATAATTACTCTACCTTATTATCATTTGCAGAAAGCAACGGTTATGCCGATCAAGGCTCATTAAACTCCTATTCAGGAGGTATGACCTATACTTCTGTAGCACAGCTAGCTTCAGATTATTATGGTGTTGAGCTTGTAAATGTTTATAATGATAGTGAGGCTCCTTCTGAAACATTAAAAAAACTAATCGATGACGGACATTTAGCTATGGTGCTTGTAAAGGTAAGCTCAGATGCTGTCATATCCTCTTCGGGTGTAGCTAGTCATTTTATTGTTGTCAATGGCTACATTGAAGAAAATGATGAGCTGCAGTTTATTTACGCTGATAGCTACAACACTAATACGGGAGCAGTGCCGTTGTCACACATTTCAAGTACTACTCTTGATGCTGCTGTGAGTACGACGTTTGATGAACCAAATACTATTTGTTATGCCGAATAAAATAATAAAAAGGAATCGCAGAGCATATGCTACGATTCCTTTTTATGTTACATATGAAAACAACATACGAGATTAAATGCCGCACTCGTCATAGTCCTTCCATTTTTCGTAGTGCGCCTTATCCTCACAATATTTACATACTAAAAGGGAGGTTGAAGCGATAACAAGCAACAGAGCGCCAACAAGGGTCCAGAAGGACTTTTTCTTTGAATATTCAGACACAACCACTCATCCTTTCTTTTTTGTTGCTTATATTATATCATATAAAAATGAGCTTGTCAATAGCTATGGATAAATTTGTACAGTGTATAATATAATAAATCACAAGAATCTTTGTCAAAATAGTGTAAAGAATATTGACTTTAAGAATTCAAAATGATATAATTGTATATGAATCGACATAGTAAAATTATGTGATTATTACCTATATCGCATTAGGCGGTAAATGAAAGGTGATTAGTAAATGCTATCAATTCAACCAAAATTATATACCTATGACAACCGCGAGCTATCGTGGCTGAAATTCAATAAAAGAGTACTTGAAGAAGCAGTTGATGAAAATGTCCCATTATTGGAAGGATTGCGTTTTGAGGCTATCTTTTCAAGCAATCTCGACGAGTTTTTCATGGTAAGAGTTGGCTCGTTGGTAAATGCTTCACTTACAGATGATGGTGATAGGGACTCAAAAACAGGTATGCGACCTGGTGAACAAATAAATGAAATTTGTAATTCTGTAAAAAATCTTTGTATATTAAAAGACAAGTATGTTTCAGATACGTTCGCAGATCTTTCAAATCATGGCATAGTACGTTATACTTTTGATATGCTCTCGGCAAAACAAGAAGAATACGTCAAGAGGTATTTTCAGGATAAGATCGAGCCTCAGTTAAAGGTACATATTCTAAAAAACAATTTGCCTTTTCCTTTTTTTGAAAATAAAAAGCTTTATCTTGTTTGTAGTCTCTATAAAAATGGAGAACCTGCAATTGGAATTGCTTCGTTTTCGGATAGCTTAGATAGAGTATTAAGACTTGAGTCAGAATCAGATTCTTTTGAATATATTCTTATCGAGGATATTCTTTTAGGATTAGCAAGTGAATGCTTTAATGATTACGGAGTTGATGAGCGGACAATAGCAAGAGTTACAAGAAGTGCAGATGTAAATGTTGATGAGGATTTTTATGATCAAGAAAATCCTCGAACTGCTATGCAGATGCTTTTACTATCAAGAAACATGCTTTCAATTGTAAGACTTCAGCTTTCAAATAAGGTTTCGCAGCTTTTCCTTGACAAACTTGCCGAACAGTTTTCTCTTGAAAAACGTCAGATATTTTTTGAAACTGCGCCACTTGATTTAAGCTTTGTAACATTTATTTGCAAAGAAAATAAGCAGCATTCTGAGCTATTCTACCCTCCACTTTCTCCTCGACGCCCTTCATTTGATGATCAAGCCAAGAGCATCTATCAAATTGTTACACAAGGTGATGTGCTTTTATGTTATCCGTATGAATCCTTTGAACCATTTATAAGGATGCTAAGAGAAGCTGCAGAAGATGAAAATGTAATTTCGATTAAGATAACCTTATATCGCACAGCTAATAATTCAGAGGTCATAAAAGCTCTTTGCAATGCTGCAAAAAATGGTAAGAGAGTAACAGCTTGTGTTGAATTACGTGCGCGCTTTGATGAACAGCACAATTTGATAGTAACCGAGCAGCTAGAAAAGGCTGGTTGCACGGTGATTCACGGAATTAAAGGCTATAAGGTACACTCGAAAATATGCTTAATAACTCGCAAGTTTGAATCTGAAGAAAGTAATATAACACAAATAGGAACAGGAAATTACAATGAGTCCACAGCTAAGGCTTATACCGATTTTTCTCTTATTACTGCTGATGATGAAATTGCTAATGACGCCAAGGCAGTTTTTAAAGCACTTGAAAATAGCCAACTACCACAACAAATGCATACACTAATGGTATCACCTAATAGTATGCGACAGGGTATTTTAGCCAAGCTTGATGAGCAAATAAATATTTCTAAACAGGGTGGAAGCGGATATTTCGGTGGAAAAATGAATGGATTGACCGATAAAGCACTGATAGATAAGATTATTGAGGCATCCATCGCCGGCGTTAAGATTGAGTTGATTGTAAGGGGCGCCTGCTGTTTAAAAGCAGGAGTGCCGCAAATTACAGATAATGTAAAAATTATTTCGATAGTAGGCAGATTTTTAGAGCATGCAAGAATTTATATTTTTGGAGTAGGTAATGATTGTAAGGTTTATATATCCTCTGCAGATCTAATGACACGAAATACCTGCCGCAGAGTTGAGGCAGCTGCTCCTATAAAGGATCCAAAGATAAAACAAAGAATTATTGATTATTTTAATATCCAAATGAGCGACACACTAAATGCACGCGAACAAAAATCAAATGGTGAGTATATACGTGTTAGCCCTAAGGTTAAGATTAATTCTCAACAGCAGCTTTTTGAGAGTGCATATGAGCATGAACCGAAGCTAGATGAGACCAATCAAGAAAAAACAAAAAAGAAGGGATTTTTCGCTAGACTATTTAATCTGTTAAAAAGAAAGAATAAGTAAATCATTTGGCTAAAGTGTTGTTCTTTAGCCTTTTGTTTTGTGCATTGTTACAAAAATTCAGGCAACTTCAAAAAATCATTGAAAAAATCATTATTTTGTGCTACAATAACATATATAAGCATTTTGAATTTTGGCTTTGAAAGGGAATTTTCTAATGACACAAGCACTAAACAATCTTATAAATATTTTAAAGGGGCACAATGTTTTCATACAAACTCATAACTTTCCGGACCCTGATGCAATAGCTTCAGCCTTTGGTGTACAAAAGCTGTTAAGTTTATTTGGTATAACTGCAAATATATGTGCTAAGGGAAGAATAGCAAAGGCATCCGCTAAGAGCTTAACGGAAAGCTTTGGTATTGAAATATCTCAGATTGAAGATATCTCTGATATGAAAAAGGACGATTACGTTTTAACTGTTGATTCTCAGCCCAATAGCGGTAATATAGCTAAAGCAGCAGGCACTGTAGTCGCTTGTATTGACCATCACCCTACAACTGTATCATATGATTATCTCTTTAAGGATGTACAAATTTGTGGAGCTTGTGCTACTATTGTTGCAGACTATTTTTTTGAGAATGACCTACCACTAGACGAGCCTACAGCCACAGTGCTGTTATATGGACTAAAAATGGATACTGATAATTTCACAAGGGGAGTCACAGAAAAGGACATCGAAATTTTTGGAAAGCTTTTTAAAATTGCAAACGATGAAAAGCTTCATACATTATCTAACCAGCAAATGGAATTTTCGGAGCTTAAAGAATATACGAAAGCACTTGGTAACATTAAAGTGTTCGAAAATGTTGGATTTTGTTTTATTAATGGACAAGCCACAGATGGTTTTATAGCATCTATTTGTGACTTCATGCTAACGCTTGTTGAAGTAGAATTTGCGATTGCATATGGATATAGAGGTAACGGACTTAAGCTTTCCGTTCGTTCAGAAAACGACTATCTCGGAGCAGGTACAATCACTTCAAACGCACTTGAGGGCATTGGCTCAGGAGGAGGGCATTCGGCTATGGCAGGTGGTTATATTTCGTTTGATAATCTTGCAAATGCTGAGTTTAACCTTGAGGAGGAGATACAAAATCGTTTTATAAATGCAGTATATTTTAGCAAAATGCTAAAGGATGCACTAGATGATCCATTTTCTTAATGCTTAAAAAATTCAGATAATATTTTTGGAGGAAAAAGTGGCTAAACAAAAAACCGTATATATTTGCTCGTCGTGTGGCTATGAATCAGCTAAATGGAACGGAAGATGTCCCGATTGTGGAGAGTGGAACACATTTGAGGAAACTGTATCTACCTTAACTACAGCTACTAAAAGCTCGACATCTGTACGTGATGTTTCTGATAATATAGTTGATATAAAAAGTATTAACATTGACAGAAAAGAGACTCGCTGGAGCACAGGAATGACAGAGTTTGACAGAGTACTTGGTGGTGGTGTGGTTAAGGGAAGTCTTATTTTACTAGGTGGAGAGCCTGGAATTGGAAAGTCTACCCTGCTGCTTCAAGTATGTCAAGCCCTGGGACAAAATCATACAATTTTGTATGTCTCTGGAGAGGAATCCTTGAGACAAATAAAGCTTCGTGCCAAACGTTTAGAGGTTGATACACCTAATCTCTATCTTCTTTGCGAAACTGATTGTGAGGCTATTTGCGGAGTTATTACAAAAGAAAAGCCTGAAATTGTAATTATTGATTCAATTCAGACTATGAATATTTCGTCACTTACGTCAGCAAGTGGTTCTGTTACACAGGTTAGAGAGTGTACTAACCTTTTTATGAAAACGGCAAAAACACAAGAAATACCAATGCTTATTGTTGGTCATGTAAATAAAGACGGCGCAATCGCAGGTCCTAAGGTTATG
Organism: Ruminococcus sp.; assembly: GCA_021199375.1. GTDB lineage: Bacteria > Bacillota > Clostridia > Oscillospirales > Ruminococcaceae > YE71. Next base: position 86,650 of record JAJQIB010000039.1, on the reverse strand, counting down.
GAGCATATAGTTGATTGTGTTCTATACTTTGAGGGACAAAAGAACATGCCTTATAGGATTTTAAGGGGTATGAAAAATCGCTTTGGATCTACAAATGAAATTGGTGTTTTTGAGATGCTTGGTGACGGCTTAAAGGAGGTTCCTAATCCATCTGAGGCTTTACTTTCCGAAAGACCTTCAGATGCTTCAGGGTGCTGTGTTGCTTGTATAATTGAAGGCTCGCGACCTATTTTAGCTGAGGTGCAGGCGTTAGTTACCAAAAGTGCGTTTAACGTGCCTCGCCGAACTGCTACCGGCTTTGATTACAATCGCATGTCAATTATTATTGCAGTACTTGAAAAACGGCTGGGATATTATCTAGGCGGTCTTGATGTTTATATGAATGTTGTTGGAGGTTTTTATATAAACGAGCCTGCAGCAGATTTACCAATAGCATTAGCTCTTTATTCAAGTCTTACTGATAAGGTAATTCCACAAGATGTAATTTCGTTTGGTGAAATAGGACTTGCAGGTGAGCTACGTGGAGTTTCTCGTACTCAGCAAAGAATTCGTGAAGCACAGCGTTTGGGCTTTAAAAAATGCGTAATTTCAAGCTCATCGCTTAAATCTATTGATAAATCTGATATTACGATAGAAGTTGTCGGTGCAAATACTATTGCCCAGGCATTTAGTGAAATTTTTAGTTAAAATTAGAATAATATAATTATTAATTTGTGAGGAATATATAAATGAAAGAAATACAGCAAAAAATTGAGCCTTTACTGCTCAAAACCCAAAAGCCTGCTCGATATATTGGAGGCGAGCTTGGCAGCATCATTAAAGACAAGGAAAAAGTAGACGTCAGATTTGCTTTTTGCTTTCCGGATGTTTATGATGTAGGAATGAGCCATCTTGGAATGAAAATCCTTTATGGTCTTAAAAATCAACGTGAAAATTGGTGGTGCGAACGTGTTTTCATGCCTGAAAAGGATTTTGAAAAGATGATGCGAGAAAATGATATACCACTGTACGCCCTTGAAAGCCTCGACCCTATTCGTGATTTTGATTTTATTGGCTTTACTCTTCAATATGAACTGTCATATACAAATGTTCTTGAAATGCTTGATCTTGCCGGATTGCCCGTGTTTTCACGTGACAGAAGGTCACTCACACCAATTGTTGTAGGAGGAGGTCCTTGCGTTTGTAATCCTGAACCTATAGCAGATTTTTTTGATTTGTTTATTTTAGGTGAAGGTGAGGAGGTAAATATTGAACTACTAGAGCTTTATGAAAAAATGAAGCCTGATTCTCCAACGAAAGAGGAGTTTTTACGTGAAGCAGCAAAGATAGAGGGTATCTATGTTCCATCGCTGTATGATGTTACATATAATGATAATGGTACAGTGAAAAATATCTTTCCGAAGGATGAGCAGCTGCCTAAACGAATTAAAAAGCGTGTTATAGTTGACTTTGACAAGGTTTATTATCCGGATAGCTTTGTTGTTCCATTCACATCGATTGTACATGACAGAGCTGTAGTAGAAGTGTTAAGAGGCTGCATACGAGGATGCCGTTTCTGCCAAGCAGGATTTATATATCGTCCTTTTAGAGAAAAAAATATCGACACTATAAAAAATGAAACTAAATGTCTTTGTGAGCAAACAGGTTACGAGCAGGTTTCTCTCTCGTCTTTATCAACAAGTGACTACACCGAAATAGAAAAGCTTCTCAATACGCTAACAGATTATACTGATAAGGAAAATATCAATTTATCTCTTCCATCTCTCAGAATAGATAACTTTAGCGATGAGTTGCTTGAAAAGATAGCATCTGTTAGAAAAAGTGGACTGACCTTTGCTCCTGAAGCAGGAACTCAACGCTTAAGAGATGTAATTAACAAGAATATTACAGAAGATGAAATAATAAATACCTGTCGAATGGCATTTGCAGCTGGTTATGGCAACGTCAAACTGTACTTTATGTTGGGTTTACCAGATGAAACAGATGAGGATGTTGTTGCTATTGCAGAGCTTGCTCAAAGAATAGTAAATCTTTACTATGAGCTTCCTAGAGAAAACAGAGCACCATCCATCCAGGTTTCGATTTCAGTTGCTACCTTTGTTCCTAAGCCCTTTACTCCCTTTGAATTTGAACCTCAAACCTCTCCTGAAGAAATCGATCGAAAACAAAAGCTGATAATGGACTCGATAAAGTCAAAAAAAATACGTTTCAGCTATCATCAGCAGCCTGTATCTGTACTTGAAGGAGTGCTGGCAAGAGGAGATAGGCGTTTGTCTGATGCAATTTATACAGCGTGGAAAAAAGGATGTACGCTAGATAGTTGGGATGAACATTTTAGACCGGATTTATGGGATGAGGCATTTAACGAATGTGGTATTGATAAATCATTTTATGCTAATCGTCGCCGTGATTATAATGAAGTGATGCCTTGGAATCATCTTGATTATCTAGTTTCGCACGAGTTTTTTGTAAGAGAGAACAAAAAAGCACATCAGGCTATTACTACACGAAATTGCTGTGAAGGTTGCAGTGGTTGTGGAATAGGTAAGGAATATGGAGGTATTTACTGTGGAAATGCCAAAAAATCAGAATCTTAGAATTGAGCGCTTTGACTACCGCTTAACCTTTGCAAAAAAGGGTAGAGCACGCTATATTTCTCACTTGGATCTTATGCGAACAATGCAGCGTGCAATTAAACGAGCGGGTGTTCCGATTTGGTATACACAAGGATTTAATCCACATGCCTATCTTATGTTTCCTTTAGCACTTCCATTAGGTACAGACAGCGAGGTTGAGTTATTAGATATTGCACTTATTGAAAATTGGGATTATGAAAAGCTTGTACAGCAGTTAAATAAATCAATGCCTGAAGGATTGTATTTTGTAAAAGCAGCCGAACCTAAAATGAAGCATACCGAAATAGCTTATGCTGAGTATGAGATAGAGGCTAGCTTTGATAAACCTTCAGCACAAGCATTTGAGTTATTTAAGAGTTTTATTAATTGTGAAACAATTGAAATCGAAAAACGTGTCAAGCCTAAGAAAGGAAAAAAAGCAACATTTAAAACAATCGATATTAAGCCTAACCTAACAATTCTTGGCTTGGAGATCAGAGATGATAAGGTATGGGTAAACCTACGCTTGCCGGCTGGAACCGAGATGAATCTTAATACCGGTTCTCTGATTGACGCATTTTGTATGCAAAATAATGTTCAATTGCAGGATATTTATACAAAACGCACAAAAATCCTTTGTAAAAACGGAGAAAATTTTACATAACTCGCTATTGATTTATTAAGTAAAGTATGTTATAATAATAAAGCATTTGATTATCCGTCAAATTAAGTGATTAGTCACTTTTTTGATGAGAGTTAGTGTTAAGCCAAAAGGGCTTGAGCATTAAAGCGGGCAGTCCTCTGACTCTTATTAATTACTATAGTGAATTATAGAGTGTATGAATGTCAGAAAATTTTTAGGAGGTTGTTAAAGTGGATGCTTTAAAGTTAATTGCACAAGACAGTATGAAGACAGAGGTTCCTGAGATTAACATCGGAGATGTTGTAAAGGTTCATGTAAAGATCCAGGAAGGCGACAAATCAAGAATTCAGGTTTTTGAAGGTACTGTTATTGCCAAGAAGCATGGCGGAATTAGCGAAACATTTACTGTAAGACGTGTAGCACACGGATGTGGAATCGAAAGAGTATTTCCTGTACACTCACCCGTAGTAGAAAAGGTTGAGATTGTAAGATACGGTAGAGTTCGCAGAGCTAAGCTCTATTATCTACGTGATAGAGTTGGTAAGGCAGCTAAGGTTAAAGAAGCTATTAGGTAAAAATTTCGAAAGAGAGGCTTTGATATAAGTCTCTCTTTCGTTTTTTATGGTCTTATATAAAAGTAAAATTTTCATGAATAGCAAAAAATCGAATTAAAATCCTAAAAAATCACTTGCAATTTTGTCTGTAATTTGCTATAATAGAATAGTATGATTCCGGATGGATTTGAGTATTTAGTTATTTCATATGTAAAAAAGAGGCAATATAAATCATGAGCAAAGAAAATAACGAAACGATAAAGGCTAAAGACAAAGAAATCAATAAACCACAGCAAAAGTCATCCGCTCTAGATGAGATACTTGACTGGATTGAATCATTTGTTTTTGCAATCTTTTTAGTGTTGCTGGTTTTCATTTTTCTTTTTAGAACAGTAGTTGTGGACGGAACATCAATGCTACCTACTCTTGAGAATAGCCAGCGACTTGTTCTAACACACTTTAATTATTCTCCCCAGCGTGGAGATATAATAGTTGCTAATAGTCCAGGACTCAACAAGACAATTATCAAAAGATGTATCGGCGTTGAGGGTGACAATATAATCATAGATTATGCCGAAAACACCGTCACAGTAAATGGCGAAGTTATTGATGAAAGCTATCTTGGCGAGGAGATGGAAATCCTTCCATCATTTGATACAACTTATCAGATTTCAGATACACAGTTTGAATATAATGTTCCAGAGGGATGTATCTTTGCAATGGGAGATAATAGAAATGGCTCAAGAGACAGCAGAGATGCCTATGTTGGTTTTATAGATGTAGATGATGTTCTCGGCAAGGCTGTTCTTAGGTTTTACCCATTTGATACATTTGAAATGCTAAGCTAATAAGAAAAGCTTATACGAAAAGAGGTATAATGTGAGCGAAAATACACAGGTACAATGGTTTCCCGGACATATGGCAAAGACGAGACGCATTATGCAGTCTAATCTTAAGCTTGTAGATGCTGTTGTTGAAATCACTGATGCTCGCATCCCATATTCAAGTCGAAATCCAGAAATGGATCGTCTTGTAGGTGCTAAGCCAAGAATTTTGTTGCTTAATAAATCTGATTCAGCTGACGAAGCTGTTACCTCACAATGGATTGATTTCTATAAGAAGCAGGGGGTCATTTCCGTAGCTACAGATTGTAGAAGCGGCAAAAATATAAACAAATTTAAATCAGCACTTAGTGAACTCATGAAGGATCAGGTTCGTATATGGAATGAAAAGGGCATGCATGGAAGACCTGTTAGACTTATGATTGTTGGTATACCTAATGTGGGAAAGTCTTCACTTATAAACAGACTTGCGGGATCTAAACGTGCAAAGGTTGAGGATAGGCCGGGCGTAACAAGAGGTAAACAATGGGTAACTCTTGATGACAATACCGAGCTCTTAGATATGCCGGGGGTTTTATGGCCTAAATTTGAAGATAAGGATGTAGGAGAACGTCTTGCGTTTACAGGCGCCGTAAAGGATACGGTTCTTGACACGGAATATTTAGCCTGCAGATTCCTCGAAATAATGGAAAAGGAATATCCTGATAATTTAATCACACGGTATGGTATTTCTATTGAGGATTTACCTAAAAATGAAGATCAGCTCTCAGGCTGTGTTAGAGGATTTGAACTACTTGAAAGAATCGGAAAGAAACGAGGATTTTTGATTTCAGGCGGTGAAATCAACACCCAAAGAGCTGCAGATACAGTTTTAGATGAGTTTAGAGCTGGAAAGCTCGGAAGAATTTCTTTGGAGAAGCCAATATGACTAATATAGATACTATCTCTGCGTTGCATGATTTTGATCTTGAGTACTACTCTGATTATCCATTGCTTTGCGGAACAGATGAAGCGGGCAGAGGTCCTCTTGCAGGAGATGTTTTTGCGGCAGCTGTTATTTTTACTCCAGATACTGTGATAGATGGAATAAACGATAGCAAAAAGCTGTCAGCCAAAAAGCGTGATGCACTCTTTGATGAAATAAAGGAAAAAGCTCTTTATTGGTCGATAAAGACATCAACTGTTGCTGAGATTGAGGAGCTTAACATATTAAACTGTGCAATGCTAGCTATGAAAAGGGCAGTCGAGGATTTAAATGTTGTTCCAGATATTGTACTAGCTGACGGCAACAAGACTCCTGAAGTAAATTTCAGAGTTGAATCTGTGATCAAAGGAGATGCAAAAAGTCAATCTATCGCAGCGGCTTCTATACTTGCTAAGGTAGCAAGGGACAGATATATGGAAGAAATGTCGCAAAAATATCCTCAGTATGCATTTGAAAAGCATAAAGGCTATGGTACCAAGCTTCATTATGAAATGCTTGATAAGTATGGTGCTTGTGAAATACACAGGCAGTCTTTCTTGAAAAAATATTATGCCTCAAAGTAAACAAAGCATGAGCCGTCAGATCGGCAATATAGGAGAGGATGCTGTTGCAGCATTTTTATTGCACAACGGTTACGAGATTTTAGAGAGGAATTTCACTGTTAAGGGTGGTGAAATTGACATAATTGCTCGTAAGGATAATAAGCTAGCATTTGTTGAGGTGAAAACACGAAAAACAGGTGCACTTGTATCTGGAGAGCGTGCTATGACTCAAGCTAAGCGCAAGCATATTATTAGAACAGCGCAAATTTACTACAGCCGTTACAAGAAAAATAATAGTCCCGCCTGCGGTCGCTTCGATGTAGCAGTGGTTGAGCTTGAAAACGGCAAGGTAAAGCATGTTAAGTATTATGTCTCGGCATTTGATGCAAGTGGCAGCTAATTTAGGTGAAATATATTCTTATGAATATTTTCATTATAGAAGTTTTTACACAAAGGGTGAAGTTTTATGAATTATAAGAGTACCAGAGATAGCAGCGTTTCTGTTACATCTGCGCAAGCAATAGCACAAGGTATTTCAAAAGATGGTGGCTTGTTTGTTCCTGATGAAATACCCAAGATAACACTTAATGATATCAAAGCTCTTGCAGGTGTTGATTATCGTGAACGTGCAAAATTTGTTTTCAGCAAATTTTTAACTGATTTTTCAGAAGCAGAAATTGCTTATTGTGTAGACAATGCTTACAACACTAAGGCATTTGATACTGACAACATTGCAGAGCTTGCACATTTGTTTGACGGAACATACATGCTTGAGCTTTGGCATGGTCCCACATGTGCTTTTAAGGATATGGCACTTCAGATTTTGCCGTATTTACTGACTACATCTATTAAAAAGCTAAACTCTGACAAAAAGGTTGTAATACTAGTTGCAACGTCCGGAGATACTGGCAAAGCAGCTCTTGAGGGCTTTAAGGATGTAGAAGGAACCTCGATTTTAGTTTTCTATCCTGATAATGGTGTTTCTGCTATGCAGAAGCGTCAGATGACTACACAAGAGGGTAATAACGTCGGTGTATGTGCAATTAAGGGCAATTTTGATGATGCACAAAATGGTGTTAAATCGATTTTTACAAATTCTGAAATTGCTTCAAAGCTTAATGAAAATGGTATGATGTTTTCATCTGCCAACTCCATTAACTGGGGAAGATTAGCTCCACAGATCATCTACTATATATCAAGCTATGCTCAATTGGTTAATGATGGAGAAATTAAGCTGGGAGAAAAGATTAATATTGTCGTGCCTACAGGTAACTTTGGAAACATTTTAGCTGGCTATTATGCTAAGCATATGGGTATACCAGTAAATAAGCTTATCTGTGCATCAAATTCCAATAACGTCCTCACAGATTTTTTGAAGACAGGAATTTATGACAGAAATAGAGATTTTCATGCGACAATATCACCTTCAATGGATATTCTCATTTCTTCTAATCTTGAAAGATTGCTCTATATTCTTTCGGATGAAAATGATAAACTCATAAACGAGTGGTTTGATAAGCTTGCAAAAGAAGGAAGATATGAGGTTTCTCAAGAGGTTAAGGAACGTATTTTCGATGAATTTTCTGCAGGCTTTTGTAATGATGAGGAAACTAAAGCGACAATCAAAGAAATTTATGATAAGTATTCCTATACATGTGATACTCACACTGCTGTAGCGGTTAAGGTTTATAATGATTATAAATCCGCAACAGGGGATACAACTAAAACTATAATCGCATCAACAGCTAGTCCGTATAAGTTCTCAGGCTCTGTTTTATCAGCTATAGGCGAAGAAACAGAAGCATCTGAATTTGAACTTGTTGATAAGCTCGCTGATGTTTCAAAGCTTGCTGTTCCAAAGTCGCTTGCTGCATTAAAGGATAAGCAGGTTAGATTTTCAAAGGTCATAGACAAAAATCAAATGAAGGATTACGTTTTTGAAGCCTTAGGCATCTGAATCTATTGATATGTACGTCCGACATTTGTCGGACGATTGCGAAACGATTAGTCTCTTGACTTAAAGGTTTTGCATTCGGTTTCGTCGCAGCAGTCTGGCTTTGAGCAGGTGCAGCTCACGTCAATTTTGCCGGCAGTGCATTCACAAGCGTTCTTGTTGTAAACGCAGTTTTCTACGTTACAACGAATACCTTCGTTGATGTGATCCATGTTTTTCAACTCCTTTTTGAGCTTGGTTGCATGACTACTATTACATTCATAGTCATGTAGGTATTATTGACGATAACACAAACTTTTATACAAACGGAGGTTTTTCATTTGTCACTGTTTGTAATTGCAGATTTGCACTTGTCTCTTTCAGTCGACAAGCCTATGGACATTTTTGGAGGCTGGGATAATTATGTAAACCGACTTGAAGAAAGCTGGCAATGCAAAGTGAAGCCTGAAGATACTGTAGTGATTCCAGGTGATTTTTCCTGGGCCATGAAGCTACAGGATGCTCTTGAAGACTTTAAATTTTTAGATCGGCTTAATGGAAAAAAAATTTTGTCAAAGGGAAATCACGACTATTGGTGGAGTAGTTTACAAAAAATGACGAAATTTTTTGTAGATAATAACATTAATAGTATTAGCTTTTTACATAATAACTGTTATCAGTATGGAAATTATGGAATATGTGGTACAAGAGGCTGGATAAGCGAAAATGGTGAGACTGAGGATAAGAAGGTTCTCTTAAGAGAAGCAATGCGTCTTGAAACAAGCATTACTGATGCAGAAAAACAAGGTCTTAAACCTCTTGTATTCTTGCATTATCCACCAATTTATCTTTCAGGAATTAATGAAGAGATAATGAGTGTACTAAGGCAGCATAATATAAAAGAATGCTTCTATGGGCACATTCACGGAAAAAAAGGTCACGCTTGTGCATTTAAAGGAAACTATGATGGAATTAATTATCATCTTATTTCAAGTGATTATTTACAATTTGTCCCTTTAGACATTACTAAATTTGTGCAAAGTGACGAATAGTGTTTTGAACACTAGAAATCTATAAAAAAGTATGATATAATAATCAAAGCATATTTATTTATATGGAGGAATAAAAAATGAGTTTAAAAGCTGTAAACAATTTAGGAACCAATATGGTTGAGCTAGAGGTAGAGATTTCTGCTGAGGATTTTGAGGCTGCTGTTCAGCAAGCCTATCTAAAGGCAAGAAAAAAGATTTCTATTCCCGGCTTTCGTAAAGGAAAGGCTCCTCGCAAGCTAATTGAGCGTGAATATGGAGAAACTGTATTTTATGAGGATGCTGTAAATGCTATTGCTGGTTCGTATGTAGATGAGGCTGTTGAAGAGGCAAAAATTGAGCCTGTAGATCAGCCAAATGTTGAGGTAACAGCTGTTAGCCGTGAAGAGGGTGTCGCTCTTAAGGCAGCATTTACTGTTAAACCAGAGGTTAAGGTTTCTAACTACAAGGGAATAGAAGTAGAAAAAGTTGTCAATGCTGTAACTGATGAAGATGTTGATAAAAGAGCTAACGATCTTTGCGAAAGAAATGCTCGTCTTGTAAATGTCGATGACAGAGAAGCTCAGAATGGCGACACTGTTGTTATTGATTTCAAGGGATTTAAGGATGATGTTGCTTTTGAAGGCGGAGAAGCAGAGGACTTTGATCTAGAGCTTGGTAGCGGACAGTTCATCCCCGGTTTTGAAGATCAGATTGTAGGTCACAAGGCTGGTGAGGATTTTGATATCAATGTGACCTTCCCTGAAGAATATCAGGTTGAAGAGCTTAAGGGTGCAGCTGCTGTATTCAAGATTAAGCTCAAGGAGGTTAAGTTCAAGGAGGTTCCGCTGCTTGATGATGATCTTGTTAAGGATTCGACTGAGTTTGATACAGTAGACGAATACAAGGCAGATCTTAAAAAGAGCATGGAGGAGGCAGCACAAAAGGCTGCTGATAACGAGGTTGAAGGAAAGCTTTTTGACACAATTATCGAGAATATGGAAGCCGAGGTTCCTCAGGTTATGTATGATAATCGTGTTAATGAAATGCTTCAAGAGCTTTCACAGCGTCTTGCTCCTCAAGGACTTACACTTTCGCAATATTTTCAGTATACCGGTCAGACTCTCGAGGATGCTAAGAAAATGTATGAGGGTCAGGCTAAGAAGCAGGTTGATTTAAGACTTGCTCTTGAGCAGATTGTTAAGGAAGAAAATCTCGAGCCTACTGCTGAAGAAATTGACGCTGAATTTACTAGAATTGCCGAAATGTATAACATGGAGACAGATCAGGTTAAGTCTATTTTACCTGAGGATGGCGTGAAGCTTGATGTTGCTGTAAGCAAGGCTGTAGATCTTGTTAAGGAATCTGCTGTTATCAAGTAATTTGATATGGTTTACTTTCGTCCACGAATTATACAGGCGTGGGCGAAAGATATTAAACCTTTAAAAATATAAATTAATATTAGAATTAAGAAAGGAAACCTAATAGGAGGTAATTTTATGGCATTAGTACCTTATGTTATTGAACAGACGAGTAGGGGAGAGCGCAGCTATGATATCTTTTCAAGACTGCTAAATGATAGAATTATAATGCTTAGTGGTCAAATCGATGATTCAGTTGCGAGTGTTGTTATAGCACAGCTACTCTATCTTGAAGGTCAGGATCCCGAAAAGGATATAGATCTATACATTGATAGCCCCGGAGGAGTGATCACTTCAGGAATGGCTATTTATGATACAATGCAATATATCAAGTGTGATGTATCTACAATTTGCATTGGAATGGCAGCTTCTATGGGTGCATTTTTGCTTTCAAGCGGTGCTAAGGGCAAGCGCTATTCGCTTCCTAATAGTGAAATATTAATCCATCAGCCACTTATAGGCGGCAACGGTATATCCGGTCAGTGTACAGATATAAAGATTGCATCAGATCATATGGTTAAAACTCGTGAAAAGATGAATAGAATCTTGTCTGAAAACACAGGAAAGCCTATAGAACAAATAAATATCGATACTGAGCGCGATAATTATATGTCTGCACAAGAAGCAGCTGATTATGGTCTTATCGATAAGGTTATAACTCACAGATAGATAGTAAGGATTGATAATTATGGCAAATGATGATATCAAAAGATGTATTTTTTGTGGAAAGCCAGAAACAAAGGTAAAATACATTTTTTCAGCTGATAATAACCACATCTGTGATGAGTGTGTAACTTTATGCTATAATCTTTTGAGTCAACAATCGACTGAGTCAAATGTTGATTTATCTTCTGAGATTGAGGATTATAAAGATGGTATTGTATTGCATACTCCTGTTGAGATCAAAGCAGTTCTTGATGAGTACATCATAGGTCAAGATGAGGCTAAAATCTCACTTGCAGTTGCTGTTTATAATCATTACAAGCGCATACTTTCTCTTGAAGATACAAATCAGGATGATGTTGAAATTCAAAAGAGTAACGTATTGCTTTTAGGTCCGACAGGCACAGGCAAAACATTACTTGCTCAAACACTTGCCAAGCTTTTAAATGTACCATTTGCAATTGCAGATGCAACTACTCTTACTGAAGCTGGCTATGTTGGAGATGATGTTGAAAATGTTCTTACTCGACTTATTCAGGCAGCTGATTATGATGTTGAAGCGGCAGAAAAGGGTATTATATATATTGATGAGATTGATAAGATTTCCAGAAAGTCTGAAAACACATCAATAACTCGTGATGTAAGCGGTGAGGGAGTTCAACAGGCTCTTCTTAAAATCGTAGAGGGTACAGTATCTAATGTGCCTCCTCAGGGCGGAAGAAAGCATCCTCACCAAGAGTTCATTCAAATCGATACTAAGAATATTCTTTTCATATGTGGCGGAGCATTTGAAGGATTAGAAGCTGTAATCAAAAAGAGAACTGATTCATCTTCGATGGGATTCGGTGCTAATGTATTTAAGCAAGATGAGGAGCATGATGTTATGAAAAAGGTTGTTCCTCATGATCTTGTGAAATACGGAATCGTTCCTGAGCTTGTAGGTAGGTTTCCTATAATTACTGTACTTGATGAGCTTGATGAAAACGCACTTTGTCGCATACTCACCGAGCCTAAAAATTCGCTTTTAAAGCAATATACTAAGCTTTTTAAGCTTGATAATATTGATTTTGAGGTTACTGATGATGCAATGAAAGCTATCGCTCAAAAGGCTATTGAACAAAAAACAGGTGCAAGAGGTCTTCGTGCAATAGTTGAGCACACTTTAACTCACATAATGTTTGATGCTCCTTCTGATAAGACAATTTCTAAGATTGTTATCAATGAGCGAACAGTAAATGGAATTGAGCCTCCTCAGATTTCTCATTTTGAGAATTCAGAAAGATTAACAGGATAAAACCATAAAAGCGGATTTCAGTTGAATAGAATCCGCTTTTTTTTGAAGTTGAGGAGAATAAAAATGAATTTCGATAAAAATTCCTATATTGATAAAGCTGTAGAGATGGACGATAAAAGAATACATTATCGTGAATACAGAGATATACTCTTTGTTGACAAGCCTATTGACGATATCTTTCATAGACTTAATATTTATGTCCCTTTATCTTTTTATGATGGGCAAAGCATAAATGGTTATAATATAAATAATGCACCAATTTTTATACCAAATTCGGTTGGTGGATACTTTCCAGGTTATATTCAAGAGGTATCTGAAAGCTATACAATTAGACAAGCTCTTTTGCATGGTTATGTAGTAGTTTCGCCATCAATTCGTGGTAAAACGCTTAAAACTAAAAACGGCAAAAATTACGGCAAGGCTCCTGCGTGTATTGTCGATTATAAAGCGGCAGTTCGTTACCTGCGCAGTTTTTCGTCTAGCATTCCAGGAGATACAAATAAAATAATCACAAATGGTACAAGTGCAGGAGGAGCACTTTCGTGTCTTATGGGCGTAACAGGAAATCATCCCGATTATGATGATTATCTGTATGAGATAGGTGCCGCCGATGGAGACGATAGCGTGTTCGCTTCGTCCTGCTATTGCCCCATAACAAATCTTGATAATGCTGACATGGCGTATGAATGGCAATTTAACAATATATATAGTTATCATAGAGGTTTTTATAAAAAAACTGATGATAATAAAGATGAATATGTGTCTGTTGATGGCAAATTAGAAGATTCAAGAATTAATATTTCAAAAGATCTTAGTGCAATGTTTCCTGATTATATTAACTCTCTTGATTTAAAAAACGAAAAAGGTGAGTCTTTAACCTTAGATAAATATGGAGATGGTAGCTTTAAGGACTATATTAAGTCGGTTATAATCAATTCTGCACAAAATGCTTTAGAAAAAGGGATTGACCTTTTTGAATATAACTGGATTAAAATAAAAAATAATAAGGTAATTGATATAGATTTTTTTGGTTATGCAAATAGTATTACCAGAATGAAGGATGCTCCTGCGTTTGACGATATTAATATGAGAAATTTAGAAAACGATCTTTTTGGTGATGAAGATAATGACTATGCTCATTTTACTGAATATAGTACCTTTCACAGCACTGTAAATGGTAAAAAAGCAAACGAACAAATAATCAAGATGATGAATCCTATGTATTACATTAACGATGAAAAAGCTGTTACCGCAAAGTATTTTCGAATTAGACACGGTGAATGCGACAGAGATACTTCACTTGCGATCTCAGCAATACTTACATTAAAGCTCAAAGAAATAGGCTGCTGTGTTAATTATTCATCACCATGGAATGTTCCACACTCAGGAGATTATGATTTAGATCTAATGTTTAAATGGATTGATAGTATTTGCAAATAAACTAGCTTTGATTTGCCTGCCGAGGTTATTTCGACAGGCTTTTATTTTGAATTTGTGTTTATTTTATTAATCAGATGTAAATTATACTGAAAACGCTTGAAATATACCCCCGTAGGGTATATAATATATAATAGAGTATATACATAAGGAGCTATTTAAAGTGGATGATCAATTTTCAAGAACGGAAATGTTGTTAGGAAGTGAAGCTATTAAACGTCTTTCGGACTCCTGTGTAGCAGTGTTTGGTATTGGTGGCGTAGGAGGATACACCGTTGAGGCACTTGCAAGAAGTGGTATAGGTTCTTTTGTTTTAATAGATAACGATAAAATATCTCCTTCAAATATCAATAGACAAATCATAGCAACAAGAAAAACAATTAGCCTTTATAAAGTAGATGTTATGAAAGAACGTATACTTGATATAAACCCTGATGCAAAGGTAGACGTATATAAATGCTTTTTTCTTCCTGAAAATTCAAGTGAATTTGACTTTTCGAGATATTCATATGTTGTCGATGCTGTTGACACGGTAGCAGCTAAGCTTGAAATAATTGAAAAAGCCAAAAAAAGTAATGTGCCAATTATTAGCTGTATGGGGGCAGGTAACAAGCTAGATCCTACGAGGTTTGAGGTTGCTGATATCTATAAAACCTCTGTTTGTCCACTTGCTAAAGTTATTAGACAAGAGTGCAGAAAACGAGGTATTGATAATCTTAAGGTTATTTATTCGACAGAAAAAAGTATTACTCCACATCAAAATTCTATCTATTCAGCTGATTCGTCAGAGAAAAAAACTAACAGAAAGTCAATTCCTGGAAGTGTATCATTTGTGCCATCCGTTGCAGGTTTAATTATTGCAGGTGAGGTTATTAAAGACTTGTCAAGAGTTGAAATTGACGAGTAATAAGTATAAAAATTAAGGCAAAGGAGAACTATAACATGGAAGATAAAGATAAAAATACAAGTGAATGTGAATGCTGTTGCTTAAGCAAAAAAACTAAAGAACGCTCAACCGAGGAATATCAAAAGCTTATTAATCGACTTAACCGTATAGAAGGTCAAATCCGAGGAATAAAGCGTATGGTTGAAAATAATGCGTATTGCACAGATATACTCATTCAATCATCTGCTGCCGGAGCAGCTCTTAATTCCTTTAATAAAGAACTGCTTGCAAATCACATCAGAACCTGTGTAGCTGATGATATTAGAGATGGTAAGGATGAAGTCATAGACGATCTTGTCAATACCTTACAAAAGCTAATGAAGTAATATTGGGAGGTTTATGTTTTGGAACAGTACACTGTAACAGGAATGAGCTGTGCAGCTTGTTCTGCAAGAGTTGAAAAAGCTGTAAGCCAAGTAAATGGTGTAACCTCATGTTCAGTAAGTCTACTTACAAATTCTATGGGTGTTGAAGGCACAGCATCATCTAAGGAGATAATATCTGCTGTTACTGCAGCCGGTTACGGAGCACAATTAAAAGGCAATACAAATTCAGCATCATCTTCAGATGAAGAAGCATTAAAAGATCATGAAACACCTATTCTTAAGAAAAGACTTATAGCATCTGTTGGTTTTTTAGTAATACTTATGTATTTTTCAATGGGTCATATGATGTGGAATTGGCCTTTACCAAGCTGGTTTGAAGGAAATCATGTAGCAATGGGATTAGTACAGCTGTTACTAGCTACTATTGTAATGATAATAAATCAAAAGTTTTTTATTAGTGGCACCAAAGGACTCCTACATCGTTCACCAAACATGGATACACTTGTTGCAATGGGTTCCTTTGCATCATATGCGTGGAGTGTTTATGCTCTATTTATGATGACAGATGCTGTAGTTAAAGGTAATGATGAATTAGTCATGACCTATATGGATGAGTTTTATTTTGAATCAGCTGCTATGATTTTAACATTAATCACAGTTGGTAAAATGCTTGAAGCAAGGTCTAAGGGAAAAACTACTGATGCACTAAAAGGACTTATGAAGCTAGCTCCCAAACAGGCGGTTATTTTAAAAAATGGAGAAGAGCTAACCGTTCCAATTGATAAGGTACTTAAAGACGATATTTTTGTTGTTCGTCCTGGAGAAAATATACCTGTTGATGGTATTGTTACTGAAGGATCTAGTGCTATTGATGAAACGGCACTTACTGGCGAGAGCATTCCCGTTGATAAAACAGTAGGAGATACTGTTTGTGCAGCTACAATAAATCAATCGGGATATATAAAATGCAAGGCTACAAGAGTAGGTGAGGATACTTCTCTCTCTCAAATAATAAAAATGGTGAGTGATGCAGCGGCAACTAAAGCTCCTATAGCTAAAATTGCCGACAAGGTGTCAGGAATATTTGTCCCTACTGTAATTATAATCGCTATAATAACAACAGCTATATGGCTCCTTTGTGGTCAAACATTTGCCTTCGCACTTGCAAGAGGAATTTCAGTTCTCGTAATATCTTGTCCATGTGCTTTAGGACTTGCAACTCCTGTAGCAATTATGGTCGGAAATGGATTGGGAGCTAAAAATGGCATCTTATTTAAAACTGCTGTTTCACTTGAGGAAGCTGGCAAAGTGCAAATTGTAGTATTGGACAAAACTGGAACAATAACTGAAGGCTCACCCAAGATTACCGATATAATTCCTGCTGAAGGCTATAAAGATAGTGAGCTTTTGGATATAGCTTATGCACTTGAAATTAAAAGTGAACACCCTTTAGCAAAAGCTATAATGTCAAAAGCTGAACAGGAGGGCAGGGAAATCAAGTCAGTATCTGATTTTAAGGCGCTCCCAGGTAACGGGCTTAGTGCAGTATTAGATGATGTCGAGATTTTGGGCGGCAGCATGAAATTTATCAGTGAAAAGGTAATTATTCCTTCTTCGCTCAAAAGCAAAGCTGAGGAGCTTGCTGAAAGTGGCAAAACACCGCTTTTGTTTACAAAGGATGGACAGCTTGTCGGTATAATAGCTGTAGCTGATACTATAAAGAAAGATAGTCCCGATGCTATACATCAGCTTCAAAACATGGGAATCAAGGTTGTTATGCTTACAGGTGACAATGTTAAAACAGCTAATGCTATTGGCAAGCAGGTCGGAGTTGATGAGGTTGTTGCCGGTGTTCTTCCGGACGGTAAAGAAGCTGTTATTCGCAAATTAAAGGAATTTGGAAAGGTTGCAATGGTTGGGGATGGAATAAATGATGCACCGGCGCTAACACGGGCTGATATAGGTCTTGCAATAGGAGCAGGCGCTGATGTTGCAATTGATGCTGCTGATATTGTTTTAATGAAAAGTCAATTGTCAGATGTCGTGTCGGCAGTACGTTTAAGTCGCGCGACCCTAAAAAATATACATGAAAATCTATTCTGGGCTTTCTTCTATAACTGCATTGGTATTCCACTTGCAGCAGGAGCATTTATCCCACTTTTCGGCTGGAAGCTAAATCCAATGTTTGGAGCTGCAGCAATGAGTCTTTCCTCATTTTGTGTAGTATCAAATGCATTACGATTAAATCTATTTAAAATTAAAGACAATAAGCATGATAAGCCTGTAAAAAAAGAAATTGCTTTACCAAAACTAAATAATCTTGAAAATGAACCCATTAATCGCTTTGATGTTTTAGTTAATATTGAAGGAATGATGTGTTCACATTGCGAAAATGCAGTAAAAAAAGCACTAGAAGAGCTTGATGAAATTGATAGTGCTGTTGCAAATCATGAAAAGGGGACAGCAGAGATTACTCTAAGTAAAGAGGTTTCAGACAAAGTGATAAAGAATGCTATTACTAAGCAAGGATACAAAGTCAAATCAATCAATAGATAAAATTAACAGGAGGTATTTACTATGAATAAGGTTACACTTACTATTGACGGAATGATGTGTGGAATGTGCGAGGCTCATGTTTGTGATGCCATTCGCAAGGTATGTGACTCAAAAGCAAAGGTTACAGCGTCTCACACCTCAGGCACTGCTGAGATTATACTTGATAGCACACCAGATGTTACAAGTATTAAAAATGCAGTAAAGGAAAAAGGTTATAAGGTTTTAGATCTCAGGGTTGAGCCCTACGAAAAGAAACGACGCAGTCTTTTCAAAAAATAATTGTTCACTGTTGTATTTGATTAAAAAGAGCAGCCCCTAATCTAGATTTAGATTAGGGGCTTGCAGTGTTGAGGTATTTTTAAAAAAAGGTGATCTAACTATATTTTAGAATAGCCAAAGCTATTTACAAGTGCGTCAACCTTTTGTCCTAGCTGACACATCGGGCACTTGCTTGGAACAAAGGTTTGATATCCTGCAATGTCATCTCTCGAAAAGATAGCATGAACCTCAATTCCATTAGAATCAGTAATTGCTGAAAAGATAGAACCGATTGCAACAAGCTCACCGCTATAATACTTTAAGCATTCAATTGCACGGTTTATAGTTTTACCCGTTGAAACCGAAGAAATAAGAAGTAAAACTCGTTTTCCCCAGATATTTTTTTGAACGTTATCTCTAAAAATCATCTGATTATTTGAGTTTAGCTCAGGAGTTATTACCGAAATATCCTCACCGACATTTATTCCGCCAGATGCTAAGCTTTCCGCTAAAAAAGCACCCAATATTTCAGTTCCTTCAAGACAAATGATAGTATCAATGTGAGTAGAAGAATAGGTGTTGGCAAGCTGTTCAGCTGCTGCCTTAGCCATTTTGTGACTGGTTTTAATTCCGGTCATATCAACATAATAGTTTATATGTGAGTGATTTGTCGCAAAATGTCCTGGTATTATGCTTATTTTTATCTTTTTGTTCTTTCGTGATTCAATAGTTTGTGCTCTGCCTTCCATAGGATAAAACCTCCAATTCGTATATTCTAAATATAATTATAACACATTTTCCGTTTCAATTCAAGTCTTTAATTGATAAAAATTCATAAGCAAATTTGTGCATCTTTCACAAAACCAGTCTCAGATTGCACTTGGTTTTGTTGATTTTCAATATTTGAATTATATGATTCATAATATCTAAAGAATTGTTCCTCCACCAACTACATATTCGCCATTATAAAAAACTACTGCCTGTCCTTTACAAATTGCTTTGTGAGGCTCGTCAAATTCTACACGCACTTTTCCATTTTCCATAGGATATACAGTGCAGGGCTTATCAATTTGATGATATCTAGTCTGTGCTGTACATCTAAGCGGTTTATCAAGATGGTCATACATTATGAAATTGACATCCTCAGCTTCAAGCGTTTTTCTAAAAAGCTTATCTGATGTGCCTAAAATAAGCCTGTTTTTTATTAAATCCTTATCAATAACAAATAAAGGCTCACTGTATGACACTCCGATCCCTCTGCGTTGACCGATAGTGTAGTGTATAAGTCCCTTATGAGTTCCTAATAGACTTCCATCATCTAATACTATATCACCTTCTGGTTGCATGCCGGCATGCTTTTCTATAAAGTCTGCATAGTCACCGTCTGGGATAAAGCATATATCCTGACTATCGGGCTTGCTCGCATTTACAAGTGAATTCTTTTGTGCTATTTCTCGTATATCGTCCTTGCTCATTTCTCCTATTGGAAAAAGCGTATGTGCGAGCTGCTCCTGTGTCATGCCATATAGCACATAGCTTTGATCTTTAGCTCTATCAGGAGACCGCAGAAGCTGCCATCTGCCACTTTCTTTGTCAAATTCACGTCTTACATAATGTCCCGTAGCAATGTAGTCGAATCCAAGTAGCTTGGCTCGTTCGAAAAATTTTCCAAACTTCAGTTTCTTATTACATTCAATACAAGGATTTGGAGTTCCTCCATTAAGATATGTATTTACAAAATGATTTATCACTTGTTCGTTAAAATCTGTTGAAAAGTTAAATACATGAAAGTCCACTCCAAGCTTGAAAGCAACAAATCTTGCATCTTCAACGTCATCAAGTGAGCAACAGGTCTTAGATTTGCTAATTCCTATGTCTTCGTTAGAGTAAAGCCGCATTGTGGCACCCGCACATTCATATTCCATATCTAAAAGAAGCTTAACAGCCACTGAGCTATCCACTCCGCCGCTCATTGCCACTAGCACCTTTTCCTTTTCGCTCATTCTCTCACCTTCTGTAACCTAAATACCGAGTATATTTGCTGCTTCCTGCCAAATGCTTTCATCATTAAAATCAAGCTCACGCTCTTTTGCTATTTTTTCGACAAGCTTAACGCACTCGTTATTATAATGACGTCCACTTTTTAAATTGGCAATAATAGATCTACTCCAAACATTAGCCTTATCTAAAAGCCCGCTTTCACTAAATTCGTCAATCACTTTATTGCGGTCATACGGTACATTTATAAGCGTAGGCGTCCAATCTCCACCATCCGATTCTATCACCGCAAGCTGTGCATTCGTCTGCCCATTTGCGGATATTCCCACCACGCCTGTATTTACTATGGTTTTTGTTCTTCTGGTATGGATATACTGTTTGTGACAGTGACCGTACAAAAGCATCGACGTTGTCATCTCATCAAGCACATGCTCAATAATCTCACTTTCGTCAGTAAAAAGCTCACTACTGCTTTGCATTGACGCATGACAAATTGAAAATGGTGGATACCCGTCAATCTTAACCTCCATTCCAATAGGCATGTCCTCAAAAAAACGCAAATCACTTCCCAAAAGTTCATTATATGTATAAAGAAGCGAACCAGTTTGCGAGCCGTAGGACCAATTCTCAGTAATGTTTCGCTTGTGTTCAAGCATATAGTCCTCACGGTTTCCACGTACAAACCAGGTCATATAATTAGGACTTATATTTCTTAAAATATGCATAGTTTTCTGCGGATAAGGACAATCAGAAATGTAATCGCCCAAAAAAGCTATTCCGTCAATATCATTTTCATCAATCCACTTTAAGCACGCTTCAAGTGCAAAATGATTGGAATGAATATCGCCAAGTGCAGCAATTCTCATAACAAATATTCCCTCAACATTCGTTTTTATAATACAATTATTCGAAATTCTTGTTCTTATATAGTATACAACACATTCTATCAATTGTCAAGATTTTTCAAAGGTCATAAGCAACAAAAAGACAAATTTCTGTTCTTACAAAATAATAATCAACCTTTGAGCTGTTTTAACAATCCATCATACCATATCCCATGAAGAAGAGTGCCCAATTCTTCTATCGGGATTTCTTTGTAGTTTTCAATCCATTTATTTAGTAAAGTAAGTATTCCTGTCAGATAAAATTCAATTGCTAGTACTGCCAGCTTATTGTCATTGGATATTTTAAATCGTTCAATCATATTAGGCATAGCTTTTGATTTCAGCTTATTAAAAAAATCAGAATGTATGTCTGTTTTTGACAGAATTACTGAATAATAATCGTGCGTTACAAGAAACTCAGAAAGAGTAAACACAAATTGCTCGTTAAAGTTTAATGCATCAAGATCTATCTCATTTATCTTTTCGAGTCCTGTTTCTATCATTTCGTCTTCTATATATTCTAGAAGTGCAAATATGTCTTCAAAATATTGATAAAAGGTAGAACGATTATACCCTGCAATATCCGTTATTTCCTTTATTGTTATTTTGGTAATTGGCTTTTCCTTATATAGTTTGCAAAAAGCTTGAATTAGTTTGTTTCGGGTTGCATTTGTGATCTCTGGATTCTTTTTCATGTTATAACTCCTTTTGTACAACAAATATAAAATAATTGTTGGTTGATAAAGATTAATAGATATGCTATAATAATTATACAACAGTTGTTGCATAATGTCAAGGAGGATGATTAAATGGCGATAATAGATATAGAACATTTAACAAAAGACTATGGACATGGACGTGGGGTTTTGATGTAAATATAAAAATAAACCAAGGCGAATGCTATGGCTTTTTAGGACCTAACGGTGCAGGAAAAACTACTACAATCAGACATTTAATGGGCTTTTCTAAGCCGCAAAAGGGAAGTACCTCTATCCTTGATAAAAATAGCTGGGAAAACAGTTCAGAGCTTCAAAATAATGTAGGCTATTTGCCAGGCGAGGTCACATTGCCATCCGGACTTTCAGGAACAGCCTTTTTACATATGATGGAGCGTATGCGTGGCAGGGTTGAAAATGATTATTTAAACATGCTGCTAGATCGTTTCGAGCTTGACCCAAACATAAGCATTAAACAAATGAGCTTAGGTGTAAAGCGTAAGCTTGCAGTCGTTACAGCTTTTATGCATGACCCTGACATTTTAATTTTAGATGAGCCTACCTCAGGACTAGATCCCGTTATGCAGAAAACATTTATAGATTTTGTAAAGGAAGAAAAAAAGCGTGGCAAGACCATATTTTTATCGTCACACATTTTTCATGAGGTTGATGCATCCTGTGACCGCATAGCGATTATCCGTGATGGTAAAATTGTTTCTGAATTTAAATCAGATGACTTAAAGCAAAAGCATGACAGAATATATCGCATAACCTTTACAAGCCTAGATGAATATAAAGCTTTTACATCAAAGGATTTTATCTTTACATCCAAAAACGAACAGAAGCTACGTGCAAGGATTCAAATCCCTGCAAATCGTGTAAATGAATTATTATCTAGTCTTGATGGCTTTCAAATATCAGATTTTGTTGAGATTCCTTTTACACTTGAAGACTATTTCATGGGATTTTATGATACAGGTCATCATTTCGAGGGGGTAAAATAAAAATGAACAATACTATTATATCTGTCGAACATCTGACTAAGGACTATGGTAATAGCCGTGGTGTATTTGATATATCCTTAGATATACAAAAAGGTGAGGTTTTTGGTTATTTAGGCACCAATGGTTCAGGCAAAACCACAACTATTCGTCATATGATGGGATTTATTAAAGCAGATAGTGGTTCAGTAAAAGTAAACGGACTTAATCCTTGGATAGATGCTCCAAAGGTTATGAAAAACGTAAGCTATATTCCTGGCGAGATTTTCTTTCCTGACCTAAAAACAGGAACTGATTTTTTTAAGGTTCAAGCTGAGTGCCTTGGCGTAAAGGATTTTACATATATGAATCACCTTATAGATATTTTAGGACTTGATCCATCTGCAGTTTTAAAACGAATGAGTAAAGGAATGAAGCAAAAGACGGCAATTGTTGCAGCTTTAATGGGAGATAGGGAAGTGCTAATCCTAGATGAGCCAACAACCGGTCTAGATCCTCTTATGCGTGAAACCTTTCTTGAGCTTGTGCGAGAAGAAAAAGCAAAGGGAAGAACTATTTTTATGTCCAGTCATATTTTTGAGGAAATCGAAGAGGTTTGCGATCGAGTTGCAATAATAAATAATGGAGAAATCAAAAGTGTTCTTGATCTCTCAGATTTTAGACATAGCTCTGTAAGAAACTATTCTATTCAGTTTGATACTGAAGAATCAGCTAAGACTTTCAAGAATCGATTTTTTAAAGCAAAATTACAAGGAAAAAATGTAGAATTCAATGCAATAGCAAGTGAGGTTGATGAGCCTTTTAAAGCTTTAAAAGGTCTCAATGTAATATCTCTTTCAGAATCACATCCTAATCTCGAAGAATATTTTATGGATATAATAACAAAAGAAAGCTGATAAGGAGGAACAATTAAATATGAAGATCACAAGATATTTTTCAGGTTCACTAATGAAGCAAAGTATTATTTCAAATAGAGTACTTTGCATAGCTTGCACAGTAGTGCTTTGCTTGATGACGGTTGTAACCACATACGCTGGAAATATGATAGGCTCTACATCTGATTCTAATGATTATACTGATGTTCAGGCTGATTTCTATAGTTACTTATACGCAATAGCATCCTATAACGAAATGTCAGGAACCGAGCTTAGCTATGAGGACTTTGCAAGCACTGAGGACAAAACCGAGTATGATACAGTTTTTACAATGCTGTCAGAGCAATCAGATGAACTTGATTTAACATCTGAAGGCTTCTCAGAAGTAGCAGATACTCTTTCTCAATCAGAGGTAGGTATTGACTCTTACATAGATAATTTTGAATATGTATACGCTCTTGGAAGTGTTCAAGGATGTTTTTCAGGTGATGATTTAGATGTTGAAACTATGATGAGTAATATGCTTGAAATGATGGGCGTTTCTTCTGATTTAGTTGAGAATATGAGCGAAATGGATACATCAGCCATGCTTAGTAGAATGTATTTTACAATTATGAGCTTACTGCCAATATTGCTGTTTATCATATTTGCTGGCAATGCACTTATTGTAGATCAGGTTGATAAGGGTTCTATGGCATATATACTCTCAACGCCAACAAAAAGAAGTGCTGTAGTAATAACTCAAGCAATTTACATGATAGTTACTCCGCTTATTATGATTGGATGTGCATTTGTTGTTAAGCTAATTGCATGTAATGCATTTATAGGTGAGGTTGAGGTTGCAAAATATGCAGCACTTTATGGAGGTCTCTATCTTCTAGCAGAAGGTATGGCTAGCATATGTTATCTTGCAAGCTGTATTTTCAACCTTAGCAAATATGCTCTCGCACTAGGTGGAGGTCTAAACGTATGGTTTTTCCTTTGCTCACTGTTAGGCATGTTTGGCTCAGATGACATGGTGAATGTTGGCATGGGCGTTGAGGAATTGGGACTATTTAATAACGTTTCTTTAGTTGGTCTTTTTGACATTAATGCATTGGGAACTATTGGCTCTGGAGATGTTGATTATGCTTTTGTTCCTAAGCTAATAGTGCTTGCAGTTATAGCAATTGCTTGCTACATTATTGGAGCATTAAGATTCCAAAAGAAAGATTTGCCATTGTGATTCTTTGCGGTAACTCCCATTAATTGTTCAATGAGAGTTATTGTAACATAAACAATTATATTTTTATAACATTAAGGAGGCATTTTTATGCAAACATCAGAAGCAATCGCAAAAAGAAAGTCAACGAGAGATTTTGATCCGGATCGGGAAGTGTCCAAAGAAATCGTGGATACAATCGTCAAGGCGGGCTGCCAGGCTCCAATTGGCGCAAATAAGCGTGAGTCGCTTCATTTGACAGTATGCTCTAATCGTAAGATTCTCGATGAAATCAATCGTACTACTGCTGCGGTTATGAAAATGGACGAGAGAGATTTCTTTTATAGCGCGCCGGTCGTTATCTTTGTTTCGGCTTCGAATGAGCAAATGGCGCCGGGAATTGAGTACGCAAACGCAGCTTGCGTGATTGAAAACATGTTAATTGCCGCAACCGATGCAGGAGTAGATAACATCTATCTTTGGGGCGGTGTACAGGCTCTGGCTAAAAATGAAGAGCTATGTGCAAAAATGGGTATTCCAGAAGGCTTTAGACCCGTTTCCGCTGCTGCAATTGGCTATAGCAAGAGTGGTGAAGCACAACCGAGAGAGCTGTCAGTTTCACTTAGCGTAAATTATATCTGATAACTGATTGTCTGGTAATACGAAGGGAGGGTCATTTATGACACTACAAGAAGCAATGAGTGCGCGACACAAGGTGAATAAATACAAGGATAAACCTATACCCACAGATATTGTATCTCAGTTAAATGAGCGGATTGAATTTCAAAATCATGAGCACGGACTAAATATTCAGCTTGTTACGCAAAACAAAGAGGGAATGCCTGCAATTATTGCAAAGATGATGTCAAAAGGTGTTCAAAACTATATCATTCTTGCAGGTCCCGATAAACCTAAAGTAGATGAAATGCTGGGATACAGCAGTGCAGATCTTATGCTTTATGCACAAACACTTGGACTAAATACCTGGTGGATTGGCGGAATGTTTAGTCGAAAGGGAGTAAAAAAGAACTCTAATGCTGGAGATAATGCTAAGATTATAGGTATAGTTGCCATTGGATATGGAGAAAATCAAGGTATCCCACATAAATCCAAGTCGGCTTCAGAAATATCATCTTACGAAGGTGAGGCTCCAGAATGGTTTAAAGCAGGAGTTTCAGCATGTTTATTGGCACCGACAGCAATGAATAAGCAAGCGTTTACCATTAAAGGCAAGAGCAATAAAGTAAAGATAACATGTAACAATGGTTCATACTCAGGTGCAGATCTCGGAATTGGAAAATATCATTTCGAGCTTGGTGCTGGCAAGGAAAATTTTACATGGATATGATAAAGTAATTGCTTTGTCTAATTGAAAATTCTTATTCACTGTTTATAATTAGCACTCACCGAAGATTTTCACTATACTCCGTTGGGTGCTATTTTATTTAATCTATTTGATAGGAGGACATTTAACATGAAAAACGAATACATTATATTAAAAGAATACATTGAACAGAGTAAAAGTACAGTTGCAGTAACTGGTGCGGGCATTTCATATCTTTATGGAATGAGAAGATTAAAACAAACACAAGGTAGAATAAATGCAGGACGAATATTTTCTGCTTCGTATGTTCGCAAAAATCCTGAAAAATTCTATGAAATCATGAGATATTCCTTCTTGGATGCAACATTTATTAAGGGACCAAGCGAAGTGCATAAGCAGTTGGCTGAGTTAGAACGCAACGATAAAATACGTGGTATTGTTACTCAAAATCTCGACTGCTTGCATACTATTGCCGGTTCAAAAAACGTGATAGAATTTCAAGGAAGCTTTCAAGACAATGTCTGCACAGGCTGTGAAAATCGTACCTTTGATTATAAAGTATGGGATCAAGGACATATGCCTCTATGTGAAAAATGCGAAGCTCCGTTGATGCCAACAACCTTTTTCAAAGAATCTAAATTAAGTGAGGAAATTTCACATAAAAACATGAAGCAAGCCATTGATCTGATATCTATAGCGGATCTCGTTATTATAATAGGCACAACGGGATTTCGCAGTAATGAATATCTAAGTCGCTTTAAAGATGAAGCAAGGCTCATACAAATAAACCCATCAGAAACTCAATTTGATGGGCTTGCAGATTTAAATATACGCGCAAATGCATCTGAGGCTCTTGATGCTGTGATAAATGGTTAGGAGAGTGAAATTTATGAAATTTCCTGGAACAAATAAATGTACAGATAAGATACAGCAGCTTTCCGATTTTATTGATCTAAGTAAAAGCATCGTTGCAATTACAGGTGCGGGTATTTCCGTTTCAAGCGGAGGTATGACTTACTTACAGATGGCTATTTCTAACCGTCGTGCTGGAGTTACACCTAGAGCAGGGGACAGCTACAGCTCTTTTCTTCCAACATATCTTGATAATATGTTTTCTTATGTGCCAAGCTATGCTCATTATGCTTTAACTGAGTTAGAAAAGGAAGAAAAGCTTATAGGAGTTATTACGACCAATGTTGACTGTATGCACACCATAGCCGTAACTAAAAATGTAGCTGAAATACAAGGAAGTCTTCAAGTAAATTGCTGCAGTAAATGTGGTCAACATTATGACGGGTATGAAATCTGGAAGCAAAAGGAATTGCCGATTTGCGAATCCTGCGGAGGTGAGATTCTTCCGTGGCCGCTGTATAGTCATATCGGTCTGTGGGATGCAGATGTGAGAAAAGCCAGGGACTGGATTTCGAAGGCAGATCTGATTCTTGTTATTGGAACGCAAGGAAACTATGGCGGAGTCTACTGGGATTATAGAAGAAAAGATGCCATAATTGTTCAAATAAATCCCGGACATACCGGATTTGATCATGTGGCGAATTTAAACATACATGAGGGTTCTGACGAGGTTTTTGAAAAGCTAAATAAAAAGCGAGGCACAAATGTCTGAGCAAAAAAGGAGAGGCTGTTTAATTATTGCTCTAATTTAAAACAATGAGTGTTTTTGGTTCCTTTACTACCATACCCATCGATTCTGAAATCAAAGCTGCAGATGCAATTTTAATTGAATCTCCACCATCGCCATAGTAAGGATCTGCATAGTAAAAGAACAGCTCATCATTTATGTATTCATAGCCGCAAATTACAACAAAATGTGTTTTAGACGAGTAATGCGTCACGATTCCACCACTATACTGAAGAACTACAATTGCACGATGACCGTTATCAATTTGTTCTTTAAGGATTTCTGTTGAATTACTGTCGTAAATGTTGCTTGCTGAGTAATTTCCTCCAGAGTACATTTTTATAAGCTTAATCAACATGGCATCTGTCATACCACCACCCTTACGCAAGCTTCCTTGATCATTTAAATTGTTAAACTCGCTAAACAGTATGAGTGAATCCTTATTCCAATTAGTGTTTTTTTCACTGTTAAGCAGAATTGCAACAGCTGTAGGTCCGCATGCCGAATAGCCCTTAATGCTTCCGCCATATTGTCCGATTGTTCCTGTAGGTAGAATTACAGCATTTTCGTTCGCCGAAACATTTTCTGATTTGACTAATACTTCTGTGGACATATAATTTATAACGATATATCCATCATATGTGTAGTCATAATATCCCGTATATAACGAATCCTTTTCAATACTTCCACAAGCTTTTTTGTCTTTATTATATATATCAGCATCATTTATTGCGCTATAAATGCAATAATTATAATCAACAACTATAGACTTTATAATATATCTGCTTTCGTATAATTTTGAGTTTTTAGTACAATATGCTCTTATTGAAAAATAATATCTTCTTCCACCATCCAAGTTCTTTATGGTAATATCTGTGCTTTCTGTAGAGTCGTATAATATCCATTCATCGCTAAGAAGAGTTTTGTAATATATATTGTATCCTTCTGCGTTACATATATCATCCCATTTTAATATAGCCATCTCTGAGCCTGAAGTGAGATTAAAATCAACCGTATCAAGTAAGCTTTCTGTTGAGCTACCTTTTTCCGCCATATTATCACTTGTCAGAGAATCAGGCATTTCATTGCTCTCGGTTTCTGAATCACTTGTTATTTGATATGATGTGTTATCTAAACCTGTATATTCACAATCAGATACAGGTTCAAATTTAGCGGATGTTAGCATTGTACAAGTTAAAGCTACAACAGTTATTAATAAACAAAAAGATATATACCTTTTCACTACAATTTCCTCTCAAAAGTATTTGAATGATGTCGTGGTTTTATTTTATCATGTTATATCTAATATGTCAACTAAAATATGTATAAATTCATGTGAAAGTTTTGTAGTATTATATTATCCTATATTAGGTTATATAATAGGAGCGTAAAAAGTAAGCAGTCATTCTAAGGAACGACTGCTTACTTACTATTTGATTAGTTGTTCACCTAAAGCTCTACAGCTTTCAAGTCCATCATCATCAGGCGCTTCATTTATGATAAGACCTTCTCCATTAAGAAGAGATGCACCTGCTGCTGTAACTCTATCTTGCCAAAGCCTCATCCATTCTCCGTCTCCCCAACCATATGAACCAAACAAACCTACTGTTTTTCCAGAAATCTTATTTTCAATTTCACTGAAAAATGGTTCGAACTCGCTTTCTTCAAGCTCTTCGGCACCCATGGCAGGGCAGCCTAAGGCTATTCTGTCGTATTGTGTTATGTCCTCAGAAAATTCCGAAACTGTAACCGGATTAACACCTGCACCTTCAGCAACAGCATTTGCCATTGCCTCTGTGTTTCCTGTACCTGTCCAATAAATTACTACTGCTTTCATCTAAATACCTCCTATGAAATTTTCAGAGCCTTATAAATATCAATGCCCTGATCAAGCTTGTTGCACAGAAAGCTTCTGCACTTATCGTAATTGCTAAACAGCTTCTCAGCTTGCTTTTCATTTGAATAAACCTTCCAGCATCCACAGATAAGATAGTTTTCTCCCTTGTTTTTGATAAATTCTTCAACATCATATATTGGATATCCTAAGAAAACACCAACCTCGTGCGGAAACTCATCATTTTCACAAATACGCTTCGAAAGCCTGCTTAGACATTCCTCTTTGCTAAGCTTATATTCATATCCGTATTTTGCAAGATATTTCCTAACGTCTGCATCATCAAGCAGCTTATCTAAAAGCCTGTTATTATATACAAGTAGAAGCTTTCTTTGTGAATCCTCACGTAATGTGAAAATTTTCAGACCCTTATTATAAGCTCGCCTATTAAAATATGATACGTTCTCATCCACGCAAAATTTATACTTATCTACATTTATAAGACTTGAAGGCTTAATTCCTAGCATAGCAGGAGCTGATTGATATGCTAAAATTCTGCTAAATTCCATATGCTCTGATTCTGACATGATAAGTCTCCTTTCTTGGTTAGCAGATGCTAACTTGCTATCATAAAAAAATGCGTATTACGCTTGCTTTGTACAATATTTTTCCAGTGCATTCTTTAACGCCGAACAGCTTGAGGAATGACAGATTTCTATCGGAAAATTCATTTTATCTGCTCCTTTTTTTACACCATTAAGCATTTTGTGTGATACAGTATCAGTAAAAACTACCGCCAAATCAGGAGAACCAATTTTTTTATCAAATTCAGCAGGAAGCTTTATAAACACCTTCGCCTTGCAGTTATACGACTTACAAATATCCTTATATCTAGTGGTCATTCGATCATTTCCACCTACAATCACAACACTCACTTTATCACCTCCCAAGTTAGCCATAGCTAACTATATATAGATTACCATATATTTTGAGTAAAGTCAATAGTCAAAATCGAATAAAAAGTGAACAAAAAGTAAAGGTTTTTACAAAGAACAGATTAAAAGCTTTAGATTAACTAATATATCAAATACAAATGTGAAAAAATTCATATTAGACTTTGCCTTATCTTTCACATATAAATAATTTAATTATCATTCTTATTTAATATAATTAGTATAACCTTTAAGATAAAGGAATATTTTGCTAAAAAGCAGAAGGGATGAAAATTATGGGTAAACGAGTACTAGCCGGCATTACTGCACTTATGTGCATACTAACAACAGCTTGTGCATCGCAGTCGAGTGATGAAGGTAGCGATGCAGTAAGCAGCTCAGTGGAGGACGAAAGCATCCAAACTGATGACGAAAGCGAGGACAGCGAATATGAAAACACTGAAAATGAGGAGGATACTCAAGACGTTATCATAGTTAGCGACAAGGAATACATTGAGGAAACATTAAATCTTGCAAACAATGATGAGCTTTCATGGAGCTACGATAGCAGTGCGGATGCTTGGGTGATGTCTATTGTATCTGCTGTGGCTTATCCAGAAATTGAAGACGAAGAAGGCGTATCTGTTTGTGTTCCGGGGGCGTATGTAACGGGAATTGATACGGATGGTGACGGTGAAGCGGATGTCACTTCAGGTGATGCTAGCGACTCTGTAAATGGAAATCTTGTTATAGATTATGATGCACAAATTGTAAGCACCAACGGACAGACCTATACTGCGTCAACCGCTCCAATAATTCTCAACACCGGAGCTGCCGGATATTCGTCACAAAGTAATTCTCTTGCTTCAACATCATATGCTGCGGAGGGCTATATAAATGTAGCCTGTGGCAACCGCGGCAAACAGGATAGTGTAACAGATGATGATGGAAATGTAACCTACACAGGCGATGCTCCCTCATGCCTTGTAGACCAAAAAGCAGCAGCAAGATTTGTAAAGTACAATATCCTACTTGGTAACCTACCAGGAAATGTAGACTATCTTGTTTCAACAGGTGGTTCAGGAGGAGGCGCGCATGCTACGATGTTTGCCGCAACCTCAAACAACGAGGATTTTTACGACTACGAGATAGAGGTCGGAGCAGTCGGAGTTTACGCTACAGATAGCGATTCCTACTCAACCACTGTCACTATAGACGGACAAGAGGTTGAGGTTTCAGACGGAGCATGGGGATGCGTAGCATATAGTGCTATAACCTCACTTTATGAAGCAGATATGGCATTAGCATTTGAATATTATATGGACACGACATATAATTTTTCAACATCCTTCCAGGCTCAGCTGGCTGAATATTTGTCCGAAGCTTATATGAATTATATCAATGAGCAAGAACTTACAGTTAATGAAGCTGATGTAGGCTTTGATTTAAATGATGACGGAGACACAAACGATACTATTGAACTTACCATTGAGCAGGATATTGATGCTTATCCAGAAACTAATGGCTACTATGGAACCTACCTGGATTTATATTTAGCCGAATTTACCGAAAACCTACAGTGGTATCTTGACAATCTTGACTATTCCAGTGGATGGACTTGGTTTGATGAAGATGGAAATGCACTTAACGATGATGAAGTTGCGGCTATGACAACTGAGGAAAAAGCTGAGGCATTTATCGAAGGACGCTATTCTAAAGGAAGTGAGAGTAGCGATAAAATGGGTGGAGGAATGACTGGAGGTACTTTGCCTGATGGCGATAAAAAAGGAGACATTGACATAACGGATGGCGAGTTACCTGATGATGCTGGTGATATTGATATTGCTAATGGAGAGCTTCCTGATGGTGATATTGACATTGATGCAACTGACGCAACCGAAGAACTTGTCGGCACACCTGATGAGGGTACTACACAGTCAAGCTCTGGAAGTACAGACAGTGCAAATTACTCAAGCTATGAAGAAATGCTAGAAGCATATGAATCAGATATAGCAGAAATACTTGCTGGAGATGAATATGGTAATAATATCGTATCTCTTTACAATCCGCTAAATTATATCGGTGATGACGATACAGACGATCCAACATGGGTTAGAATAATGATGGGTGCGAGCGAGGGCGATATGTCAATGTTTAGCTCTCTAAATCTACAAATAACTATGCTTAATGCTGGAATAGATGCAAATATTGAATGGCAATGGGATGGTGGTCACGTGCCGAGCGAAATCTTCGGCGAATCTCTTGCGCTTTATGTAGACGAAATGTATGGAGAATATGCAGGAGGAGCTACAATCGAAAAGTCGGCTGCCGAAGTCCAGACAACTAACGGCACTGCTGATTCTGCGAATGGTACGGACCTTAGTGAATGGGTAGATTACAGCGATATAAGCTCAGTTAGCTTTACACTTGCAAATATTGTAGCATATCGTACTGCTGGTGCAAGCAAGGCAATGCCAGGATTTGATGTAATAGATTACGGTCAAGAAGATTATGTATTTGGAAGCGACAGCGCAGATGCAAGACACTGGGACGAAATTTTGCTTGAAATTCTACAGGAGCATGAGGACGTGCTAAGTGAGCTGTTTAATGCGGGATAATTGAAATTTCAGCGGTAACATAAGGTTTATATAACATACACCCGTCAAGGAGAGTCATATCTCTTTGGCGGGTTTTTAGTCTCACTTCATTGATAGATGGACAAGACTGTCACAACTATATTATGGGCACCTCTAAAATCCCTTGCCGCTACTGACCATAAAAACTAAAAAGACTAAAATGTGCAGGATGCCATCCAATACTTTTCACCAAACTCCACAATATTCCATGTGGAGTGCTACATTCGAACGGCGATCAATGCGGCGTGGAAAAAGAATTGTCCTGACGTAAGAAGGAAGTATCCGGGCGCAGGTTATGCGGATAGCAGTGTGCCTTCTAATAAGGAATTTTTGTTTACTTTAGCAGAAAATGTTTTGTGCGAGGTTATGGGTGAAGAGAGAAGGGATACGGAGGAGAGTTGAAGCGAAGTAAAATTAGAAATTCCTGTAAGTTTTTTCATTTTGTGCAATATGTATATTTTACCTTAAACAAATTGTACAAATATACAAAATTATATTTGAGGTATAGATTTTTTCAGAAAATTCTTGACAAAACTAATTAAATCAGGTATAATTTGTTTATGCAAAGCATTGCACTAATTTATTTAATTGATCAAGGAGGTAATTTTATGAAAAAATCGTTCAGAAAGATAATATCAGCCAGCATAGTTATAGCTATTTCGTCTTTTTCTTTTAACGCATATGCTTCTGATATTGACGATTCTTTATCAACTAACACAAGCACTAGCAATCTCGGTTTGCCTGAATTTGTACAATACGTTATTGATGATGAAAATATGGGAGAGATAGATTATTGTCATCTATTACTAAATACTGATGGACAGATAACTGCATATTGTTTAGATTTTGATAGCGCCTATTTAATCTATGATACTAATGGCGAAATAATAGAGTACTGTGAAAATTCAGAATCTCCTTTATCTGGAATAGAGGAAGATGTATACTTCGCAGGACCTTTATCCTATTTTACTAAAGAAAATGATAAAGCTGTAGATGTCTTATCAAATGAAATAATTGAATATTCAGAGCTGGTTCAAATGAGCGATGAATTTGAAACTTTATCTGAAAGTATTGAAGAAGAAACCAACGGTATAATGACAACTTCCAGTACATCTGAATTGACCAAAGTTAAGAATGCTCTGAGTAATAAGCCAAGATGCTTTGATTATTATACGAGTGGTCAATGTGGACGAGTGGCAGTCACAACCCAACTATTTTACTACTATGATAATATTGACAGCAATATATTGAAATCCACTTACGCAAATAGTCCCAAAACGTTATATGACTATTTAGCAAATTATATACCATCTAATGCTAGTTATGCACAAATAAAGAGCGGATTAGATTCGGCTTTCTCAAAAATATCTAATTCAACAAAAACTATTAATGTAGTAAACAGAAATGATCTAAGCACAAGTGATATGATTTATTACACTTGGGGCTATTATAAATATAAAGTTATAAATCAAAAAATACCTGCTATTTTATTGTTGCAGAATCATCCTAGTTATAAAAATCATTGGGTTGTTACTTATGGAGTAATTGCTTACTATGATGGAAGTACCCTCGTAAAAAGCAAGTGCACGTATGTAGTAAATAACGGATTCGGAAAAAATGATGTTAAAATAAATTATCAATATGCAGATGGATTTATTTACTTTAGCTGATATCAATTTATGGAGGTAATTTTATGAAAAAAATAATTCTTATTTTTTTGTCCTGCTTGTCAATAGTGCTATGCTCATGCGGAAATACAGATGAGATTTCATCAAGTGCTTCCGATTCTTCGACATCTGCAGTGGAAAATACAGCCGGCTCCGGCATTTCTGATTCCGAAGCTGAAAAAAGCTATACGGTAATAGGCACAAGAGAAACAGCCTCAGCCGAAGAAAGCGATTATACATGGGAAATAACAGACGAAGGTACAATTGAAAGCATAGACGCATGGATTGATGAGGTTATGAAAATATGCGATGAGTACGAGCTTTCAGGTGACGACTATCCCGAACGTGGCGGAGTAGACGGATATATTATCAAAACCGACGGAGATAACGAGGACGGATTTTATTATGTAAACTTTATATCCTCTGACTATGACGTTACAGATGAATATGAGCATGAAAACAACTTTTCATACGCTGACTCATCCTATGATTTGCCCTATGAATATATCGAACAAATTCAAACGATAATTTCTTCTGAAACCGACGATAGTATTGAAGCTGAAATAAGCTAAACGGAATAGGCACAAGAGAAACAACATCAGCTGCAGAAAGTGATTATAACTTACAGCTCCCTTTTTCCTCAAGGCGTTCCTGCAAATATTATTACGATTAATTGCAGTTGGAGATAGAGATATAAAATAAAACATAATTATAAAAATTTAAAAAAAGGAAGTCAAGTAGGCAAGTCAAGCAGGGAAGTAATACAAATGTCTAACTCTATTTTTTTCTAACATTATCAGCGAGCGGATTTGCATCAATTGCTTCTTTTATATTCTCGTCATTCAAATGCGTATAAATTTCAGTAGTAGCAATACTTTTGTGACCAAGAACATCTTTCAGAACAAGCGTATCAACACCGTTTTGATACATCAAAGTAGCTGCTGTATGGCGCAGCTTGTGAGTGGTGATTCCCATGTTGGATAGCCCTGCTTTTTTGATGCATTCCTCAACTATTTCTTGAACTCTTCGTTTTGATATGCGGTTTTTCTTGTTTGAAAAGAATAAAGCATCGCAGGTTGTTCCTTCAGTTTTTCGGTGTGGCAAATAATCGTTTAGTGCGGTTATGCATGCATTGTTAAGTGAAACTATTCTTTCCTTTCTACCTTTTCCAAATAATCTCAAAGTGCGGTTTTCAAAGCTTATATCACCCATATCAATTCCGCAAAGCTCTGATAGTCGCATTCCGCAGTTTAAAAACAACGTTATAATGCAATAATCACGTTCAGTATTCTTTGTTTCTATTGTAGCTAAAAGCTGTTGAGCCTCGCCAAGCGTTAAATATTTTGGTAAAGAACTTGTAGTATGTGGGCTTTCAAGCGTTTCAAGCGGATTTGATTCTAATTGATGTGATTTATTTGCAAGATAATTATAAAAATGCTTGAGTGCCGAGGTTTTTCTGGCTCTGGTCTTAGGACTGTTATTACGATCATCAGCTAACCAACGCAAATAATTATACGCATCATAAAGTGTAAAGCTTTTCAAATAATCAAATGGCACATTCTTAATTGAAATAGATTCCCAAGCTGTCTTATTTGGATCTACATCATTATGATCTATAAGCAGATATCTTAAAAAGCATCGTAGGTCTGTATAGTAAGCTTCTTCGGTTCTTGGTGCACGGTTTTCAATAACTCTCAAGTGTGTTAAAAATCCAAGCAAATATTCTGGACAATCATCTCGGTATTCTTTTTTCATGATTTCGACTCCTTTATAATCGTGTGTTTTCAAATGATATGGCTAATTGTTTTTGACTCCCCTTAACCGCACTAAACTTTGATTTAGTGCGGTTTTCTATATATCCATTATAGCACTTCTCTTTTGATTTGTCAAGCGCTTTTTTATAAATATCATTCAAAATAACAGCCGCACTTCTATTAAAAGCACGGCAAAAAAATTATTTCTTTTCTTCCTGTGAAAGCTCGGATATAATCTGTATAAAGGATTCAACATCTGCAAAATCCTTATAAACAGACGCAAAGCGAACATAAGCTACATGGTCAAGCTTTTTTAATCCGGCAAGCACCATATTTCCTATTTCTTCAGTTGTGGTTTCTGTTTGCATTCTGTTAGCAAAAGTATTTTCAATATCATCTACAAGTGCATTCATATCCTCCACACTTACAGGACGTTTTTTTATTGCACTCTGCAAACCTTTTATAAGCTTACTTCTGTCGAACGGTTCAAAGCTTGCATCACGCTTATACACCATGAGCATCGGCTTTTCTATAACCTCATAGGTAGTAAATCTTTTACCGCAGCTAGCACATTCACGGCGACGGCGCTTTTTTGTATCACTTGGTCTTGAATCTATTACTTTTGTATCGGGATATCCGCAAAAAGGGCATTTCATAAGCTGTTCTCCTTGCTATTATTATAATAATACTGGTTTAATAATCTTACACTTATATTATAACACAATCTAAGAGATTTTGCAAGTGAATTTAAAAAAAGTTTACCATGCTCTATTTTTCTGTTTTTCTTACTAGTCTTTCATGAACAGTAATCATCAAGAAAAGTATTATAATCAGATAAGCAGGAAGCAATGATATCGTTATGTTGTTTGCAATTAATCCGAATACAGGTGGCATCAAGCATGTTCCAACATATGCGCTTGCCATCTGTACTCCTATTAGTGCTTGAGATTTATCTGAACCAAAATGCGAAGGCGTTGAATGTATTATACAAGGATAAATTGGTGCACAGCCGATTCCTACAAGGATTAAACCGAGGATTGAAAGTATTTTTCCATAAGGTATAAGCAAAGCTATTATTCCAGCAAGTATAACTGCCTGACCAATCCTCACCATCTGTGTGTCTGAAAATTTATATGTCAAAAATCCATTAACTGCTCTTCCCGCTGTTATTCCGATAAAGAAAAGACTTGCAAGTGTTGCAGCTGTATCTGCTGAAATTCCTTTATACAATGCCAGATAGGTACTACTCCAAAGCATTGTTGTAGATTCAATTGCACAGTAGCAAAAGAATGTAAGCATAACCTCTGTTACACCTGGAATTTTAAATAGCTCTCTTAATGGAATAGGCTTAGATTTTTCATCAAGCTGCTCACAGTTACTGTCAGCATTAATACTATCATTTTTTTGCCATAGTGGCAAGCTAATTACAAGAATAATTGCAATTATAATCTGAATTATAGACATAAGACGATAGCCAGTGTTCCAGTTGTTACCATTAGTAAGCATATAGCCCATAACAGAAGGACCTACAATAGTTCCTATACCCCACATACAATGAAGCCAGCTCATATGTCTGCTTGGATAATGTAGGGCAACATAATTGTTAAGAGCAGCATCAACACTTCCCGCCCCTAGTCCGTATGGAATTGCCCATATCCAAAGAGCTATGAACGAATTACTAATGGAAAAACCAAACATTGAAATTGCCATAACCGCTGTACTTATGGCTGTAATTTTTCCTGTCTTTATAATCTTTGTGAGTCGATCACTTAAAAGGCTTGATATTATTGTACCAACTGCGATGGTCATTGAAATTATTCCAGCATAGGATACCGGTGTATTTAAATCCTCATACATAGAAGGCCATGCTGAGCCTAAAAGCGAATCGGGCAAACCTAAGCCTATAAATGCTAAATATATAACTGCTAAAAGCAATAATTTCATTCGTGTCATATTTTTTCCTCCGTGGAATTTAGTGCCGTATTAAAAGTAATGCTTTATCAAAAAGCTATTTTGATACTTTATTATATCATATTGTAAAAGAGATTTCCAGGGGGTTGAAATATTATTTTGAATTATTTTGTTTTCTCTTAATATTAAGTAGTTTACATCACATAAATATCTCCGAAATTGAAACGAATATAAATACTGCAAGAATAGCAGGATTAATAGCATTCACACTAAAAAAAGCAACAATTAATAGAATAGTACAGATTAAAGCAAATATCCTTTTTATGTTATGCGGTAAATATAGTTCTAAAATTCTGCCGCCATCAAAATACGAAAATGGCAAAAGATTGAATATGCCTAAACATAGATTTATATTATATAGCATATTAAATCCTAATAGCTTTGAAGCAATAGCAAAGATAAAGTTTACTGCACATCCTGCTGCTAGAATGATGGTCTGGACTTCCCTGCTCTCTATTCCATTATTATGCGGAATTATTTTTATTCCACCAGCATAAAAACATATTTTGTCAGGTGAAGTAGATAGCAAGCACATTGCCGAAAGATGACCTAATTCATGTAACAGGCAGCAAGTGAGCGCCGCTAATATTCCCAATGAATCCTTACTGCCAAAGAAAAAAGATACAAATATAACGGCAAAAAATCCAA
Source organism: Ruminococcus sp. (assembly GCA_021199375.1). Classification (GTDB taxonomy): domain Bacteria; phylum Bacillota; class Clostridia; order Oscillospirales; family Ruminococcaceae; genus YE71. The sequence continues at coordinate 47,527 of JAJQIB010000039.1, read as the reverse complement.
AATAGAATCTCAATTTAATTGAAAAAACATTAAGCTCTAGCATTATTTAGCCTCCTGTTAGTATTATATGCGTATGAAAATAAAAAAGGACAGCAAAAACTGTCCTTTCAGAGCATATGTAATTATTCAACAGGCTCTTTTTTTATCTTAAAAATCATTCTTAACACCGGCGCTAAAAGCTTCGGACTTTTTACAACTACTACCTTCATAAAAATACCTCCGATTATCTAAATTTATCTATCGTGTATTTCATAATATGCAGCTAATACTAAATGTGTTAAGAATTTTTGTTAAGCTCGGCTTTGTACAATAACCAATAGACCACTACTAAATGAAATCTCAGCGCTGTCATTTATAATCTCATTTGACACACCTATAGGAAAGCTTGAATCTATTTTCCCATTATTTAATGGATACTTAACTCCTTTAACGGTAAGTCCTGTAACCTCCCTGCTATAAGAAAAAAGTGAAAGTGAGTAGTGCTCTTTTCTTTTAATTGTGTATTTGCCGGAGGATACAAGAATTATCTGTTCGTTGCAGCTTAAAATTCTTCCCCATGCTCCATTTTCACGAATAAACGCAAGCGTTTGTATGTTTGCAAGTGTGTGATCAAGTCTGCCGCCTAGCGCACCTAAAATGGTAATATCAGAACATTCACGCTTTAATGCCTCACGCACTGCAAGCATAAGATCTGTATCATCCTTTTCCTTCGGAAAGGAAATTTTTTCGCAATCATTCGGAATGAAGCCTAAAGAGTCAAAATCGCCTATGGTTAATGTAGGAGTAAAGCCTAGTTCCTTGCAATTAATATAGCCTTTATCAGCTGCTATTATAAGAGAATTTTCAGTATTAATTCCATCCGGCAGCATAGGCTCAGGATTTCCTCCTGCAAAAATTATACAGCGTTTCATGATAAATCTCCTTAACTGTACGTTTATTACTTCTTATATTCCCATTCCTTAAGATTTTTCGCTTCCTCATACATCCCTAAATAGCTTTGATGTCTTGAAGGAGCAATTTTGCCATCATTCACAGCTTGTATTACTGCGCATCCTTTTTCACCTGTATGACTGCAGTTTGGAAAACGACAGTTATCTTTAAACTCTGAAAATTCACGAAAGCAATCAGCAAGCTCGTCTTTAAAGATAATCTGATAACGATTGGTTTCAAAGCTTGAAAATCCAGGTGTGTCAGCTATGTAACCTCCGCCCGGCATCTTAAAAAGCTCTACATGACGTGTTGTGTGCTTTCCTCTGCCTAGCTTTTTGCTTATTTCATTTGTAGATAGTTCTAGGTTTGGAAACATGCAGTTTAAAAGTGAGGATTTGCCCACTCCTGTGTTTCCGGTAAAAGCACATAGCTTTCCTGATATAAAATCTCTTATACTTTTGCTGCCTTCGCCATTTGTATTATTCGCTTTAAAGATAGGTATTTTTGCAAGCTTATAGATGTTTTCAATTTCATCACTGCTGCATTTATCAATTTTAGTTATAATAACAGCAGGGGTTATTTTTTTGTATTCACAAATAGCTATAAACTTATCTATCAACGTTAAATTAGGGACAGGCTCTACAACAGATGTCACATAAAGTAATATATCAAGATTAGCAAGTGGAGGTCTTATGATTTCGTTTTTTCTTGGTGTTATGCTTTCTATTATGCCAGATTTATCATTATCAATAGAAAACCCAACAGTGTCACCGCACATAGGTGAAACGCCTTGCTTTCTGAATATTCCTCTGGCAGCACATTCATATATACCATCGGAGGCTTCTACAGTATAGATGCCTCCGATAGCTTTAATTATCAATCCATTCATGAAAGCCTACTCTTATTATTCATACGCTTCAGCGACTGTTGTTTCTTCTGGTGCCGTTGTCTCAGCTGTAGTTGTTTCAGTGGCAGAGGTTTCAGCAGGAGCCGTTTCAGTCGTTTCAGGAGTTGTTTCTGCTGTGGTTGTAGTAGACTCAGCCGGAGTAATCTTGAGCAGGTCAGACTCGTTTAACTCACCATCAAGAGTAATTTCCTCATTATCATAATTGATATCATAGGTTGCATATCTAATAAGATTTTCTTCTCCTAGATCGTTACTCTTGATATAAACGGTAAGGGTTTCAGTCTTTTTACCTGAAATATCAAAGCTAACAGTGCTTCCTGCAACTGCTTCTCCGTTTGAGATGGTCTTAGTATAAGCTGCACTTCCCTCTCGATAAACATCGATAGTATACGAGCCTCTTATTCCGTCGGGCATAGGAATCGTTAGTGTTAACTCTATAGGATCTGCCTCACCGGTAGAAACATATATTGTTACTACTGTTCCCTTGTCAACATAGGTATCGGCATCTATGCTTTGCTCTACTACCTTACCCTTGTTTCCATCCTCCTTGACCTCTTCTACCTCATAATCAAGCTTGCTCTCCTTAAGTGCTGCTATAGCTTTAGATTGTGTGAGTCCAGTTACATCAGGTACCTTAATTTGCGTTTCAACAGGTCCCTGGCTTACATAATACTGAACCTCTTTACCCTCAGGATATTCGGATCCAGCTTCAGGCTCAGTCTTTATTACCAGACCCTCGGCAACTTCATCACTGTGCATCTCAACACGAACAGGTACAAAGCCTGCACTTGTTAATTCGCTTCTAGCAACCTCTTCGGTCTTATCCACCATATTAGGTACTGTAATAAGTCGTTGACCCTTGCTGACAGTAACCTTTAGTGTATAGCCTTCACGAACCGTCTTTCCGGTTTGATCCTGTGACATAATAACGCCTTCGTCATATTCGTTTGAATATTCCTCTTCCTTTTCAAATGTAAGCTTATCGCCCCATTCCTGTTCTACCTGAACAATATTTTGACCAACAAAGTTTGGAATTTCAACATTGCCGGTATGAGTAGCACTTGGACCGAAATTTGAAATAGCATAATATGCTATAACTAAGGATGCAACTATTACAACAGCCACAGTAACTGCAAGCATAATAGGGACTACATAGCTGCGATGATGATTATCCTCATCGTCATCATCCTCATCCTCGTCATCCTCTTCTTCAGGTTCTTCAATTACTTCAGCTTCACTGTTTTGACTATTGATTAGGGGATTATAATAGCGAGTAGCCTCCTGTGTAGCTTGAGGAACATAGTTTGGATCTGTGTATCCAAAGATAACTGTGGGATCTAGTTTAAATGTGTCAATATCCTTAATCATATCCGCAGCAGACTGATAACGTCTTGTGGGATCCTTTTCCATAGCATGAAGTACTATTTCTTCAAGTGCATCAGGTACAGAAGGCATAATCTCACGCGGAGGTACGCATTCCTCCTGCATATGCTTTAGTGCAATTGCAACAGGTGTATCAGCGTCATAAGGCTTCTTACCTGTAAGCATTTCGTACATCATTACACCAACTGAATAGATATCGCTGCGCTCATCAGTTATATCGCCTCTCGCTTGTTCAGGTGAAATATAGTGAACCGAGCCTACTGTCTTGTCAGACATAGTCTTGCCATCAACACGTGAAAATCTTGCAATTCCGAAGTCCATGACCTTGATAGTGCCGTCTTCATATAGCATTATATTCTGTGGCTTTATATCGCGATGAACAATTCCCTTATCATGTGCGTGCTGTAGAGCACGTAAAATTTGTGTGACGAAGAAAAGTGCATCCTTCCAGCGAAGCACACCCTGCTGCTCCATAAAATCCTTGAGCGTTATGCCATCAATATACTCCATGACAATAAACTTTGTTTCATCGGTAAGACCGACATCGTAAATTTTTACAATGTTAGGATGTGAAAGTACAGCAATGGCTTTACTTTCATTTCGAAATCTCCTCAAAAAGTCCTCATTTTGAGAAAATTCGTCTCGTAGAATCTTGACTGCTACAATGCGATCTTCCTCTAAATCAACCGCCTTGTAAACATCCGCCATGCCTCCTGAACCAATTTGTTCAGTGATCTCATAACGGTTGTCGAGCTTCATGCCGATATAATTCATAAAAACTTCAACTCCTGTTCTTTTCCCTTTATTTAAATTCGTTTAGTTGGCAATAACTGCTGCGGAAATATTATCCTTGCCTCCGCAGGCATTGCAATAATCTATCAAATCAGATACGCCTTTGTCTAGATTCTTATTAAAGACACTCTCGTATATAATTTGCGGGTGACAATATGCTGACAAGCCATCGGTGCAAAGAAAAATTGCGAAATTGCCTGATTCTTCAAGCTCAAAATAATCAATTTCAACCTTTTCCTCAACGCCTACAGCACGAGTAATTATATTGCGCATTTTGTGATTTTCCATCTGTTCATAGGTAATTTCACCATGCTTGTACAGCTCATTAACATAGGTATGATCTTCTGTTATTTGAGTAATACCTGACTCGTCCATAAGATACGCTCGACTGTCTCCGACATTAACAACATAAGCACGTTTGTCATCAACAAGTGCTAAAACGCAGGTCGTACCCATTCCGTTTTTTTCAATATCCTCACAGCTTTTTTCATAAACAATGGCATTTGCCGCAGAAACAGAAGTTTCAAGCAGGCTTCGCACTACAGACGGCTTCATTTCTTCTCGATAACCTTCCGATATTCTGCGATAAATCTCATTGGCGGCTATATCACTGGCAACTGCACCTGAAGATGCTCCGCCCATTCCATCGCAAACAACAACAAGAGAAACGTTGTCAGATAGAAAACCTGCACAAATTTTATCCTGATTTTCTGTCCGTACACTTCCCATATCGGAATTATAAGATAGATACAAGTCAATCACCGTCCTTTGATAAATTTTCTGCTAGCACACACTAGCTTTCAGACACTTCGTATTCACGTCTGAGCTGTCCGCAAGCAGCATCTATATCAGAACCCAACGTTCTTCGTACTGTAGCATTTACTCCAAGCTCGTTTAAATACTGCTGGAATTTATATGCTGATTTTCTGTCAGAGGTATAGCCACGCTCTTTGATTTTATTGACAGGTATTATATTTACATGACACATAAAATTATCTAGTAGCATTGCGAGATTTTTAGCATCTGCGTAAGAGTCATTATGTCCATTTATTAGCGCATACTCAAAGCTTATTCGGCGTCCTGTATGTGCAAAGTAGCTGCGACAGGCAGTCATAAGCTCGTCTAAATGATATCTGTTATTTATCGGCATAATTTCACTTCTGCTTTTGTCTTTTGGAGCATGAAGAGAAATTGAAAGTGTGATGCCTAGATTAAGCTTAGAAAGGTCATATATCCTAGGAACTATTCCACAGGTAGAAACTGAAACGTGTCTAAGCGACATTCCAAACCCATCAGGACATGATAGCAGCTGTAAAAAGCAAACTACATTGTCGTAGTTGTCAAGTGGTTCACCTATACCCATTAGTACCACACCGGAAATATCACGTCCACTATCAGATTTAGCTGTATAAATCTGCTGAAGTATTTCACTAGGAAGCAAATTTCTCTTAAATCCAGCAATTGTTGATGCACAAAACCTGCATCCCATTTTACAACCAACTTGTGTAGATACACAAATGGTGTTTCCATAGCTATATTCCATTACAACTGATTCAATATGTGAACCATCTGAAAGCTCATATAGATATTTTATTGTGTTATCTACCTTAGAATCTAATCTTTTACATATCAACAAAGGCTTTAAATAAAAAACCTTCTCTAATTTTTCTCGCAACTGTATTGATAAATTGGTCATTTCAGAAAAGGAAGAGACATTTTTAACATGAAGCCAGCTGAAAATTTGTTTTGCTCGAAATTTCTTCTCGCCTAGCTTTAAAATCTCATCGGTAAGCTCATCAAGCGTCAGACTTAAAATGTCAATTTTATTCTCTTCACATTTGATAACCAAAGAATCACCTCGTTCTAATAAATTTTGATATGTAAAATCCATCGGACCCAAAATAGCTTGGCAATACTGTTAAGCTTGTATAGCCATCAAAATGACCAAAGCTTTGCCAAAGTGGAGCAGGCTCAAAGTCATTATGCTCGGCGAGAAAACGCTTGGTGTTTTCATCGTTTTCAGCTCTTGAAAGAGTACAGGTTGAGAAAACTAATGTGCCACCCACCTTAACATATTTAGAACAGCATTCTAAAATATCATGCTGAACATATGGAAGGCGTTCGAAATCTGTCAAGTTATTGTACTTTATTTCAGGTTTTCGTGCTATTACCCCTAGTCCTGAGCAAGGCAGATCGCAAAGTACAACATCAGCCATTGGCAAGCTAGAGTTATAGATCTTAGCGTCATTTACATTAGCATTAACAATGTCAAGTCCAAGACGTTTACACCCGCTCTGTATCAGCTTGACACGATTTTTATGCAAGTCAAGCGAATATACCTTACCATTATTATTCATAAGCTCAGAAGCGGTAAAGGTCTTGCCTCCCGGCGCTGCGCAAACATCCAGCAGTGTATCACCAGATTTAACATCAAGCGCTTTACAGCAAAGCCTGCTTGAAATATCTTGAACATGGAAAAGTCCATCCTTGAAAGCTTTAGTAGACTCCGGTGAGCCGTTTGCGATATCTATACAATCATCAAAATACTGATTTGCACTACATTCAATTCCCTCTTCATATAGTCTACTAATAAGATTACTTGTTGTAGTGCGAAGAGTATTAACCTTAGCCGTTATAGGCGGTCTTCCAAGAGATCCCTCTAGCATTTGAATAGCTACATCTTCGCCATATTCTATTGTCCATTTCTTTACTAAAGGAATAGGACAAGAATAATCAAAAGCAAGCTGCTCATATTTGTCTTTGTAGGAGGGCATTTTTTTATCAGCTCTTAAAAAGCCTCGCAAAAGACCATTGACAAAGCCTTTAACGGCAGGATTTCGATTTTTTGAAGCTAGCTTTACTGCTTCATTAACTGCAGCAGATTCTGGCACACTATTCATGTATAAAATCTGATACAATGCAGTTCTTAAAATACATCGAACCTCTAAATTCAGTTTATCATAAGGATTTTTTGAATAGTACTTAATGATTTCATCAAGAGTATATCTACGCTCAAGGGTGCCATAGAACAAAGCGGCGCAAAACCTTCTGTCTTGAGGATTCATTGGAGTACGTCTAAACTGCTCATCAAGAAGTATATTTGAGTAAGCTCCGCCATCCTCAATTCTACAAAGTAATTTAACTGCAACTGCTCTGCTGTTTACCACATCAGCCATTTAAAATCCTCCAAAATTCATGCGCTTAACTTCCAAATAGGCTTAGTGAAGTATCTCACCAGGCTTTATGGGTTTACCATTAAGATATGCAGCTGCATTCATACGTTTTCCGCCTTCAGCTTGGATCTCAACAAAGCGCAAAATTCCATCTGAACAAGCAACGTCAAATTTTTTCTCTCCGACAAACTCACCAGATACAGCATTTGGCTTTTCACGAGAAATAATCTGCGAACGATACACTTTTAAACGCTTACCATACAATAAACAGTAGGCACAAGGTGAATCTGATAATGCGCATATTTGCCTATGAATAAGCTCAACAGATTTGCTAAAATCTATAGGACACATATCCTTTGTTATCATACTGGCATATGATGCAAGACCTTCATCCTGCTTTTCAAAGGCTAGATCACCATTTTCAATTTTGCGTAAAACCTCAATAATCATTTCGCTGCCAAGAATAGCAAGCTTTTCAAACATATCCGCAGATGTTGCATTTTCGTCAATAGAGATTTCTCGTTTTAATAGCATATCACCTGTATCGAGTCCCTCAGCCATCTGCATTACAGTAACTCCTGTAGTTTTATCTCCATTTAATACAGCGCGCTGTATAGGAGCAGCACCTCTATATTTAGGTAAAAGAGATGCATGTATGTTGATGCATCCATACTTAGGAAGCTCAAGTATTTCTTTAGGTAAAATCTTGCCATATGCAGCAACAACAATACAGTCGGGAGCAAGAGCTTTAAGAGCCCGAACATATTCATCTGCATCTTTTTTTAAGCTATTAGGCTGATACACAGGCGTTTCATGCTGCTGAGCTAAAATTTTTACAGGAGTTGGAATAAGCTTATATCCTCTTCCCTTTGGCTTATCCGGTTGAGTGAAGACAGCTAAAATCTCATGCTCACTGCAATCGTAAAGCTTTTCTAGGGCTGTAACAGCAAAATCAGGAGTGCCCATGAAAACAATCTTCATTACTTTTTCTCCTCATTTTCTTTGTTTTCGTCAGGTCTAACCCATTCCTCAACTATATCAACAAATAGTTTGCCATCTAGGTGGTCTATTTCATGGCAAACAGCTTGAGCAAAAAGCTCTTCTGCTTCCATTTCAAACCATTCGCCGTGCCTGTTCTGGGCTTTAAACTTTACCTTTAATGGTCGTGTAGTAATTCCCCATTTGTTCGGACAGGATAAGCATCCCTCTTGAACACGCTGAGTTTTTAATGACTTATGGATAATTTCAGGATTTACCAGTTCAACAGCTCCATCTCCAACATCAATAACAACTACTCGACGCAAGTAGCTTATTTGTGGACCTGCAAGTCCTACTCCATCTGCATGATGCATGGTTTCTATCATATCGTCAAGCTTTTGGGCAAGTCTTTCATCAAAGTCAACTACAGGTCTGCAAACCTTTCTAAGGACTGGATCGCCTTCCTTTGTAATATTTCTAATTGCCATTAAAACAAATCCTTTCATGCAATTTATAGACCTATATCGCCATTTACATCAGCTGTAATTCTAACCTCAGAAAATCGGCGATCGGTCATAAATCTGCCGATGCAGCTGCTTATCATATCCCTAAGCATTTTAGAAACTCGGCATTTTATTATCAATCTATATCTATATCTGTTATTTATTCTTTCTAGCGTACAAGCAGAGGGTCCTAAAACTCTAAGTGGAATACTAAGCTTATTCTCTGAAATATACTCCTTTAGTAATCTTAAAAATTCATTAGAGCCCTCTATAGCTTGGCTTTCTCTTACTGACGAAAGCAGAATTGAACAAATATCACAATATGGGGGATATAACAGAGCTTTTCTAAGTGCAGATTCCTGCTCATAAAACTCATCATAATTTTGTTGAGCTGCAAGGTTAATAACATAGTGATCCGGAACAAAGGTTTGAATATATGCTTTGCCGGGCTTTTGACCTCGACCTGAACGTCCTGCTACCTGTGTTATAAGCGAAAAAGTTCGCTCATAGCTTCTAAAGTCGCCTGTGAATAAGGCTTTATCAATCGATACAATACCAACAAGCGTTACGTTCGGGAAGTTTAATCCCTTTGCTATCATCTGAGTGCCTAGCATTATATCATACTCGCCACGCTCAAAGGCTGAAAAGCTCTCTTCATAGGCATAACGTGAAAATGTTGTGTCTGCGTCCATTCTAAGAAGTCTTACTTCGGAGAAAAGCTTCTTAAGCTCGTCCTCGATTTTTTGCGTACCAACTCCGCTTTGTTTAAGCTTGTCACTTCCACATTCTGGACAGCAGGCTGGTATGCTCATTGAGTAGCCGCAATAATGACACATTAGTCTATCATTTTTCTTATGATAAGTAAGCGGCAATGAGCAATTTGGGCAGGATATTGGCTGTCTACAGCTTGCACAGGATACATATGTAGTATACCCACGACGATTTAAAAGCAGCATAACCTGTTCTTTTCGATCTAGTGTTTCACTTATAGCATCTGCTAGCTTGTGACTAAATAGGCTTGCGCCTGAGGAGTTCTCTTCTGATTGCATATCAACAATCTCAACCTCTGGAAGCTTTGCTCCTGCATATCTTTTATGCATTTCAAAAAGATGAAATCTTCCACTTTTTGCAAAATAATAGCTTTCTATTGAGGGAGTTGCTGATGCCATAAGCAGCACACAATTGTGAAAGCCACATCTTCTTATTGCAACATCCCTTGCGTGATATCTGGGTGAGCTATCAGACTTGTAGGTGCGTTCGCCCTCCTCGTCCATAATTATAAGCCCTATATTGTTAAGCGGTGCAAAAACGGCACTTCGTGTACCTATTACTATTCTCGCATCGCCATTTCGTATTCTCTTAAATTCATCCGCTCGCTGACCGAGAGATAGAGATGAATGTAAAAGTGCAATTTCATCACCAAAATAGCTTTTAAACTTTTTTACCATTTGTGGTGTCAAGGAAATCTCAGGAACCATCATAAGCGCGGTCTTACCTATTTTAAGAACAGATTCTATCAGCTTAAAAAAAACTGATGTCTTTCCACTTCCCGTTACTCCGTAAAGAAGTGCACCGGCAGGCTTAGACGCAGATATTAGGTTCATTATTCCATCATAAGCGTTTCTTTGCTCATCGCTTAAAATTATTTCATCAAGGCTGTGATGCTCTGTGGCATCTTCGGTTGCCTTGCGCATAACCTCAACATTAAAAAGTCTAACAATGTTTTTTTGCTCAAGTCTTTTTACAACTGTCTTTGTACAGCCGGTCATATAGCAAAGCTCATCAACGGATGCTGTTCCATTATCACTAAGACATTTAACAACAGCAGCTTGCTTTACACTTAGCTTTTCCTGGCATTCGCCTGACGTATAGTAGTCGGTAAGCATAGCATTTTGCTCGCTTGCATCTCCTACTGTACGTTTAATAACATTTGACTCTTCTATAGCTCCTTTATCTATAAGCGAATCAATTAAAGCCTTAAGCTTTTTCCTTTCACTTGAAGTAGAGTTCTTTTGTGGTATAGTAAGAGCATCTATTTCCTTTTGAGATTTTGCAAGCTTTATACTGTAAAAAAGCTGTTCTTCCTCTTCGTTAAGTCCTATTTCATTTGGATCTATATTTACAGCTTGATAATTAGCCTTTATTTTAACAGAAAATCCATTAGGAACCATAGCCTTGTAAGCATCAAAATACGTACAAAAGGTTGTTTCCTTTAGCCACTCAATCATGCTAAGCATTTCCTCGCCAACAAGCGGCGAGTCATCTATAACCGCATTTATCTCTTTTAGCTTACTATTAATTAGGTCAACCTGTTTAACAGATAGTATAAGAGCTACACAAAGCTTATTTCCTTTGCCAAAGGGCACTAACACTCTAACACCTGATTTTACCTTATCAGTTAACCTCTTTGGAACAATATAGGTGTATCGCTTGTCAAAGCTATAATTGGTTCCGTTAATTGCAAGCTCAGTAATTAATGGCATATATTCCTCTTGATTAAGACTTTAGTGAAGGATCTTCAACTAGTGTGTATTCATTTGCAGCAAATTCGTCCACTGCAATTTTTACAGGTCTTTCGTCAAGAACCGTCTTTTCCTCAAAAGCTTTATCTTCGATTTCTCTAGCTCGTTTTGCTACAGCAACAACAAGTGAGTAGTAGCTTTCATTGTTCTTTAAAATTTGTACCGCTGCTGGTCTAAGCATTTTTTAGCACCTCGTCTATTCTATCTTTCATATTTTTTGCGGAAAAGTCATTTAAACCTTCACCGCCGTTTTTGGCATTTATAAAAATTTTTTTAAGATCTGAAATCGCTAGATCTAGATCACCATTAATCATGACATAGTCATACTCGTAAGCACGCTCAATATCGCCCTTAGCTGTTGCAAGCCTTTTTTGAATCATTTCTTCAGTTTCACCAGATTGCTCTGCTCGTCTGTGCAGACGTCTATTAAGTGAATCAATTGATGGCGGCAGTATAAAGAGCATTACAGCATCCTTACACTTTTGTTTGACCTGAAAAGCACCCTGTGGTTCAATTTCTAAAAGCACATCTCTGCCACTATCTAAATTTTCATCAACAGCAGCTTTAGGTGTGCCATAGTAGTTTGAAGAAAATTTAGCATACTCTAAAAAGCCGTCATTCTTTATAAGCTCTTCGAAGGCTTCAACTGTTAAAAAATTGTAATCCTTTCCGTCAATTTCACCTTCACGAGGCTTTCGTGTGGTGCAGGATATCGAAAGAAAAACATCAAATTGCTTCATGAGCTCTTTTATAAGCGTACCCTTTCCGCATCCGGATGGAGCAGATATTATAAACAGCTTTGCATTATTCATCTGCAGCATTCTCCATTTCTCTATTATTTAATCGAGAAGAAACAGTATCAGTAGAAATCGATGAAAGTACAACGTGATCACTATCCATAACCAATACAGACTTTGTTTTTCTTCCGCATGAAGCATCAATTAGTGTACCTCTGTCGCGTGCCTCTTGAATAAGACGCTTTATCGGAGCAGCATCAGGAGACACAATTGCGATAAGTCTGTCTGCGGAAACTAAATTTCCAAATCCTATATTTAAAAGCTGCAAGGAAACACGCCTCCGTTTCTATTCAATATTTTGAATCTGTTCGCGAATTTTCTCGATTTCACTCTTAAGGTTTAAGACAATCTGCGTTACATCGAGATCTGAACACTTTGAACCGGTAGTATTAACCTCTCGATTCATTTCTTGTACAAGAAAATCAAGCTTTCTTCCAATAGGCTCACTTGAATTTAATAGCTCACGAAATTGTGAGATATGACTGTGAAGTCTAACTGTTTCTTCATCTACAGCTGTTTTTTCAGAGAAGATTGCTGCCTCGGTAAGTACACGTGCATCATCGATATTTCTATCGCCAACGACCTCTACAATCTTAGTATAAAGACGTTCTCTATATGCCTCGGTAACCTGAGGAGATCGTGCTTCAATAGCATTCACCATTTGCTCTATATTGTCAAGTCGAGAGCTAACATCCTCAAACATTTTAATGCCTTCAGTCTCACGCATCTCTATAAATCTACCTAGAGCAGCCTCAGCAGTTTCTTTAACCTGGTTCCAGACAAGCTCTTCATCCTCCTGCGTTTTTACGACTGTAAAAAGGTCCGGCAGACGCATGATCTCGGCAAGCTCGATGTTATCAGAAAGTCCAAGCTCGGGAGCTGCTTGGCGAAGTGCATTCATATAACCCTTTGCAATTTCCATATTAACAGAAATATTTGCATTTATGCCTTCTTTATTATAGATATATACAGAGACCTCAACCTTGCCGCGTGTTATTTTTCCGCCAAGCAATTTCTTTAGCTTTTCGTCAAGATAGCCATAGGCTCTGGGTGTTCGAGCAGAAAATTCATAAAACCTATGATTTACAGAACGTATTTCTACAAGAATATCTCTTTCATCAAAAGTCCGGCGCTCTCTGCCAAAGCCGGTCATGGATTTTGGCATATGTAAGTCCCCTCCTCCAGCTCAAATTATCATCATTTTATTATACCATTTTTCTCATGAAATATCAAGGGTTGTTAATGAATTATTGTGTTTATTTTTACTCTTTGTTTATAAAGTCGAATAACTCCCCTAAATTTCTCGAAATATTTACATTTGGATACTCTAAGAATTCAGATTTTGTCGTTGAACCGGTCAGCACAGCGGCAAAATCAACGTTAGCATTCTGAGCTGTTTGTGCATCAATTATGTTGTCTCCAATGTATAAAGCATCACTGAGAGATACACCAAGACCTGAAATGCATTTTAACAGACCTTGTGGATCGGGCTTGGCATCTGTTACATCCTCGCCTCCAACTATTAAATCTATCGGCAAGCAGCCTAGCTGCTGAGCAAATGACTGTTCGATTCTATAACGATATTTAGTTGAGCAGATACCCACCTTGATTCCTTTAGTTTGTAGACCGACAAGTCCTTTGGCAGCACCATCGTAGAAAAATGTATTACGAACCATTTCCTCGTCTGCTTTTTTTACATACTCTACCCTCATTTGCTCACGAAGTGGGTTGTTTGGAATCCCTGTAAGGACATCGAACGAATCTACAAGTGTTTTGCCGATAGTACCATATATTGTATCGTCATCAGGGATATTGTATCCAAACCTCTTTAGAGTGTGCTTGAAGCATATTAGTATTCCCTTTGACGAATCAGCAAGAGTTAAATCAAAATCAAAAATACAAGCCTTATACCTCATATTACTCCACCGTAACCGATTTTGCTAGATTTCTTGGCTTATCAACATCATTGCCCTTTAAAACCGACGTATAGTAGGCTATTAGCTGTAACGGTACAACAGCAGGCATTGGCATAAGAATATCATCAATAGTAGGCAAGCCAATTTTGTAATCTGCCACATCACTCTCGACTGTCTTATAGCTATGAGTAACGAATATAACTGTTGCCCCTCTCGCTTTAACCTCCTTGACATTGCTCACCGTCTTATCAAATAGCTCACGCTGGGTAGCTACAGCTATTACAGGCATGCCATCTGTTACAAGAGAAATTGTACCGTGCTTTAGCTCGCCTGCTGCGTATGATTCAGAATGAATGTATGAAATCTCTTTTAATTTTAATGAGCCTTCCATAGAAAGTGCATAGTCGAGTCCCCTGCCGATATAAAGCAAATTACTCGAATTTATAAGCTTTGATGCAATGTACTTGCACTGTTCTGACTGTTGTAAAACAACATTGATTATATCAGGAATATCCATAAGAGATTTAGTTAATCTTTTACATTCCTCCTCAGATATAGCCTCCTTTGCATATGCCAGTTCAAATGCAAATAGATAGAAAACTGCGACCTGAACCATGTAAGCTTTTGTTGATGCTACAGATATTTCAGGTCCTGCATGAGTATAAACAACCATGTCGGCTTCACGAGCAATTGATGAACCCTTTACGTTGACTATAGCTAAGGTTTCAGCTCCCATACGCTTAGAAAGACGCAAAGCCTCAAGCGTATCTGCTGTTTCGCCTGATTGTGATACAACTATAACCAGATCCTTATCGGTTAATATAGGATTTCTATAACGAAATTCGCTTGCTACATCAACGGTTACAGGTATTCTCGCAAGCTGTTCAATTACATACTTACCAACAAGTCCGGCGTGCATAGCAGTACCACAGGCAACTACAAAAATGTTTTGATAATTAAGAAGCCTTTGAGTCGTAATCCCACATTCTGAAAGATCAGGCATTCCATTATTAATACGAGGAATTATTGTGGTCTTTATTGCTTCTGGCTGTTCACTTATTTCTTTAAGCATATAATGTGGATAACCGCCCTTTTCAGCGGCTTCCATATCCCAATCAGCAGTTAGAAGCTGTTTTTCAAGTTTAATTCCGTGAACATCATAAATTTCAGCGTTACCATCCTTGAGAACAGCTATTTCATCCATATCAAGAAGATAATAATCTCTTGTGAATTTTAAGATAGCAGGAACGTCAGAGGCAATAAAAGCTTCATCATCGCCTACACCTACAATAAGTGGAGAATCTCGGCGTACTGCATAAATTGTGTTAGGAAAATCCTTAAACATAATTCCCAAAGCATAAGAGCCTTCAATTTCGCCTAAAACACGGCGAATAGTTTCCATTGGATCTCCGTCGTAATAATAATCTAGCAGCTTGGCTACTGTTTCGGTGTCAGTCTGACTCTCAAAAACATAGCCCTTCTTTTCAAGATATTTCTTGATTTTCTGATAATTTTCAATTATTCCGTTATGAACAATAGTGACACGGGCATTTCCGTGAGGATGTGAATTTACATCAGATGGTTCACCGTGTGTTGCCCACCTTGTGTGACCTATACCGCAGCTGCCATTTATCCAGCCCTCTTTTTTCAGCTTTTCTTCGAGCACTGCAAGACGCCCTTTTGACTTAGAAATTCGTATATCTCCGTTTTCAAAAACAGCAACTCCTGCTGAGTCATATCCTCTATATTCAAGCTTTTGAAGTGAATCCAAAAGCACCTTTGTACAATCTTTTTTTCCTACATAACCGACTATGCCGCACATAATTAAGTCCTCCTTTTTGTTAAGATATATTTATATGTAAAATGCGTCTATACAATAACACAATAATACTATCACACTTTTGAGCAAAAATCAAGATATATTTTGTAAATTACGAAAAGTTCATCAATTTCTATTAGTCAATTTCCTTCTTACTTACTCTTAAATCACGCTCACGCTTTGAAAAAACGCATCCGCAATAATCCTGTCTATAGAGCGAATATTTATTTGAAAGCTCAATTGATCTCTTGTAACCACCGCGCTTTTTTAGATCGCATGGCAGAGCCTTTACTCCATAGATTTCCGAAAGGTCTTCAGAAATTTCATTTAGCTTTTGTGCGTTTTTATATGGCGATATTGAAAGTGTTGTAGCGAAGTAATCAAAATTCATTCTTTTTGCAAGCCTTGCAGATTGTTCTAGTCTAAGGCGATAGCATCTAAAGCATCTTTCACCGCCTTCATGCATGTCTTCATAGCCTTTTGCAATTTCAAGGAAATCCTCAGGCTTGTATTCGCCCTCTATAAATTCAACCGGATTTTTAGTTGGAAGCTCGTTAATAAGTCTCTTTTGTTCATCAACACGCTTTTTATATTCTAAAGCTGGAGAGATGTTAGGATTATAATAAAAAACTGTTATTTTAAAATATTGAGAAAGATATTCAAGTGTATATGAAGAGCATGGCGCACAACAGCTATGCAATAAAAGTGTGGGAACAGTTTCCTTTGGTATTGATTCAATTAGCTTATCAAGCTTAAGCTGATAATTTATCTTTTGACTCATAAAGATTTCCTTTCAAAATAAGTATAGCTCTTTAAAATTTGGATAAGATTAAGAAAAAGGAGCGTGTTAGTATGAAGCAAACTCATATATTTAAAAATCCACCGGGTATAATTTCATCCGCTGCTGTAGGCGGCAGGATGGAATCTGAAGGACCTATGGGCGAATATTTTGACAAGATAAACGAAGATCCATATATGTCAACAGATACCTTTGAGCAAGGCGAAAGCAAGCTTCAAAAGGAAGCGATGTTGCATATGCTTAAAAAGCAAAATCTCAAGGAATCAGATATAGATTTGCTATTTGGTGGAGATTTGCTTAATCAATGCACTTCAACCACCTATGGAATACGAGATTTTGAGATTCCTTTTTTTGGACTTTATGGTGCCTGTTCGACAATGGCAGAGGCTCTTATTATGGCATCGGTCTTTACGTCAGGCGGATATGCTGGCAAGGCAGCAGCGGTAACATCCTCACATTTTTGCTCTGCTGAAAGACAATATCGCTTCCCTCTTAATTACGGCGGACAGCGTCCGCCAACCTCACAATGGACAGCAACAGCAAGCGGAGCATTATGTGTTTCCGCCAAGGGAAAATCACCCTATGTACGAGGCTTTACTGTAGGCAAAATTGAGGATTTAGGTGTGACAGATGCAAACAATATGGGTGCTGCAATGGCTCCGGCTGCATGGTCGACAATATCCGCTTTTTTTAATGATACAGGAAAGACTCCTAATGACTTTGATATGATTTTAACAGGTGACTTAGGTAAAGTAGGAAGTCGACTGTTGTGTGAGCTTGCTGAAAAGGAAAATGTTAATATCCGTGAGGTTCATAAGGACTGTGCGTTGATGCTATATTCATTTGACGAGCAGGATGTTCACGCAGGCGGCAGCGGATGTGGATGCTGTGCAAGTGTGCTTTGTGGGTATATACTGCCAAGAATACGTTCAGGTGAATTTGAGAATGTACTTTTTGCTGCAACAGGTGCTCTTATGTCACCTATAATAAATCAACAGGGTGAAACCATACCATCAATATCACATGCAGTATGGCTTTCACATAGACACGGATGTTAGATATTATTTAGATTAAGAGGTAACAAAATGGAATATTTATGGGCATTCTTGGTGGGAGGAGCAATCTGTGCTGTTGGACAGCTTTTGATTGACTTTACAAAGCTAACACCTGCAAGAATATTGACAAGCTATGTTGTAGCAGGCGTATTCTTAGGAGCAATTGGCGTATATAAACCACTAGTAGAAAAAGCGGGAGCAGGCGCGGCTGTTCCGTTAACAGGCTTTGGAAATTTAATCGCGGAAGGTGTAAAAAAGGCTGTGACAGAGGATGGCTTTATTGGCATCTTTACAGGAGGGCTTACCGCAGCAGCGGGAGGAATCACCGCAGCATTTGTATTTGGTCTTGTAGCATCACTTTTTGCTCGAAGCAGCGCACGAAGCTAGAATAACAAAATAATGCAAGACAGGGGCTTACAAACAAGCCCCTGCTTTTATTATTCCTCAAATATCGAATTTGCAGGCGGTATACACTCTTGTGCAACGTCTTCAATTCTACCTTCATCGCAAAGCGCAGAAATTTCAGGCATTATCGGGATTTTTCCGAGTACCTCAATGCCATTATCGGCTGCTATTTCTTCAATATGACTTTCACCAAAAATGTTTATTTGCTTTCCGCAATCAGGACATTTTATATAGCTCATATTTTCAACAATTCCTAAAATCGGAATTCTCATAAGCTTTGCCATATTTACAGCTTTAGCCACAATCATGGATACAAGATCTTGCGGTGAGGTGACGATGATAATTCCTTCAATAGGAAGCTGCTGGAAAACAGTAAGCGGTACATCACCGGTTCCGGGAGGCATATCAACAAACATATAGTCTACATCTCCCCAAATTACATCTGTCCAGAATTGAGATACCGCTCCTGCAATAACAGGACCGCGCCAAATTACAGGATCTGTTTGATTTTCAACTAAAAGATTAAGCGACATTACTGATACACCATTCTTGCTTTGACAAGGAAACAGTGCTGTTTCGGTAGCTGATGCAAGCTCGTTTATACCAAACATTTTTGGTATAGAGGGACCTGTGATATCAGCATCTAATATAGCTGCTTTATGTCCTCTTCGAGTTGCATTTATTGCCATGAGTGAGGTTACTAACGATTTACCAACACCGCCTTTACCACTAACTACTGCAATTACTCTTCTTATGTGGGATAACTCGTGGGGTTTAAGCATCTCGATTTCGTTAGCGTGAGATTCACCGCAGTTTTGACTACAATTTGAACAGTCATGTGTACATTCTTCAGACATTTGACTCATTCCTTTCATTTTATTCATTTATATTATACCACATTTGTATTGATTAGTCAACACTCATTTTTTAAAAAAGCTGCTTAATACAATATCTTTTTCATCTCAAAGCATAACAAGGCAGCTCTGATTTTCTCTAAGCCGCCTTGTATAAATCACATATAGCTATACCATTTCAAAAGCTATTAAGCAGTCTCGTCTGTCTGTTCAGCTTCGTTTGACTCCTCGTCTAAACATTTGCATCCGTGATCTTCATCTAATCCCTTCGGAAAGAATTCGGATGTTGGGAAAGCTATTTTATCAAATAACTCGCAAGGGCTGTCGGTGTTTGATGAACACTCCTTGCTGGGCATGCAATAGTCAAAGGAAGGAATCATGATCGGCACAGGACGCTCAAGCTGAATAATTGCAAAGATTCCAATGGTGATAAGCACAGCTTTACCATCACATGGCAAGCTAACAAGCTTTGCATCTAAACACATTGGCGGTGCTACATTTACTGCAGCAGTTGGCAGGGTTGCGTTATCGCAGCAGCAGGTACAGCCACTTGTTTGCGAGACATAGCGGCAGCTTGGCTTTCCATCAGATACAAAACGCTGTGTATTTCCGTCTGAACCGAACAGTATTACCTTTTTTGAAAAGCTAGACTTACCAAAAACTATTGCAGGAGCCTTGCGCTCGCTGCTATGTGCTTCAATCTCTGCTTTAAAGTTATATGTTACATCCACTGTGTAAAAGCCCTTATTAAACGGTACGGGATCTACCGCAAAGGCTACACTAACTACATCAATACATTTTGCTTTGATGTAGTCGGAGCGGTCAATTACCTCCTGCTCGGTACACTCAAAAGCAAATTCAAGATCTTCCAAGCATTCCTGAGATGAGCAGGAGTCGAAAACACGCATAACATCCACACAAACTGCCTCTTTAAAGGGTCTGTTTACATTTAAATCACTCATAAAAAATCCTCCTTGTATAAGTAGCATGACTTAATTGCCATTAGTACATTCTATTCAAGAAGGATATTTTTCGTGATTGAAATTATGAAAATTTGATATGGTATTACCGCACAAGCAAAATCTCACATGGTATTATTGAATTGATTTTTTCAAGAAAAGTCTTCTACTTTCATTAGCTGTTCTTATCGACCTGATGAAAGCTCTTTAAATTTCCAATCTTTTCATTACGCTCATCAAGCACCTTTTCAACGTCAGACCATTCAAGTCCTTGATTTACGGCAAGAACCATCACATGGTACAGCAGGTCGTTTATTTCATTTTTTAGCTCTTCATTATCACCATTTTTTGCAGCAATAATAGTTTCAGCAGCCTCCTCGCCAACCTTTTTACAAATTTTATCTACACCCTTTTCATAAAGATAGCAGGTATAGGATTTTTCTGGCGCATTACCCTCGTCATATGCTTTTTTGCGAAGCTTTAAAACCTCAAAAATTTCCTCGTATACTGTCATTGTTAATTCTCCTCATTATAAATTTCATTAAAAAAACAACTGTATGAGCCTGTATGGCATGCGGCACCTGTCTGCTTTACGTTTAAAAGAAAAGTGTCGTTATCGCAGTCGGCATAAATTGAAACCACCTTTTGCAGATGACCGCTAGTTGCGCCCTTGTTCCAAAGCTCCTGCCTTGAGCGGCTCCAATACCAGGTATAGCCCGTTTCAAGCGTCTTTTTTAGGCTTTCCTTATTCATATAGGCAAGCATTAGAACTGTCTTAGTGTCAACATCAAACGCAATTGCCGGCGTAAGCTCTGACTTTTGAAAGTACTTGTCTAAATCGTTAATATCAATTTTTATCATTATTTCCTCCTAACCTTTACCACACACCGATAACCTTTTGCATTGCAAGACTTACTACAGCAATCGCCACCCAGCAGCAAAATCCCATAAATATAGGTTTTCCACTACCTCACAATAATGCCCTTGCTGCGGCAATCATTTTTGACCTCGTCAATGCTAAGCTCTCTGAAATGGAAAAGGCTTGCTGCTAATGCCGCAGAACAATCTGTTTTAAGAAAGGCTTCGGCAAAGTCGCCAAGCTTACCTGCTCCACCGCTTGCTATAACAGGGATTTTTACTGCATCCACCACAGCTTTAAGCATAGGAAGGTCAAAGCCGCCACGTACACCATCCGTATCAATTGAGTTTAGACAAATCTCTCCAGCGCCTAGCTGTTCAATCTGCTTTACCCACTCGATAAGATCTAACTTCATATCTATTCTGCCGCCGTTAATGTACACAGTCCACTTTTCGTCAGCAACCTTCTTTGCATCTATTCCAACACATATACATTGTGAGCCGAAGATGTCAGCTCCATCTTTAATTAGCTGAGGATTTTGCACTGCCTGAGAATTTACAGAAACCTTGTCTGCTCCCGCACGCAGAGTATTGCGAATATCGTCAACGGTTTTTATTCCGCCACCAACAGTAAGAGGCACAAATACCTTTTTCGCTGTTTCACGAACAACATCTAGCATAACTCCCCTGCCCTCATGAGACGCAGTGATGTCGTAGAAAACAATTTCGTCTGCACCCTGTAAATTATATTCGTAAGCACATTCAACAGGATCTCCGACCTCTTTTATTCCCTCAAAATTTACTCCCTTAACAACCTTGCCGTCACGTACATCAAGGCAGGGTATAATTCTTTTTGCCAGCACTGTTTTCTACCTCCCCGCAAGTTCAACAAAGTTTTTAAGTATTTTAAGCCCGGTTTTTCCGCTTTTTTCAGGGTGAAATTGACTTCCAAAGATAGTTTTACCATCTGACACAAGTGCAGAAACCGGAGAACCATAATCAACATATGCATAAAGATTATTATCCTCACAAAAAGCTTTGTAGGAATGAACAAAGTACACATACTCGTTATCGCCAAGTCCATTAAACAACGGGCAATCGTGATTATATTCAAGCTTATTCCAGCCCATATGTGGTATAACCAAATTTGGCTCATTAATTTTATCCACATAGCCGGGGATAAGACCTAAGCCTTCACACTCGGAAAATTCATAGCTTTTTTCAAACAGAAGCTGCATGCCAAGACAAATTCCAAGAAAAGGCTTTTGCTTAGCTTGCTCCTTTATCGTATCTACAAGTCCGCTTTCATTAAGCTTTTGCATTGCCCACGGAAAGGCACCAACACCCGGAAGAATAATTGCGTCCGCATTCTCGATGTCTTTAGTCTCTTTAGTTAGCTTGTTTTGAACATTTAGATAGTCAAGTGCATTTTTTACAGAAAATATATTTCCTGCACCGTAATCTATAATCGCTATCATTTTATAACACTCCCTTTGTGGAAAGAACCTCACCGCCGGTAACTGCCATGGCATCCTTTAGTGCATGAGCAACAGCCTTAAACATAGCTTCTATTATGTGATGATCGTTTTTGCCATACTCCTCACGAATATGAAGAGTAATTAAAGCGTTGTATGCAAATGCTCTGAAAAACTCCTCAGCAAGACAGCAATCAAAATCTCCACAGCGAAAATCTGTCAGATTAGCATCATATGCTAGAAAAGCCCTGCCGCTTATATCAAGTGCGCAAAAGCAAAGAGCCTCGTCCA
Source organism: Ruminococcus sp. (assembly GCA_021199375.1). Classification (GTDB taxonomy): domain Bacteria; phylum Bacillota; class Clostridia; order Oscillospirales; family Ruminococcaceae; genus YE71. The sequence continues at coordinate 25,111 of JAJQIB010000039.1, read as the reverse complement.
TTGGTACAAACGCACTTCCGTAGCGTGCTATTCCCGTCTTGTTGCCTAAAGCCTGTGAAAAAGCCTGACCGAGTGCAATACCAACATCCTCGACAGTGTGATGACCATCAACGTTCAAATCGCCTGTACACTCAATCTCTAAATCAATTCCGCTATGAACGCCGAAGGCGGTAAGCATATGGTCGAAAAAGCCGATACCGGTATTGACATTGACCTTACCGTTGCCCTCAAGCTTGACAAAAACCTCTATATCGGTTTCCTTTGTTTTACGCTTAATTTCAGCTGTTCTCATACTATCATTCTCCAATCTGTGAAAGCCTTATCTAGCTTTAAATTTTTTAAATTCTCTTCGGCAATTTTAACATGCAAAACGTAATCGTCATATTCGCTTGAAATATAATATTTTGTATTTTTAGCATCGTAAAAGTATAGGTTCTCCGAAAGAATACTACCTCTTATATTTAAAAGCTCATATACATTTTGGCTATTTTCCTCGTTATCAAGCGATCTTTCCCTCATAAAGTATAATGCTCGGGATTGCCCATAAGCATAAATATAAAGTGATGAATAACTAATATCCTCATCAAGAAAAACGCCCATTTCCTCTGCTGACTCATGAAGCTTTGCATCTGCTTCCTCATCACCTGGAAGATATGCAAGGCTTACATTTTCAGCTCTTATACCGTATTCATCAATACAGCTACTATTTGCGAAAAATTCAGCCGCCTGCTGCCTTGTAATTGAATAGTCCACATTTTCGTGATAAACAACAATACATCTTTCAATTCTACATTCAAGAAAATCCTCTTGAGTTGTCAACAAATAAAATTGCAAAATTCCCTTTTGTGGAAGAGTGTCCGTTTTAAAGCTTCTTAAATCAAGTTGCAAAAATGGTACGGCAAACATACCCTCATCAACATGAAGTGAATTCATGGTGCTATCCCAATAGAACAATCCGCCTGCCTTGCTTTCAAAAATCGAAAGGAAATCATCTGTTTTTTCAATCCTCAGTGAGTACATATGATTTGGATTGCGAGCATTGATTTTTTCACACAAAGCCTTTGCGGTTTCTATAGGCGGATATTTAATAAGTCGTGATACGTAGCGATCCTTTTCTTTTAAAAATGAAGGATTAATCGAAAGTATGATAAGATAAATTCCTATAAACACAAACAGTGCAAAGCATCCGCAAAGTGTAAACGCACCAAAAAGAGAAATCTTGGGTTCTTCATCAAATGTGAGCAAAATACCTACTGAAAGAACTATAAAAAATGTCGTAAGCAAGAATCCAAATACACGCAGAAAAATCCAACCTGCTTTAACACGTTTTTTTGAATAAATATATTTTAGAATACCTAAGCCACAGATAATCATTGCACACAGCACTACCATTGAATAAATATCATCAGGCTTACCAAGATCATAATAAAATATAAACGTAATAGCTAAATAAGAAACAACAAGTGAATATGTAAGCATAACACCACTTATCAGCGTGCCGATAATTTTACCTACAATACCAACAGACTTATCGGCATATTTTTTAGTCATCCTTTCAAGATTTACTAGCTTTAAACATCCTTTGTTAGTAAAATCTGCAGTAATTTCACCTTTAACTAGCCAGATGATTATATTTTGGCAAACATCCAGGCTTTTTGCTGTGTATATATACTCATAACCGTTATGGTGAAAAGTCATAACTGCGTTTGAATCAACAGTTATTTTATAGTCATCGTCTGTGTAAATCAGGCTGTTATTTTGCGAAACATATGAGACATTGGGATTATTAAGACTTTTGCATAAGTCCAATATCGATTTTATCATTTTTTGTCCTATTCTTTGAGCTTTCTTATCGGGTGTCTAGCGATAACTATCCCACTTAATCAAATCTCACCTTAATCGCATTTGCGTGAGCTGTAAGTCCCTCTTTTTCAGCAATAAGAACAATATCGTCCTTTGCTTCACAAAGTGCCTGTTCGGTGTAGTAGATAAAGCTCGAACGCTTTTCAAAGCTGTTTACTGAAAGAGGCGAGAAAAATCTTGCTGTACCGCTTGTGGGAAGGACGTGATTCGGACCTGCGTAATAATCACCAAGCGGTTCAGGCGCATACTGACCTAGGAAAATCGAACCAGCATTGTTTAGTTTGCCAACATATTCCATTGGGTTTTCAAACAAAACCTCAAGGTGTTCGGGAGCAAGCCTATTCGCCATTTCACAAGCCTCATCCTTAGTATTACAAATGATAGCCGCACCAAAATTCTCAAGCGACTCGCAGATAATATCCTTTCTTGAAAGGCTTGTCATTTGTGATTCAAGCTCTTTTATCGTTTCATCTGCAAGCTTTTCGCTTGTGGTTACAAGTATAGCGGACGCAATTCTGTCATGCTCCGCTTGAGACATAAGATCTGCGGCAACATACTTGGGATTAGCAGTTTCATCGGCAAGCACCAAAATCTCGCTTGGTCCTGCTATCATATCAATATCAACTGTGCCGTAAAGCAGCTTCTTGGCTGTTGCAACAAAAATATTTCCAGGACCTACTATCTTATCAACCTTTGGAATTTCCTTTGTGCCATAAGCAAGTGCCGCTATCGCCTGCGCTCCTCCTGCCATGAACACTCTGTCAACGCCGCAAAGTGCCGCTGCAACAAGAATATCCTTATTAGGCGTGCCATCTTTAAGAGGAGGAGTAACCATAATTATCTCCTTTACCCCCGCAATTTTGGCTGGAATTGCGTTCATAAGTACACTTGATGGGTAAGCCGCTGTTCCGCCAGGAACGTAAAGACCTACTCTTTCAAGACCCCTTACACGCTGACCCAAAATAACGCCGTTTTCCTTTGTATTAATAAAGCTTTGGGACTTTTGCCTAGTATGAAAGTCTGTGATGTTTTCTATAGCGTTTAAAAGAGCATCGGTAAAAGAGCTATCCGCCTCAGTAAGTGCATCGTTTATTACATCTCTTGGCACCTCATAATAAAGCGGCAGCTTGCCGTCAAACTTTTCGGTATAAGCCTTAACAGCATCATCTCCGTTTGCTTTTACGTTTTCAATAATTTCATTTACTACAGCTGTAACCTTTTTATCTGTTTCGCCGCTGCGACGCTCAATTTGCTTGAAAAATTCTTCTTCATCACAGCCGTTTACATAAATCTTTTTTAAAACTGACATTTTTATTACTCCTTGTTTTTTAGTTTCTTTCTGTATCCAAAAATATCCGCCGTTATTTTCCCCAAAGCGCATACTACTGCCAAAGCTATTGCCAAAGCCACATTTTCACCATTGCAAAGCTTTAAAATCAGCAGAACAAAAACAATATCGATAATAATCTCAATAGCATATTCAGGCAGCCTTTCCTTAATATGCTTTTTAAGAAGAAAAGATTGTTTTTCCTTTGTTAAAAACGCACTTTGCATATTATCCTCCAATATTCTCTTCAATCAGCTTGACAAATGCCTCAATTTCACTCTGACGCATTTTCATGCTCGCCATATTAACTATAAGTCGAGCGGAAATAGGACAAACATCCTCAATGACCTCAAGTCCGTTTTCCTTAAGTGTTGTACCCGTTTCGACTATATCAACAATAGCATCTGATAATTCAAGTAGTGGTGCTAGCTCAACAGATCCCTCGATTTTTACAATCTCAACGTCCATACCCTTGCTTTCAAAATAATTTCTTGTAACATTTGGATATTTTGTTGCAATCGTCTTAACATTATATCCACCGTAAAATTTCGAACCTTTTTTTGTTGCAAGCGCAAATTTACATTTTCCAAAGCCTAAATCTACCATTTCAAAAAACTTGCCTTGCATTTCCATTATTGTATCCTTGCCAACAACACCCATATCACACACACCATGCTCAACATATGTAATAACATCGTTTGCCTTAGCAAGCACCACCTCTATATTTGCACCGCCTATCGGAAGAATAAGCCTTCTGCCCTTCTCTCTAACCTGCGTGCAATCATATCCTATCTTTTCAAGAAGACCAATAGTGTCTTTTTCAAGTCTGCCCTTGGTAAGAGCAATTCTTAGTGGTTTATCCATTCTTTGCTCCTCCTTATAATTCGATGTAAGTAACCTTTTCGTTTACTATGAAAATCTTATGAATACCCCTTTTAATTGCGTAGTCTTTAGTGCTTTCAATACTGTCAAAAAGACTGTTTTCGACAACAAGACCATCCTTAGCTAGCTTTTCAGCATATGACATAGCCTCAACTACAAATCCCTTTTCACCATATACAATGCAATCAGGAGTTTTTATTGGCTCTACCTCGCCTTGCTTGCAAAGATATGTAGCTACTGCATCACAGTTTACACCAAAGCCTACCGCAGGACAATCCCTTCCAAATTCTCCTATCAGCTTGTCATATCTGCCACCTTTAAGCACACTTCCGCCTATTCCGGTAAGATAGCCTTGGAACACAATGCCCGTATAATAATCAGTATGACGAACAATACCGAGATCTACTATAATCTTATTTTCGTAGCCTAAGCTTCCGAGACGCTGATAAACAACCTTAAGATTTTGAAGTATGCTCTCGATTTCGTCATCTACATAAAGCTTTTCTGCTTTTTCGAAAACATCCTTGCCGCCAAATAGTTTTGGCAGAGCTTTAAGTGTTGCAGTGATAGAATTATCTCCTATTTTATCAAGCAGGTCGTTAAGTGCAGGATAGTTTTTTGAATAAATAAGCTGTCTTATATCCTCTTCAGTGCGAGAATCTACGTTTAATCTCTTAACAAGAGTCTTAAAATAGCCTATATGTCCAATTTCAAGCCGAAAATCCTTGTTAAACAGTGCAAGCGATTCAACAGCTGTACAAAGAACCTCATAGTCGGCACGCTTTGTATTTTCACCGCCTATAAGCTCGATGCCCGCTTGAACAATTTCATCTGAGCGTCCCTTTAGCAGTGCGTTGTTCTCAAAAATACTCTGGTTATAATATAGCCTTAGCGGCAGCTGTGCATCCTTTAGTCTTGTTGCTACAAGACGTGCTATAGGAATTGTCGAGTCAGGGCGCATAGCTATAAGCCTGTTTTTCGAATCACACAGCTTGTACATACTCTCTTGCTGAAAGGTTCTGGATGTGCCTAAAAACACATCATAAAACTCAATACCCGGAGTAACAACCTCGCTATAACCAAAATGCGAAAACAATGAGGTCAGCTTGCTTTCTACTGTTCGTCTTGCGAGACACTCTTCAAAGAGCAGATCTCTTGTACCCTCTGGTGTTAAAAGGTCATATCTTTTCATAGTCTTTTCCCTTTCCACTTTTAAATCATAATGCTTCATCGTATTAAAGTGCTAACATGATAATGAATTACTATAATATCTTAACACAACGCCTTATCAATGTCAAGAGTGAATTGTATCTCTATTATTTCAAAAGCGTAAAATTATCGTTAAAAACCGAATAGCGAAATTTGATTAGATTCTGGTAAATCTCCGAATGCATTGTACTTTTTAAGAGTATCTATTACAGAATTACCGATACCACTTTGCTGCTGGAATTCCTCAATTGAGATGAATTCACCATTATGCGCACTTTCGTAGAGCAAATTTGCAGCTGATGCTCCCACTCCGCTTATTGCAGCGAATGGCAATCTTAGCTTTCCGTCTTCGATTTGATAGATATATGCATGTGACTTGTAGATGTCTACAGGCAAAAAATCCAATCCTCTTAGCTGCATCTCATAGATAAGCATAAGAGTATCGATAGTGCCCTCTGTTTTTGCTGTTCGCTTTTCCTTGGGCAGCGCCTTAAGCTCTTCGATTTTATTCTTAACCTGATGTATTCCCTTTATTGCTGTCTCAGCATCAAAATCCTCACCACGAACGGTGAAAATGGATGCATAGAAAACTATAGGTTCATAAATTTTAAACCAGCAAAGCTTTATAGCTGATGTTACATATGCTGCTGCATGAGCTTTTGGGAACATGTATTTTATTTTAAGACAGCTGTCAATGTACCACTGAGGAACATCATGCTCAAGCATAGTCTGCTTCATTTCGTCTGTAAGCAGCTTTGGAGCATTACCCTTACGAGTAATTTCCATTATTTTAAAGGAAAGCTTAGGATCTACACCATGATATATTAGATACGTCATAATGCTGTCACGGGTTCCTATAACCTGTGAAATATCACAGGTACCGTTTTTAATTAAATCCTGTGCATTACCAAGCCAAACGTCAGTACCGTGTGAAAGTCCTGAAATCTGAAGAAGGTCACTAAAATTCTTTGGACGTGCATCTAAAAGCATTTGACAAACAAATGGTGTTCCCATTTCAGGTATGCCTAGCGTGCCGGTTTTCCACATGAGCTCATCTTCAGTTACGCCAAGCGCTTCAGGAGATGTGAAAAGACTGTATACCTTTTCGTCCGACATGGGAACCTCATTTATATCCTTACCTGAAAACTCCTCCAGATATTTATAAATAGTAGGCACATCATGTCCAAGCTCATCAAGCTTAAGTAGTGTATCATGCATCGAATGGAAATCGAAATGAGTGGTAATTACATCTGCCTGATCCTTTTCGGCAGGATGCTGTATTGGCGTAAAGTCATATACATCGTAGTCGCTAGGAACAACTACCATTCCGCCCGGATGTTGACCTGTAGTGCGCTTTACATCTAGGCAGCCATTAACAAGACGTTGAATTTCGGCAGGATGTGCTGTCCTTCCACGTTCATCCAGATATTTCATCACATAGCCATAAGCGGTTTTATCCTGTACTCCTGATATGGTTCCTGCCTTAAATACATGGTCCTTACCGAAAAGCTCTTCGGTATAACGATGAGATTGTGACTGAAAATCACCCGAAAAGTTAAGGTCAATATCAGGCGCTTTATCGCCATCAAAGCCTAGAAATGTCTCGAATGGTATATCATGTCCGTCTCGATGCATATCAACACCGCACTTAGGACAGCTCTTTGGCGGCAGGTCAAATCCGGATCCTACCGAGCCGTCAGTTATAAATTCACTATAGCTGCATTTAGGGCACACATAGTGCGGCATAAGTGGATTTACTTCAGATATTCCTGACATTGAAGCAACAAACGAGGAACCAACTGAACCTCTTGAGCCTACCTGATATCCATGTGCTACTGAATTAGCTACTAGCTTTTGTGCTATCATATAAAGCACGGCAAATCCATGCTTTATTATTGAATCAAGCTCACGAGTAAGACGATCATAGACAATTTGTGGTATGTGATCCTTGTAATACTCGGCAACATGAACATCCTCGCCTTCGGGTACATTTATTTCTTTAGGATCGCAATCACCATATATTTTACAACACTTAGTCCAGCAAAGGTCTTGAAGATCTCTTACTGCACCTGGAAGAGATGGAGTATAGGTGCCATCGGGAAAGGCTTTTAATCCACTCTCTATTTTATCTGCAATCATATTTGTATTTGTAACAACAACCTCAAATGCCTTGTCTTTTCCAAGATAGGAAAGCTCATCTAGCATTTGATTGGTAGGTTTAAAATACAAAGGCGCTTGCTTATCAGCATCATCAAAGCCCTTACTTGCCATTAAAATTGCTCTGAACTGAGAATCTCCGGGATCCATTACATGAACATCTCCGGTAGCGCACACGGGTATGCCCATTTCTTCGCCTAGCTTAACAACAAAACGATTTATATCCTTAACATCCTCTTCATTATGAATCTTATCATAAGGCTCTCTTTCAGATAAGATCATAAACTGATTGTTTCCATCAGGCTGTATTTCAAGATAGTCATAAAACGAAGCAATTTGCTTGATTTTTTCTATTGATTCTCCTTTTAAATAGCTTTGAATAAGCTCACCCGCTTCGCAAGCGGAAGCAACTATAAGACCTTCACGGCTTTTAACAAGCTCAGACTTTGGAATTCTGGGATTTCTCTTAAAGTATTTAAGATTCGAGTCACTTATCAAACGATATAGATTTTTTAGTCCGGTATTATTCTTCACTAGTATTATTTGGTGATATGACTTTGAGGAGGTGACATCTGTCACATCTGCAAGCAGGCTATTAAGCATATCAGCAGTAATAACCATATGTGGATACTGCTCCATAATCATATTTGCAAGCTTAATAAAAATCTTTGATAAAACCTCAGCATCGTCACATGCTCGGTGATGCTCAAAATCGCCATAGCCAAAGTAATCAGCAAGTACATCGAGCTTATGCTTTTCGAGGTCAGGAAGCATTTTTTGTGACATAAGCACTGTATCAAGTGATGAAAATGCAAAGTCGATTTTTGCACGCTTACTTGCCTCTCTTATAAAACCACAATCAAAGTTGGCATTATGTGCTACAAACAGTGGATTATCACCACAAAAATTCTTAAAACGCTTTAGAACTGTGGCTTCATCATCTGCATCCTTTAACATATCATCGGTTATATTTGTGAGATTAGAAATGAACTCAGAAAGCTCACGATTGGGATTCGAAAATTCGTCAAAGCGATCTACAATTTTTAATCCACGTAGCTTTACTGCACCAAATTCAATAATTCTATCTGTAGTCGGATTTGTTCCTGTTGTTTCAAGATCAAAAACTATAATTTCATCAGTCAGCCTGGTTTTCTGCCAGCCCTTGTATATACTTATATCGTTATTTACCTCATATGCCTCGACTCCGTAAATAACCTTGAAATTTCCGCCTTCTTTATTGACAGCCTTAACAGCATTTACAGCCTCAGGAAAGCCCTGAACTACACCATGATCTGTTATAGCAAGCGCCTTATGACCCCAGCTATATGCACGCTTAATCAGACTGCTTGAGGAGGCAAGCGCATCCATTGATGACATATTTGTATGGCAATGCAGCTCAACACGCTTTTGCTCGGCATCATCCTGTCGCTCGGTTTTCTTAACAAGCATTATATCATCCGGAATGATATTGAAGGTGTGGTCATAATCATCCTCTTGAACCATACCGGCTACTATTATTGAGCTGCCCTTTTTCATATACTCAAGCATTGAGCTTAGCTCATCCTTAGTAGTGCGGTTGCGAATTTTTTTAAGTCCGCCTATCATTTTTATAGAAAATGAAGAGGTGAAGTCTGTAAAATAGATTACTGCTATTAGCATTCCATTTTTTGTTTCACGTGTTTCTACCTGAAAGATTTCGCCCCATACTACAATCTTGTCAATTGTTTCAGATGAAAGCTCGTTCATAGGTGTTACTTTGCAATTTGATGCAATAGGGCCACCCATAAGAACCTTTGCATCCTCAGCAATAATTGGTAGTCCAGTAAACTCAACACTGCAGCTTCTAAATTCCTTCTGCACCTTAGGTGTACTACTTTTATCATTATTATATGATTTTGAGGGCTCAGGCATTGGAATAGAGCTTAAAAACTCCTCCTGCTGTTTTGCAAGCTTTTCGGAATCAGCATGCATTACACCTGAAAGGACGATTTTTACATCAATGGAAAACATATCGTATACCAGCTTAGGAAATGCCGTTTCAATGCCTGCTTTTTTTAGTATATCTGCTCCGCCCCTTGCAAGCTCTACAGTAAATACATTATCTGAAAAATCAACCTTTGCATCATCAAAAAAGCCGTTTACCACTGGGAATTGCGACTTAAAAAACTGTGTTAGCTCAAAAAAATAATCAGCTGTAAGCTTGTCCGGAGTATATTTTATTGCAAGACTAAAATCCGTCAGATTTAATTTCTGACGCATTGAACGTTCAAACTGTGCGGCTGTCATATACGGAACAAGCTCATCAAAACGTACTACTAGTGTAAGCGACGTTTTGTTTTCGTTATGTAGCAGCTTTAGTAATCGACCGTTTTCAAGCTGTTTAGGTAAAATTTCATTGTATCCCTCTAAAAATTGGGCAAGTGTGTATTCTTTCATAAAAATTCATCTATATTCCTTATAATTTATCAATTTCTTCAAGAAGCTTGTCTAAAGCCTCATCCTCTGAAACCTTATACATTTGTTTTCCGTTTTTAAACAGTACTGCACAGCCGTCACCGCCGGCAATTCCTATATCGGCTTCTCCGGCTTCTCCGATACCATTTACAACGCAGCCCATAACAGCGACTGTTATGTCTTTGTTTATATGCTTAACTGCATTTTCAACTCTTGTAGCAAGTGAAATAAGGTCAATCTTAGTTCTTCCGCAGGTCGGACAGGAAACTATTTTTACACCACTTCCCTTGTCAACTGCCTTAAGAATATCCTTAGCAGCGTAAACCTCATTGATAGGATCATCCGTAAGAGAAACTCTTATTGTTTCACCAATGCCATCAACCAAGAGTGAACCTATTCCTATAGATGACTTTATTAAACCCATTCTGGCAGTACCTGCTTCAGTGACACCTAAATGTAAAGGATATTCACATTCTTGAGCAAGCAAACGATAAGCATTTATCATTGTGTTGACGTTTGATGATTTAATAGAGATTACGATATCATGAAAATCAAGCTTTTCTAAAATCTTAACATGATTCATAGCACTTTCTACAAGAGCTTGAGCTGTAGGTGAGCCGTACTTTTTAAGCAAATCCTTCTCAAGGGAGCCTCCGTTCACACCTATTCTTATAGGAATTGAACGAGCCTTACAAGCATCTACTACAGCCTTAACCTTTTCTTCTCCGCCAATATTGCCTGGATTTATGCGTATCTTGTCAACTCCTGCTTCAGCACAGGCAAGTGCAATTCTATAATCAAAGTGAATATCGGCTACTATAGGTGTATCTACTGCTCGCTTTAGTGCAGGAATAAGCTCGACTGCTGCCATGTCCGGCACAGCTGCACGTATAATTTCGCAGCCAGCAGCCTCAAGCGCCTTAGCTTGAGCTACACTTTCCTCTATCCTGTGTGCCTCTATATTAAGCATAGATTGAACATATATTTTTTTGCCATCAAATGTTAAATTTCCAACCTTAACAGGTCGTACTTGTCTTTGCATAACTTAATCTCCTCATTCTAACTAAAAAGCTTTGAAACATCGCTTACCGTTACTACAACCATTAAAATCATAAGCAACACCATTCCGACGAAGTGAACCATGCCTTCATATTTTGGATTAACCGGTTTACGTCTTATAAGCTCAATTATTAAGAAAATCAAACGTCCGCCATCGAGGGCAGGAAGTGGAAGCAGGTTAAAAAGTCCAATGTTTATTGAAATAAGCCCACCTATAGAGAGCATATTTTGCGCTAGAGAGTACCAATCAATTCCATCATCCTCAGATGTTTGCGAATCTATTACCTCATCAATCTGATCTACAATTCCGACAGGTCCTGAAAGGTCATTTAGTGAATACTTGCCTCTTAACATATCAAAAAGCGAAATATATATAAGCCTTGAATAGGTAAGCGTTGATTTAAACGACTCACTTAACGCCGTGGCAGGATTAAGCTCTATAGGCTTTACCATAAAATCTATATGAAGATAACCCTCTTCAGTGACAAACTCTACATCATTAAGCTCGGTCTTTTCACCATCTCTTACAACAGTCATATCAAAAATCCCGTCCTCATCATTTTGAAATTGATATGATATGTCAGTGGCTGTAAATATTCTCATTCCATTAACGCTGATAATTTTATCACCAACCTCAAGTCCTGTTTCCTCAGACAGTGCGTTATCATAGAATTTTGATACTGTGGTTGAGGTGATTGGACCTGATATACAGGTATATATAAGCAAAAGTATAAATCCCAAAATAATATTCATGACAATTCCGGCAATAACTATGCTTATCTTTCTAAGTGGGCTTTTTTTGCAAAAGGCTCTATCATCGTCACTTCCCTCGTCTTCACCCTCCATAGCGCAGTATCCGCCTATAGGAAAAACACGAAGTGCATAAAGAGTTTCACCCTTTTGACGCTTAAATATAGCTGGACCCATTCCTATGGCAAACTCGTTCACCTTTACGCCGTTACGTTTTGCCATAATAAAGTGTCCGAATTCATGGATAACTATAATTAATTCAAAAATAATCAATGCGAAAACTATACTGAGTACTGTACTCATATGCTGCTGCCTTTCTTTTCTTACTTTATCTTATGCGTTTATTTTTTCTATTAATTCTTCTGTGAGTGCTCGTGCTGCTTTGTCGGCACGTAAAACCGTTTCTAGTGAATCAGCAGGCTTAGACTCTATGCTTTCTAATGCTGCCAAAACAAGCTCGCCTATCTGCAAAAAGCTTATTTTGCCATCAAGAAAAGCCTTTACTGCAACCTCGTTAGCGCCATTTACTGCTGCTGGAGAGGTGCCGCCCAGTCTTGCTGCCGTTATGCAGGCTCTTAGACAATCAAAGGTGTAAATATCTGGCTTTTCAAAGGACAAAGCTCCTATATCCGTGAGTGAAAGCGGCTTTGTTGGACAATCTAAGCGGCTTGGATATAGAAGAGCGTATTGAATAGGTATCTTCATATCAGCTACACCCATCTGCGCTATAACTGAATAATCCTTAAACTGTACTGCAGAATGCACTACACTTTGACGATGAACAACAATTTCGATTTGATCCGGAGTTACATCAAAAAGGCGCATTGCCTCGATAAACTCAAGTCCCTTATTCATAAGCGTCGCTGAATCGATTGTGATTTTATTACCCATACTCCAGTTCGGATGATTTAATGCCTGTGCAGGAGTGATATCCTTGAGATCCGGCTTCGTTTTTCCAAAGAATGGTCCTCCGGATGCTGTGAGAATTATTTTATCAATCTCATTATGTGAATTGCCCTGTAAGCACTGAAAAATAGCAGAATGCTCACTGTCTACGGGATAGATATTAACTCCCTTTTGCTTTGCAAGACTCATAACAAGCTCGCCGCCTGTCACGAGTGTTTCCTTATTAGCAAGAGCTATGTCTGTACCTAAATTTATTGCTTCGAGTGTGGGAACAAGTCCTACCATTCCTACAACACTATTTAGCATCTTGTCGACGCCTTTTAGTCTTGCAATTTGATTAAGTCCCTCTTCGCCACTAAAAATCTGTACATTAGTGCCATCAAGTAAAGCTTTTAGCTCATTAACCTTGCTTTTATCATAAATGCATGCGTAGCTTGCATTAAATTCTTTGACCTGCTTTGCGAGAAGCTTTACATTTGAACCAGCGGCACAGGCTATTACTCTTATATTATGCTTTTTTGCAACCTCTAATGCTTGAGTGCCTATTGAGCCGGTAGAGCCAAGTATTGATATTGTTTGCATCATTTTCGCCTCTTTAAAAATTAAGGGCTTTATGGAAATTCACAAAGCCCATCTTGTGAGTAGATTAAACAGCTACAAGCCATCCCTGACTAAACATCCAGTACATAAATGGTGCCACCATCAAGACGCTGTCAAAGCGGTCCATGATCCCACCGTGTCCCGGCATTATATTGCCATAATCTTTAATTCCTGCTTGACGTTTTATTTCGGATGCAGTGAGATCTCCGATAAGTCCAATAATGGAGCAGAGAATTCCCGCTATAAATATTATGCCTAAATGTACATCAGCATCCTTATTGATCAGTCCGCCATAAATAGCGGCAATAATAAGAAGGAAAAGACCATTACATACAGCACCGCCTATAACACCCTCGACGGTCTTTTTGGGGCTAATTTCGGGGCAAAGCTTGTGCTTGCCAAAAAATGTTCCTGCAAAGTATGCTCCAGAATCTGCAAGCCATGCTCCTGCCAACGTAAGAACTGTGGCAAATACACCGAAGTCGGGATAATACTCAACAAGCCACAATAGTGTATGGAAGGAATAGGCTACTATTAGTGTAGCGCCGATTAGTGAGAAGGGTACGACATATGAATATTCATTGTGATTCTTTAGATACAATAGCATAATCGCAATAACAAATAGAAATCCATATAGCTTAACATTAAAGAAAGTAAAGAAATTATGCTTTTGTACCATACCTATAAGACAATCGATTGCAGCAAAGGTAAAGCATACGGCACATTCTATTTTGTACTTTACTAAACCAAAGGCTTTAAAAAGCTCATATAATGCGCCTACTGTAATTGCAGCAATTGCTAAATTAAATACCCATGTGTGCGCAAGTGCAAGTACAACTATAGCTATTGCTATAGCTACAGCAGCTGAGATTATTCTTGTTTTCATTGTTTGCATCCCTTTCATTTACTTCACAGACGATTATGTTAAGCTAAACTCCGCCAAAACGTCGGTTTCTATCGCTGTATGCTATAATTGCTTTTTCGAGATCTGAGGGTTTAAAATCCGGCCACAAGATATTTGTAAAATAATACTCCGCATATGCTGACTGCCATATCATGAAATTAGAAAGTCGCTGCTCTCCGCTTGGACGAATTATTAAATCCACATCAGGGGCAATATCTCCATCTATTTCAGCTGTGTAAAGCTCGTTTTCTAATACACTCTCGTTGATATCATCAGGAGAAAGCGAGCCTTCCTTAACTCTTTTGGCAAGCTTTTTTACGGCATGTACTATCTCATCTCTGCCACCATAATTGATAGCAATTAAAAGTGTCATTGCATCAAAGTCGCGTGAATCCTCTTCAACGCTTTTCATTTTACGCTGTAATTCAGGACGCAGCATTGTACGATCTCCGATAAAGCATATTCTTATGTTTTCCTCGATAAAGTCACGAACCTCGTCAAGATACTTTTCGAACAAATCCATGAGCGCTTCGACTTCATCAGCAGGGCGCTTCCAATTTTCAGTTGAAAAAGCGTAAACAGTAAAGTATTTTACACCTAGATTTTTTGCATGTCGAGTTATCGTTCTGAATGTTTGTGCGCCTTCACGATGACCAATTTTTCTTGGAAGACCACGCTTTTTTGCCCACCTGCCATTTCCATCCATAATTACACCGATATGAGTAGGTACAATCGTACCCGATGGAAGCAGGCTTTTTTCTTTTGCTGCCATTTTTTATAACGTCCTTTAGATTGAGAGTATTTCCTTTTCTTTAATAGCTACCTGCTCGTCGACCTCTTTTACATTCTTGTCAGTAATCTTTTGGATTCTATCCTCTGCATCCTTAAGGTCATCCTCGGTAATTTCGTTGTTTTTCTTTTTGGTTTTGCATTTGTCGATTGCGTCACGTCTTATAGATCTAATAGCAACCTTGCAGTCCTCGCCTAGCTTCTTTATATCCTTAACTAGCTCTTTACGTCTATCCTCAGTGAGCTGTGGGAAAACAAGTCGCAAAACCTGTCCGTCATTTTGTGGGTTAATACCTACGTCTGATGCCTGAATTGCTTTTTCAATCATGCCAAGAGTAGACTTATCCCATGGTGAAACCACAAGTACTCTTGCTTCTGCAACTGAGATAGATGCTACCTGATTTATAGGAGTAGGTGTTCCGTAATAATCAATCCTTACTCTATCAAGTACAGATGGATTAGCTCTTCCTGCACGAATTGTTGAAAAATCGTCGAGCATTACATTAATAGATTTTTTCATCTTGTTTTTTGCTTTGTCAATAATTTCTTCCATGATAATTATCCTTTCTCAAAAAAGGGCTCATCCCACCCTTGTATTTATTTAACTATTGTACCAATATTTTCGCCCATGCATGCATCATAGATATTGTCAGGACGTCCGATATCAAACACCAAAATCGGCAAATTATTATCCTTGCACATTGCTGCTGCGGTTGAATCCATTACCTTTAAATCCTTAGCAAGCACATCGGAAAAGGTAATTTCGTCATACTTAACAGCATCATCATACTTATGTGGATCCTTGTTGTAAACTCCGTCAACCATTGTGGCTTTAAAGATTATATCCGCTTCTATTTCCGCTGCTCTGAGGGCTGCTGCTGTATCTGTTGAAAAGAAGGGATTTCCTGTGCCGCATCCGAAAATAACAACTCTTCCCTTTTCAAAATGTCTAACTGCCTTATTTCTGATATAAGGCTCTGCAACTGCAGGCATTGAAATTGCGGTTTGTACCCTAACCTCAAGTCCGCAGTTTTCCATTCCGTCTGCTACAGCAAGTGCATTCATGGCAGTTGCAAGCATTCCTATGTGGTCAGCTCTTGTTCTGTCCATAGCACCGCTAGATCTTCCGCGCCAGAAGTTTCCTCCGCCAACGACAATTCCTACCTGTACGCCTTCATCGACACATTTTTTTACCGACTTAGCAAGCTCGTTGATTATTTCGTAATCAAGTCCTGTCTTTTTTTCGCCAGCGAGAGCTTCTCCGCTAAGCTTTAAAAGTATTCTTTTATACATGGGTTTCATGAATATAACACTCCTTTATTTCAAACGAACAAGTGCCTTTAATAGAGCACTCGTCACATCCTCCCAATTTAAATTATACAATATTTGAGCCCGAATGTAAAGCCTTTTGAGCAATTTTTCTAAAAAAATTCAAATAAAGGCGACTGCCGCACATAATCGTAAAATCAAAAATGTACGGTGTCGCCTTTTTGTTTTATTAGCTGCCTAAGAAATCCATCTCGGTTTCACATTTTAACGCTCTTGACATTAAAAGATTTATACAGTCGTGGGATCTGAGATTATCAAACAAAACTGAATATAGTGCCTCAGTTATTGGCATTTCTACATTCATTTTCTTTGCAAGCTCATGTGCATTTTTAGTACAAATATAGCCTTCGACAGTACCTACACGAGCTACAGCCTCATCAGGACTTACTCCTTCACCTATCAGAATACCGGCACGTCTGTTACGACTGTGCATACTACAGCAGGTGACAATTAAATCTCCTATTCCGCTTAGTCCGCCAAATGTATCAGCGCTTGCGCCCATAGCTATTCCCAACTTGGTAATTTCGTGGATTTCCCTTGTCATAAGAGCTGCCTTGGTGTTATCACCAAGCTTTAATCCATCGCAAACGCCTGCTGCAAGTGCTATGACATTTTTTAGAGATCCGCCAAGCTCGCAGCCTAAAACATCATCATTGATATAGATTCTAAAGCTTTTGCTTGAAAGGGTGTTTTGCACATAATAGGAAACATCTCTATCATCACTTGCAACTACAATTGTTGTTGGAATGCCCTTAGCAAGCTCCTCGGCGTGAGATGGTCCGGTAAGAATTGCTGTTTTGTTATTCGGGAAGGACTCCTTAGTTACAACGCTCATCGTCTTTAGAGTGTTATTCTCTAAGCCCTTAGCTGTGTTTACTACTATTGAACCCGGCTCTGTAAACTTAGCTGCCTCCTCGCAAACACCTCTGCAAAATGATGTGGGTATGCCTAGAATTATAAGGTCCTTGCCTTTAACCTGCGAAATATCAGTGGTGAGAGTTATCTCGTCAGGAATCCTAATTCCGGGAAGCTTTGCCTTAAGCTCGTGGGTACGTTTGATAACATCAATTTCATCCTGGAATTTTGACCAAACGGTAACATTATGTCCTTCGTTTAAGCAAGTAATAGCTAAAGATAGACCAAATCCACCAGAGCCTAAAATAATTATATCTGCCATTAGTGTTTACCTCCCTTTTTTAAGATTGTTTGGTATCGTCTGAATCCGGAGCATTTGAGGATTTATCAGTTCCATTTTTACTAAACGAAAGCTTATTTTCCTCTCCTGCAATAAGCCTTTTGATATTTGGACGGTGCATATATACAATAAGCGCACCGATACAAGCTGTTATTATGAAATTGATAAGTCTGCCGTCAATGCCTCTGATTGTTTGAGTAAGCAGAGTCAAGAAGGGATATGCAATTGAAGAGATTATAGAGCCTAAAGAAACATACTTTGAAATTGAAACAACAATTATAAAAATAATAACAAGCAAGGCACAGGTTATGGGATCCATTGATATAAGAGTAGTTGCAGCTAAAAGCACGCCTTTGCCGCCGTGAAAGCCATAGTAAATGGGGAAAATATGTCCTATCATAACGAATAAGCCTGCTATATATCCTATGAATATATCATCATTAAAAAAGGTGATATCTAACAGATTAGTTACTATTAGCCTGGCAGCAATTACTGCGATAACTCCTTTAAACAGGTCACACAATAATGTTATGATTGCCATACCATTTCCGTAGACTCTAAGCACATTGGTGAGACCTGCATTTCCGCTTCCCTTTTGTCTTATATCCTCATGCTTAAAAATTCTTGTTAAAATTATTGCAGAATTTAAGCTGCCCCACAAATATGAAAGCAGTGCTGTTATCAAAAGACATAACGCATATTTCATGACGTCCTCCTTATGACTTTACATCGTTTCGATCACGCTCTCGAACAAGCATAACAATGGGTGTTGCATCTAGTCCGAAGGTTTCACGAATTTGATTTTCAATGTATCTTCTGTATGAAAAATGGAATAAATCTGCTCTATTTACAAATGAAACAAATGTGGGAGGCTTTGTAGAGGCTTGAGTCATGTAATAAATCTTGAGTCTTCTGCCCTTATCAGATGGCGGCTGAACACGTGCTGTTGCATACGCTAAAACATCGTTAAGTCTGCCGGTGGGAATTCTGATTGCATTTTGCTCAGCGGTGTAGTTTACCATTTCAAGCAGCTTATCCATTCTGGTTCCTTCCTTTGCAGAGACAAATACAAATGGAACATAGCTCATAAAGCTAAAATCAACCTCCAGCTTTTTCTTAAACTCGTCCATTGTGTGGGTATCCTTTTCTATTGCATCCCATTTGTTCACTGCAACAACGCAAGCCTTGCCCTTTTCATGAGCATAGCCTGCTACCTTTGAATCCTGTTCGGTAAAGCCTACAGTTGCATCAATTACTATTACCGCTACATCGGCGCGGTCTACTGCCATGTACGAACGCAAAACACTATAGCGCTCGACATTTTCAAGCACCTTTGACTTACGCCTTATACCCGCAGTATCAATAAAAAGATATTTGCCGTGTTCATTTTCTACATAGGTATCGGCAGCATCTCGTGTAGTTCCTGCGATGTCAGATACAATAAAGCGCTCCTCCCCGCACAATCGATTTATAATAGAGGATTTACCTACATTCGGTTTACCTATGACTGCGACCTTGATAGAGTCCTCATCATACATATCATCTGATTGTTCAGGAAGATTTTCTAAAACAGCATCAAGCAAATCTCCTGTGCCGTGACCGTGTACTGAAGAGACTGCTATTGGCTCGCCAAGTCCTAGGTTATAAAACTCGTAAAACTCAGGCGGCGGATCTCCAACGCTGTCACATTTATTTACACACAAAATCACAGGCTTGCCAGATTTTCTGAGCATGGCTGCTACATCTGCATCTGTTGCTGTAACTCCGCTTTTTAAATCTGTGACAAGAATTGTGACATCAGCACTTGTTATTGCAAGCTCAGCTTGTCTGCGCATTTGCGAAAGAATTACGTCCTGAGATTCGGGTTCAATTCCGCCTGTATCCACAAGCATAAACTCATGACCAAGCCATTCGCATTTTGAATAAATACGGTCTCTTGTTACACCGGGGGTATCCTCGACTATAGAAATTCGCTGTCCGACAAGCTTATTAAAAAGTGTGGATTTTCCAACGTTAGGTCTTCCAACCACGGCTACTAAAGGCAAAGCCATCTATATCATCTCCTTAATGAGTTAAATTCTCTATAAATTATCATTTCCCAAAACAGCATCAAGATACTTGAATCCGTCATTTGCTGTGGGAGTAATTTTTATGTTAAGTGTCTGTTCGACCTCATCTAAGCTTATATCATCAAGAAAAATCGGCTCATCTGCCTTTAGCATTGACGAGGTAATCAAAAGCTCTTCGCCGAGTTCTCGATTTTTTAGCTGCTCGGTTAAATCTCCTGCTGTTATCAGTCCAGAAACGGTAATGGTTTCTCCAAAGAAATGGTTTATAATTGGTATCACTTGAATCTCAATCTTAGGAAGCTTGTTTTTTATTAGACTCGCAATTTCCTCTTGTACAGGTGCGGCTATCACTCCGCATGCTATGGTTATTTTACGTGATTTACCATTATACTCGGCAGTCATTAGCGCTTGCTTTACTTCATCTATAAGTGAGCGGCAAAGTCCAACACCATTTTCATATTGGGGATAATCCTCATAGTAATCGGCTTCCGGCAATGGTCTCTTTGCCGTAATATAAAACTCATCTGCAGCAAAAGCCATGCGTGTACCGTATTTTTCAAGAGATTTTTGCTGAAATTCATCTATTAGATCTATTACTGCTCCTGCTGTTTGCTCGTTGAAAATCTCCATAGGATATAGACCATCACGATATTTTGTCACTCCGACGGGGACAACTGCTGTAGACTGAATTTGAGGCATAAGCTCGTATAGATCATTAAGCGTACGTTTTAGCTCGTCACCATCATTTATATTTGGACAGCAAACAATCTGACAATTTAGCATAAGTCCGCTATCAGCCATCATCTTTAGATATCTTAGCTTTTCACCTGCAAATCGGTTATTCATCATTTTGCATCTAAGCTCAGGATTTGTGGTATGAACTGAAACGTTTATATTTAAACGCATATCGATAATACGCTTTATGTCATTATCGTTTAAATTAGTAAGAGTCACGTAATTGCCTTGAAGGAATGAGAGTCTTGCATCGTCATCTTTAAAATAGAGCGTTTCACGCATATTTGGCGGCATTTGGTCTATAAAACAGAAAATGCATTTATTACAGCAGCTTTGTTTTTTATCCATCAAAAAAGAATCGAACTGCATTCCAAGGTCATCGTACTCAGATTTTTTTACCCTTGCTTTATGCTCTTTTTTGCCGTGAATATAGCGTATCTCGATTTTTTCCTCTGCACTATAAAACATATAGTCAAGCACATCGGTAATCTCATGACCATTTAACGATATTAAGATGTCTCCGGCTTTGATTCCAGCCTTATGCGAACAGCTGCGCTTTTCAACGCCTGTGACTTTTACTGACATTAGTCAAGCTCCTTACTTTGTTTCAAATAAAAAAGCAGAGAAGGGAAAATCCTCCTCTGCCCATAGAAAACACCGTAAATGCTTTCAAAGCTCCGCTATTTTTGCATAGCAGAGGTCAAGCTCTCTTTAACACGAAGGCTATTTGCTTTCGTATAAATCTCGGCAATCAGACTTCCTTGCTGATTACTTCTACACCCTTATAATATCCGCAATGCTTGCAAACCTTATGGGGTGCAGTAAGCTCGCCGCAGTTTGAGCATCTGCTGAGAGCGGGTGCATCTAACTTCCATACGTTAGAACGTCTTTTATCACGTCTTGCTTTAGAAGTTTTTCTCTTCGGTACTGCCATTTTGGCACCTCCTTACCGTGTTAATCACGTTAATCTTCGTTACAGCCACAGCTACCTTTATTCAAATTCGCTCCACAGATTGGGCACAAGCCTTCGCAATCCTCTTTGCAAAGGATTTTTGTGGGAAGTGCAAGCAGCAAATCGGATAAAGCAAGCTCGCTGATATCAAGCGTGTTGTTAGGACAAACGACATACTCATCATTGTCCTCATCCTGCTCGTTGGCAAGCGCCCGAGTGAGCGTGTGAGAAAAATCATAGCTGTATTGTCTGTCAAACGCTTCTAGACACCTGTCGCAAACATGACTCATAACTGCATTAACCGTGATATTAAGCGTTACTATACCTGCACGGTTGGATGCTTTGCCTGATATCTCGACAGGAGAGGCGAAAGCTTGATAAGGCTGTGACTCGTTAAGCTCATCTAAAGGGATGCTCTCGTTAATATCAAATGAGTATCCTTCAAGCTCGAAAAGCTGTCTAAGCTGTAAAATCATAAAAAGATTTCACCCTTTCGCCGATGCTTTTTACTTCTATTAAAAAACATCACAAGTTCAATTATAAACCTTTACAAACGATTTGTCAAGAGTTTTTTTGAATTTTTTCAAAAATTACTTGATATAAGCTCTAACCTTTGCAGGAAGCTCCTCAGCGTCAGCTGAAACGGTAAACACAAGCTTGATATCCTTTGCAAGAAGAGATACCTTATCAAGCATTGCTTCTAGCTCAGAATAATCTCTGCCGCCGATTCTTAAAATACCGTCAACATAGATTTCCTGAATGTCGTAGTTTCCTGCCAGCATACCTGCTACAAAGCCATAGAAAGCGTCATAGCTTGTGATTCCATACTCTTCGGCGTCTACAAGTCTTACCTTATGTGGAATATCATAGGTAAGCTTCATTCCTCTTTCGATACAAACAACGTATCCCGTAGCCTTTTCGCTTGCTTCGGTGATTGCGTCAACTAAAATCTTAGTCTTTCCGGTACCCTTTTTTCCGGCAATTAAATTAATCATAATTAAATCTCCATTCTGTCTTATGACATTTATTTTAGGAATAAAGCGAAAACGCTCATATTCCGTAAATCCTTAGATTACTTTAGCTTTGCTTCAAGCTCAGCCTTTTGCGACTCATATCCGGGTTTTCCTAAAAGAGCAAACATATTCTTCTTATAGCTTTCGACACCGGGCTGATTGAAGGGATTAACTCCCAGCATATATCCAGAGATTGCGCAAGCCTTTTCAAAGAAATAAATAAGCTCACCTAGAGTTTCTTCACTCAGGTCATCAAGCTCAAGTATGAGATTAGGAACTCCGCCTTCGGTATGAGCTAAAACCGTACCCTGAAATGCCTTGCGATTAACAACCGACATTTCCTGATTTGTGAGGAAGTTAAGCCCATCTAAATTCTCATCATCAGGCTGCAAAAACAGGTCTGTCTTGGGCTTTTTGATGTCAACTACAGTTTCAAACATGATTCTTGAACCATCCTGAATAAACTGTCCTAACGAATGCAAATCGGTTGAAAATACAGCAGATGACGGGAATATCCCCTTTTGATCCTTGCCCTCGCTCTCGCCAAAAAGCTGCTTGAACCATTCGTTCATCATGGCAAAGCTTGGGTCATAGCTTATAAGCATCTCTACGCTCTTGCCTTTTCTATAGAGAATATTTCTGATTGCAGCGTATTTGTAGCAATCATTTCCATCATCGTTAGAATATTTTTCTCTTCCTGCAGCAGCTCCAGCCATGAGCTTGTCGATATCAATTCCTGCAACAGCAATAGGGAGAAGTCCTACAGCAGTGAGAACCGAGAAGCGTCCGCCTACATCATCTGGAACAACAAAGGTTTCATACCCTTCTGTATCTGAAAGCTCCTTTAGTGTACCCTTAGCTTTATCGGTAGTAGCAAAAATTCTGTTCTTAGCCTCTTCCTTGCCATACTTATCCTCAACAAGCTTTTTGAATATTCTAAAAGCAAGTGCAGGCTCAGTGGTGGTTCCTGACTTGGAAATGACATTTACACAAATATCCTTCTCCTTGCAAATAGATAGGATATCATTCAAATATGTGGGGTTAATGCTATTACCAACATAGTAGATATCAGGTGTATCCTTTTCAAGATTATTGTATAGTGTAGATTTAAGAGCCTCGATTACTGCTCTGGCGCCTAGATATGAACCGCCGATTCCGATAACAATTAAAACATCGCAGGAAGCCTTAATACGATCTGCGGCAGCCTTTATACGCTCAAACTCGTCCTTATCATAATTAACAGGCAAATCTACCCATCCTAAAAAATCAGAGCCCGCGCCGCTCTTGTCAGCAAGAGTTTTGTGTGCAGCCGTAACAAAAGGTGCAATCTCATCAAATTCGTGATCAGCAATAAACGGTTTTAAGTACTGGGCATTAAGTTTAACAGCCATTTTCATTTCAATCCTTTCCTTAAGAAGCAGCCATCATTTTCTAAACAACTGTCCTATCAAACTATAATTTATTATACAATACTTTTGTGAATTTTTCAAGACTTTTCTACCACTAATCCGAGTTTTGTGGAAATTTCACAATTTACTTGCTAAATTTTTAGCAGATTGTACAAACAGCATTTGAGAGCATAACTAAATGTCATCTTAGGAACATCTTCTGCGGCGCATATTTGTACTGTCACTAATGTTTCATTGTTATAAGAGTACGTAATCTCTCCTAATACATCGCCTTTTTTTACCGGTGCCTTAACTGATTCTTGGATATTAGCTGAATATTCAATAGCGGCATTGATGTCAGAACGGATTATAGTAGGTGAAAAGTTGTTTTCCTTTACACAAACTTCTAATTTCTGACCACCAGAAACCTTTATGGGAACGAGAAATTCTCTGTCGATTTCGGGAGAAAAATAGCTGAAATTATCAAAACAGATGTCAAGTAAATTACTTGCGGACTTCATTTTGCTTTCATTATCTGAACATCCTAATAAAACGACACAAATCCCTAAATCTCCACGTTTTGCGCTAACTGAAATACATTCTCCTGCACCCTCAGATGCGCAAGCCTTGGTTCCAATCATGCCTTTATAGCTTCTTACTAGTCTGTTATTATTGACAAGCTCAACTGCATTACATCTTACGTGATCAATCCATGTTGTAAAATATTCCGTCAAGCAATCATGCTTTGCAATCTCGCATGACAAAATAGCAATATCCTTTGCGGTTGAAACAGTATTCTCATCCATGCCACAGCAATCGGCAAACACTGTATTTTCCATGCCAAGTCTTTGAGCACGCTTATTAAGTCGAGTGACATACGCCTCTTCACTTCCTGATAAGTATTCGGCAAGTGCGGTACAGGCATCATTAGCATTTGAGATTATTATTGATTTTAGCAGCTCTTCAACTGTTATTTTCTCACCTACATCAAGCCATATTTGTGTACCCTGCTTTGAATTGGCGTTTGCAGATGCTGTTACTATATCATCTAAGCTTATAACTCCCTTTTCAAGCTCCTCAGCACAGATTAGCACCGTCATAAGCTTTGCCATGTGTCCCATCTGCCGTTCTTCACTCGAATTCTGCTCACAAATAGCAGTTCCGGTTTCAATTTCACAAACATATACGCTTTGTGCATCTATACCATCTAACATGCTTTCGCTATCTAAGCTAGATTGAGCATTTGCCGATATACTGCTTAATGTCAGTATTGCTGCTGTAAAAATGTACATAACTTGTCTTAGCTTCATAAGACTTCCCTCCTAAACTTGTACTTTTACAGTTTATTCAAGCATGATTGTATTTAGGACTATGGATTTTGATATATTGCTGCAATGAATGGCTTCCGATTTATTAAGGTTAAATATAAAATTCTGCCGCATTTCTTTGCTGAGATACGGCAGAATTAGTTGTTTTTTTAAAGCGGAGCGAAGCGAGATATGCTTGCATAATCTCGTGAGCGACTGCTTG
>JAJQIB010000010.1 GCA_021199375.1 Ruminococcus sp. | reverse complement strand
GAGCGAGAAGCCCCCGCCTCTAAGCGTTAGCTTAGGCGGTGGGAGTAGGTCACTACTTAAATTGGCATACCTTGTAGCAGTTTTCTAACAAACTCGCAAAACTCTTTTGCTCTTTCGTATTGCTTTTTTGCATCTTCCTTTGTCACGATATAA
Source organism: Ruminococcus sp. (assembly GCA_021199375.1). Lineage (GTDB taxonomy): Bacteria > Bacillota > Clostridia > Oscillospirales > Ruminococcaceae > YE71. Next base: position 21,603 of record JAJQIB010000010.1, on the reverse strand, counting down.
TAGTCTGCATAATCGGCATGATTTCTTATTTGAAAAGCATTCATAAGATACTTTGAGTATTTTATATCTACCTTTCCTGTTTTTACGTATTCTTTTTGAAAGTAAGAAATAACTCCAGCATGTTTAGAAAAATCCACAGCGTCCAAGGCGAGAATTGCACGTGTGGCAGAAAACATGGCATAATATGAACGACCTAAAGAATCCTTGAAAAGTCCATTATCTAACAGAAGCTTTGAAGCCTTTAGATTCTCCTCCGAGCGTTCCATTCTATAGTTGGATAAATCCCTATTATTTAAATTATCCATCAACAACAATACCGTCTTTTTCTATATTTTTATAATATGGTATATCATTTTTACATCTTTCAAATTCATCTTGAGGTATTACTGTAGGAGAAACTATAATTCCATATTCCATACTCAAGTCGTGTGAGATGTCCCAAACTTTTTCAAGTTTATCTTGAATCTCTTTTCTTGCCCCTTTCACTATAGCAACGATATCAATGTCCGAATCATCTTGATAATCACCTCTAGCATAAGAACCGTATAGAATGACCTTAGATAAATCATTGCCATATGTCAATTGATACGATTTTGCAATTTCTTTCAATATAATGTTAAGTTCGCTTTGTGTACACATCACACTCACCTCCGATATCAAATTGATCTGTTCTCTCTACAAAATATTATACACATTGTCAAGAGAAAGCCTTTACACCCTCTCAATCACACAGCTATGTCTCTTCACACCCTCGCCCTTGGCATCCTTGTCATAATTAATTCCTACCAAAAGCAGATTGCCAAAATACTTCTTTAAATCTCCTTCATAGCGGTTTTCATGTATCTGCTTAATTGCTGAATCAGCATCCTTGTCATACTTGAGCTCAACTATCATTGCAGGCTTATCCGTATTTCTATACGGCAAAAAAGCAAGATCCGCAAAGCCCTTGCCAGAAGGCAATTCTCTCACTATTTTGTAATATCGCTTTGCTGTATAATACGCTATTGTGATTGCACAGCTTAGTGACGCTTCATTATTATAGTTTAGCACTGATGATACCGAGCTGTGTATCTGCTCTAGTGCTTCTGCAACAGCTCCTTCATCTTCTGAAAGTGTTGCATCAAGCAGTCTATCTGAATCCTCAAGTGCTTCTCCAACAACTCCCCATTCTTTTCCGCTTACAGCGTCTTCAAACGCTTCAGCTACCTCAAGATTTGGAATATATGCCTCTCTTCTTTCAGAATCATATGCCAAATACCCTAGATGTATTAAAAGTGTAAGCACATCATTCTTGTTGTGAAAGGATGTAATATCATTTTGGAAAGTGCTTATCCTAACACTGACACGCTGTCCACCAAGCATCGCTATAATAGCGTCCTTTAGTCCGTCAAAATCCATGCTTATATATTTCTTGAGACTTTCAAAGGTTTCTGTTTGTGTCCAGTAATTTTGTATTTCCTCTTCTTGAATGGCATTCATTACTGAATTAGGACTGTACACATGATCTACTTGGCTAAATAAATACCCATCATACCAAGCTCTCATATCATCAAACCTCATATGATATTTGTCACAAAGATTTTTCACTTCATTTTCAGTAAATCCAACATAGCTTGCAAGTTTTCCTGGTCTTGTCATAGAGCACTCTTTAAAATCAGTCAGCGCTGACTCTGTGCCATATTTCTTGATTGGCAAAATGCCGGTCATGTAAGCGGCAGCTATTGTTTCATCTGTCGCTGTTCCGCCTTTGAAAAGACCTCTCAGGAGTTGAACATACTCCTTTTGAAGTGCTTCGTCATTTTTCGCTTCTCTAAACAGCGCATCCCATTCGTCTATTATTATTATGAATCGACTGCCAGTTTTTGATGCTATAGCCGTCAATACACGAGGCAGAGACTTCTCTTCTTGAGGGATGTGCTCTGGAAACTCGTTTTTTAGTTCAGAAATTACACAGCTTTGCATATCGCTTACAATTTTATTAATATCATTTGTTGTTGAGACAAACCATGTTATATCAAGATAAATTACATCATACTTATTAATATGCTTCTCATAGGAGTCTTTTGTCGAAATCTCTAATCCCTCAAAAAGAGAATGCGAATCACAGCTCTTGTCATAATATGCACACAGCATCTTTGCAGCAAACGACTTTCCAAAACGGCGTGGACGACTAAAGCAGGTGAGCTTTCTTGGTGTGTTAATTGTGCCGTTTACATATTCAATTAATCCTGTCTTGTCTACATAAGTTCCATTTAGGATAGTTTGAAAGCCTTTGTTGCCGGGGTTTAAATAGATTCCCATGTGTTCTCCTCCTTCCCAATTTGCCGAACAGATTTTCTTTCTTTTCTATTAATTATTATACACTTTTTTATACACATTGTCAAGAACAAGACTTTAATATTATATGACAGCTGTTTTCATCTTTTAGAAGAACAAAGCACCGCAAAAAATGCAGTGCTCGTCTTCGCCCCTTTATTCATTAGAAAGCTCATTCAGCTCGTCCATACAATCCCGAATTAGTGCCTTCATCTTGTCAAACTCTGAGTACTTCACACACTTGTGAAGATACGCATCAAGTGCGTTCTTTGCATTTTCGTATGCTGCCAAAAGCTCAACAGGTTCAACAGGCTCAACTTGTACCTTGACATCGGGTTCGTTCTGAGGTTCTTCTTCCGTTACCCTCTCAACAGCGACCTTTTCAACAGCAACCTCAATTGGTCTGTTTTCAAAGTCTTCGACCTGTTGTTCAAGCTCTTCAAGGCGTTCTTTGTTTGCATTTTTGTCAGCTTTGAGTTGTTCCTTATCAGCCTTTAGCCGTTTGATTTCCTCTTGCAACTCCTTGACTGTTGTATTTTCAAAATCGGTGTTTTCTATAATCTCTGTTCTTTGCTCTTCCGATAGCTTAGACAATAGAGTCAACCTTTTTATGCCAATTTGTGAACTCGAGTTCACAAAATCCTTTGACAAATTCTCTACAACCGAAATGTAATTGTAGACATTTCGTCTTGAGAAACCGACCTTTTGTTCGCAGTATTCCTCAAAATTCTGATACCCTAAAGCAACATAGAGCTTTTCGTCTCTCATTTTCTTGAATCCAAGTGCCATTTGATAGAGATTTTCCTGTGCGGTTTTCGCATTGTTCATAATCTCTGTATGCAGCTGTATCGCTTCGGCATAAAGTGGATTTGCAGGAGGTGCGGAAAGCATCGCTCCTAAATCAAATGTTCCCATATTTCTCCCTCACTTTCTCACTCGTTCTTTGTAGGCTAACATGATCCTTATGTAGTGATGTTAGATATTCCTTTGATTCAACGTTGAGCTTTGTAAAGATCTCTCTGAGAACAGTACGCTCAACATTCATTGAGCGTTCCTCGTCAAAGAAGTCGTACCTTTCAAAGACCGTGAACACTTTCTGTAACTCACTTCTGTTCATCACTATCGCCTCCTCCTATCATTCTAGCAGCAGCGACATACTGTTCACCAAGCTTGTTGCCTTTGATTTGGCATAAGGGCTTGCCACTCTGTGATGATTTAGCCGCTTCAACGCTCCTTGAAATAGAAGAAAGCAGCTTGTTTCCAAACTGCTCCGAAAGAACTCTAAGTGCCTGTTTTGAAACTGTCGTTGTGTCAACCATTGTCGGCAACACGCCAAGCACTTCAAGAGTGGGGTTGATTGTTGAAGTAATCTGCTCTTGCAGACCCATCAAAGCGGTGAGTCCGTCAAGTGAAAACTTCTGTGTCTGTACAGGAACGATCATTCCATGTGCAGCTGTCAAAGCATTGATGAGAAGAATCCCTAAAGAAGGAAGACAGTCAATAATGACATAATCATAATCTTCAATCACATCATTGCTGAGTATACGTTTGAGTATCGTTTCTCTGGCAAGTGCCGTACTCATAATCGTTTCAGCATTTGCAAGTGAAATGTCCGCAGGAATGAAGTCAAGATTTTTACCGAGCTTGTCAAAGTCATCGTGACGAATTGCTTCCTTAACGACTGTCGGAATAATAGTTGACTTACTTGCAACCTCTGCTATTAGCTGTGCAATAGTAGGGGAGTTGTCACCTCGAAAACCGAGGTATTCGCTTAGATTCCCTTGTGGATCAAGATCCACAAGCAGCACTCGCTTGTTAAGCTCCAGTGCCAGAGCCGCACCCAAATTAAAAGCGGTAGTCGTTTTACCGACACCGCCCTTTTGATTTGCGATTGCAATAATTTTTGTGTTTGCCATTGCCATAGTGTAACCCTCCTATGATTTTGTAACCCTATTTCTTAATTGCAACATAAACGAGGGCGGGGTTACTCTCGCCCTCACAGTGCGCTACTGTTTTATGTTGCTGATGGACTTTGCCATCAATCAAGCCGCCCCCAAAATGGAGGAGAGAGGGATGCGAAGGGGGGCTTGATTGGAGGTAAAGCTCCAAAACCGCGTGCCGAGGGTTCGATCCCTTCTGCCCCTGCCAATAAAAGGTCCGCAAGCTTAGATGCTCGCGGACCTTTTTTGTATTCTTATTATCTAAATGAAAAGTATACTCATGCTTCTTTATCTAGCACAACGCTTCATATTGCTCATCATTAACAGGCTCAAGCCACTCGTTCGAGCTGTTTTCGCCTGGAACCTCAACTGCAAGATGAGAAAACCAGCTGTCAGGTGCTGCACCGTGCCAGTGCTTAACACCGACAGGAATGTTGATACAGTCTCCGGGATTCATTTCAATCGCTTGTTTGCCCCACTCCTGATAATAGCCACGACCTGCAACACAGATTAGTATCTGTCCACCACCCTTGTCTGCATGATGAATGTGCCAATTGTTGCGGCATTTAGGCTCAAAGGTTACATTGAAAATTCCAACTTGCTCGCTAGAGATAGGCGACAAATAGCTTTGCCCCACAAAGAATTTTGCGAATGCGTCATTTGGCGCTCCGATCGGGAAAATCATCTGAGCCTGGTGCTCGGATTTTGCATCATTAGGAGTAATCTCTTCACTCCATACATCCTTTGCCATATTAAATACAGCCCAGCCCTTTGGCCATCCGGCATAAAAGGCAGTATGAGTAATAATTGCTGCAATTTCCTTTTTGGTGATGCCCGCATTTTTTGCATTTTCCAAATGAAATCTCAAGGAGGAATCGGTAACTCCTGAGCTCATCAAAGCTACTACTGTTATTATGCAGCGGGTTTTAAGGTCTATATCGTTATTGTTCCAATTTTCGCCAAAAAGCACATCATCGTTAAAATGTGCAAAATCCGGTGCAAACTCGCCGAGTGAATCGTGACCTGCTGTTTGTACTATTTTTTTCATAATTAAACCTCCTAATGCTGATTGTCTAATAATGCACTCTTGTTTTATTACATTCATTATACAACGTAATCCTTGTAAAGTCAAATACCTATATTAAATCGTGTCAAATGCTTAAAATGTATTCGCTGATGAAACCTGCTTAGGAATGAATGTTATATAAAAGCATCAGAGCGATTTGTTTTGCGTCACTCTGATGCTTATTAATTAGGAAAGCATTTTACTTTAATGCCAGTCCATCTTTAAAGGCATTGCCTACTCTTTCTGTCACCTTGTAATATCCATGAGTATATGGATCAAACGAAATTGCAGCCACCTTTGTAATATCAACCTTATCGCCATCCATTACAGACTCATCAGCAGTTGTGCCTATTACCCTTCCGACCACTCCACAGCCATAATCTCCATCCTGATATTCAACAAATTCGCACTCCATGCATAATGGAAATTCAACAATTATCGGTGCGTCAACCCTTTCGGATTTTACAGCCGTCAATCCGCTTTTCTTAAACTTATCTTCAGTGTCATTTCCTGACACAACTCCAAAATAATCCGCCTCAACCATGTGAGCAGCATCTGCAATACTTACGGTAAAGGCTTTTCTAGCCTTGATGTTCTTAACCGTTTTGTGAGACTCAGTTAGATTTAGAATAACATGATCTCGAGCCTGCATTGTTCCCCAAGCAGCATTCATAACATCAACGCTACCATCCTCATTGTAGGTCGCAACCATTAAAACCGGCATCGGAAAAATAGCCTCTGTGGTTTTGATATTTTTTCTCATAAAAATCAACCTCCGATTATTTTCTTTTTATCCAAATGGATTATCTACAAATTTAGTATACCACAAAAATTCAGAATAAAAAACACAGTTGCTATGTCTGTTAAATGAATAGAGTGTGAACACATCTGCTTTGATCATGACATAGTCTTAAAAATCTGCATTGCTTTTAATTACCAGATCTTATTTTCTTTTTCACTTCTGTTGTTTTTCTTGCGTTCTTCGACCATTTGTGCAAACCATTCTACTATAGCCGGGTCATAGTGTGAGAAGAATAAGCTATTTGCAGTATCAAGCTGAGCAATCATACTCATTTCTTCATCAGTAAGTGAGAAATCAAAAACATCAATATTTTCAATCATTCTATCCTTGTGAATAGATTTTGGAAGAACCACAATACCTCTTTGAATATTCCAGCGGAGCATTACCTGTGCAGTAGTTTTATTATGCTTTAAACCGATGCTTTTTAACAGCTCATTATTAAATAAGTCACCTCGGTTTTCACCAAATGGAGCCCATGCTTCAATTTTAACTCCATATTTGTCCATATATTTTTTAGCGTCCTTCTGTTGATTAAGTACATGAGTTTCAACCTGATTAACCATAGGAACAATTTTTGAAAATCGTGCAATATCAACAAGTCTATCGGGGTAAAAGTTTGAAACACCAATTGCTCTCAAAACACCCTCTTTGTACAAATCCTCTAATGCTCTGTATGCACCATAGTAGTCTCCAAAAGGCTGATGCAGAAGCATTAAATCGAGATAATCCGTTTTTAGCTTTTTGAGTGATTCATAAACAGACCTTTTGCAATCATCATAGCCATAATGCTCAATCCAAACCTTTGATGTCAGAAATATTTCCTCCCTTGCAATTCCGGAGGATTTGATTGCATTTCCTACCTCTTCTTCATTGAAGTAGCTTTGAGCCGTGTCGATAAGGCGATATCCGACCTCGAGTGCGTCCAAAACGCATTTTTCGCATTCCTCCTTAGTGACCTGATAAACTCCGTAACCAAGCATAGGTATCCTTACATTGTTATTAAGCGTTAGATAATCCATAAAAAGACCTCCTATTAAATATTCATTATCTGAAACCAATTTTATTTCTTTAATTCTATTATATACTGAAAATAGTTAAATGTACAATATCAATTTTGAAATGTACATTTCAAAAAATGAATACTATAATCTTGATTTTGAAAAGATAAAGTGCTATAATAGAAAGTGAAGGGAGGATTGAAAATGCTTAATTTAAATGATTTATCACAATTTGTTGCCTTTAACAAATATGGAACTCTAACCAAAGTGGCTGAGGAGCTTTTTATTTCACAGCCGACAATCACAAGAACAATGAAACGTGTAGAGCAGGAGTTTGGCGTGCCGCTTTTTAACAGAACCGCTAATCGAATTGAGCTTAACGAAACAGGCAAAAAGGCTGCTAAGCTTTGTGAAAGTCTTATTAGCCTAGCAGATGATTGCCTTGTTCAGATTCGTGATTTCGATCGCAAGCTACACACCATCACTGTAGAGTCATGTGCTCCCGCACCACTTTGGAGCTTTATCCCTAAGCTTACAGAAGCATATCATGATAAAGCTATATCCTCAAAGTTAAACGACAATCTTGAAGCAATAGAAGATAATTTAAATAAGCATCTTTGCGATGTTGCTATACTTCCATATTCACTTGAAAATGAAACGCTTGTCTGCAAAAAATATTTAGATGAGCACCTATCAATCTGTGTGCCGAAGGATCACGTACTTGCTAAATATACTGAGCTTACGACAGATATGATTAATGGATACAACTGTCTGCTTGCATCTGATATAGGCTTTTGGAACAGCTTTTGTAAAAGAAAGCTGCCTGCATCAAAATTCCTCGTGCAGACAGATGAATTTGCCTTCACTGAGCTTATACGCGAATCCACACTGCCTTGCTTTACTACAAACCTTGTAAGAAATCATGACGCTATCGATATAGCAAAACGAATAACCATTCCAATCACAGATGAGGAGGCGAATGTGTCCTACTATCTTATCTATCGTAAGGATTACGAGTCTGCTTTGCCCTGAATTTTGCTCTGCGCTTGTAGAAAAATGTAGTTTGACAAGCATCTATATTTGTGGTATAATATTATTATCTTAATCCATCAAGGGAGAAATCATAATGACAGAAATCAATCTTAATTCACGTTTGAAAAAACGTACGGTGTATGTCTTTTTGGTTCGTACCAATTCTTTTTTCTCACGCATAATAGCACTTTTTACCAAAACAAAATATACCCACGCATCAATAGGCTTTGATTCTCACTGCGAATCGCTTTATAGCTTTGCAAGACTTAATACCGGTACACCTATACCTGCCGGGTTCGTTCGTGAGAGCACAAATACAGGACTTCTAAGCCTCAGTCCTAATGCTCCATGTGCGGTATATAAGCTCAGGGTTACTGAGCAAGCATACGAGGATATACATAGCAGGCTTGAAGAAATGTACATGGATAAGGAGCACTACGGATACAATTATTTAGGTCCGATTTGCTGTTTTTTAGGAATACCGCTTACGATAAAGAATAAATACTTTTGCTCTCAGTTTGTAGCTGAGCTGCTTGAAAAAAATCATGCAGTCAGTCTATCAAAGCCGGCATCTCTTTATCATCCAAGAGATTTAGAGAAGCTTCCAGGATTTGAGCTGGTATTTGAGGGAAAGCTCTCTGAGCTTACACACAATCAAAATAATGTCTGTCCGCTTGATGACTATAATCCTGTTCACCATGCTTATCACTATCACAGAATGTAATTTTTTGTATTGCATAAATTGAGACGTACTGTCACATTGGCAGTACGTCCTTTTTTATAACTCTATTTCGGTCTTTACGCAATCACTGTAATTCGGCTGACCTGTTGAAGCATAAAGCGTAAACCGTTTTCCATAAACCGCACGCTTGCCCTCATTGTTAACACTTGTAAAGGCTTGCTCTGAAATAGCTATCTCTATACGCTTGATCTCTCCTGCCTTGAGTGCTATTCGTTTAAATCCGCAAAGAGCAGCAAAGGGCGTTGCCTGCTCGCTGTAGTCTTTTATGTAAAGCTCAATCACGTCCTCGGTATCACGAGTGCCGCTATTTTCGGCTGTCACTATAGCTTTACCGTTTGAGTAGCTGAGCTTATGGCATACTACCTTTGAATAGGTAAGACCATATCCAAACGGATACAAAATATTCTTATCTGTAAATCGATAGGTTCTATCCCTCATCGAGTAGTCGGTAAAGTCAGGCAGTTCGTCTGCGCTTTTATAAAATGTGACGGGCAGCTTGCCTGACGGCGAAACATCACCAAATAAAATTTCAGCAAGAGCCTTGCCGCCCTGCTCGCCCGGATACCATGCATGAATAAGCGAATCCACCTGTGCTTCAATGTTTATAGAGCTTCCGGCTGCGCAAACTACAATTATCGGTTTGCCAATACGCTTTACGGCATCTAATAGTCTGCGCTGACTTTCGGGCAAACGTAAATCTGTTTTGTCACCTGAAGCATACTCATTTCCCGTGTCGCCCTCTTCGCCTTCAATTGTTTCGTCAAGTCCCAAGCAAAGAACTACTACATCTGAGCTTTTAGCTGCCGCACACGCTTCAGACAAGCGATCATCCGCCATAGCAAGTGATGAGGTTCTATCCTTATAAAGATGACAGCCTTCAGAATAAAGAACACGTCCTGAAAATCTGTCCTCAATACCCTCTAAAAAGGTAATGTATCTATCTGCTGTGCCATAGTAATTTCCTACAAGAGCAGCACGGCTATCAGCATTAGGTCCTATAACAGCTATGGTATTAATTTTGTCTTCATCAAGCGGCAAAATACCATTGTTTTCAAGCATTACCATAGAACGCTCTGCACACCTTAATGAAACATCCTTATGCTCCTTACAGGCTACAATGCTGTAGGGAATATTATCATACTCGGTGTTATCATCAAACATACCAAGCCTTATTCGGGTTTTCATGACGTTTGTACAAGCGTGATGAATATCCTCCTCGCTTACAAGGCCTTGATCTAATGCCGCAATCAAATTCATGTAGGTGCAGCCGCAATTTATATCGCATCCGTTTTTCAGAGCCAAGGCTGCCGATTCAACACTGCTTGATGTGATTCTATGATGCTGATGAAAATCCTGTATTGCCCAGCAGTCGGAGACAAAATATCCGTCAAAGCCCCATTCATCTAGCCGACTTTGTAGGTATTTGCTTGCACAGCACGCCTCGCCGTTGACACGGTTATATGCTCCCATCACCGATTCGACGTGTGCATCCTTAACTAAAGCCTCAAATGCAGGCAGATAGGTTTCCTCTAAGTCCTTAGCATCTGCCCTTGCATCAAATTCGTGACGTATAGCCTCAGGACCACTGTGTACGGCAAAATGCTTAGCACAGGCTGCTGTTTTTAGCACCTCGCCATCTCCCTGAAGCCCTCTGACAAAAGCCTTGCCGTTTTCAGCTGTAAGAAAAGGATCCTCACCGTAGGTTTCCTGACCCCTGCCCCAGCGTGGATCACGAAAGATATTTACATTTGGCGACCATAGGGTAAGTCCCTTATAGATGTCGCCATCGCCGTATTCAGAGCATGCATTGTATTTGGCACGTGCCTCATCCGAAACAATAGATGCCACACGTTCGGTAAGCTCGGTATCAAACATCGCAGCAAGACCAATTGCCTGAGGAAAGAGTGTCGCAGTACCCGCTCTTGCCAAGCCGTGCAAGCCTTCATTCCACCAGTTATATGCCGGTATTCCAAGACGCTCTATACTGGGAGCGTCATATCTAAGCTGTCCTGCGCACTCCTCAATCGTCATATGCGAAACCAAATCCTCAGCACGCTCTTGAGCTGAAAGAGATTTATCCTTATATTTTTCCATAAAAACACCCACCTTAAGTTTTGTTTTATTATATCATATCCATAGTAAAAATGCAAGCGGAATTTTAACATATCGAAAATTTTGGTGTTAGCTATTGAAAAAATCCTCATAATATGATATAATAGATTAAATGATTAAAAGGGAGTAATTTGATTAATGGATGACACAGTAGCACGAAGATTTGAGCAGCTAAAAAGAATGGTTGGAGATACGCCGCTGCTTAAAATCAAATGCAAATACAACGGTAAGGTACGATTTGTTTATGCAAAGTACGAGGCTCAAAGCCTTTCAGGAAGCATCAAGGACAGAGTTGCACTTTACATAATGCAAAAGGCATATGAAAACGGAGTCGCTGACAGAGATTCGATAATTGTCGAGGCTACAAGCGGAAACACAGGCATAGCCTTTTCAGCAGTAGGCGCATATCTTGGCAATAAGGTACAAATTTTTATGCCCGATTGGATGAGCGTTGAAAGAATAAACCTCATGAAAAGCTACGGAGCTGAGGTTACGCTTGTATCAAGAGAGCAGGGAGGCTTTTTAGGGTCGATAGAGATGACCGAAAGGCTTGCCGATAAAAATGAGCATATCTTTTTGCCAAAGCAATTTTCAAATGAGGACAATTGCAGGGCTCATTTTGAGATGACGGCACCAGAGGCTTTAAAGCAGCTTGAGTTTTTCGGCAGGACTCCTGATGCAGTAGTTGCAGGAGTAGGCACAGGCGGCACGGTTATGGGACTCGGAAGGCGTTTTCGTAAGACAAATCCTAATTGCAAAATGTATCCGCTTGAGCCTCTTAATTCTCCGACACTTTCTACAGGCTATAAAACCGGCTCGCATAGAATACAGGGAATATCAGACGAATTTATTCCTCCAATTACAAAGCTTGAAGAATGTGATGAGGTTATATCGGTTGATGACATCGATTCGATAATAATGGCTCAGAAGCTTTCAAGAGAGCTCGGAATAGGTGTAGGCATTTCTTCAGGAGCAAATTTCTTGGGCGCGCTTATTGCGGGAGAAAAGCTCGGAGACGAAAGCACAGTAGTCACGGTATTCGCAGATGATAACAAGAAATATCTATCCACCGACTACTGCAATGAATTTGAAGCTAAAAGCAGCTATATGACAAGTAGCATTGAGCTTTTATCTGTAGAAGCAGCACCTCGCTGCAAATGACCAAAAATAAGGAGGTTTTTATCATGAGTAAGTACACAGGAACACAGACGGAAAAGAATTTAAAGACCGCATTTTCAGGCGAATCTGAAGCAAGAAACAAGTACACCTACTTTGCATCTACTGCAAAAAAGCAGGGATATGAGCAGATAGCTGCACTATTTCAAAAGACAGCTGACAACGAAAAGGAACATGCTAAGATGTGGTTTAAGGAGCTAGAGGGTATCGGAAACACCGCCGAGAATCTGCTTGCGGCTGCTGAGGGTGAAAACTACGAATGGACAGATATGTACGCAGGCTTTGCAAAAACTGCTGAGGAGGAAGGCTTTCCTGAGCTTGCGGCAAAGTTTAGACTGGTAGCTGCAATTGAAAAGCAGCATGAGGAAAGATACCGTGCGCTGCTTAAGAATGTCGAAAATGGTGAGGTATTTGAAAAAGGCGAGGTTAAGATTTGGGAATGTCGCAACTGCGGTCACATCGTAGTAGGCACAAAGGCTCCTGAGGTTTGCCCGACCTGCAATCATCCGCAATCCTACTTTGAGGTTAGAGCAGAAAACTACTAATTTTAAGCTGACAAATAGAAGCATACATAACAAAAATCTGTCGCATCAATCCGATGTGACAGATTTTTTATTAAATAGTTTCAGTTATCTTTATTTTCTCATCTTCTTAACAGCATCCTTAGTGCCAAGCACCAATAGCTTTTCATCCTTAGTGAAGATGTGGTCAGGTCCCGGAAGGGCATCAAATTGCTGGTCGTATTTTATTGCAAGCACGTTGATTCCATACTTTTGACGGATGTTCTTCTCGATAATTGACTTTCCGACCCAGCCTTCAGGAACTGACACCTCATAGATAGCATAATCCTCGCTAAGCTTGAAGTAATCGAAAACTCCTTCTGAGCCGAAGCGTATAGCAAATCGTTCTGCGGTTTCACGCTCAGCATATATTACCTCATCCGCACCGTTTCTGAGGAGAAATTTTTTATGTATATCACGGTTCGCACGTGCAAACACGTATTTAGCGCCCATCTCCTTTAGCAGACAGGTGGTTTCAAGCGAGCTTTGAAAGTTATCGCCAATCGCTACAATGCACACGTCAAAGTTGTTCACTCCAAGCTCCTCGATAAACTGCGGATCGGTAGCATCCCCTATCTGTGCATCGGTAACATACTTTAGCGCAGAATTAACCCTGTCCTCGTTTATGTCGATAGCTAATACCTCGTTGTTTTGCTTAGTAAGCGATTTTGCCATATGCTTGCCAAAGCGTCCAAGTCCAACGATTAAGAATGATTTAGTCATACTATTCCTCTTTTCATATTTTAGCTCTTTTGCTTAACTAATATATACAAGGCGAGTGTTATCCCACCATTACCTTTTCCTCTGGCAGTGCCGCCTTATTTACAGTTGTAGTGTTCGAAAGTGAGATTATAAACGAAAGTCCGCCTATACGTCCAAAGAACATTACCAGCGTAATTATAGCACAGGATATTCCCGACAGACTTGATGTGATTCCCATCGAAAGTCCAATACTGCTTATTGCTGACACAACCTCAAAAACTACAGAAGTAAGACTCATGTTCTCGATTGCTGAGATAATTCCCGCACTTACCATAACCACCATAAGATAAAGCGTTGTCACACAGCAGGCATTTTTTACGGTAGAGTCGTCAATACGTCGTCCAAAGCACTCAACCGATTTACGTTTTCTGAAAACGCTTACGATGGTTAAAATCATCACCGCAAAGGTCGTGGTTTTGATACCGCATGCAGTCGATCCCGGAGACGCACCAATAAACATAAAAAATATCATCAGAAGAACCGTTGATGGTGAAAGAGTAGTAAGATCCATAGGCGAGAAGCCTGCACAGCGTCCCGATGTCATTAGCATTGAGGATACCAAAAACTTATCCTTAATTCCATCTATGCTTTCAAGCGCTCCGTTCCACTCAACGATAAACATCTCAGCCATTCCGATAATGTAGAAAACTACCGTGATCAAAATAATTAGCTTGCTTTGCAGACGATATTTTTTAAAGTGCCACTTGTGCGTAATTATATCACCCCAGGTGATAAAGCCGATGCTGCCTATCGTAAGCAATATAATAATTGTCACATTCATTAATATGCTGCCGTTTGAGGTTATAAGTGATGAGTTAGGCTCAAAATATCCCATAAGATCGATTCCTGCGGTGCAAAATGCCGATACCGAATGAAATACCGAAAAATAAATTCCCCTTGCAATTCCACAGCGTGGAATAAAGTAGAAGCAAAGAGCAATTGCACCTAATAGCTCGGTTATAATTGTGCCCTTTAGTATAAACCTTGTATTCTTTACAATACCTCCGCCGCTCATTGCTGCTACAGATTCACGCATTGTGCCGCGCTGCTTTATGCCGATTTTTCTGTTTGTAAACGACAATGCAAAAATTGCCATCGACATAAATCCTATACCGCCTATTTGTATGGTTACGAGTATAACAATCTGTCCGAAAAGAGACCAATAGGAGTAGGTGTCAAACAGTACAAGTCCCGTACCGCTAAGAGCCGAGGTTGTTGTAAAAACGCATTCGTCAATCGGTGTTACAAGGCGTGCGCTCGTGCTTATCGGAAGCATTAAAAGCAATGCGCTTATCAGGATAACGACAGAGTATCCAAATACAAGCATCTGTGTGAACGACATAGATTTAAAGAATTTAATAAGCTTGCTCATATATTTCTCTCACTTTAGAATGGATTTTTTAAAATCCGATATTTACTAATAGATAATTATAGCACTTGTACATTGAAAAGTCAAGCATAAAAAGCACAAAAATCGCAAAAAATACGCTAATTTTTGAGACAATTCGCACATTAATTGATGCCAGTTAATTTGTAATTTATCGTTACAAACCGATTACAGGAGCATTTTTGGACAGTTGAAAACTAGCCCTCTTAAGCACAAAAATGTTGAAAACCCTGTTGAAAGTGTTTAAAACTATTGAAAATGTAGGGCTAAAACGCTCTCGAATTCTAAACATCGGTTGAAAAGTCCACTTTTGCGGACTCATTGTAAGATTAAAGTAAAGACGAAAAGAAGCAATTGAAAAATTTTTATAGCTTCATTTGAGGTTTCGGCAGTAATGTCACTTAAATTTCAAAAAACTCAACTGAACTTTTTATCTATTTGTTTTGCCCAAAATATGTCAATGGACATTTTTTTGGACTGATAATTATCTGCTTTCAAATTTTCAAAAATGTTGAAAACCCTGTTGAAAGTGTTAAAAACTTGCGTATATAAAGGGATTATGCTACACTTTTTTTAAAAAATTCGTTGAAAAGTACGCTTTTTCGTACAGAATGTAATCTGTTTGTAACTTTTGAGTTTGTCAAAAAGCTATTTTTACTAAACTAAATATTTAAGTCAGCTGCAGCTTGAAGATAAAGACCCCCAAAAAATATTTGAGTATAAAAATAAAAATTCTGATTGAAATTTGTAGACGGATATGATATAATAAATGTATGATGTCCCCCGCCTCTAAGGCGGTGGTCCATCTCGTCTTTCAGTGGGGGGGGGTGAAAACTAATCCCCCACTGAAATCCGGCGGAGCTAACGCTCCTTGCATTTATTGCTTGCCGTGCGCAAGCTAAGGCGGCGGTCAGCTCACTGAGATTGGTACGAACAAGTTCGTACAACAAGCATATCTCGCTTCGCTCCGCTTTAAATAGATGTAATATCAAACCTATGAAAGGATGAGCTTATGCCTAAAACAGACAACAAGCCCGTTACAGTGCGTCGCTTGAGAAATCGCATGATTGTATTTTTCAGTGTGGTTATGACCGTGATTATTTTTGGAATAATCATATACACCTTTTTAAGTGTGCGCAGCACCTCTTATAATGATACCGCTGACTATATAAATGCAATTGATGTGCGTTATCTCTCAGAAATAGATTCCTTTACTAAAAATGCCGAGAGTGATTGCAACAGCGTTTATCGAAATGAGAATATTATGTCATATGACCCGATTGAGAACGACTACCCTGAGTACGAAAGCACAACTATAAAGAATGAGGTAAAAAACGAGCTATTATCACTTTCAGCAGGGAAGAGCTACAATGATTTTCTTTTGCTCTTTTCTGATTCATCATCTGTAGGTAAGGTTTCCTCAGGTGCTTCTGAAATTTTCACAAGGTATGGCTTTGAGCTTTTTGACGATGAGCTTAGTGAAAGCTCTGATATGTGGCTTTTTTATTTAAATGAAAGCGGAAGAAAAATATACTATTTAAGGCGAATCTCTGACCATTGTATCTTCATGCTGTCGTGTTATGTCGATGTTCTTGAAAGCACGCTTGAAATTAACAGGCTTGACTCTAAAAACCTATTTATACTTACCGATGAAGAAGGCAATGTGATAATCTCAAGCTCTGATGATGTCGCATCCGGCGAGAAGGCTCCCAGCAAATATACCGATATTTTTAACACTCAGGATAGCGAGAGCGTTATTACAAATGAATATATAGCTGCCTCATTGGTAACTGATTGTGGCTGGAGGGTTATTACGCTTGTTAATTCCCCAAGGATTATAGCTCTTTCATGGATCACAATGGGAGGAGCAATTGTCCTTGTTATGATAATCTTTATGATCTGTGCACTAACAGGTGCCTGTGCTTGTGCAAAGTATTCACTTGCTGATTTAAATAATCCTGATAGTGAGCTTACCGATCCGTTAACAGGAAAGCTTAATGAGTATGGACTTGATGAGCGTATAAGTGAGCTGCTTGAGACATCTATTGTTGGCAGCACCTACGCTTTTATCCTGCTTCAGGTAAAGGATTCGGATCAGATAAAGCAAAGTGTGTCGCTTAGTATGTGGAATGGCGTTCGAAAGAAGCTGGCACTAAAGGCTCAGGACTTTTTTAGCGATAGAAAATGCTATATCGGCAGAGTATACGAGGATAAGATAGCAATATTTGTTGATTACAGTGAATTTGATCTTTTTAAAGCACACGAGAATTTAAAGGACGGATGCTTAAGCTTTTGTCAGAGCTTCTCAGATTTTACTGTCGGCGAGCAGGATGATTTTAAACTAAATGTTTCAGTTGGTGCTTGCATTTATCCGGATCATGCCGAGGATTTTGACGAGCTGCTTGAAAAGGCTCAGTGTGCGGTTAAGCAGGCGGAGGCAATGAGTGAAAACGCATTCGTAATTTATGACCCCAAGAACGATAAAGGTGAGGAGAGGACGAGATGAAACGGACAATAGGCATTTATAAAAAGGCAGTCTGTGTAGGCATATGTACTGCTCTATGCACCTCATTAAGCTCCTGCTATGTGGGCGAGTTTGAAAAGCACAGCACCATAGAGGTCACCTCTACGCTATCCTTCTCATGGTGGGGTACCGAGGAGCGCAGCAACTACACAATCGAGGGAATTGAGGAGTACGAGAGTACTAACAATGCAATAGATATAACGCCTCTTCCAAGCGATTTTTCGGGATATAAGGAAAATTTAGATGCGCTTTTTGCAGTTGATAAGGAAAGCGATATAATGCTGATAAATTATGGCTGGCTTGAGGATTATTCTCCTGACGGTGAGGGCTTTTACGATCTTTACGAGCTGAGCGATTACATAGACCTGGACAACTTTACTGAAGAGGAGCTATCCTACGGAACAGTTGACGGAAAGCTAAATGCAATCCCAATTTCGTTAAATGCTATAACGTTTTATTATAATGCAAATTTATTCGAAGATTATTCCCTGAATATTCCATCCACATGGGACGACCTTTTCACCTGCGCCGAGGTTCTGTCAAAGGATGGTATATATACACTGACCACAGCTGACATTTATCTATGGCTAATGCTAATAGCTCACGAGGAGCAGATAAGCGGCATCTCAGCATTTTCAGACGGCTTTACCATTGATAATGTAACGAGCATGATGGAGTTTTACAAGCAGCTTATTGATGCAAAGGTATTGGCTCACACTCAATACAGCAAGGATGATTTTCTTGAAGGAAGCTGTGCCGGCGAGCTTCTGTGGACCTCAGATGCGCAGTTTTATGTGTCACCGCTAGAGGAAAGTGGCGGCAGCGTAACAATTGGCGACTACCTTTGTACCGATGATGCTGCACGCTTTGGCTGGTATGTAAAGCCTACAAGCCTGTATGCGATAAGCAAGACGACGAGCAATCCAGAGGAGGCGGCAAAATTTGTAAACTTTCTGCTTAATGATGAGCGGATGGCAACACTTCAGGGCACTGAAAAGGGCGTTCCACTGTCGGATTCAGCGCTGGAAACGCTTGAGGCTGAGGACAAGCTCAGTGGCGTATCCTATGAGGCGAGCAGGAAAATCTCAGAGGAGGATAGGCTTGAAATAATGCCTACAGAGCTTGAGAGCAGCGAGCGCTATGATGAGTTTTTTACGCAGTTTGAGCTGTACTACTATGGGCAGAAATCCTTGAGCGAGGCGGCTGGGGATTTTATCCAGAAATATCCATTCGACTGATTTAGCTGTTCCGCGTGAACAATTGTTCCACGTGGAACAATCTCTATTTTATCACAAAAGACGATGTATTGTTATGACATTTGATTAATTATATAAATAGTGGCATGCTGTTTAATATTAGCAAAGATAGAAAAGGTTAAAATGTGTACAATTTTTTGACTTGCTTTTTGTTTAATGTGACGAAATCTAACAGGATTATATCATAGGCTATTGACATAGACTTGCTTTTGAGGTATAATTTTAGTAGGTAGTAAATGTTTTGAAAACGGCGATGTGCTTAAATGACGAAGTGTCCCTCGATAGACAGCATACGCTTAGGGATAACTTTGATTTTCAGATGTGAGATAACAAGCTTTTGATACAAAATAAAAAAGGAGTGATTGTCTATGTTGCCTAAGCTGCTGCGTAATCTAGTAAAGGAAAACAAAACGCTGTTAGTTTTTATGATAATAACCTCTGTTCTCACTGCTATTATTGGATGCTTTATTTATGGTGTATATCAAAATTACAGTATAAGCCTTAAGGAGGGAGAGGACGAAACTACAGCTATTACAATTGAGGCAAATGGCTGGAGCGGATGGACGACATCAAGAACAGATTTGCTTGATTTTAATCTTAATAATGAAAAGCAATATGACAGATTTAATAGTGTAAATTTCAGCTCAATAACCAAAGGCGATGTTATGAAGCTTGTTGAGAATATTCCTGAGGATATGTATGATGATATTAAGAATTTTGAAATAAGTGCTACTCTGGAAAATGATTTGTTCGGGTTAGCACCTTTTAATTTCTTTTTTTACATAAAGGATGGAGAATTATATCCATATTTTGATGATGATTTTGGAGAATGCTATGAATTTAGTGATGAAGAATATCTTAGCGGTGCCAGAAACCTGGTAGTTGGCGAGCAGGCTACAGATCCCAATATTGATTATGGAACAGGCGGTCTTTTGTATGCTAGTGACTCTGCAAGAACGCTGACAGGTGTAGGAGATACTGTTGAAATTTGTGGGCAAGAATACACGGTTACAAAGTTGGTACAATTTTGGGCAATTCCCTTTACATCGCTGCCGGACGATACCTACTTGGAATCTGAGTTTACTATAAATTTCAAGCAGCCTGTTACCTATAGCCAGACGAAGACGATAAGCAACATAGTTGACGAGTATATTTCGGACGATGCACATGTTAAGGACTTGGACTTGTCGATTTTAAACGATTTAAAATTTTATCGCACAATAATTGCAATAACCTTTGCGGTGGCGCTTTTGTTTGCGATAAATCTAGCGGTGCTGTATAAGTATGTAATAGAGAAAAACAAGAACAGAATCGAAGTATTTCGCCTTTGCGGCAGCACAAGAGGCAAATGTATAAGGCTGTTTTTATCTCAGGCTCTGCTAATATGTGTGCCGATATTTGCATTGTCGCTTTACGCCTTTCATAGGCTTTTGTACCCGCTGATGGTTGAGATTTTTCCTAATGCGATAGACTGCCTTGACATTTACAAATATCTATGTATTCTTTTAGGATATACATTGGTTTCTGCTGTGGTTATATTAATTACGCTTTGTCGAAATATCGGCAAAAAGCTAAGCTTTATGATGTAAGGGGTGAGGGAATGAAGAAATATTTTAGCTTTGCGGTTAAGCTTAGCAAAAGGAATCTCGCTCTTGAGCTTCTTATAGCTATTCAGCTTAGTGTAGTTTTTGCACTTTTGATAATTATGATGTGTGCTATAGAGGACAGAACCGTATACTACTCGATTTATGAGGATGCTTTTTCGCAGGACGGAGTAATTATACTTCCAAATGACATGGGACAGAGCATGGTTTACGAGGAGGACATTCTCGAATGCTTTGACAAGGCAACAGAGGTGACGGGTGCGGGCTCATGTATGGTTACATATGAGGCGGATCCCGATAAGGAATATCTACTAAAAACCTATACCGACAGAAGCACTGACATGAGTGGAACTATTTCGGTGTACACGGATGAGCAGCTTAGCAAGATACCGCTGTATCTTAAAGAGGGAAGACTTCCTAAAAGCAATAGCGAGTATTTAGAGTGCTTAGTTTGCGATACATTTGGGTACAAGGTCGGCGAGATTATTGATGCTACCGAATACGCAAGCGGTAAGACAATCAAGATGAAAATCTGCGGAATTTTGCAGGACGATCAGATGATTTACGGAGCGAGCATGGGCTCGGAATTTGAATATGACGGTGACTTTAGAGATCTCTATTATTATCTCCACGGTGAGAACAGAGCATCGCCTTTTTACCTAGCATCTAGTGAAGCACTCGAAGGCTTTGGAGTAGAGCTTCAATACAATTTGCACAATCACCTTGTGATAAACTATGAGGACGGAGCGTATACCGATGATGAGCTTGAGCAGATGTCGTCTGAATATGGGTTTGGCGTTATCTCATCTACAGAAAGCTATTATGAGAAGAGTAATCTGTATGTAAAAAGAGAAATGTATACGCTTTTGCCGATAGCAATAAGCATTTTTATAATCACGATTTTTACAGCGATTATAACAACGGTTATATCGACAATGAAGAATCTAAGAAGCTATGCTGTTTTGTATCTATGCGGAGCGTCATGGCACAGCTGCGGAGCTATAAATCTTATTAATTATGTGATGATTTCAGCTGCTACGCTTATAATAGATGCGGCGTTCTTTATCACCGGACAAAGAAGCTTTCTTAGCGAAACCGTTATAAGAGTTACCGGAGAGATTACTGCTGTGTGTGCCGTTGTGCTTGTGGTATTTCTTCTTTTGTCACTTATAATACCGATTATTGTAGTTAGCGGTAAGCAGCCTAGGGATGTTCTTAAGACCGAATTTAGAGTATAACACAATAAAAAAAGAGCCCTTGCTCAGGGTGAATGTGACGTGACCCCCAAAACCTAGACCTATATGATAGCGTAGCAGCAACAGCTGT
>JAJQIB010000033.1 GCA_021199375.1 Ruminococcus sp. | reverse complement strand
CCGACCTCCTTTTCGTTAGTTTCTTGGTCTAACTTTTGGGGGTCGGGACACAAATCATCAGTCCTCTTATTGTTTATTAAATTGTGTCGCTTATTCAATTGTGACCTTTTTCATTTTCTGTTCGACAACAGGCTTATCCATGTAATCTGTTTGTACATCAGCAATTTCGTCAACTACATCCATTCCTTCAATTACCTTTCCAAACGCTGCATATTGTCCGTCAAGATGAGGTGCATCCTTGTGTACGATAAAGAACTGCGATGAAGCTGAATTAGGCATTGACGAGCGAGCCATTGAGATAACTCCACGCTCATGCTTGATCGGATTGTTCACGCCGTTTGTCAAAAATTCTCCCTTGATTTTATCCTTAGCTCCGCCCATTCCGGTGCCTTCGGGATCTCCGCCTTGAATCATGAAGTTTTTAATCACACGGTGAAAAATCAGTCCATCATAAAATCCTTCATTTACAAGCTTTTCAAAATTTGCAACAGTAATAGGTGCTGCATCCGGATAAAGCTCAAGCTTTATCTTTTTTCCATTTTCCATTTCAATAACTACCATTTAATATTCTCCTTAATCCTTCTCTTTTGGAAGCTTACCCTGAACATTAAACTCCATAAGCTGCTTAAAATATTCAGACTCAGGCGTAAGATGCTTCTTTCCAAGATGCACTCCCTTGACATACTCCTCGCCGTAGATATAGTCCTTTTCGCCTGTTTTACTTACTATGCAATAAATTCTGTCGCATACGTCAAACTCTCCGTTTTCATCATAGCGGTTTTTGTCATAGCAGCAAAAGATATCACGTGCAATAAGATTAGCAAGATTCATTGTTCTGTGATACTGGTCGAGGTTAATCCACTTATCGAGATCCTCTTTAAAGAATGAAAGCACCGAAACACCGTTAACCTCCATTCTTTTATATATTCTGGCAAGACACCTAGCAGCATCATCCTCAGTTAGCTTTTCAAGCCTTGCGTTTTTAAATTCCAAAATATACGGTTCGATTGTTGCAAAAAACAGCTTGTCGTAAGGAAACGGCTTTCCTTTATCGGAATATTTTATAATAGGATTATCAGTATTGATTATCATGATAAAATTTCGCTCCAAACTATATTATTTTTGACTCGCACTTAAAAAGCTTATACATTTGTTAAGAATAAGCCTTTTATCTGTTATTAGTGCTATTTGATTAATAGCAAAAGATTATGCTTTCTTTTGCTCGTATTTTTCTATAAACTCACGAGTTTTCTCTTCGGCATCCTCAGCAGAAATACCCTCAATGTTCTTGTACTCGGCATCAAGCGTTACATCCTTTGCAACACCAAGCTCGTCCATCTTTTCGGCAACCTCATCGGCGCCTACCTCGCTTATGTTTTTGTAGTCAGCATCAAGTGTAACATCCTTCGCTACACCAAGCTCGCTCAGACCACTTGCAATGCGCTCTTGATCTGCACCTTCTATGTTTCCGCTGGCAAGCTTTGTTTCCTCAACCTTACGGTCGTGCTCTTCAACCATATCGGAAATTTTACGCTCAACGTCTGAATCGTTGGCAGCATCAATATCCTGCTTGTGACTTTCAAGGTATTTTTCATGCTCAATGAGATATTGCTCTTCATATTTTGTTTGAGCAGAAATAACCTCCTCATCCTTTACTGAGCCTATCGGCTCATAATTTGCAGGCTTGTTTTTCTGTTCTTCAAGCTCACGCTCAAGAGCCTCCATCTTTTTCTTGATGGTATCAGGATCAATAGAGACCGGCTCAGTCATTGCTTCATCTGTTTCATCAGCAAATTTTGATTCCTTAACTCTGACGTTTTTCTTAGGAGTATTCCAGATATCCTCAGGATTAACCTTTGGAACAGCAGGCTTAGGAGTCGACGCTGGTTGAGGTGCGGGTTTCTTCTTGCTGAACAATCCCATGAATTTATGCTCCCCTTTCTAAATAAGATGATGTAATTTATCTTATGAAATGTAAATGCACGGCAAACTTTCGGTAAAAATTGCGCACCGAAAAAGCCCATATATATTCATCTATAATTATACACCTTTTTCTTAAGAAATGCAATATCTTTTTTCATATTTAATAGAAAATTAACACCAAAAGGCAACATCCCTATCCTTCAAAGCGTTGTTATAAAAGCCTGCGATGTCATAATCGTTTTATAAGCAAATGCTCTTTTTTGATAGTCTAGTGTTTATTTGACATGAAGGCTTATATAAGACCATCGAAGTTCGCCCAGTTTATCGATGAATAAGTTAATATTATATACATGATTTATTAAATGTTTGTCGATATATCAAGACCGTCATTTTGGTATAATAAAATAAGAGGTTTTGTGCCTCGAAATGTGTATAGCTATTTAGGTTAAAACTTTAAATAAATTAACACAAGGGGGTTAAAAATAAATGTCTAATGTTTCCATCGGAATCACGGCAATGGAGCTATTTGCTTACAATCCCTTCCGAATATTGGGTATACCGGTAAATGCAACTCATGCAGAGATTGAGAGCACCTACCAGAAGCTAGAGCAGCTTGCATCCTCTAATGAGATTGAAGGCTACAAGACACCGTATGATTTCGAATCTCTTCCGCCGTTTACCCGTTCAGCGCAAACGGTCAAGACCGCACGAGCTAAGCTTGCGTCAAACGGCTATAGATGCTTCGCTTACGCTGACAGTGAATTTAGCATCTCTCTTAATATCGATGATATAGCGCTCAATCTGCGTGATATAACCTGCTACGATTGCTTTTTGCGCTGCTATATGTGGCTTATCATAAACGATCGTGAAATGATGGAGCGAGATCTATGGATTCAGCTTGCTAAATACATAGATAAGCTTATCATGTCCTCTCCTGACGAGTGGCCTAAGTATTTTGATAATCGCTTCCCTGACGAGCTTATAGATCCCAACATGTCGATGTACAAGTCGTTTTACGGTACCTTCTGCGAGATTATACTTTTGCCGCTAAAGGAAATGGTAAGAGGCTCGATGAAGTGTCGCAGTGCATCCGAAATACTTGAGTGTGCAAAGATTGACATAAATGAGGAGTTTGAGTTCATTGATATACCTCAGGCAAATCCTCCGGAGGCTGGCGAGCCTGCACCAAAGCTCAAGCTTGCTCTTAAATATGGTGATGAGTATTTTGACATAAAAACAGGCACAATGAAGTCCTACTCAACCGACACCGAGGCTAAGGAAAGCAATTCATTTGCTGAGGCTGCTAATGCACCTCTCGCCGCAGATGATTTGATTGACGAGCCAAATGAGGAGGAGATTACCGAAGAGGAATCTGCAATTGAGCAATCCGCTGAAGCTGCCGATGCTGAGTATATTGAGCAAACGACTAGCAAGCCTCATGAGGAGGAGCCTACTAATGAGCCTGTTTCCGAGCAAGCTCCTATACCTGCACCCGCTCCTGCTCCTACGCCTGCGCCTGCACCTAAGCTAAAGAGCAGAGCCGAGCGTAAGGCAGAAAGAGAAGCCGCAGCTACAGAAAAAGAGGCAAAGACTGCTCCTAAGGCAACCGAGCCTGTCGCACCAAAGCCGGAGCCTCTAACTGTAGATACAGGCACACCAGCGCCCGCTCCTACAATACCGCCGCAGCCTGCACAGTCGGTTCAGCAAGCGAAAGCACCTGCTAAGCCTGCTGCACCAAGACGCACCTTTAGAGATTCCTTGGCACAACAGGAAAACGGCACAGCAGCAAAATCCTCAGCGACAACTGTCGATTTCAGCACCTCAAATCCGTTTGCAGCTAAGACTGAGAAAAAATCAGACGATACCGAAAAGCCAAGGTCACGCCGTTCAATGGAATTCACCAAGGTCGTACAGGAGGCAGCTAAAAAGGAAGCAGCAGAGCCGCTTTCAGAAGAAGAAGAGGAAGCTTTGCTCTATACCAACGCTCTTATCGAAATGCTTAAGTCTAATCAGACTCGTGAAGAAACGATGCGAAGCGTTGATACACATCACGTTGCAAGAGATGTTGACCTTACTGCTCCTGCTCCTAAGTCAGCACAAATGGATGCTATCAATCTTGATAATTACGATGAAAATCGTCTTGCAGCAGCGAAGGATCCGCTTGTCGGAAGAAAGCTTACCCGTGAAGAAAAGTATCGCAATGTTAAGATAGACGATATGCTCGGAACCAACAACCCCGGAAAGAGCTACGGAACAAGTGCTGTAGATGAGTACAAAAAGAAGAAGGCAGAGGAAAAGGCAAGGCGCAAATCCTTCTTCACATTTATCGGAATAGTAGTACTTTGTGTTATTATTATCTTAATTATGTGGTTAGGTGGAATAATTTGATTTTTACGCATTGATTTTTTATAGAAAAAAATGAAAAGGGGAATTCGCTTTGGTCTAATAGATCAGGGCGAATTTTTTTGGCTTATGATAAAAGAATATCAGCAAATTTGATTTTCATTATTTGCAAAAAATATTTTCTTCAAAACAGCTTTCTTTTTAGTTTCGAGCTGTTTTTTTGCTTGAGAAATAGCCATAAAATACAATTTACGAAGGTTTTTTTTTCGGATTTTTGTTTGATTATACAAAAATGAAAAAATTGTTTGACAAAACAAAAAAAATATTATATAATATCTGTAGAAAAGATAAATAGGTAAAGTAAGGACAAAAAAGTATTAACGGAGGAATTTGTATGAAAAAGTCTGAACTGATTACTGCAATCGCCGAAAAAGGCGGATGCACAAAAAAGGAAGCTGAGAGAATGCTTAAGCTCTTTACAGAAACGGTAACTGAATCGCTTTCAAAGGGCGAAAAGGTTTCCATTTCAGGATTCGGCGTATTTAACATCTCCGAGCGTGCAGCAAGAGATGCTATTAATCCGAACACCAAAGAGATTACCCATATCAAAGCAAGAAAGGCACCTGTATTTAAAGCGTCAAAGGCTCTTAAAGAAGCCGTTGATCAAAAGTAATTAGGAGGAAAAAACAATGGCAACAAAGAAAACAACAGAAGAAGCTAAAACTACTGCAGTAAAGGCAGAAACCGCTGCTGCAAAGCCTGCTGAAAAGAAGGCTCCAGCTGCAAAAAAGACAACTGCTGCAAAGAAAGCCACAGCTGCTAAGAAGCCGGCTGCTGCAAAGCCTGCTGAAAAGAAGGTTGTTACCAAGGTTCAGTATGCTGCTAATGAGTACGATGTAGATGAGCTTGTTGAAGCTTGCAAGGCTGACTACAAGACCAAGACTAACGGTCATGTAAGAAGCATTAACCTTTATATCAAGCCTGAAGAGGCTGCTGTTTACTATGTTGTAAACGGAAAATTCAACGACAAAATCGACCTCTGATCTTAAAATTTACGCACAAAGAGCGAATCCTTCCTTTTGTAAGGACTCGCTCTTTTTCTGTCTATAAAAGTGCAAAGAGAAGAAAAAAGCTTACAGTATATCGGCATCTAGCCTCCCAAAGCATGAGAAAAATAACAAGAAGCATAAGGAGTGTTTTTAAAAAGAACTCCTCTGAGGCAGCATATTCCTTATTATGCATCCTTCGAAAAAACGAACCTGCCATTAAAAATAAAAGCGTAAAGTGAAAAATAGCTGCAATCACGTAAAATGGTATGCTGTTTAGCAGGCTGACATTTTCCATGTAGTAGCCAGCCATATAGCTACCGCTTTTCCATGTGTATGTAAGCTTTGATATCATATGAAGAAAAAATCCACGCGGACCCTCGGCTTCAAGCTTTTGCTCTAATCTCTTAACATCAGCACTAACCTTTTCATCATAGCCATTAAAGCTTTTGGTGTATTCAAAATCCTCGTACTCATAGCCTCCATCGCCATCGGCACTCATCATTACCCAATGTATGTTTGGAAACCTGTAGGTATCAAGCTCCTCATCACATATATTTAGCATCGAGCAGGCAGCATTTGAAATAAGGGCACAGCCAGCCGAGAAAATAATAACACAGCCAACAATAGGCAAAAGCTTGTCCCTAACTCTCTTTTGCGAAATAAGCATGTCGATAAAAACTGCGGGCAGAATCAGCAGCGCACTTCCCTTCATCTTATAAGCTATAGCAAGCACTACTGAAAAAAGTATGAAGGTTATCACACGGTTCTTTTTTGGCGACTCCTCACGATTTTGTCTGCGCCATTTTACATACAGATAAATCGAAAGCGTAATCCAAGGCATCGACATTGAATCCGTATAGAAGTACATCGCGTATGTAACCAGCGGAGTAAACATAAGCCCTCTCACTGCGCATATAAGAGCTTTTGACGGTGTGTAAATTAGCCTTGCAATTTTATACATCAGAATATAGGAAAAATTCATTCCTAAAATGTTAATCGCTATAGGCAGGAAATTTGTTATATCACCTGTCAGAACAAATTCAAGCTTATAAAGAGCAATAATAACCAAAAGAAGCATATGATTATTTGGATATACAGCAAAGTAATGACTATGACGAGTAGGTAAATTGTTGTAAATGCTATCTGCTCCGTATCTAACATAGCTCTCAGCCGCATTACAGATATAGGCTAGATCATTCCTTGGAGTAAAATCAAAGCAAAGTGTGAAAGCTATTTGTGTTACAAGTAAGCAAATCGACATACAGACAAAAATTCGATCGCACTCCCTTTCACCACCCTTAAGCCTCTCGAAATAATTTTGTAAATGCTTAAGCGCTGAGCAAAGCGCAACACATACTATAGGCAGTAGAACAAGCCCGACAATCGCAAGAGGCGAATAGTCCACCATCTGCTTAAACAGCGATATATAGGACATCAAAATAATAAGTGCGAAAAAAATCCCAAAGCCGTAGTTTACTGCTCTTGAGAAAAAATGTGTGATTTTAGCAGACAAATATGTCATCTCCTGAGTTTTATTTCTATAATCCAAGTTTAACTCAGGGGATTTAAATTCTGCGGAGATTTTTCTTAAGTGTTCCTTAAGTAATTAACAAAGAAAAAGCTCTTACGTTTAAATTTGTAAGAGCTCATGATAACAATATTGAAATTTCAGCAATAACTGCTGCAAAGCTTATTATTGAAAGCAGCAGTCCCACTAAAATTATCGTTCTTGTGTGGGGATCTAAGCACGTCCTTCGCTTGCCTAATTTCAAAATTCTTATGGTCTTTTCGGGATTTTCATAAATTTTGTCACGCATAAAGGTTTCGGCAGGATACAGATTTGTATAAACCTCACCATCTGATTCGTACCTTGCAAACTGTATTTTTTTAACAGTAGTAAAATCCACAAGCCTTGCGTCAGATCTTTTTGAAGCTACAAAAATTATCAGCGACAACAAAAAGAAAAGCACCATTAATCCTAATGCGAGCGCAAACAGTCCCATAAGAATCATTGCTGCCGAAAAAATCGAGCCACTAAGTATAACAATAATCAGCAGCATAATTACTAATACAATTAAAGCTTCCATAATTCATCATAAAAAACAAAACCGCCATGCCGTCGTATGAGAAAATAAAACCCGCAAAAGCAGGGCGGGTAAGACACCCCAAAAGGTTCACGCTCCCTTCGTCCGCTAAGTTTTGCACGGCTTACGCGGTGTCTTGCGGGAGGTCTGCAATCCGCTTTCGGTGGCGAATCCCTAATTACATGAGTGTTGGATTAAATTAACCTCATACTAACGCACACAGCAGTCTGTTGTGTTTCTATTGTATCCGATTATTTAAGAAATATTCGTAAAGATTATTCCTCGTCCTCTTCTTCATCGAAATCATAAATCTCACGAAGATGCTCAATGAAGATTTGACCGATACGCTCGTATTCTTCATCACTATCAATAGTAACCATCATTTCTTCATCATTAATGATTTCGCTTTTGAGAATAACAACCTCACCCTCAGCATCAAGCATTTCCTGCGGATCCTCAAAGTAAGGTGTAAGAGCAAAATACTTTTCGCCTTCAATTTCCATAACATCGAGCAGCTCAAACAAAAGCTCGTTACCATCCTCATCCTCAAGCGTATAAATGTCTGGAGTGTATTCGTTCATTTCTTCCTTAATATCCATATTATCTGCCATAGCAATTGCCTCCTTAAGCTAATTTGCCAAACAATGCTGCGCTTGTCCTTTTTAGCGCGCTGTTCAAATTTATTATAACACATTTGCTATCACGTGTCAAGCGGATTTTATAAAAGAAATATTAAATAAAAAAATCCGAAGTTTTTGAAAAAAACTATTGACTTTTCACAAAAAGTATGATATAATACAATCAAGGAAAAGGAAAGAACCCAAAGCTCAATAGGTTATCCAAGGCAGATGCTAAAAGAGCGGGAAGCATCTTTAAGCGGTTGAGGAGAATTCAAGGCTTTAAGAGGTTCCGGTACGATTCTTTTATATACAGTCAGCGGTTTTCGGATGACTGCAGTTTTCACAAAATGGTGCAATTCAACACAGCAATGTGGGGACTGTACCGAGGAACGTTAATTTGACCAGAAGGGAGCGAGTCCGATGGACGTATCAGAGATTCAGCAGAGTTCTTCAAGACTCGTCAGAATCTGAATTAAGAGAAGGCAGGACACGGACGAATGAGCCGACAGCCTTACAAGTAAGAATTTTCAAGAGATTTGACGTGTTTTGAATACGACGAATTCACTACATATATTTTGCAATGCTACTCTGCTTTTCAATAGCAAAGAATTTAATTCTCACCTGTGAGTGAGAGATACCTAGAAAGGAAGTTCCGAACATGATTTTATCACGGTGCTTATGCAGAATGAATAAAACATGATAAGGAGTGATTCCAATGCACATTTAAGATTTATTTGCCGATAGGCTTCGTTAAATTAGTAAAAGGACGCTGATCTACATGATTATCAGACGTTTTAAGAGGATAACGAATATTTAGATGTTAGGAGTGTTTCCGATGCAGGCGTAAAAGCTTTTTGACTTAATACTCGTAAGGGATGTGAATCCGATGAAAGATTTTAGGACATGTTGCCAAACGAATACATATTAGTCAGGAGTGATTCCGATGTACGGATCTTTTAGGCGGGTATTCCGCTGAAGCTTGAAAATTAACCGAACGCAGCCGTAGACTTTAGCTATCTGCCGACAGGCGACTTGATAATGTCACATTTCGCATAGGTTCAGCAGCTGAAAGTAACGGACGGTATTCCATCTTATTCAACTTCGCTTGTATTACAAGCAGACTTATGATTGGAGTGGTGCATATGATTATAAAGCTACGCACCGGAATGGGAAGAAATATTATCCGATAAGGGGTGAGTCCAAAGGTTATTTTGATTTTGACATTATGATGACTTTTCCGCAGCAACGCTGTGTTTAGATCATCTTAAAGCAGGTCGATAATGTCACGGCTTGCAATAGGATTTGATTGAGCAGCGCAAGCGAGAGATATTTTGAGTCAAGGAGTGATGCATTATGTTAAAGGTGCTCACGGTAAGGAGAAATATTTAGCGTAAAGGGGTGAGTCCAAAGGAAAATCTAGCTTGACATTACGATTAAAGCATTCTTTTTGAAAGGAACGAGTCCAATGAGATAACAAGCTTTCCAATAAATCTATTGAAAGGTGTAAATCCAATGGTTTAATATTTAATAAATGAATGATTATTAGAGTCCGTAGCTGATTAGGCTGCGGACTTTTTGAATCTGCAGGTTTATGACTTGAATTTGTATAGATTAAAAAATAAAAAATAAGTTTTGCTATTGACATTCGTTTTATAATGTGGTATAATAATTTTCGTGATGATTTGCACGCCATAGCGTCATCGAGGTGTGGCTCAGTTTGGTAGAGCGCTTCGTTCGGGACGAAGAGGCCGTGGGTTCAAGTCCCGTCACCTCGACCATATATCACAAAGCCGCAGTATATTGCGGCTTTTTTTGTTTAGCAAGGGCTTATCAGAACACAAAATCAAGTCAGTGCTAAAACTTGCACAAAAAAGAGATGAAAAAATTGTGCAAAATCACATATAGAAAATTTCCTCAAAACTATGGAATTTTGCACAAAAATCTGCTATAATATACTTGTGACAGTGTGTTCGTTTAAAACGAACTGAGCCGAAGCTTACTTTCGGCTGTTAATGATGTCAAAATTTATATTGGAGGTAAGTCACCAATGGCAAAGAAGTATTGTTACCTTTTCTCAGAGGGTAATGCTAACATGAGAGAGCTTCTCGGCGGTAAGGGCGCAAACCTTGCTGAAATGACAGGTATGGGACTCCCTGTACCTCAGGGCTTCACAATTTCAACTGAAGCTTGCACACAGTACTATGAGGACGGACGCGAAATTAATCCTGAAATCATGGCTGAAATCAATGAGTACATTGTAAAGATGGAGGAGATCACCGGAAAGAAATTCGGCGATAAGGAAAATCCTCTGCTCGTATCTGTTCGTTCAGGTGCAAGAGCATCAATGCCCGGAATGATGGATACAATCCTTAACCTCGGACTAAACGAAGAGGTTGTAGATGTTATTGCTAAGAAGTCAAATAATCCCCGCTGGGCTTGGGACTGCTACAGAAGATTTATCCAGATGTATTCTGACGTAGTTATGGAAGTTGGTAAGAAGTATTTTGAAGAGCTTATCGACAAAATGAAGGCTGAAAAGGGTGTAACCTATGACGTTGAGCTTACAGCAGACGACCTCAAGGAGCTTGCAGGACAGTTCAAGGCTGAATACAAGGCTAAGATCGGTGTAGACTTCCCTGACGATCCTAAGGAGCAGCTAATGGGTGCTGTAAAGGCAGTATTCCGTTCATGGGATAACCCCAGAGCTAACGTATACAGACGTGATAACGACATTCCCTATTCTTGGGGTACTGCCGTAAACGTACAGTCTATGGCATTCGGTAACATGGGCGATGATTGCGGTACAGGTGTTGCATTTACTCGTGACCCTGCTACAGGTGAAAAGAAGCTCATGGGTGAATTCCTTATCAACGCACAGGGCGAGGACGTTGTTGCAGGCGTTCGTACTCCTATGCCTATCGCAAAGATGGAAGAGGAATTCCCTGAGGCATTTGCACAGTTTAAGGAGGTTTGCCAGACTCTCGAAACACACTACAGAGATATGCAGGATATGGAGTTCACTGTTGAAAACAGAAAGCTCTATATGCTTCAGACCAGAAATGGTAAGAGAACCGCTCAGGCTGCTCTAAAGATTGCTTGTGATCTTGTTGACGAAGGAATGAGAACTGAAGAGGAAGCGGTTTTGATGATAGATCCTAGAAACCTCGATACCTTGCTTCATCCACAGTTTGATGCAAAGGCTCTTAAGGAAGCTACTCCTGTTGGAAAGGGACTTGGTGCTTCTCCTGGAGCTGCTTGCGGTAAGGTTGTATTCTCAGCTGACGATGCAGAGGCTTGGAATGCTAAGGGCGAAAAGGTTGTTCTCGTAAGACTTGAGACATCACCTGAAGACATCACCGGTATGAAGGCTTCACAGGGTATCCTCACTGTTCGTGGTGGTATGACATCTCACGCAGCTGTTGTTGCTCGTGGAATGGGAACCTGCTGTGTATCCGGTTGCTCTGAAATCAACATGGACGAGGACAACAAGGTATTTACTCTCGCAGGCAAGGAATATCACGAGGGCGACTACATCTCGATTGACGGTTCTACAGGTAACATCTATGATGGTATCATCCCGACAGTTGATGCTACAATCGCAGGCGAGTTTGGAAGAATCATGGGCTGGGCTGACAAGTACAGAACACTCAAGGTTAGAACAAACGCTGATACACCTACAGATGCTAAGAAGGCTAGAGAGCTTGGCGCTGAAGGAATTGGTCTTTGCCGTACCGAGCACATGTTCTTTGATCCTGACAGAATTGCTGCATTCAGAGAGATGATTTGCTCTGACACCGTTGAGGAGAGAGAGGCTGCTCTTGACAAGATCGAGCCTATGCAGCAGGGCGACTTTGAGGCTCTATATGAGGCACTTGAGGGTAATCCTGTTACCATCAGATTCCTTGATCCGCCTCTACACGAGTTCGTTCCTACTGAAGAGGACGACATTAAGGCACTTGCTGACGCACAGGGCAAGAGCGTTGAGGACATCAAGGCTATCATTGCTTCACTTCACGAGTTCAACCCGATGATGGGTCACCGTGGCTGCCGTCTAGCAGTAACCTATCCTGAAATTGCTAAGATGCAGACTAAGGCTGTAATCAAGGCTGCTATTAATGTTAAGAACGCTCATCCTGACTGGAACATGGTTCCTGAAATCATGATCCCGCTGGTAGGCGATGTTAAGGAGCTCAAGTACGTTAAGAACGTTGTAGTTGAAACTGCTGACGCTGTAATCAAGGAGCTTGGCTCTGACCTTAAGTATCAGGTTGGTACCATGATCGAGATTCCGAGAGCTGCTCTTACAGCTGACGAAATTGCTAAGGAAGCTGACTTCTTCTGCTTCGGTACTAACGACCTAACACAGATGACATATGGCTTCTCAAGAGATGATGCTGGTAAGTTCCTGAATGCTTACTATGACGCTAAGATCTTCGAGAACGATCCATTTGCTAAGCTCGACACTGTTGGTGTTGGCAAGCTCATGGATATGGCTATCAAGCTCGGCAAGCCGGTTAATCCTTCACTACACTGCGGTATCTGCGGTGAGCATGGTGGAGATCCTTCATCTGTAGAATTCTGCCACAAGATTGGTCTGGACTATGTTTCCTGCTCACCTTTCCGTGTGCCGATTGCAAGACTTGCAGCAGCACAGGCAGCTATTTCTAACAAGTAATATCAAAAGCTTGCACTAAAGCGAAATAAAACAATAAAAGCCTTGCTTTTTACAGCAGGGCTTTTGTTATGTTTTAGTATGGATTTTCGAAGGCTCATAACTTCTATAAGCTATTTATCCAATCGAATATCCGGATTAGATAAATACATTGTGTCGCATGCATATTTTTTATCTTTTCTTTTTGCGAGCATTTCTTCTTTAGTGTAAAAATCTCCTTCAGGAATGAATGAAACTCTGTTTCCTACTTTTATGATTTTGTCTGCATTTTTCTCCTATTTTCCTGTCCTCCACTGAATATACGTCTTGCCGTTATACTCATGTTCCGTTGCTTCGGGCTTAACCTTAATCACCTTCTTTTTTTCTTTTAAAGTAAAGAGAATTTCCTTACCATCCAACAGCTTTTTAACCTCTGTTTCCGTCAACTCTTCGCCATACACCTTGCCGATTTTCATTCCACATTTGCCTGTGCAAAAGAAACCATACCTGCCCTTTTTGACATCCGCTCCGCACCTCGGACACTTACCAAGTGCCTCACTGCTCTTTTTGTTGCCAAAAGAAACACTGTTGTCTACCTGTTCGTGCTTTGTGCAAAGTCCCGAATCAAAATTTGTAATATCACTCATATAGTCATCTGACAAGCTTTCGCCACGTTCTACTGCTTTTAGTCTTGTATCCCCATCGGCTGTCAGCTTTGCCGACTTAACCTCATCAGTTACAATCTTCTTTTCAGTTTCTTCAATGATTATCTCTCCCTTGCAATCAGATGGCACAAGCTCAGGATGCTTTTCAGTATAATCCCTTATAGCCTTATCTGTTTTATCAATTACTCTGCCACCTACTTTTTTATACAAGCTTCTGTCTCCTATGATATAAAACTCCTTCTTAGCACGTGTCGCAGCGACATTCATAATATTTGGCTCCTTAACTGCCCAGCTAGCAGCACCTGAGCTTTCTTCGTCCGCTCCAAGAACCAAAAAAACGATAGGCGCTTCCTTGCCTTGAAAGGTGTGAACTGTACCTACGTTTGTTGGTTTTTTGCTATCCTTATCTCTATCCACAAACGAAATCTTACCAAGCTCTGTTACAAGCTTATTTGCGACATTAGCAAAAGGAGTAATAACATATACCTCTTTTTTCACCTTTTCTAAGCTAGATCCTTCAGCCTGTATCATTTTCTTTAGGATATCAGAAAGTAGCTTGCCTTGTGCCTCAACATATTTATCCTTTGCCTCTCCCTTAACGTCATACCATCCCACTTTGCCAAGGTTATCATTTGTTATTCCTTGAACCATCATTCCACCATAAGCAATTTCATTCGAAATAGTAAACATCGGATATTGACATCTGCGATGTACCCAAAGAGGAATACCTATCCATGTATCTTTGTCTTTGTAATACCCATATTGACTTGTACGGTCAATTAAGGTTTGAGTGGAAGAAGAAACAGAGAGATACGTTTCATCAACGCTAAAGTGATTACCTAGAAAACCGAGGATATACTCATCGAGAGTTTGAACAGGCTTGATTTGAGATGGATCTCCTACTGCCATAACATTTTTACTTCTAAAAATTGCACCAACACTAGCCTGAGGAAGTGCCTGCCCTGCCTCATCAATAAAAAGATATCCTATGGAGTCCTCTGGCAAATTCCTACACATTCCAGAAAAGCTTGCGAAAGTTGAGCCTATAACAGGTAAGGCAAGATTTATCCAATTCCATGCTATAGGTATTAAGCTAGCCTTCTTTTCATTGACATATCTCCATTGATGTTTCCATATATCACACGCCGCTTTTAAATTGTGACGATTGTCATACAAGAACTGCTTTCGAACCTTTAGTGCCATTATAAAAAGTCTGCTTTGCATTTTGCGATAGATCTCATCAAAGTAGGGATTTGACAATTGTAGTTTATCATAATCCGCATCCATATCCAGTGGTTTAATGGCATCAAAATCGATCTGGTCTGTATATTTCTCACGCTTGTTTTTCTTAAAAAGGGAAAAGCCTCTATTTTTCTTCTTCGCTGATGGGTTTTTGTGCTCATCGATTATATGGCGATAGCTCTCTACCCTTTCGTATTGCTCGCAAAATTGAGAATAGATGCCTGTATCTGACACGAACGGTTTGTCCGCTGAATCCAAGTCCTCACACATTGCTTCAACAGTTTTTTGGATATTTTCCATATTTTGCGATTTGCCACCAGCCATAGAGAACATACCCCATTTTGGCTTTTGCACCTTCG
Organism: Ruminococcus sp.; assembly: GCA_021199375.1. GTDB lineage: Bacteria > Bacillota > Clostridia > Oscillospirales > Ruminococcaceae > YE71. Next base: position 7,074 of record JAJQIB010000033.1, on the reverse strand, counting down.
CCTTTGATTGTGAAGAACCATCATCTAATTCCTTATTAGCAAGGTTGTAAAAATAATCTGCATCCTTTAGCTCAGATAATAAATTCTTATCAATACCATCATCAAGCGGCAGCTCATTTACTATGTTTTCCACAGCACCGTTATTTGAACTTGCTACGACAATATTTCGATTTGTAATATCATCCGGAAGGCTTGCAATTGATTTTTCTCCATCATAAGCGGTTGATTCATTTCCATAAAGAGTAGGTGTCTTTAGCTTAGACATAACATAAGCTTGCTGCACAACGAGCTCTGCAAAAATGTCCTTTAAAAGTGTAGTTTTTCCCGTTCCAGGAGGACCGTTTACCGAACGTATTTGTTGATTGTCATACCCGATTGCTAAATTTATCGCTACCTGCTGCATAAGAGATGCTGCGTATTTTGTGTTGCTTGGAAATCTACCTAAAGGATAGTTTTTAGGACTTAGTATTTCTTTAAATAAATCGGGATTATTCTTGCTGTCTAAATTGCGTTCTTCGCAGTTTTTAAAAAGATAGGCATCTAGATTATTACTCTTGGCTTTTTTAGCTTTTTCAAGATCTCCAATAAAAAATGAATGCATATTAACGGTTTTTGATTCAAGGTTATCTAATACTTTTACATAACACTTTTCAGGATTGCATTTGAAATGCGTCATCATATTTCCAAAAGCCGTGTTGAACGAAGCAGCATCACACACCTCTTTAAAAAGCGATTGAATATCATTTTTATTATCTTTCTCGTAATCTTTAAATGTTCCAGAATCCGGGATATTTTGATTGCGCAAAATATATCCACATGTAGTAAAGAAAATATCATCGTCTGGTTCTTTTAATTCTGAGCTAAAACAAACAGAGAAAGTAAATTTATCTGATGTATTTGGTTCTTCTACAGGTGAAGCTAAATTATTTTTACGACGAAGTAAATCTAACACCTCATCAAATTTAAACACATCAAAATATATGGCTACGCCCATTTTCTCTTTCATTTTCTCTTTATCGATGTCTACTTTTTCGCCTTGTTTTTCAGCTTCTTTCTCTCTATTTCTTATTCTATCGTCAAGCTTTTCTGATATGTATTTATAATAATCACCATTTTCCACCAATGCCAGGCTAGACTTTTTATTAACCTTTATGTCACCTTCAGAAAGATGCTCGACCATAATCCATGAATTCAAAATATTATCCTTAGTGTTATTCATATAAAAAACTCCTTATTTGTTGTTATAATATATTTTACCACAAAAAATTGTAAAAATCAATATTTTTTTTAAAATATACACCATAAAAAGGACACTTTTAGCACGGAAGATTGACATTCTCTAAAAAATATGATAGAATATTTTTATATATTAAACCCAAATTTGCAGGAACGATGTTCAAAATCTTGAAAATAACACAAGATGCTCCACCAAAAGCTCGGAAGCTCCCCTACCCAAAGCTTCACCGAAAAGCGATATCGACTAAAACCAAAGCATTGCCGAAATTGACAGGCACCTTTATGCGAAATAAAAGCCTTGCTTTTTACAGCAGGGCTTTTGTTTAACTTGGAGCAAAGCTTAACGTAATCTCACTTATCATCGACGGATAGGCTATAACACTGACCTTGAGTTCGAACAAAAACAACTAAGGAGGCTGTAATGAACACTATTCTTATTATTGAGGACGATACAAATATTAATAATCTCATTGCTGAAACGCTTGACAAGGCAGGATTTTCCTGCGTACAAGCGTTTTCGGGAACTGAGGGACTTCTTCACGCACAAAGCGGCAAATTCTCGCTTATTGTTATGGATTTAATGCTTCCCGGTAAGACTGGTGAGGAGCTTTTGCCTAAACTGAAAAGCTTAAATGAAACTCCGATCATTATTCTGTCTGCAAAGGATAGTCTTGACAGTAAAATCGATCTGCTCAATGCAGGTGCGGAGGATTATATCACAAAGCCTTTTGAGCTTGATGAGCTTGTGGCAAGAGTTAATGTTCAGATAAGGCGATATTCTACAAAATCAGATGATAAACATGAAGCACTTTCCCATAAGGGGCTGACGCTCATTGTGTCAGAGCTTTCCGCAAAAATTGACGGAAAGGATATTGCTTTTACAAAGCACGAGTACAAAATCCTTGAGCTGCTTATGAAAAATCCAACTCGTGTGTTTTCAAAACAGGATATATACGATTATGCGTGGGAGGATTATTACATCGGCGAGGACAAGACTATCAATATGCACATCAGCAATATAAGAAAAAAGCTCCGTTCTTTTTCAGATGAAGAGTTTATCGAAACGGTATGGGGCATTGGCTTTCGCCTTTCAAAATAAAATCAAATCTTGAAGCTTTCTTTACCTTTTATTTGCGTTTTCTTGAAACTTAAAGTGTATTATAAAAGTAGTAAAAAACAGGAGGTTTCAAAATGGAGTATCTACTTACCACAAACGCTCTTACAAAAAGCTTTGGAAAGCACAAGGCAGTAAATGACGTCAGCATACACATAAGGCAGGGCGGTATATACGGACTTATCGGAAGAAACGGTGCAGGTAAAACCACTCTTCTTCGTATGATTTCTGGACTTTGTGCAGCAGACAGCGGAGAAATAACACTTTTTGGATACAGTGGGGTACAGCGCCTGCAGGTAATGCACAGAATGGGTGTGCTGATAGAAAATACAGGATATTACCCGAATATTTCGGCGGCAGAAAACCTAAAGCTAAAATGTATTGCAATGGGTGCTGATTATAAGAAATCAGTACCGCAGCTGCTTGAAATCGTGGGGCTTTCAGATACAGGCAACAAATCGGTAAAAAAGTTTTCCCTTGGCATGAAGCAGCGACTTGGCATTGCTTTTGCTCTTGTAGGAAATCCCGACCTTGTAATTCTTGATGAGCCTATCAACGGACTTGACCCTCAGGGCATCGTTGAAGTGCGTGATATTATTGAAAAGCTCAATCGTGAACGTAACATTACATTTATCGTATCAAGCCACATTTTAGAGGAGCTTTCTAAGATCGCAACTGATTATGGTATAATTCACAACGGAAGGCTAATTGATGAGTTTAGTACGGAGCAGCTTGGTGAAAAATGCAAGGAGCGTATTGTGATACTTACCGATGATACGGCAAAGGCTTGCACAGTCCTTGAAAGTATAGGCATTACTCAATACAAGGTTGTAGACCTCACCACAATTGAAGTATTTGAACGGCTTGACCAAATTTCACAAATCACAATGGAATTTGCAAAGGCAAACGTAAGGCTTAACGGAATTACGTTAAAAAACGAAACACTTGAGGACTACTATCTTAATGTTACAGGAGGACAGAAAAATGCTTAATCTTGTAAAAATGGACCTATATCGCTTTTCTCGTACAAAATCACTTATTCTAATGATTGCTGTATGCCTTTTTATTGCCGCTATGTATCCGATAATGACAAAAATTACAGGTGAAGCCGGAGAGGTATCCGTTACAGTTTCAATAGATGAGGAAATATCAAGCGATGACGATTCGCTTATTTCAGAGAACAGCACTTCTGATACAGATGATATACTTCAACCATCTGCTGCAGACCTTTTTGAGAGCATCTGCGCCGGGGGAAACATTATGCTGCTTATTGTGATATTTACGACTCTTTTTGTCTGTGCAGAGCAGAAAAACGGCTTTATTAAAAACATCGCAGGACAGCAGCGCTTCCGTGGCTCGCTTATTTTCTCTAAAATTGCTGTAGCTGCGGTCTTTGTGGCGCTTATATTTATTATGACATTAATTTTTCTGATAATCACTACGCTTATTGTATATAAGGGCGATGTGACATTGGGGTTTGACACAGAATTTTTCAAAGTGGTGGGGGTACAGTATCTTTTGCATTTTGCACTTTCAATGCTGACAATATTGCTATGTACGCTTACAAGAAGCTCCACACTCAGCATGACCTTTGGCGCATTGATTGTAGCAGGCCTTGGTTCTTTAATTTGTATGCTTCCAAATATGCTTATCAATAAAATAGATGGATTAGAAAGCTTCGATATCACAAATTATGCGGTGGAAAACTGCATACAGGCGGTAACAAGTGGTGTGGATTCAGAAGTACTCACAAGGTCTGTTATTGTAGCTGCTGCTTATATTGTTATAAGCGGTTTTGCCGCGGTGGCTTTAATGCAAAAGCGTGACGTAAAATAAGGAGAAATCACTATGCTAATATGGGCATTGCTTGCAACATTAGCAAGTATAGTACTTGCATTAATCTTCGCAGCCTATCGGCGGCAGGTCAAAAACACCTGCCGCTATATGGCATTTATAAGCGATAAAAGGACAAATATGCTTTTGCCATCAAATTTGCCATTCAAAGAGCTTGACAATCTTAATAAAGAGATAAACAAATTACTGGAAAATGTGCAGAAAATTATTGCTAAGCATTCATCAGAGGACAGGCTTTTAAAAGAAGCTATTACAAATATTTCTCATGATATAAGAACGCCGCTTACCTCTCTTGACGGATATTTTCAGCTGCTTGCTCGTTCAGAGTCAGAGGAGGAAAGGCAAAAATATATTGCAATAATTGATGAGCGTATTGACAATCTAAAATATATGTTAGAGGAGCTTTTTACCTACACAAAGCTTAGAAATGACACTTACCAATTACAGCTTGAAAAAATCGATTTCAGCAAGTCGGTATATGACACGCTGTTTTCGTTTTATGAAGAGATAAATTCCAGAGGCATTGAGCCGCAGATCAATTTTAGCGATGAACAGATATTTGTAGACGGCAATAATGAGGCTATAAAGCGTATCATACAAAATATTCTGAAAAACGCTTTTGACCACGGCACAGGAAAGCTTATTCTTTCAATGAAAAGAAATGGCGACAGTGTTGTCTTTGTATGCTCGAACGATATTCACGGCAATGAGGAAATTGATTTGTCGCAGATATTCACCCGCTTTTATAAAGCTAACCCAGCACGCACCCATTCTTCAACAGGACTCGGACTTTCAATAGCAAAGCAGCTTGCACAACGAATGAACGGGAACTTATCCGCTTCTGTTTCGGAAAACATATTCACTATCATTTTTAAAATGAAGACCGTAGATTAAAGCTTAGACCGATAACCACCTCCCTATCATACTGACAAAATCATACAATTTACTAACGAAAATAATAAAAATTTTGTTGCATTTTGACAAAATATATGGTATAATATTACTAACAAAATTTTCACTAACTAATTATGGAGGAATGGAAAATGAATATTAAAATTGTCAGCAATCCTTATACAAGAGAAATTGACTTTTTTAGTTTTAAGGAGCAGTCTGCTAATTGGGAAAATATTAAGGACGACAGTAAAAACAGTAGGCTTAGAGAGGATACATCAGGAAGAAATTTTCTACCATTTAGAATAAAAGAAATTATAGATACCATTATTAGCGAATATTACACCGGTGAAGATAAAATCCACATTCTGTTTGAAGGAACACAGGATGAGTATAAAGAGGTTGTAAAGGTTTGTAGTGATGATGACATTAAGGACAAAATCGAAGTTTCCAGAACCTCCAGAATACTCGAAAATGCAAGTACAATTATTAAAGAAATCAAAAATAATTTTGAAACAGTACAGCCAATCATAGAAAAGATTGTTAAAGATGACGAGGATGTACATAAGGATTTGAATAAGGTTTCTGATGCCCTAAAGGATATAATTCCGATATGTGTGTTTGGAAACTACAGTTCGGGAAAATCCTCATTTATCAATGCACTTATAGGTAGTGAAGTTTTGCCGAGTGGCGGAGATCCTGTAACCGCAAAGATATATAAAATAGAACGTTCAGATAATGACGAGGCTGCCAAAATAAGATTTGAATATAAGGGTGAGCCTTTTGAAATATTATTTGAAGGAACCGATTATCATCTTTTGACCGGTAACGCTGAAAGTGATATTATTCAGGACATTTTCAATTCAATTAACGAAAGCAAGACCCGCAATATGACAGCCTATGTAGGTATTGCACTTGAATATCTCAACAGTTACGAAAAGAAAGATCCCGAAAATATTGTCATTAGCAACGTTATTGAGCTGGAAATACCTTTTTCGAAAAATGGCATACTCGGACAGTCGTATAAGCATTTTGTCATTTTTGACACTCCCGGCTCTAATTCTCAGTCTAATGTAGAGCATTCGGCTGTTCTGACACAGGCACTTGATGGATTCTCTAATGGAATACCAGTTTGGGTTACAACGTATGAATCAATTGACAGTACCGACAATGCAAGTCTTTGTGAGAAAATACTAAATATCGATGCACTTGATAAGCGCTTTACAATGATAGCTGTCAATAAAGCTGATGGATCTGACCTTGACGATTGTGAGTTTTCAGAAGAAAAGGAACAGGAAATTTTAGAATACAGCTCTGTAGAAAAAATGTATGCGAGTGGAATTTATTTTGTCTCCTCAATTATAGGACTAGGTGCAAAGAATGAAGGACTTCTAATTGACAAGCATTATCGCAAAATATATCGATCACAACATGAAATGTATTCAGATCCTGATGACGTGGATTATGCTATGCTTTATAGATATAACATAATGCCGAAGCAAATAAAGAAAAATGTGAATGAGTACTGCGCTAAGTGTTCAAATCTAATATATGCAAACAGCGGCTTGTATTGTATCGAAAAGGAAATGGAGAATTTTGCTAGCAGATACGCCTCATATAATAAATGTCAGATGGTTTATACATTTTTAAGAACAGTTATCGAAAAAACTAATAAACAAATTGACCGTAGAACAGAAAGCTGCAAAAAGCAACGAGATAAGATTCGAGAAGAACTTGAAACTGAAAAAGCAAAGCTTATTGATGAAATTAGCGGAATATCTGAAAGAAAAGAGTCTGAGTTTGATTCCCAATCAAATGCTTTTGTAAAAGAATATCTTTCGCAAAATCTTAATTACAGATTTGGAACAGAAGAATTAAAACAAATAAATATAGATCTAAGCCATGAAAATATTAAAGAGCATCATTTGACGTGACCCCCAAAACCTAGACCTATATGATAGCGTAGCAGCAACAGCTGT
>JAJQIB010000016.1:33913-101734 GCA_021199375.1 Ruminococcus sp. | reverse complement strand
CGCTTATTTTATCTGCTGACGCCCATTGGTGTATCTGTCGCACATTCTTCAACCCGCATATACTTCCGAGTATCACGATCGTTATCGCATCCGATATCTTATAACCCAAGCATGATGTCCCCCACCTCTTAGGTAGGCGGTTGCAAGAACAGATGTTCTCGCTCCTTGTCTTTCAGTGGGGGAGGTAAAACTAATCCCCCACTGAAAGACAGCGGAGCCTGACGGCTCCTAATGCTTGCTTGCAAGCGTCGCTCACGAGATTATGCAAGCATATCTCGCTTCGCTCCGCTTTAAATAATACCCATCATATTCGCTCTCTGTTTCTATTTCTTCGAAATATTTTGTGATTTCTATATATCTTTCCATTCTTCTATTATATCACTTTTTTTCTTCTTTGTAAACACTTTGTAATTATTGATTTCCGTGAATAAAATTACCCGTGGCTATTTATTATCGACACGGGTAATAATATCTATTCGTAAGCTCAATTATTCTCATCTAAAGGCTCTGTACGTTCATCTGCATCTTCTCTTCGCTTAAAGCGCACATAAGCGACAAACACATCGCCATCAATCTCAACCTTAAACTCACCGCCCTGAGCTTCTGTGAAGGTTTTAGCAATCGAAAGTCCAAGCCCGCTTCCGCCATCGGTACGTGACTTATCTCCACGAGTAAAACGCTCGGTTATTTCATCAGCTGTAAAGCTCATCTCATCACGTGATACGTTTTTGATTAGAAACTCAAATCCCAAATCATCCTGCGTAAGCGTTAGGTAAATGCGTGTGCCTTCAAGCGAATACTTTAGTGCATTATCTAGTAGATTTTGAATAACCCGATAAAGCTTTGAGCCGTCACCTATAATTGGAGCGGACGCAGGCTTTATTTCCACTCTTAAATCTCTGCCTGAATTTTTAGTTTTGTCCTCGTTATCAGCAAGAACCTGACGCATCAAAATTGCAAAATCAAGCGGCTCATTTTCAACCTCTACACCGCTCACCGCCTTAGCTAGCGTAAAGACATCTGAAACTATATCACGCAGCTTGTCTGACTTTTTGCTTATAATCTTAACGTAGTCGCTAGCTTCTTCCGAAAGCTCAGCCTTATCTAACAAATCTACATAGCTAACGATTGATGTAAGTGGAGTTTTTAAATCGTGCGATACATTTGTCAAAAGCTCAACCTTCATCCTTTCAGCCTGCACCTGATTCTCAATCACCTGCTGCTCTATTTGTGAAAGATTATCAAGCTTTTGTGAAATTGAAAAAAGTGACGAGCCTGGGTTTATAATTAGCTTTTCATCTTGCACATATTCCTCGTCGCTTATCATCCTATCAATCTTTTTCTCAAGTCTCGCTATGTCATTTACAATTTTATATAAATAACGCAAGTAAATTATACACCACAAAGCTTCTGTTACTAATGCAGTGAAAACAAGAGTATCCCCTTTGTTCATATCAAAAAGATTGAATAAGGCAAGTAATGCTAATGGAATTACAGGACATAGAACAACAAATATAATAGTGCGAATGATAAATCTTTTCTTTATGCTTATCTTATTTTTCCACTTTACAAATCTTGTCTGCTCGTATCTTTTATAAATTATGCTTATCAAAAGCTTGGGTATAGTCCCCTTCTCACGAAGTTTTAGCTGCCTGATTATCATATCTATGCTAAAGAGTGCTACCGTGTGAGAAATGATAAGGAAAAGAATTTGCAATAAAAGAGTCGAAAGAATCTCATAAATGTTTGTACGAGTAATAAAATCCGCAATTGGATCACTTATTATAAATATAAAAAGTGAAATCACAAATATAACCAAACACAAATCTATCCTAAAGATATTATCAATCTTATCAGATCTCTTCGAGCGGTAAGCCAGCACGGGACTTTTAATTGAAGCAAAAACAAAAACTGCAAGTGCGATAAGCCAAATCACTTTGAAGAACACATTTAAAACGCAAAACACATTTTTTTGTATTCTGTAGCTGTTTAAAAAGGATGTTGCAGAAGCTACAATATCTGTTTTCGGAGCCATAAAAACTGTAAGCTTAGAGGTATCAAGGGATGTAAAGCTGTATTCAGGCATATCCTCTGCCAAAATCCAATTGTTATCACTATCAGCTGCTCCGCCTAAAATCGAAACGTATTTAGAAAAACGCTCGTCACTGCGGTCAATTGTTTCATCAAGTGAGGGATTATAATCAAAATAATAGTATTCGTTATTGTCTTCACAGTAAAAATCAGCACTTAGGTAGGTGATACCATAATATGATGAGTAATGCAAAATTGCGGTGTCATCATCTATAAGCTCAACAAATGCAACGTAGGTTTCATCAGTCGAATCTAAATATTCATCAATATCATATTCGCTAATGCTCTGATCTCCTTCGCTTGAAAAGCAAAAGGTGTACTCGCCAAAGCTATCAACTCCAGCTGCTCCGATTAAAAGCTTATCCGAATCGATATACTCGCTCGTCAGCTGCTTGCCGCCATTTCCGTCCGCTATCGAGTAATAGGTTTCAGTCTTTGAAAGCCCGCTCTCATCGTACGGAGATAATATCTTTATCTCATCATCAGTACGCAAATAATAATTATCATACTTTGATGTAAGCGTTGAAATAGCAGAGCTTCGAGAAGAAGTATCAAGTGAGGGGATATTTGTAAGCGTCTGACCATTATAATCGACATAAAAATAGTAATAATCACTATCTATATTGGTGATATTATACTGAGTCTGACTAATGTTTACTCCCGTCTCAGAATATCCGTCTAGTCCAAAAATATTTTTATCCTGTGACCCAAAATCCGAAAGCAGGGCGTACATATTTTCATAAAGCGTTGCACTGCCCTTATATTTGCCATTTGTACTATTTGAAAGGTAAATCATACCAAGCATACATAGGTCGCTATAAACAGCATCACGGCATTCTATTGCACGCATTATTCCGTATTTTTCAAGCCCTTCATCGGACGAAAGCTTATAGCTATTACTGCTTGAATCGGAATAAGAATCATCGTCTACATATTCGTAATAATACTCTGCCGTAGCCATAAACGGAGTGATAATCGATATTGCAAGGAGACATACAGCACATATTATAGCGAGTATCAGCTTAGCTTTTGACGTAGCAAGCCTATCAGTGATTTTTTTCAAGCTTATAACCAACACCCCACACCACCTTAATATATCTTGGATTTTTCGGATTAATCTCAATCTTTTCTCTCAAATGTCTGATATGCACCATCACAGTGTTTTCCACAGAATAAGCTGTTTCCTTCCAGACATTTGTGTATATTTGTTCCGCAGAAAAAACTCTGCCTGGATTACGCATAAAAAGCTCCATAATGCTTAACTCCTTAGCTGTGAGTCGAATAGGCTCTCCATCAACCCTTAGAATCTTTTCATTTAGGTCAAATTCAAGCCCACCCACAGCTAGTACATCCGTTTTTGTTGTCGTTTCGCTGCCAAGAGCCGTGTAACGCCTGATGCTGGAATTAACTCTTGCAACCAGCTCAGATGGACTGTAGGGCTTGGTTATGTAATCATCTGCTCCTATTGAAAGTCCGAGCACCTTGTCGCTATCCTCTGACTTTGCTGAAAGCACAAGCACAGGCAGATTTCTCTTTTCTCGAATTTTCATGATTGCGGAAAGACCATCGAGCCTCGGCATCATTATATCTATTATAACAAGCTTAATGTCATTATCCTCTGAAAGCTTCTCAAGTGCTTCTAATCCGTCATAGGCTTTTATCACACTATAGCCTTCCATTTCAAGCAGCTTAGCTATTGCCGCAACAATGTCCCTATCGTCATCAGTAACCAAAATCTTAACCTTGTCCATCAATATTCTCCTTCATTTCACCGGTGTAATTAAATAGTAACAGTAAATTCTTAAGACAAACTCGTTTATACTCTTAAGAAAATCTTAAGATCGTGAAATTTATTGTAATAACGTCAAACTGCATAAATCATCGTGTCCCAAGCAGGATAGTACGGAGGTTGACGCAGAAAGAGCTTGTACTTAGGGTTAAGCTGTAAAATAAGCGCGGCTAAGTCTATAATATCATATGGACGATGATACGCTGATACCATAAGCTTAGGCTTGTATTCTTTTATTGTTCCTGCTGCACCTAAAAGAGCTTCACGCTCAGCGCCTTCAACGTCAAATTTAATAACATCGCATTTGTTTTCAGCAAGTACACTATCAACAGATCTTGCACTTATTCTTTCACCAGCACTTGTAATTTTTGATTGCCTTCCAGCACTTTGTGAAAAGCCAAGCTCATCATCATTACTCCAAGCGCAAGCGTTAATAAAAGTAATATCCTTAACGCCAATAAGTCTATGGACACACTTGCGAAAGCTTCGCTTGTCGGGTTCAAAAGCATAAATTCTTTTGCATTCTCCACCTGTTTGAGTTAAAAAATCAAGCACGGTATCACCATTATACGCACCTAGGTCAATATAAACATCTGTTGATTTAGGACGTATTATACTTTTTAAATCCTCGAATGAGTTGCTAAAAGCTGAGGATAAAAAGGATATATCACCGCTAATTTTAAAAGCAAAAACACTGTCAAAAACGGCTTTTGAAAAATCATCAGCAAATTGTGACCTTATAGATAATATCTCATCATATTTTGCGAGAAAATCCTGCTTTTTAAAGCTTACATTTCCAGCTATCTGAAGGTCTGTGAAAACAACGCTTTGTGATCTATTCAGTTGCTCCATCGTTTTCATAACATCAGGCAAGCTGCTGCCAAAGGCAGGAACAATAAGAAAATCCTCATGTCTTTTTTTAATATCTGAAATAGACTCGATTTTATAGCCTCTAAAGCATTTATCACGAACAAAAGAATCACTTGCAAAGATTCCGTTACATACAATGTCTCGCTTATTAAATTCATCCAAAATCCTCTCACAAGCATCGCCAATTCCATAGACGTAAACAGGTTTGTCGGCTTTTTTTATTTTATCCCATGATTCTTCAATAGAAGCAAAGTCACTCTTTAGCATTTTTTCCTCCAACAAAAAAGCGGCAAAGCTGCCGCTATATGATAATAACTATATTTCATCTCCGTCAACAAAATCCGGATTAAAGTCGTGTCCATACATATCACGTCCACGAATGTTATACTTATCTCTGTTGATATCTGCTTGTTTATCAATTAGATTTAAAACATCACGTGGATTTTTCACGGACTTAATTTCCTTAACAGGAGTGTCAACATCGTTTCTGACATTCAAAACAATAGTAGCACAACCAAAAATACGTTGTGTAAGTGGAATCACAAGCTTTTTATCAACAATCTTGTAAAGCTCAAACTCGTCCTCCTCTAGGCTTAAAAATCCTTTGCGTGTAATAAGCTTTGTTTCTGTTAGAAAATATCGTGTAAAGGATATAGGAAGTCCGAAAAGTGTGCGTTTTTTATCGGTCCAGATGTATTCAAATGCCTCTTTTTTCATATGAGTCATCCCTTCTTATTTTGTTAAGCTTATTATAGCATACTAAATACCATTTTGTCAAGTCATAATTTAATATTTGATTTGGAGAATAAATATTTTTATGCTTCTAAAATTATATAACATAAAACACTTGACATTTAAAAATCAAAGTGTTATAATCAAAATAGAGTAGCTAAAGCTTCTCAACACATAAACATTTAATACATTAACAGAACCAAAAGGAGTGATTATCATGCCTAGAGGAGGTCCCGGCGGTGGTCCCGGTATGGGTGGTCCAGGCGGCGGAATGAGAGGACCCGGTATGGGAGGTCCTGGTATGGGCGGTCCCGGAATAGGAGGAATGGGCGGCCCTGGTATGGGCGGCAGAAGAGGCGGAGGTCCACCTCCACCACATCGCAGAGGCTGCATGACAGGCTGTTTACCCGGATGTCTAACCTATGTCATCGGAGCTACTGGCATTGCTGTTCTTATTGGATCACTAATATAACGGTTGAAGCTGAAATCCTTGATGGAAAGCATTGAGGATTTTTCTTTATAAAGGCGGTATGAAATGTATACTCAAATCTATAACTCCCCTCTTGGTAAAATCCTTATTGCAGCTAACGAAGCTGAAATATGCGGTATTTGGTTTTATGGACAAAAACACTTTGCCGCAGGATTAAATCCTAACAATATAAACATGAAAACGGCTGTTATTAATAATGCGATTGAATGGCTAGATATATATTTTTCAGGTAAAAAGCCCGATTTTATGCCAAAAATCTATTTAAACGGTACTTCTTTTCAACGTGAGGTCTGGGAGATTCTGCTTGAAATTCCTTATGGGCAAATAACAACCTATGGCATGATCGCACAGAAAATAGCGCTACGTCACGGGCTTTGCAAAATGTCAGCACAGGCGGTCGGAAACGCAGTTTCACGAAATAGGATATCTATAATTGTACCCTGTCACCGTGTACTCGGCTGTAATTACAAGCTGACGGGATATGCAGGAGGAATAGACAAAAAAATCGCTCTTTTAAAGCTTGAAGGAACAGATATTAAAGCACAAGCCTAACAGTCTATTTTATCAGGTTAAATTATAAAGACACATTGAAATTTTGTCCCAATGTGTCTTATTATTTTTAAGCTTATACTGTAGCTGTACTCTTTTTGCTTGGCTTAGGAATCCTTCTTAAATATTTGTAGCACCTTTTGTACTCATTATAAGCTTCCACAAATTCCTCTTTGGATGGGTTATATCCACCAAAGCAGGTTTTTTCGAAAAGCTCAAATAGCTTTTCAGGAGCAATTCCACGTGTCGATTGCAAATACTCACGAAGCATTTTCACCGTGTATGAGGAATAATCGTTCTTGGTTGAAAGGTTTACAAGCTTGATCACATTTGCGTAAAGAGCAAGTGTAGCTTCGTAAGGAGTTTTAAAATGAAGACCCAAACGGAAAATAAGCTCGATAATCCTATCTAAAAAGATAATGAATACTACTACAAATAAAACCACAATTACAACTAGCAAACGACTAAATACCTGAACAAACGTTGCAACATCAAAGCTGCTGTCGTCAATATCTATATTCATGTAGTCTGAAACCGTCGGGTCAAAGGTGAGCCATCCTGCACCAGGAATATAAACTTCAACAAAGGCGTGTGCATAGCTGTCGCGTATTACAAAGCTGCCACTATCGTCCTTCTCAAAAGCTGCAAAGCCCTCAACATACCTTGCAGGAAGTCCCACAGCTCGTGCCATCAAGGTCATTGCTGTAGCATAGCTTGAACAAACACCGGTTTTCCCTTCAAATAGGAAGTACTCAATAGACTCATCCTCAGGCTGGTAGTCTAAATCATAATTATAGCCATTATCCTCAAAATAACTCTCAAGAGCAAGAGCCTTCTCCATTACGCTATAGCAATCTGCTGTAATCTCCTCAGCTAACTCGGTCACTTCATCAGATACTCCATCTGTTGAAGTATAGCTATCATAAGCTTCATAAAAATCATTTGCAAGCTCCTCGTACTCATCTGAATTATCAAGCGCATCATCAAGAAGCAAAAAATAATCATCAATACTTAATCCAAGCTCATATGCATATTCATAAAGCTCACTAGACTGCTCGTAAAAGGTATAGCTATCATTAAGTGCCTTTTCATCACCATTTGATCGATAAATTTCACCGTGTGCAAACTGAAAATAGCTTGTTGAGCTTTCATCAGGAATAACTGTTGAAAGTGGTGCGGGCAAATATGCAGATGCAAAATCCTCATCGTAAGCTCGACCGCTTTTAAGCATAGAAAGCTCAGCAGAGGGTGTTGCATCAAAATAAAAGACATCAGAAAGCTTTTGCATATCCTCCAGCAGATCATTCGTGATGTATTTATCAGAGCCTAAGGAGGTTGCATCATAAGCAGAATCGGTGTCAACCTGCCAAACATCACCATCAAAATAATCATATGCTTGACGTCTTAAAAAATACTCGTCTAAATCTCCATCAGTTTCAAAATAGAAAAGTATTGTGCCAGTACCTGAATCTCCGCCATAACGTTGCGATGATGAGGTTGTAACAGATTCATAATTTCCACCTGAGCCTGTAGCATTAGTTTGTACAGCATCAAAATAATTAGAATTACGTTCGAGCTCAGATTGATATTCAGGCTTTTCAATAAGCATGGTTATTGCTCCTGTAACAGAAACAAACAGTGCCATACTCAATATATAAGACATGTTAAGTGAAAGCTTTCCTCGTCTTTGAGCTGGAAGAGCAGGATCCATTCTGCGATTATGAACCATTACAGCCAAAAAGAGTGTTATAATAAGAGTAACTAAAATTTCAGGAACCTCTTCAGCACGCTTAGCATAAATCACAAACGGAAATAAAGTACAGAGCATAACGCCAAGACTTCGATAGCGAATCTGGGTGAAATAGTAGAGTATGGAAATCAAGAAAAAGCCGCCCCATACAAGTAACGCTGCAAGATAAGCAGGTGCGCTAAAATATGAGCCTTGTTCACCATAAAACCATGTTATAGGTGAAATGTCAGTGCTTTGTGCTCCAGAAAAAATAAGCATTATAGCGACTGCAGTAGCAATGACAAGTAGGGCAATGTATATAAGACCTCCAATAGTCTTGCGTGTTTTTATTTTATCAAAAAAAGCAAATATAAGATATTGCGCAACAAAATATATAATAGTGCACACTAATGCCATTGGTCGGTAAAGAGCATAAAGCACAGTAAAGCAAATGAATGCACCTAGAAGCATAGGACAAATTCTTATGCTTAATCTTGAGAAAAAATTGTTTTTGTTTTGATTCATTTTATTCACACTTTGCCTCATATATTATTCTGATTGCTTGCGAAATTCGTAGTCATTGGAAACTGTCCATAAATTTGGGCTAATATGTGGCAGCTGAGCTGTCATTGAGGATATTATAAGCGCATCGGGGCAGGCAGCTATAATTTCTGTCACAGAGTGCATGCAATCATTAATTGCCGTAGTAAAGCATATTGGTGTCTTTCCTGCATTCATTATCTCATCAGGAATAAGCTTTGATGGATTTGATGGAACAAGGCTCGAAAGCTGCTCTTGTAATGCATAAACCTCACCCATACTATGAATATCAGTTCTGAGCCACAAACCACCCGAGTAAAAGAAGAAGGAGGCTTCCCTGCCCTCTCGTACAAGCATTGTAAACATTGCGAGAGCACTTTCTATAACATTATCACGAGCTTCAAGAGCGGGTTCAGTTTCATCTAGCTTGGGACAATCTAAGAAAAACATTTGACCGGATCCGCAAACCTTTTCGTCAAGTCGCACCATATAGATATCGCGTTTTGATGAAAGCTTCCAATTAATTCGTTTGATAGGATCTCCAGGAGAATATTGACGATGATCGTATCCGGGCATACCGGTTGAGCCAATTGCAGTTTCGTCAGTCTCCTCCTCGTCATCATCTGAATCAGAAAACATTGAAGTAGTCTTTAAAAAGTCGGTCTGCACAGCTGCATCCGGAATATCAGGATAAATAGAAGTACTGATAGTAAGCTCCTTTTCATCTGTCTTTATTTTAAACCTGAAAATACCTAAATAATCGGTAAGCATTATCTTTAATAGCTTTACCTCGGATGCACCGGAAAATTTAGCATTGTACGGAATTTTAACAACTGTGGTTTCGGTTCCTGCCACAGAGCCCAGAAAAAGCTTTCCATCAGGCATTTCAAGCTGCGGAGAGCAATCAGCAGATATCTCGACGACGGGGACGGGAATTATTATCGATTTACTTAATTTTACGCTAAGCTCAAGCCTTTCACCCTTTGTAAGAAGAGATTTATCAGATGTGATCTCTACTTTGATAAAGGGCAGCACGATAAGTGTTAAAGCAAGCGAAATCACAAGAGCCAAAGAAAGAGCAATCGTTAAAATTATTCCCACTGTACCATCAATATAAAGAGCAACATAAACGGCAATTGCAATACAGCCTATGTATGCAAGTAATGATTTTAGTGTTCTCATTTTATATCTCCAATTACTTTACAGGAGCAGGTACTGATAATGCAACCTGTTCCATAACAGCCTCAGAGCATGGATATGCTGACTTGCCTTTAGGTGACAGCATAAGTCTATGAGCAAGAACACAGCTCATCATAGCCTTTACATCATCTGGAACAACGTAATCTCTGCCGTTAACATAGGCATATGCCTTTGAAGCGCTTAAAAGGGCTATTCCGGCACGAGGAGATGCTCCTAGCTTGATAAGATCTGAGCTTCTCGAAGCATTTAAAAGGGCAATAATATACATCTTTACACTTTGAGTACAGCTAACCTTCTTAGCTGCTTCAATGTGTCCTGTAACATCCTCTATTGTCATTACTGCATTAAGCTTTTGTGTAAATGTCGGATCCTCTGAACGTGTAATAATGTCCAGCTCTTCCTCTGCTGTAGGATATCCCATAGAAATTTTCATCATAAATCTGTCCATCTGAGCCTCAGGAAGATGATAGGTTCCATATGTTTCAACAGGATTTTGCGTCGCCATTACCATAAAAGGCGACGGTAATGGCATTGTTTGACCATCAAGCGAGATCTGATGCTCCTCCATTACTTCAAGAAGGCTTGACTGTGCTTTGGGCGATGCACGGTTAATCTCATCTGCAAGCAGGAAATTGCACATTGCAGCACCCTGCTTGTATTCTAGCTCTCTGGATGAAGGATTTATCATCGAAAATCCAACTATGTCAGAAGGCATGATATCAGGCGTGAGCTGAATTCGATTAAACTCACCATCAACAGAGCTTGCGAGTGCTGAAACAAGTCTGGTTTTACCAACACCAGGAACATCCTCAACAAGCACATGACCCTCAGCTAGCATTGCGCATATTACCTTTACAATTGATTCACGCTTGCCGACAATCACCTTTTCTATGTTTTCAATTAATGCTTCAATATCTTTATTCATTTCAAAGCCTCCCTAATATTTGTTTTAATTTTATTACATTATACAATATTATAGCTATTTTGTCAATCACTTTTTTTGTTTTTATTGTATAGGAATGACATTATCGCTGCTGAGACTATTACAATATAGCCAATAAAGCTGAAAATATCTGGATGATCTCCAAAGAGCAAAAGTCCAATTAACGCTGTGAAGATTATTTGAGAATAGTCATAAACCGATATTTCCTTTGCAGGAGCGAATGTATATGCGGCTGTAATGGAGAATTGTCCACCGGCAGCAGCAAGTCCCGCACCTAATAAGCATAAAAGCTGTGTAAGAGTCATGGGATGATAATCAAAAATCAAAAAAGGCAAAAAGAATAAGGTTGAAAAACCGGAGAAGAATGCAACTATATAGGTTCCCTTTTCGCCATGGTTTCCAGCATATCTAACAGCCGTATAGGCTGCTCCTGCCATAATTCCTCCAAACAAGCCTGCAAATGCAGGAAAAGATGAAAGACCCGAAAAGGAGGGCTTAATTACAAATAAGCTTCCTATAAACGCTATCAACACGGTCATTCCTTGAAAAAGCGTTAGACGCTCTTTTAAAAACAAAAAAGAGAACAAAACCGCAAAAAACGGAGACATTTTGTTTAACATAGATGCATCTGAAAGTACAAGATGATCTACAGCGTAAAAATTGCCCAAAACGCCCAATGCTCCGCAGATTGAACGAATAAAAAGCACCGGCAAATTCTTTTTATCATGACATTTAAATGATATATGCTCCCTCTTTAACAATACAAGAGCAAAGATTAATGCAACAAAATTTCGAAAAAAAGCCTTTTGCGTTGACGGCAAATCGCCTGCAAGTCGTACAAACGTGCTCATCCATGCAAAGCAAAAGGCAGAAATAATTATACAAATTGCGCCATAAACACGCTGATTTTTTTTAGTGTCACTCATCCTTATCACCACCGGTCATCATTTTGTGTTCGCTTTCAAGCTCTGCAATTAGCTCACTAAGCGTCCATTTTAAATTATGGGGAGTAACTACTGCTTTTAGCTTAACATTTAAGTCTACAGATCTCATGACATCAAGAAAAGTATTCAAGGCGTCATTGCTAAAATTAGAAAAAAGCAAACATTCGTTGTTTGATAAAGATAAGTCTTCAACAGCTGTACTAGCCTTACCGTTTAAAAGCTGCTCGGCAGTTGCTTGAGTGTTGTTTGTGAAAATAACATCTGAATGCAGCTCTTTTGAAATGGACAAAAGTGTGTTATGCTTTACCTTATCAACGCACACAGCTAAAACAGTTGGATTCTTTTTTGATATTATCGCTTTCATTATAATCATTCCTTTTAGTTCTTCTAATTTAATTATACTACATAATCGGTAATTTTTCAAGGTCTATTCATCAAATAATGAAAAAATATCTGTACACAAAAATACAGATGACGAAATTTATTACTCGA
The DNA here is from genome assembly GCA_021199375.1 of Ruminococcus sp. GTDB lineage: Bacteria > Bacillota > Clostridia > Oscillospirales > Ruminococcaceae > YE71. The sequence continues at coordinate 89,365 of JAJQIB010000016.1, read as the reverse complement.
CATCTGTATTTGTAGACAAAAAGTGTAAATCTAGTCCATATTTATTTACAACTCGGTTAATTGCAAAAACCATTTTTCTAAAAAGAAATAGTAAAAAGACCACATTCGATACAGCATAAGAAACTGACATTGAAGCAGAGCTTAATACAAGAGCAATATAGCGTGATAGGTTAAAGTAACCATCCTGCCAAATTGTCGAGAAAAAATCCATCAAAAAGGAATATAAAAATCCTGATAAAGCAGCAAATATATATAAACAGGCTTTGTTTTTGACAAGTATATTTTTTAAAACACCCGAAATAAGACCTATAACACCCCATGAAAACATTTGATAAAGCGTCCATGTGCCTTGCCCCATATAGATGTTTGAAACTAATGCAGTAAAGCATCCGCATGTAAATCCGGCTTCAGGTCCTAAGGCAATTCCAGCTATAATAATTATTGCTGTGCAGGGCTTGAAGCCTATAAGTGGAGAAAAAACAATACGACCTACAACTGAAAGCGCTGTTAAAACTGAGACTAAACATATATAAACAGGCTCATTGCGTCTTCCGGAAAATGAGAGCATCAAAAAAAGTATACATGCTAAAATAATCGAGAGAATCAAGGACTGAGAATTATCGAAAAGCAAAGCTGCTAAAACAGCTGAAAATCCCACTGCAATTACAGAAAAAATGAAAACAAATAAATGCAGGCTATTATTCTTTTTCACCCTAATCATCCCCCATTTTATGAAGACATGAATCTATTAGCCTTTCGGTTGTATAAGCGCAAGGAAAAACATTACGACTAATACGAGAAGCATCTGTTGTATAAACAAAATTATCCATCAAAAAATTCCTAGTAGTATCATATGAAGAAATACGTCCTCCAAAAAGCATTGCTATTTTGTCTGAGGCTTGGGCTGCAAATTCAAGATTATGAGTGACAAGCACAACACATTTTCCTTGTGAAGAAAGCGCTCTTAACGTGTCTGATAGCAGACGTAGATTCACGCAATCTAAGCCCTTATCAGGCTCATCTAAAAGCAAAATCCTTGGATTTGTCAGCAGCAGCTTGGCAAGAGCAGCACGCTGAATTTCGCCTTCAGACAAATCAAGAGGATTTAAATCTAATAGACCTCTCTCAAGCCCTAAGGATTCCACTACAGTGAGTATTTCCTGCTCTGATTTTTTAGGATAATTTGGCAGGCTTAAAAGGTCATCTAAAACACAATCCTGAGTGAATAAATCCCTTGGATTTTGTGGAAGTAATGCTACATTACCTCTATAAAGAGATCCATTTTTATATGACGATATATTTTTTTTATCAATAATTACTTTACCGTGCAGTGAAGGAAGGGCTCCAGCAATAATATTTAATAATGTAGATTTTCCTGTTCCATTAGCGCCACATATTGCGGTAACCTCTCCATAGTTGGAAGAAAAATTAAGATCACTTATAATATCCCTTGAGTGCTTTTCAAATCTAAAATAAACGTCTTTTAGTTCAAAGGCTACAGACAGGTCATCATTTGAAACGCAATCCTCTTTTTTAGATATATCCTCATTTTTATAGCTTTTTCTTACAAATTCCATACATTCTGAGGGTGTTTTAAGCGTTTTACTCAAATCTAGTGATGCCGATAGCCTATATGAACACGGAAATCCTAAAAACATAGGATGATTTTCTAGCCTCTTTGAAGCAAGAGAGGGTGGCAACAAAAATTTTTGCTCGCCTTCCTCTAAAAAAAGCATATTATCACAATCATTTATTACATTTTTTATATTATGCTCGCATAAAACAATTGTAGTTCCAAGCTCTCTGCGTATTTTTGAAAGTGTGTTATAAAAATTTTCTGTGGAAATTGGATCTAATCGAGAGGTTGGTTCATCAAGAAGCAAAAGCTGCGGATAGCCTACCATTACAGCTGCTAAATTTACAAGCTGCTTTTGTCCGCTCGATAGAGTGTAAAGCTTCCTGTCAAGAATAGATTCAAGTCCAAAGAATACAGAAATTTCAGCAATCCTTTGCAAAATCTTATCCTTAGGAAAATTTAGATTTTCCAGTAAAAATGCAAGCTCCGTGATAACCTTTTCAGTAACAAATGAAGAACTTGGATTCTGTGCTACAAAACCAATTTTTGAAACACTTTCTTTCTGTGAAATACTGCTAAGTGCTTTATCTTCAAATATAATTTTACCAGTCATTTTACCGTATGGTGAAATTTCAGGCTTTAAAAGCTTTAATAATGTTGACTTTCCAGAGCCGGATTTGCCATAAAGCAAAAGCATTTCTCCACTTTCAATTGAAAAAGAAATATTATTAAGCTTAAATGCATTTTGGGCTGCTAAAGGATAGCAAAAGCTTAAATTTTCGACTGATAAAAGCGCCATGAAAGCTCCTCCTTTGCTTGAAATACCGTTGGAAATGTACACAATATAAAATAAACAATTGCACAGGACTTAGAAAATTTAATCGAAATATCAGGATAGAAGCTGGTATTAAAGCTTCCTAAGGCAATTGATATATAAAGCATTACAAAAAGAATAACCGTTAGGGAAATAATAATTATATCAGAAAGTTTAACAGATGAACGATTTATATCCGTGTGATTTTCTAAAAGATAACCACGTGCCTTCATAGATTCAGCAGTCGAAGCTGACATCTCAAAGGAGTATGTAGCAAGAGAAAAAAATACTCGCAGCTGTGAAGCTATTTTCTTGAGTATAAACTCATCACTTAAAAGTCCTGATGTTTTATGTGCCATATGAATTTCGTTATATCTTTGCTTAAAGGTTGGTATATATCGAAGCGTTAATGTCAAAATAGACGCAAGAGAGTGAAAATGAAACGATTTTAACATGGAATTAATTTTATCCGATGTCATTATTTCTGAAAAAATCCTAAACCAGACAAGTACAGCTAGCAGTACTGCTGCATTATTTATACCATAAAATAAAGCCTCTAAGGTATACGCTCGATTTACTACATAAAACAAAACCGTATTGCCTCTAGTATTAAAAAGCGGGTTTGAAAATGAAATCAAAAGCAAAATAAAAAAATAGAAGATAAAATCCCTCAGAGGCTTCCTTATCACATGTAAAAATACAGCATTTATAATCCCCATAGCTAAACAAATCAGTCGCAATATTGGTGAAATGCTAAACATAGCAATTGATATAACCGCTATAAAATAAATACAAAAGCTCGCAGGTCGTAAGCCTTGTAGGAGCTTCATGATAAATCACCTCTTAATACACAATAAACTCAAACAAAATCTCATCATTATCGCTAAGCAGATAGTCATCAGTTCCAACATCGGGTTCTATACCGTTTACACAATAAACCCATCCGGAGGATTTAGTACAATCACCCTCGTACAAGCCTCCAATACCATTAATGTATGCTGTATTTTGCAATACCTTTGAAGCAGGCTCATAATCAAGTGACAAATTATTTTCATTGCATGCAAGAATAAGCGCATCTAAGACCGTGGACTCATCACTTAATTCAATCTCTATATCATTTAAAAATGTACCGCTATCAGATAAAATCTCATCATCCTTTAAATTATCAGATAGCTTTGAATAATTATCCTCTTCCAAGACAGCAGAATAATCTATTGTCAATGTAACATATATAGTATTATCCACATTTGTAGATGAAAAATCACCTGAATTACTCGGTCTGATAGCAAAAACAATTATAAATATAAATATTGCCAAAAATAAAAGGATAACAAATAAATTTAAGAATTTATTTTTGTTTGCTTTCATAAATCCTTTCTCCTTTTATGATGTAAAAGCTTCATTTTTAAAACATGCAGCTTAACCTTTAAGTATATCCTCAAGGACGAGCAGCTGTTATTAACAAGGTTAAAATCCCTAGAATAGAATTTTTTTAGACAATAATCCTGCAAATCATCCATTGCAAAAAGAATATTTTCATCTTTAACCGCTGAAAAATCATAAATAGCTCCGCTATTATTACCTAAGTCATAGCATCGTGACAAAGACCTAACACAGGCTTTAAAAGCATATACCTTATTTCTTGAAATTATAATAAAATAAACCATTACAAAAATTATAAAGCATAAAATAATAGCAAATACTATTATAATATTATATTGCACTTCATTGTCTGGCTCATCAATTATTTTATTAGATATTCTCTCTCCGGAATATATGCTTATATCAGTATTTTGCACATTAGCTTGTGAAGCTTCACCTGAAATATCGACATAAGAATTTGATTGGTAGCTTGGCATAAGCTCGATATATTTAGGTACTGTTTCAAAAGGAATCCAACCAACACCTTCAAGATAGTACTCAGCCCAAGCATGAAAATTCTCATTAGAAATATCAATTTGCGAATTCGATATTTTTCCTTCAATATCATCTGATGTTACAACATAGCCCTCAGCGTAACGAGCAGGAATTCCATAGTATCTAAATATTTCTACAGCAGCGGATGCATAGTGAATAGACCATCCGGATTTTGATACCTGTAAAAAATCCTCAAGAGAAATATCGGACATAGATTCGTCGTAGGTAAAGGCACTCAAATAGTCATAAATAATTGAGCTAGCCTCAGAAACATTTCCATTCTCACAGCTATAATCTTCAAGCTCAACAGCTAGTATGTTATAAATATCCTCTGATAAAGCAGTGAAATTTTCTCTATAATACTCATCTGACAATTCGGCTAAGCTTAAATAATTGGATAAACTCGAATTATTAGTAAAGCCTATATTAGATAATTCTGTTATAGACTCCTCAGAATTCGAAAGTGCTTTAACAGAATATGTATTTAAGCTAAATAAGGAGGACTTGTTTTCAAGCTGCAAAGGATAAGTATATGAATTCACACTGTCAACAGCTGAAAAAACAGGAAGGTATAAATACCTTGAATCTGCTGCAATGTTATTAATTATAACGTTTGATACAGAAAAATCTTCTAACGAGCTTGCTAAACATACTGTTTGATTCTGAGATGAAAAATTGTAGTTTTTGAGCAGCAAAAATTCATCATGTGACAATGTGTCATCTGATATTTCAGCCTCCTGCCATTTTCCCCCATCATAATAATATCCTAAAAAGCCATGTAAATAGGTTTCCTGAGGCTCCTCCATAATAATCTCTAATACAGCTTGATCGTTTTCTTTAACGGAATCTGCATTTGAAATATCTCCATTAGGTTGATTAAAGCTATCCGCTGAGTACAAAAGATTTTTAACGGAAGCTAATAGATTAGATGAAGCCTTGTCAGTAAAATCAAGATTTAAAAAAACAAAAAACACTAAAACAAATACTAGAGATATACATATATAACCAATCTCAGCGTTTGCTTTTGATGCTCTTATATTTAAAATCAAAAGGGCAAAAATCGATAAGGCAATAGCATTAACATTACTGCTAACAATAAAAACCGGCAGCGAAATCATAAGACCTATAAGAATACTTATTATCCTTTTATTAGATGCTGATGCAAAATAAATGATTAAAGAAAATATCGAAGAAAGAAATAGCTGTGCAAATACACTTGATTCCTTTACATCAAAAAGAGGAAAAAGAAAGCTGTATCTAATAAAAGAAAAATTAGAGATTAAATTTAAAATCCTGCCCAATTGAGAAGTCAAAGTAGTATTAGCAGCCAAGGCGGTAATAAAAATAATTGCAGCAAACAAAAAATATACAAAATTGCGTATTCTATTTGAACGCAACACGCTCACAAAATAAAGCAAGGCAATAACAATAATTCCTGCTATGTAGCAATAGTAATTTATTTCGGAAAAAGCAAGTGAGTACGAAAGAAATGAGAATATAAAAGCAAGTAAAGCTTTAATGATTACAAAAGCATTCTTCTCGATGATTTCATTTTTTTTAATTGATGCAATCATTGCTAATTTATATTCACCTCTCCTCCACTAATAATATAATCACATAAAGGTAGGCTTGTGTTTTCACCTGAGCTTTGTGATAAAATCCTATATAGAAGCGATTGAACATCAAAATCATTTAGAGCCTCGACAGATTTATCTGAAAAATAAACAATACAATTAATATTTGATTTAACAGCTTTAGATAATATGCTTATAAGAAGCTGAACATTTTCAACAGCATAATTAGCCTCATATAAAAAACCTATACTTAGACTACCAGACGATTTACTAAGCCTCTCACGCACCATATATTTTCCTGATTTGGCTGACAGCTTCATATGAATATCCTTAAAATTCTCTCCATGTCGATATTCTCTGACTCCATCATATCTTTCACCTTCACCTGGATTTATCATTTTAGATATCATCGACTTATTAACCGAGCTTAAGGATGAGGCTTCAGGCAAATAAAGCCTTTCGCAAATGACATTTTGTTGGCTTTTAAACATAAAAATTGAACCTATGAATGCACTTTTTAGCTCCGTAATTTGAAGGCGTACAACTCCACAACAAATTCCCTTTAGGAAAATCTCTATATCAGAGCTTATTCTGTCAGGCAAAATTCTCTTAGTTTTAAGCAGTACAGCTTCACCTGTATATAAATTTTCGACCTTTATTTTGACCTTGTAGCAAAGCGGCAGCTTGCTGTTGCTTGACACATTTAGCTTGGCTTTATTGTTATCAAATGAAATCTCAGCATTTCCCAATGGCTTGAAGAATTTACTTAATACTAAAAGCAGTATTTGCAATATACAGAATGTCAAAACAAGAGAAATAATAAATCTCATTTTAAACTACCTTTAGTATGTGGGGGAGGACAGCATTTTAAAGCATCCTCGCATAAATCCTTAGGATCTACCCCATCTAGCAATGCTTTTGATGTAAGAACAATTCTATGTGAAATACAATTCACGAAAGCCTCTGAAACATCAGTTGGCAAAACAAAATCACGCTCATAAAAATAAGCGGATGCCTTTGCAGCCGATGATAACGAAAGTGCCGCACGTGTAGTTACTCCTTGCATAACTAAACTATTATTGTTAAGCTGCTCGATGATCTTAGCAACCCAATCAGCAATTGCCTTGGATAAAAAAACCTCATTTACCTCTTCACGCATTTTTAAAACATCATCTTTATCACAAACTATATTAATCTGTGGCTTTCCACTATCAGCACGATGAAATATCAAATCTGAAAGCTCCTCTTCCTTTAATCCGCCAATGCTTAATCTCATCATAAATCTATCAAGCTGAGAGTGTGGAAGCTCCATCGTTCCTGCAGAGCCTAAAGGATTTTGTGTTGCAATTACAATAAAAGGCTGCTCAAGCTGAAAGGTTTCCCCCTCCTCAGAAACACTTCCCTCCTCCATTGCTTGCAAAAGTGCCGACTGCGTACGTGGAGAAGTGCGGTTTATCTCATCTGCCAACAGCAAATTAGTCATTACAGCACCCTCATGAAACCTAAATTCTCCCCTTTCAGCATCCCACATTGTAAATCCTGTTATATCACTTGGAAGCGTATCAGGAGTAAACTGAACACGCTTAGTTTTAAGTCCTGTCGCCTTTGCAATGGCTTTTGCAAGTGTTGTTTTGCCAACGCCCGGGGTATCCTCTATTAAAATATGTCCTCCAGCAAGTAAAGCAATTATGCATTGCTTTACAACCTCATCCTTTCCAATCAGAGCCTTTTTTACCTCATTATATATTGCTTTTGATTTGTTTTCCATGTTTTATTTTCCTCACTATCATAAAAGTTATGACAAATATCAATATAAGTATAGCTAATATAGCTACAATAATTTCTCGCCTAACTCGTTTAATTGCATCATCAATTTCATCAAAGGAAAGTATAAGCGACTGATCCTTATTTGAAAAAGCCTTAGATTTCTCGTTTATTTCACAAAGTACAGTATATTTTGTAAGATGTGCCTTTTCTAGTGGATAAGCATTTTCTAAAATGTAGGAATTAAGCTCTTCAATCTGTTCACAAAGCATTTCACTTTCTGATATAGCTTGAGAAAGAGCTTGTTTTGTTTGCTCATCTGCTTCATACAGCTCGGCTCTTTCTGAAAGCTTTTCGAGCTGCTCTAAATCTGTAGCGCTTACCTCTCTTGCAATTTCTTCTAAAGCGTTCATATCATAATCGTCAAAGCCTTCACAGCTTAGGTTTTCAAGCTCATAAATATCATTTTCCGTTGATAACACATCGAAAATTCCTTCACCATCATCAGAATACTTTGCTAACGCTATAAGCGCAATAAGTGACTGATAGGTAGAAAGTGTATTTGATTCATTATCTAGGCTATGACAAAAGCCTCCATCAGAGCTTTCAAATTCTAACAGCTCATCTATTGGTCTAACACCGTTTTCACGTGTAAAATCAAGCGATTGTGAGGGATTTATGCCTTGAGCACAAAGCCCTATTATAATCCACGAATCCGCTTCACATGAAAGCTGAGTACCTTGAAACTGTTCAGACAAAAAAGCGAGCGCCAGTCGAGATGATTCACTATCCTTTTCTAAAATCACAAGAGCCATTGCAGTAACATCAATATCAGATCTTCCAAAGCTGCCATCTGTATCCTGTCTAGCTTCAATCTCTTCAAGCAGATATGTATAATCATAGCCATTGACACGCTGCGAAATTGCAAGCCAAATGATTTCATTATCCGCTGCATTTTCAATTGAAAGAGATGATAAATCAGTATTAACATCTCCGCAAATTTTTAGAACTAATGCTGTTCTTGCGTACTCAGTCAAATATTCGCTATCACCATTAAGCCTATCTGAAAGACATTTTTCTGCAGCATCACAATAGCTCTCATAGTCGTCATTTAGTCCAAGCAAATATTCTGCCAAAACAAACCAATCTGCTTCCGATTCTCCTTCAATTCCTTGTAATATATATCCCTCGATTAGTGAATCCGAGTTAATTCGACTGCGTTCCCAATCAAGAGCATTTTCAACTACATTCAAAAACTGCTCATCAGTTACTGTGTTGCGCTCAGCACCCTCTGCTGATACAGAAAAGGAGCAAAACGCCGCCATTGCTGTTGCTATTATAATACTAATAAGTAACCTCATAGCTATCTCCGTTCGCACCTGCACCTATATCCTTTCCGTTTGCAAGCGTAAATCTTATCCTAACAATGTCATTTTCTGTTAAATAGATTTCACTCAAACCATAGCTCGTATAGATACCGTTCACACTAATCATCCAGCCTGATGAATTTGTAAAATCAAACTCTCCAAGGCTATTTAAATCACTTTGAGAATTAATACTCGTCTGTGAATCTGCTACAATAGCATCAATTAAAGAAGACTCAATTTTTGCGTTTTCAGTAATTCCATCCTTATATATACGTGATATATAATAACCACTGTCAATCTCACCAACACCATCAACTGTAAAACCATTATCCTCTAGCGCACGAAGGATGCTTGCGGCTGCCGACTCACCTTCACGTATTTCAATCTGAGTCTGAGACAAAATATCTCCCAAACCTAAGACACTTGCATCTACCTCTAGTAAAGCATATCCCAAAAGCTCACCATCGCTTGCGGCAGTACAGCTAATTACATATGAATAATCCGTATACCTTCCGTCATTATCAGTAACTCTGATATTAAGTGTATTCTGTCCACCCAAAAGACTCAGCTTATATGTTATGTACTCTCCTGAAAAGCTATAGCTTATCTCACTGCCATTAAGTGATAAATATATATTAGAATAATTAAGCGTTGCTCCAGTATAATCACAGGCTATCAAATTAAGCAGATAAGTGCTTCCTTTAACAGAGCTCGGAACGTTTTGATATGATAGATATGGCGCTGTTTCATCAGTTGTCTCTGCTATCAGCTTAACCTTGTACTCATCATATAGCTCAATTGTTTCTCCGTTATACTCACAGCTCGCCTTAATTCTTATAAGATTACTACCCATCGAAAGCGTACATGAGTACTCGCCATCAGCTTCATAAATTCTTTTTGAGCCAAGATATACCTTGATGGATTCGTTTGTGACGTTTCCGGAAATGTACGCAAAAAACTCAAGATTGCTGTCTGAACGGGTATGATTACTTAAATCAGTAACAATCACAGGCTCAATAGTATCATCTTGTGATTCATCGCTAATAAGATATATAGTATACTCACGATATCCTGAAATAACTTCACCATTATCATCACTATAGGTTGCAGAGACACGCAGCTTGTTTATTCCATTATTTTCGCTCGAAAGCATTACCGAGCCATTCCAAAGAACAATATCTCCATTTAATGTGATTTCTATTGACTTAACGGTCAAGCTCTCATCAAGATGAGTTATCGAAAAGTAAAACTGGGCTTCAGTAACACTCTCGCCATCAACAATACTGGTTTCAAAAAGCTGACGATTTGTTTCAGTACCATCTTGTGTGCGCTCTCCGGGAGAGTCGGTCTGAGAAGCGCCACTTCCCTCCTGCTTGTCAAGTGTGCTAGAGGAATCAATACTGCTTGTGGTATCATCAGAGTCAGAGGTTTCAGAAGCATCTGACGAGCTTATACCTTCTGAGCTATTATCAGTGCTGTCGCTTTTTTCTTCGTTAGATTCTGTTATATCATCGCTAGTTAAGTTATCATAAACATTTTCTTGGTTTGAGCTTACACTCGTATTAGAATTAGAAATATTATCTGTCTTATAAAGATTAGAGCTTATATTTGATTTCTCGCCGTTGCCCGAAGTCTGCTCCTCAGACAACTGCGAGGAATCTGAGGACTCTACGTCTTCAGATTCCGTACTGTCCTCTTTTTCCTCATCATCGCTTTCTTCATCTGTATTATTGCTTGCTAAGCTATCATAAACCGAGCCATTAGCAATTTCTACTGATGAAGGTATAGGATTAGGCGAGAATGAGCTGCTATTTTGCAATGCTGGCTCTGCTATTGTTAACCCTAAAGCAGAAGCTGCAACAGCCGCAGCACAAACAATCATGACTACAGCCTTAATCGTTTTTTGCACGCTAAGCTTCATTCTCCTAACCTCCTAAAGAAAATCTAATGATTATTTTTTACGACGTATAGTCAAAACCGTTCCGGCAACTAAAACTAATGTAGCAGCACCCGCAGCTGTTCCTGTGTTAGGAGAAGCATCATCATTTGTTGACGAGCTCTCGCTTGAAGAAGCAGAGCTGCTATCCGCTGACTCAGATTCCTCACTATCCTCTGAGGTGTCATCTGACGAGATATCTTCAGATGATGTATCAGACGAGCTTGACGAGCTAGATGAATCCTCACTTGCTGCATCAGATGATGCTGTGCTGTCGGAGCTCGAAGCTTCACTACTGTCTAAATCAGAGCTCGAGTCTTCACTTTTAGCTAAGGTTTTAGCAGTGAAGGATTCTGATTCATCTCCCCAGTAGGTTAGATCATTAGCTGTAACAAATGCCTGAACCTTATATGTATACTCCGTGTCAGCATCAAGACCATCGCTGTCCGTATATGTTAGTGTATCAACATCAACATCTGCTAGTGTGACATATGTACCTGTTGCAGAATCATATCTCGATATTCTATAACCTGTTGCATCCTGAACCTTACTCCAGCTAATGGTTATAGAGTCTGTAGTAGCTGTATAGTCTGCGCTTAATACCACCTGTTCAATGGTAAGCTCATCAAAAGATGTTTCAGCAGCTGTAAGGATTTCATAATTTGTAACATAAGCCTTAAGCTCTTCCGAAAGAGCGTCATATGCATCTCTTGCTGCCAAAATTGCCTTGTTGCTTGTAAAGGTTATATCTGTGTCAATATCATCTATTAAAGCAATGCACTCAGTAACGCTTTCATAATCAGCAGCTGCAAGAACCACATACTCATACTCGCAGTAAAGCGGATCATATTCGTATCCGATTTCATCCTCTGTATCACCGTAGAGCATTCCATCAAATGAAACAGAAAGCTCGTACTCACCAACTGTAAGCTCACTATCATCAAGGTTTAGCTCAGCTCTGCTTGTGACATCCTTTGTCAAACCATTTGCAAGAGTAGCAGTAACTGTTAAATCGTCAGCAGTAATCACATCACCTTCACAATATATTTCGCTGCCCTCAACGCTTATGGATTCATACCTGCTTCCTAATGCAAACAAGCATCCGGAGTCATTCTTAAAATAAAGAGTTCCATCCTCATCAGTAATTAGCGATGATATACAATAGTTTGCATGAGACCCCGTCGGAGTAAATAGCACAGGGCAAGCCTCAACATCTCCACTATTTGTAGTAACCGTTTCTGTGCTTTCGGGCTCTGTCATGGATGCATTGTCATGGAATACGTATATTTTACCAGGCGAATAATTAACTGTGAAATAAACGTAATTTTCACCGTCATCATCACAAACAAGCGCGCTAGACTGAGGATAACCATCAGTTTGAAGCTGATAAGCTTCTTTAAAGCTTGCAGTATCAATTACAGATATATGATGACCTGAATATGCCGAATAAGCGCTTGTTCCACAAACTCCAACATAAAGTCTGCCATTTGCTATTACTGGAGTAGAAGTAGTTGCTCCACCTAAGTCAAGACTACTAACATCACTTACAGAACCGTCTTCTGATACCTTAAAACGATAAAGCGTACCGGCTTTAGATGTTACATAATAATATCCTGTGGTTTCGTCATAGTTTACTGCTGAACGCAAATCTCCTGCAACATCTTGATTTTTGTCAATCAAAGCAGCTGAAGATGCTTCAATGCTCTTATCCTTGTCAAATACCAATATGCTGCTTCCTGACGACGAGCTGTCACCTATTCCGTTATCTGTTCCCACAATAACATAATCATCCGTACAGTATGCACCTGCCCAGTAAAATCCTCCTGCAACTGTATATGTCCATGCAGCCTTTTGTGCCTCGTTCGTTTGTGTAGTATCGGTGTCCTCAACAGGCACACAAACAAAGCTAGCGTCGCCTGTTTCACTTGACCAAAAGCCTGTGTAAACATATCCGTCAGAATAAACCAGCTCTGAATTAGGCTGACCTCCAAGCTCATCAGTGTAAACCCAAAGTGACTCAAATGTTTCGGCATCAAACGCCTGAATGATTCCTCCTTGCTCAGCGACTAAAATCATTCCGTCCACATAAATCGGTGCGGTAAGCGCATAGGAATTTACAGTTGCTGCAAGTGTGCCCTTCTTTTCAAGCACCTCACCTGTCTCCTTGTCAATAGCACAAAGACTGGTATTTGACACATAAACAAGCTCATCATCCACGATAGTAGGTACACTTGGAGCGTCTGCCCAATTTGCCCAGCCATCTTGAATAACTGTAGCCCAATAAAGTGCTGCATCGGATTTAGCTTGTGGAGTTGGACTTGTTGTCACACCGCCGGATGCATATGCACTTGGTACTGTGCCGACCGCAAGTGCTGCGGCAGATAATGCGGCAACGGTTCTCTTAATTTGTCTTTTCATATAAAAAGACTCCCTTCGATAAAATTTGACAGACTCTTTTTAGAGCAAATTGGCGCAAAAAAAGCAGCATTTTCAGCAAAGTGAAAAGCCGCAAAATCTAGTAGAATACAAACTAACCACGCACATACCTTTATATGATAGCGTTATATATAATCCGACCAAAGCTCGCAACAGTTCAATTGCTGTGAAACAATTTACTCGCATCAAGATTTTTTATTCCTGATGCTGTCACGGCAGTTCCTCCGGCTCATGACACAAAAATCCCATCAAAAGGGCATAATCCTCCCCTTGATAAAGCAATGGATTTAATGCAGTCATACACGGTAATGGCGGTTGCGTCGGATTCAAACCGACTTCCCTATTATTCTACTCGGTCGGCATACAGCGCCTTTCAAACCGTGACTATATGGACAGCTTTAGTAAAAAAGCAGCCCTATCATCTGCCACTTTTATTATAACACAAAAAACGACGATGTGCAATACCCACCGCCGCATTTTTTATTGATTTTGTGTAAATAAGCCAACGTTTCTAATATGAAATGGATAATTTTACTTGTACAAAGGGAGCTTGACAATAAAGGATACCTTATCGCCCTCCACCTCGCAGCTTATCTTGCCATTATGAGATTCCGTTACAGATTTCGCCACAGATAAACCAATTCCGCTGCCGCCTGTTTCTCTGGTACGAGAAGAGTCACCTCGATAAAACCTATCAAAAAGAAGCTTTAAGTCACCCGTTGGCGGATCATCACTAAAATTAGTTATGCATATTTTTGCACTTCTACTGCTGATGCTAAGCTTCATATCTATTTCGCAGTCTGCTCTTCCGTATTTAACAGCATTTTCGAGAAGTGTCGAAAAAAGCATCTCTAAAAGCTTTGAATCACCGTTACAATATGCTCCATCCGGAATATGCGTTATAAGCGGCTTGTTTTGAGCGTTACAGTAGGTTGAAAAATCTACTGCCGTATCATTTAAAAGCTTACTTAGGTTTTGCCGTTCAAAGCTAATACGTTGACTTTCCTGTGCCTTCGCAAGCTTTAGCATCTGTCCCAAAAGATCGCTTAATCTGTCGGTTTGATTTAGTATACTTGTCGTCCACTCACTTTCACCGCCAGTAAGGCTTATAACCTCAGCGTCAGCACGTATTATAGCAAGCGGCGTCTTAAGCTCATGACCCGCATCCGTTATAAACTGCTGCTGCTTTTGCAGGTTACTCATTACAGGACGAACTGCACGCTTTGAGAGAATGCAAATTATCACAGAGAAAATCACTATTAAGATTACAGATATTATTGCTGAAATCTGAATCATTCTGAACATAATACCCGACTGTGAGCTAAAGTCATAAAAGACAACAAACTTTGAGTTTTTATCATTATCTGATACAAGATAACGAAAATTTAAACGGTTAAAAAATCCACTTTCCTTGCCGCTATCAATAACCTGCTGTGCATAATCCTTTGCTTCCTCACTGGTAACTGATGCAATATGACCGGTATCAATATGAATGACCTTGCCTTCAGAATTAGTTTCAGCAGTAAAGTAGCGTGTTATATGATTTCGCTCCTCTACAGCTCTAAGCTCTTTACTGTCCTCATGCTGTCCATCGTTCGGCAAATCCTTTTTTCGGGCAACGAACCATTATTCTCAATAATAAGCTCAATTGTTTCATCAACCTGTGCTGTAGTAAAATAGAGATTTAATCCATTAATAAGAACGACTGTAAGCAGCTCTATAATAAACAGAGCTGCTATTGCCGTCACAGAAAACTTTAAACTAAGCTTCTTGAACATCGTCGTCGTAAATCAAGCAATATCCTACTCCACGTGCTGCTTGAATAGCAACATTGGATTTAATTGAAGTAAGCTTACGTCTTAAATATGAGATGTACACCCAAACAACATTAATTTCAGTGTCAGTATCAAATCCCCAGATCTTTTTCATGAATTTTTCAGTGGATATAAGCATATTAGGATTTGCCATTAAGTATTCAATAATCTGAAATTCCTTACTTGGAAGACGAACAGAGCCATGCTCTGTAGATAGCTGGAAATTTCTGCGATTTAGTGTGAGATCTCCAAAGGTAAGCTCACTCGGTGCATAATCTGTTGCACGACGAGTCATTGCTCTTAATCTAGCAAGAAGCTCACTCATTGCAAATGGCTTTGTCAGGTAGTCATCAGCACCCGCATCAAGTCCTTCAATTTTATCCTCCAGCTCGCATTTAGCAGTGAGAAGTAGTATAGGAGCAGAAACTCCCTGCTTTCTCATCTCCTTTAGTGCCTCGATACCGCTAAGTCCGGGCATCATAATATCAAGCACTATGATGTCGTACTTGCCTGTTGTCGCATACTTAAGAGCATCGTCTCCATTATATACGTTGTCAATCGAGTAGTTGTTGTGCTTTAAAATGGCAACTAGCGCATTAGAAAGCTCCTTTTCGTCCTCAGCTAAAAGTATCCTCATAACTGTTCCTCCTTATTATTTTACCCGCAAACGTTCAATCTCACGTTCGTCAGGCTTTACGTACAATGTTTTTTGATTTGTAAAAATTACCATACCCGGTTTTGCTCCGTTTGGCTTTTTGACAAATTTAACGAGAGTGTAATCCACCGGCACCTGTGAGCTATTTCGCCCTCCTGAATAAAATGCTGCGATCTCAGCCGCCTGAAGTATAGTAGAATCCGGCGGTGTAGTTGAGTCGGTACAAATTATAGTATGTGAGCCCGTTATGCCCTGAGTGTGAAGCCAAATATCCGTCTTTTGCGAATCCTTAAGGGTAAGCTTATCGTTTTGTCTGTTGTGTCTTCCGACTAAAATTGTATACCCATCATCCGAAACAAATTTTATCGGCGGCAGCGACTTCGACGCCTTACCGCTTTTTTTGGTACGGTGTCTTATAAATCCCTGCTCAGAAAGCTCATCTCTTAGCTGTTCAATGTCGGATTCGCTATCAGCTCTAGTGAGTGCATCGAGAACCGATTCGAGATAAGCAAGCTCTTCTTTTCCATCTGCAATAAGCTCAGTAAGCTTTTTTTCAGCAGTATCCGCCTTTTTATATTCCTTATAGTACATCTGCGCATTTTGAGAAGGTGTATATCTTGGATTTAAATCTATAGTGATTTCACTTTCCTTTTCATCAAACAGATTAGTACAGGTAAAGCTCTTAACACCCTTTTCAATTGAATAGAGATTCGCCATGATTAAATCTCCGCAAGCTCTAAGCTTATCCCTATCTGCGCACTCTTTAAGCTCAGCCTTCTGATTAGCAATTCTTCTAGCTGTTCTATCAATAAGTGTTTCCAGCAGTCTAAAAAGATCCTGTGCCTTCTGCCTAATCCTATCGGCTTTATCCCTGCTTGAGTAAAAATCATCAAGAAGCTCGCAAGCAGAGTCACAGATTTCGGTAGTCATAAGCGTGCCATAATGCTTAATCTCAGTAAAGCAAAAATCCTTAAGCTGTCCCTGAGTGTTCTTTAGCATTACAAGCTTATTCTTTTTATCATAAAGACTTGATGAAACCTCACATAAATAATCACAAATACACTGGATTTCATTATTTGTAAAGTCACAGACAGCCTTATCATCACATTTTGCACGCCAAATAACCTCATCTGCAAACACAGGCGAAATACCTTCAATAGTCTGCACAAGTGCATTAGACATACGCTTTTGTTCAAATGCTTTAACACTAAGCTTAAATGTATCAGCATTGAAATCAAGAAGCGAGACACGCTGGGTTCTTGGCGGTAAAATATAATTCATTCCCGGAAGTACAGGTCGCACAGCTGACATTTCAGGAGTTACTCGCTTAATGCTGTCAATAATCCTGCCATTAGCATCAATCAAAATAATATTAGATCTTCTGCCCATAATTTCAGCAGCTATAGTTAAGCGTACTATGTCGCCCATTTCGTTTGATGAATCAAAATCAAAGTAAAGAATACGCTCACAGCCATCCTGTCGAATGTCAATAAGCTTTCCGCTCGAAAGATGTTTACGCATTAGCATACAAAACATAGGAGGTGTTTTCGGATTCTCAATTGACTCACTGGTAACATGAACTCTTGCAGTGCCTGCCGCACAGTTAAGTAACAGCCTATACGATCCATCACGTGTACGTATACCGATGACCAATTCCTCACGCGAGGGTTGATATAATTTATCTACACGTCCTCCTATAAGTGGCTTCAGTTCATCTCTAACAAGTTTTAAAAAAACTCCATCTAATGCCATAAGCTTCCTCTCTCAACCTTAAGTTTTTTCTCTCTACTTTAAATTATATACATAAATACATTAAAAGTCAAGTACTTTTTAAAATTTTCATAAAAAAAACACCGAAACGGGGAAATTTCGGTGTTTTTTATCACATTTAAAACATAATCTAATGATTTGCAGCCTTTTTTCGACCAAAAACCGTTTCAAAAGCCACATTTATTGCCGGCAGGAGTAAACAAATTAGTGCAATCTCTACCGGTAAGCACAAAAGATTTTTTGTAATACGAGGCAGCATCCAAATTCCAAAAGCCTGCCACTCAGATGCACTCATGAACGGAAAATTCCTATTAGTATAAGAAAAATACAAAACAGAGGAATTCAAAACCAAATTTCCAAGCACTACGGCAATTACACGGGCAATAACAGCACTAACAATTAGCATTTTACCAGTTGCCTTTCTATAGAGAATCACACCATAAATTACAGCAATAATAATCTTCACTGCAAGCAAGCCAAAGTTATAATCCCTTGCCTTATAGCCGTCAAGAAAATAGCCAATCAAATCAGATGCTATAGTGCCAAGAATTGATACGCTAGGACCATATAGCATTGCAATTGCCATTAATGGCAAAAAGGAAAATGTAATACGCAGGTCAGCGGTTATGTTAATTGCCATACTTCTTAAGACTATAGCAAGTGCCGTCAGCATTCCTGTTACTGTAAGAGTTGACACCTTTTTCAGCTCTTTTGCTGAATCTGAAAACAAAAAACAAAAGCTCTTCATAATTTACCTCCTTATGCGAGCGAAAGCTTCGTGCATAATTCAAGGCGTGAAGAGCTTTAAATTACACATTCAGCGGGATGCGAAGCCTGTACCGCAAGGGTTTGACCCTTTTCGTCCGTCCGACAACTCCCCGTTCGGGTGGCACTTAACGCACAAGCTTCTACTCTGTAATGATATTTTTAGGAATGTATCTGCCATTTATCCGATTAATATGCGGTATCATAGAAGATATCATATCTTCTATCAAGGAAAGGCTTCTTCATTGCAAGACCCTCTTGAATATCAATGTCGTAAACCTGTCCATCCTTCATACCGACGATACGGTTACCGATTCCCTGCTCTAGCAGCTCTACCGCATGATAACCCATCTCGGTTGCAATAACTCTATCACGAAGTGTAGGAGAACCACCTCTCTGAACGTGTCCTAATACTGTAACTCTTGACTCTATTCCAGTCATCTCCTGAAGAGTTCTGGCAATGTTCTCAGCCTGTCCTACACCTTCAGCAACAACTATAATGAAGTGATGCTTTCCATCCTTAGATCTCATAGTCTTGATCATCTTAGCAGCAATTGCATCAAGATCATATGGACGTTCAAGAGTCAAAACAGCCTCAGCACCAACTGCTATTGCAACATTTACTGCAATATAACCGGCTTTTCTGCCCATTACCTCTACTACAGAGCAGCGGTCATGTGACTGTGCGGTATCACGTAGTCTGTCAATCATATCCATCGCAGTATTCATAGCTGTATCATAACCGATGGTATATTCAGTACACTGAATATCATTATCAATTGTTCCGGGAATACCAATACAGGGAATACCTACAGATGATAGATCTCCAGCTCCTCTGAATGATCCGTCACCGCCGATTACAACTATACCTTCTAGGCCTAGCTCCTCACAAACCGCCTTGCCCTTTAAAACTCCGTCCATATTGCGAAATTCAGGACAGCGAGCAGTATAAAGACAGGTACCTCCACGCTGGATAATACCAGAAACGCTTCTTGCGGTCATCTCAACAACCTCACGATTGAGCAATCCTACATATCCACGCTGAATGCCTAAAACCTCCATATTCTTCGAAAGGGCTGCTCTCGTAACAGCTCTTACAGCTGAATTCATTCCGGGAGCGTCTCCTCCACTGGTAAGTACTCCTATTTTCTTAGCCATTAACTTTTCCTCCAAACTTAATATCCGTCAAATTGACCAATATAACTCTAGCTTTGATTATACCACATCTAAGCACGGGTGTCAAGCCTTTTTACAATTTTGTAAAACCATTTAAAATCATTTTTACATTTATTCTGTTTCTAGTGTATCTGTAGAATCAGCCTCTGTGTCTGTAGAAGCATCAGAGTCAATTTCAGTGCTTGTTGAATCCTCATCGTCTTCTGCTTCGGATGAAGCACTTGATGATCCGCTGCTTTCAGATGAGCTGCTTGATGAGGCTGATGATGTCACAGGAGGACCAGACGAAACATAAACTACAAGAGTTTCTCCGTCCTCTACATTAATATAGCTTCCGGGATCTACGCTTGTTCTTATAACATATCCGGCAGCTACACTGCTTGAGGTTGATTCTTGGGTAGAATACTTGATTCCCAAATCACTTAGTGTATTAAGATAAGTCTTTTTACTTTGACCAGAGTACTCAGGAACGACGACCTCGGATGGTCCTAAACAAACCTTTAAGGTGAGCTCATTCATAAGTGATGGATCGTACGACATGCCTTCAGGAATACTCTGCTCATAGATTATTCCCTGATCATCCGTATCCGAATAGTATGTATCCGTTCTTATTGTGAAATAATCGCCAAGCTCTCTCTCAACGGTATCAAGACGTAGTCCAACAACGTTTGGCATAATTGCCCCTGTACCATACGGAGATTCCTCGGTTGACTCGGTGTTATCCTCAGAGGTTGCCTCTTGTATCAAAATCTCGCTGTCATCATCATCTGCAGCGACAACGCTTACAAGGCTAGAATCTGAATCACTGTCATCATCATCCTGCGGCTGAAAAACCTCATACAGCATAAAAATTCCAAGCACCAAAAGTAAAGCAAGTATTAGTAATCCCAGAACGGTAACTGCGCCATTGCCCTTCTTTTTTGCAGGCTTTTTCTGCTCGTTATTACGTCTTTCCGGAGCTTGAGAATGAACCTGAGAATTTACAACAGGAATAGTTTGTGTTGCACCCTTAACATGCGGAGAAGGCTGTGATACATTTTCAAACAATTCGCTAACTAGATCATTTATGCTCTTTATTCGATCTGTACCCCTTACAGCCATAGCATGAAGCAATACATTTGAGATATGCCGTGGAATGTGTGGATTTATTCTCGATGCCGGTATCATTGTATCGTTGTTTTGACGATTATTGGCATCAGGCGGAACATAGCCTGTAAGAATACGGTAAATTACAGCTGCTATTGAGTAGACATCCGTCCATGTTCCCTGCCACTCAAGAGAAGAATACTGCTCAGGAGCAGTATAACCTGAGTAAAACTCAGGGGAAAGTGCCGTATTAGCAGTTCGTATTGAGCTGATTGAAAAGCCCGTAAGCTTTAGCTTTCCTTCAGTAGTCACAATAATATTTTCAGGAGAGATTCCTCTATGTATTATTCCAGCATTGTGCAGAATACTAAGTGTTGTAAACAGTGGCATAAAAAGCTTTTTTACCTGGTTCCACTGTAGATATCCTCTGTTTGCCTGCAAAAACTTTTTAAGCGAAACGCCCTCACCATATTCAAGAACAACATAACAGGTATTATTCTCATTGAACATATCCATAGCAGTGCATATGCTGCCCAAATTTCTCATTCTTGTAAGAGTACGGTTTAAGTCCTGAAACTCAGACATATAGGTCTTATATTTTGCAAGGCAATCAGGATTTACAACCAAATTTTTACTTTTCATTTCACGCTCACAAAGCGTATCAGGCATATATTCTCTTATTACAGCCTTTGTCTTTGTGATCATATCAAAACAGATATACGAGGCTCCCTCTCCATTATAGGAAAGCATCTTTCCAACAATATATCTGTCACAAAGCACTGTATGCGGTGCAAGATACGACTGCAAATAAGGTATATCATCGGTATAGGTGCAATAATGGCACTCGCCGTTTTCATCAAGCTCATTCATACAGCCCATGCACAGCTTAACTTTATTATCCATCCAATACCTCCTTTAAGCAAATAAGCAGCCAGCGCACATCTTAGTACGTACAAGCTCCTCATGTTATATAATAACAGTTTGAATCGCAAATGTCAACCTTTAAACGTAAACTGTAGAAAAAGCGCAATAATTTGTAGTAATTCTGTAACTGTAGATCACATATTTGTGGGTATTAAAAGCTCGGTCGTATAATACTGATACTCTCCATCCTCGCTAAATGCAACACGTGTAATTGCAGCCTGCTCGTCACCGTTATCACGCTCATAATAATATTTAAAGCAATAGCTAACAATACCACTTTGAGAATAGGTTATACTATACGGGTCAAGATTTACAGACTTTAAAACTGTGGAGCGCTTTGCGCCCTTTGAGTATGAGTCAAGATTAACAACACTGTCACGCCTTTGACCTCTCATATCCTTCTTGATCACGGTAAAATCAGTATAAACGACATCCGTTATAAACTCGTCATCACTAATTGTAAGAAAAACAGCCCACTCAGGATAAGATATTCCATCAGCTGTAATATCATCCTCGCTTTCAAAAACGTAATCAAAGGAAACAGCACTGTTGACGCCATAATAATCAGACTCATCCTTATAATGAACCTCGTCAGAATCGTTAAGCACATCAACCGAACGTCCTATATTATCAGCTGCATCCTCAGCATAGCCTTCTCCCTTTGAGGAGAAAATACTCACTAAAACCACAATGAGAATAACAACAATTGCAGCTGCGCAAACAAATATTGCTAAAATCTGAAGCTTATTAGTCTTAGAGAGCTCCTTGTGTATATCACTTGAGCTTGTACCATGCTCAAAAGGGTCAGCATTACTGTTTTTTGACTTATCACGTTTTTTTAGCCTTTTAGACTTTTTATCATGCTTCTCATTTATTTCTTCAATTCTATCGTTATCCTTTTTGGATTTTGACCGCTTCATATGCTTCACTCCCATCGACTAGATATCGCACTAATGTTAATTATACCACCTTTTATGACGTTTGTCAAATTGATTTCTAATAAAACTATCCTCCACTCATAGCGAGAGGAGGATATGCTATATCAAAGTGAAATTTGCTGAGGATCGGGCAGATCCTTTGCAGGAGAACCAGCTGATGGAAGATTTTTGCTGCGATATCTTTTTAAATTTAAAGCTTCCTCCGCAGAAATAATCGTTGCTCCTACAACCTTTGCTTTTCCTTTAAGCGTCATAACTGATACACCTATAGTAGATTTCGTAGCCTTGGGAAGCAGCAGTGCCGAATCAAATAGCACTGCACGATTGCTTGAAGAACGCACGAGTATATCAGAATTTTCACTGATAAAAATTGCACAGGCTAAGGGATTCTTTAGACTAAATGCTCCCGTAAGCCTTTTTCGATTTTGCTTTGTAGCATAAGCCTCAAGCGGAACCTTTGCTATTTTGCCATTTTCAAAGACAAATAGCATATATCCGCTATAATCGATGGTGTTTACCATATAAACTACATTTTCTCCATCGTCAAAGTTAAGCTTTGCAGGAATATAGTCACCCATAGCGCTTGCCTTTGTTTCGGTAAAATTGCTCACCTTTGTTTTATAGCAGTTACCAAATGTAGTAAAAAATAGCAGCTCAGAACGATTTGTGACCTCAATCTTCTGTGAAATGAAATCGCCCTCCTTAACCTTTTGCTCACTTGCCATTCTTAGTGAATTAGGTAAAATTTTCTTGAAATAGCCGCTGGCACTGAGGAAAATTGAGCAGCTAAAATCAGGAGTCTCATCCTCCTCATCAGGCTCTATTATATCATCTGCTGTGAAGAATCCTGTGCGTCTTGGCTGAGCATATTTCTTGATAATATCCTTAAGCTCGCCTGCTATTACCGACTTAATCTTACGGTCGCTGCCAGCTATTTGTTCTAGCTTTTCAATATCAGCATTTAGATTTTCTATATCCTTAGTGCGCTTTAAAATATATTCACGGTTAAGGTGTCTTAGCTTTATTTCAGCTACATACTCCGCTTGAATCTCGTCAATTCCAAAGCCTATCATAAGGTTTGGAACAACGTCTGCTTCCTCTTCGGTTTCTCGAACAATTTTCACCGCTTTATCGATATCAAGTAAAATTTTCTCTAAGCCCTCTAAAAGATGAAGTCTTTCACGCTTTTTATTAAGATCAAAATTAGTTCTACGACGAACGCATTCAATTCGAAAGCTTATCCATTCATTTAAAATCTCGTACACTCCCATAACCTTAGGATAGCCATGCACAAGTATGTTAAAGTTACAAGAATAGCTGTCCTGTAAGGGTGTTAGCTTAAAAAGCTTCTGCATAACCTTTTCGGGATCTGTACCCTTCTTTAAATCTATTGTTATTGTTAATCCATCGAGATCTGTATCGTCACGAACATACGAAACCTCACGTAGCTTTCCTGCCTTAACCAGTGAGATGATTTTTTCAATAATTGCCTCAACTGTAGTAGTTGCAGGTATTTGATTTACAATAATCGAATTAGATTTCTTGTCATACTCATATCTGGCTCTAAGCTTAATTGAGCCTCGTCCTGTACGGTAGATTTCATTGAGCGTGTCCTCATCATAAAGCATAAGCCCACCACCAGCAAAATCCGGACCCTTTAGCGTATCAATAGCATTAGCATTAGGATTTTTCATGAGTGCGATTGTGGTTTCGCATATTTCTTCTAAATTAAATGAGCAAACCGACGATGCCATTGATACACCAATTCCGACATTTGAGTTTACCAGAATTGTCGGAAAAGCGGCAGGCAAAAGTGTAGGCTCCATCATTTCGTTATCGTAGTTAGGTACAAAATCTACAGTATCCTTGTCAATGTCATTAAAAAGCTCTTCACAAATAGGAGCAAGCTTTGCCTCAGTGTAACGTGGAGCAGCACATGACATATCTCTGGAATACGCTTTTCCAAAGTTTCCCTTTGAATCTATATATGGATGCAAAAGCGTCTCGTTGCCTCGTGCAAGACGCACCATTGTTTCGTAAATAGCCTGATCTCCGTGAGGATTAAGCTTCATCGTTTGACCTACTATGTTTGCCGATTTTGTTCTTGCTCCGGACAAAAGTCCCATCTTGTACATCGTATACAATATCTTACGATGCGAGGGCTTAAAACCATCAATCTCGGGAAAAGCTCGTGACACTATTACGCTCATAGCATATGGCATATAGTTTTTCTCAAGAGTATCAGTTATTTTCTCCTCAACCACAGTACCTGCACCGGCAATATACGCATCGGGAATTGGCTGTACCTTCTTCTTTGGCTCCTGTTTTTTCTTTGCCATTTATTTACTACTCACCTTTCTAAGCAAATATAATTTTAATCACCGCAGCAAGTGTTATAAACACCACACAAGCCGCATATGATGCGACCATTCTTACTCGGTATTTCTTTAGCCTTTCAACCTGGTCATTGTCATTGCCAAAGCACTTGAAAAGCTGCACTGTCATAGCTACTGAACAGCCTAAAAAAGCAGCAGCAAAAAGCAGACAAATGTAAATTAAAAGCTTCATTTTCCGCCTCCCTTATGAAATGTCCGCCATATCAAGGTAATCATGTCCATATTGTGAAATATGATCCTTTCTTCCTTGAAGATTGTCACCTAGCAGCATATCAAATACCTCTGCTGTTTGCTCAACATCAGTCGGACGTACTCTAATCAAACGTCTTGTAGAAGGATTCATTGTAGTAAGGCTCATCATTTCCGCTTCGTTCTCACCAAGACCCTTTGAACGCTGTATCGTATACTTTTTGTCGCCAATCATCTTTAATATTTCGTTACGTTCACCCTCGTCATAAGCAAAATACGATTTTTCCTTGCCCTTCTCTTTTACTGTAATTTCAAAAAGAGGTGACTCTGCAATGTAGACATATCCTTCATTTATAAGAGTTGGCGTCAGTCGATAAAGCATTGTAAGCACAAGCGTTCTTATTTGGAAACCATCGTAGTCGGCATCAGTGCAGATTATAACCTTATTCCAACGCAGTCCGTTTATGTTAAAGTTAGATATTTCCTTATTAGACTTAGTTGCAACCTCAACTCCGCATCCTAACACCTTTATAAGATCAGTGATAATTTCATTTCTAAAGATTTTAGCATAATCCGCTTTAAGACAGTTTAATATCTTTCCTCTTATCGGGATAACAGCCTGAAATTCACTGTCACGCGCCATTTTAACCGAGCCTAACGCTGAATCACCCTCTACTATATAGAGCTCACGAATGCTTACATCCTTAGAGCGACAATCGTTAAACTTCTGCACCTGATTAGATAAATCTATATTAGCAGTAAGCGTTTTCTTTATATTAAGTCGTGAAGCCTCTGCTTTTTCTCTTGAGCGCTTATTAATAAGCACCTGATCGCAGATCCTATTAGCCTCATCAGGCTTTTCTATAAAGTAGATTTCAAGCTGCTGACGTAAAAACTCATTCATACAGTCCTTAATGAACTTATTGGTTATAGCCTTTTTTGTCTGATTTGCATATGACGCTTCAGTAGAAAATGAGCTTGACACAAGTACTAGGCACTCATCAATATCCGTAAATGTGATAGGCTTTTCATTCTTATTATATTTGTTGTTATTTTTCAGATATGCATTTATTGTGTAAGTAAATGCAAGCTTTACAGCATCCTCAGGAGATCCGCCATGCTCCAGAAAGCTGGAGTTGTGAAAGTACTGAGCTGTCTTAACGTAATTTGAAAACGTAAATGCAACGTTTAGCTTAACCTTATAATCATCCTTGTCAGATCTATCTCTGCCGACACGTTCGCCGCTAAAGGTCTGAACAGATGTAAGAGCCTGCTCTCCGACAAGCTCTGCTACATAGTCTGAAATACCATGCTCATATAAAAAGACCTGCTCATCAAAGCTTCCGTCAGTCTTTTGATCTCTAAAAACAAACTCAACATTAGGATTTACAACAGCCTGCTTTTTGAGCATATCGACAAAAAACTCGGTTTCTATTTTAATTTCGGTGAAAACATTTAAATCGGGCTTCCATTTTTGAATTGTACCGGTACGTCTGCCTTTATACTCCTTCTTCTTAAGCCCACCAATATTTTCACCCTTTTCAAAGTGTAGCGAATATTCATATCCATCACGATAAACAGTCACGTCCATATACTCACTTGCATACTGTGTCGCACAGGCTCCGAGTCCGTTGGTACCAAGTGAAAACTGATAATTCTCACCACTATTATTGTTATACTTTCCGCCTGCATAAAGCTCACAATAGACAAGCTCCCAATTGTATCTCTGTGCTGTACTGTTATAATCTACAGGACAGCCTCTTCCAAAATCCTCAACCTCATAGCTGTCATCGTTAAACTTTGTAAGAATAATTTTGCTGCCATTTCCGTCACGAGCCTCATCAATTGAATTTGAAATTATTTCAAATACCGAATGCTTGCAGCCCTCAAGTCCATCAGAGCCGAAGATAACTGCCGGACGTTTTCTAACTCTTTCTGCACCCTCAAGCAGTTCAATTGACTCATTATTATAGTCGCTATTAGCATTCGCCTTCTTTTTTGCCATAATACTTTTCCTTTCCAGATTTTTGTGTCTAAAACACACCATTATTTATTATAACACAAAAGACGAAGATTTGTAAAGGGTAATTTTCTTAATTTTTTTGCAAGTCGTAGAATTTTACATCTATTCTTAAAACACGCTTCTAAAATGTGGAATTTGACTTTCATACAAAAGATTTGCCCTAAACCGTATTGAGTTTAGCTCGGCTGAAAACTCATCGCCCTGCTCATTTAAGAGCGGCTCTAATCTAGAAATCATACCTGAAATATCATCTAGTGATGATGAGCGTGTCAAAAAAGAAGCTTTTACATAGTACTCACCCCAGTAATTCTCAAAGTCCTCAAGATTATCAAGAAGTGTATCATCCTCACTGTAATATGCAACAAGACATAAATCAATTTTTGTATATAATTCATCTGTAGCTGCTTTTAACATATAAAGTGATGCTAAGCAGGAAGATATTATTGCAAGCATTATTGCTATACATAGTGCAAGTCTTTTCATAATTATATTTCCTTTTCTATAATATTGTAATTTTTCTCATTATCACAGGTCATTATAAATACATCCTTAAGCATGATGTTTTCATTCTTAAGTGTTATTTCAAGCCACCTTCTGTCAACACCTACAAGCTGCATTGCATTTTCAACTATTTCTCCATCATTTACTATGAGCTGCGGAGGATTACTCGATTTAAAATCTAAGGATATATCAGAAGGTGTAAGCGGCTGCCCGCCCTTTTTTACATAAACTGAAATCTGTCCTGTTGTTTCAACCACTGCAAGCTGCACCTGAGTAATGTCAAAAACCTGTTGACCTCTTAATGCTTCAAACAGATCATCTATAGTGAATCGAAGGCTTTTTAGCGTTTTTTGATCCAGCACACCATCAGAGATTATTATTTTAGGAGAGCCACACATTAAACGCCTAAATCCTCTCGAACTAAGTGAAAAATATGAGAAGAATACATCTATACAAACAATTGTAAAAATTGGAACAAGTCCCATAGCAACAGGTATATTTATATCTTCTATAGGAAGAGTAGCAATATTTGAAAGCATTATTGTCACTACAAGCTCACTAGGCTGAAGCTCGCCTAGCTGTTTTTTACCCATAAGCCTTACACAGAAAACTATCACAATATACAAAATAATGGCACGAAAAAATACTATAAGCATAATGCACCTCTTAAGAAAAATACTGCTGATATTGTTTTCATTAAGGATGAGAATATTCATACAAAAAATGCAAATAATATCCTCTAGCAAGCACAACAAAAAAATTTCCATGCACATCTGCTATAAGGAGGACTTTTAATGCCTATTTCCTACGAAAATTATGAAGATAAAAGAATAGATAAAAGCACTAGTCAAAATATAGTCAATCTTCGCACAATAATGGGAAACACAATGGATTTAAATGTTATGAACATTGATATTTGTGGAATAGATTGCGCTGTAGTGACAGTTGAAGCTATGGTTTCAACTTCGTCTATGAGCGAGCTTGTGTTTCGACCTCTTATGTCGCTAAATGATGGTAGAACAAAGACCTCAAGCGAAATTATGAAATTTGTCACAAAAGAAAGTCTTATGGCAACAGAAAGAATTATAATATACACATATTCTGATGCTATTGAACAGCTTTTTTCAGGATTTGCCCTTATACTTGTTGATGGTTGTGATTATTGTGCAGCATTAGGCATTCAGGGATACGACAAAAAATCGATATCGGAGCCCACCTCCGAAAATAACATCTTGGGCTCACAAGAGGCTTTTGCCGAGGTTATACGTACTAACATCTCACTTATCAGGCGACGTATAAAACACCCCGCACTTAGATTCGAGATGACACAGGTAGGAAAGCTTTCAAATACTGATGTGTGTATTGCCTATATACAAGGAAAAGCAGATGAAAAAATGCTTTCACGTATACGAAAAAGCATCGGTTCGATAAAGCTTGACAGTGTACTAGGCACCGGATTTATTGAGCCCTTTATAGACGATAACGGAGATCGATTGCTATTTTCACAAATTGGCTATACTGAACGTCCGGATATGCTATGCTCTAACATCCTGCAAGGCAGAATTGCCATCTTAATTGACGGCACACCATTTGCACTAGTATGTCCCTATCTCTTTTCGCAAAACTTCGATACCATTGACGATTATGCTTCGAAAACCTATTTTGCCAGCTTTTTAAAAATAATAAGATACCTTGCATTTTTCTTTGCAACAGCATTTCCGGGAATTTATCTTGCAGCCGTAAACTTTAATCCTGAGATGTTAAATCTAGGTCTGTTAGCCAATCTTTCAGCTGGAGAGAAAACCACCATATTACCTTTGTTCTGTGAGCTTATAATAATCATGCTGCTTCTGGAAATCATGAGAGAGGCAAGTATACGACTTCCTCATTCAGTCGGCACAGCAATGTCGATTGCAGGAGGGCTTATCATAGGAGATGCTGCAGTAAAAAGCGGTATCATTTCATCTCCATTGCTTATTATAGTAGGTGTTAGTGCTACAGCATCGTTTGTTCTTCCGTCTCTTAATCAGCAAACCTCACTTCTACGTTTATCTTTTATATTTGCAGGAGGATTTGCCGGATTTTTCGGAATAGCTGTTTGTTCAGTAATGGCACTATGTAATATTTGCTCACAAACATTTGAAGGTGTGGCTATAACCTCACCGGTGTCACCGCTTAAAAGAAGACAAATTGCAGATGTTACAGGACGTAAGACGTTTAAAGAAATGGAACAAGAGAACACTACCATAAACGATTTTTCGTGAAAAGAGGATGCTCATGAAATCAATTTCACCATATGCGTATGCATCTATTATGATACTAATAAGGCTTTTCTCACTGTCCTTGTACACACCATATCAAGAAGAAAATCCCGGCTTAACCGCTTTAGCATGTGTTTTATTCTTTATAATCAAGCTAGTCTTTTTTATTCCGTTGATTTTTGCCTTCAAAAAATATAATGGCAGTGAAAATATAGGCAGATTTGCATCAAAAATAACGGCATTATTTTTTCTAATGTTTTCAGTATTGTTTTTGATCCTTCTAAGTCTTAGCTTTTCATCAGCAATTCAAACTATTTATCCTAACAGCTTTACACCAATAGCTCTATCTATAGTCATTTTTATTATAGCCTTGTATATTGCATCTATGGGAATAAGAGGCATTGCAAGATCTTCAGGTATTATTCTTATTTCGTCCCTTATACTTTTAATTATTATGTTTATACAGATGAAAGATAGCATGTCAAACGAGCAGCTTAATTTATTTTCACAAAGCTTATTAGGTGGAATATGCTCCGCTTTAAAAAATCTAGCACTTAATTCAGCTGATATCCTTGTCTTCTTCGGACTACTAAATTATCTTAACGGAAGCGTAAAAAAGGCAGCAGGACTTTATCTCACCTGCGACTGTATAATAACTCTTATTTTCTTTTTAATGTGCGGCAGTGTAATGGGCAAGCTTTTTAGTAAACTAAAATACTCCTTCTTCATGATATCCTTTGCAACAAAAGGAAATATCTTAAATCGTACAGACGCATTTGCTCTATCAATTTCTACTGCTTGTGCAATTATAACGCTTTCAGTTATACTAATTATTTTAAAAGACTCGGTTAAATATCTTTTCAATGTTAACAATGATGTGAAGGTATTATCCATTTCTAGTATCTTATTAACTGTTTTACTGATATTTTTATCCTCATTCACTATTGATACTCATATAATTTTACTCACCACAAGCATCATAGCTGTAACGGTTTTATTTATACTAAGTATATATATGCTTACTAAGACTATAAAGAAAGGCAATACAAAAGGATGAAGAGAAAATGGTTTTTTATAACAATCGCTCTGCTTTGTGTAATATATTATTTCAGCGGAAAGCCAACTGAAATTGCAGACAGAGTTATTATTAGTGCGATTGGTATTGATGAAATTGACAACAGCTATAAGGTGACACTGCAAATTTTCACTCCCGAGGGTGGTGGCAGTGATACCTCTGTAGACCCATCACAGCCTAACGTACAGCTTGTGAGTGGAAGGGGTGAAACGGTAGATAGAGCTATAACAAGCTGTTTAACTGAGCTTGGTGGTAATATATTTATTGGTCAAAGTCAGATAATACTATTTGGAAGGAATATAGATTTTTCAAAGGAAAACGAGCTTTTTGATTATTTTTTATCAAGTGCAGACAGCTTTGTAAATGTTGACTGTGCGTTAGCAGATAATACCGCAGAAGAAATTTTACAAACACCTATTAGCGATGCTACTTTAAGCTCGCAAAAATTTCCGCAGACGCTTAATTCAGCTGAGGAAAATGGCAGCTGTATACGAATGTCACTTATCAATTTGCTAAATGCGCTTGAATCGCCTCAAAAAGCGTTTATTTTGCCTATATTCTCAGTTACAGCAGAAAACTCTGCTGAATCGAACAGTGAAGGCTCTGATGCTCAGCAATCGGAGGAGACACTATCATCTCAAAAGCTTGAGGTGACACACGGAGCTATTATTCTAAACGGGAAAGCCGGATCTGAGATAACAAATCAACAGATGGGATATACGGCAACTTTGAACGGGAAAAGCAACTGCATAAGCTTAGATGTAAATGATGGTGAAATCGTGTATAACAAAGAATTTAGTATAAAGTCTAGGGAAATCTGTGTGGATATTTCAGATAACACAATATTCATCACATACAACTTAAATATGACGTCAAAAAACAACGAAATACTACAAAATACAAGCAACGAGAAGAATTTTAACGTACAGATTGAAAAGAAATTACAAACCTATGTAAATGAGATTTATAGCAAACACTCACCGGAAATCTTTAACGTAAGTGATATTATTAAGCGCTACTGCCCTAGTATTTATCGCGAGTATTCAAGCAATATGGATTTATTATGTGAAAACATTCAATTAATAGTAAATGTAAACTGCACATAGTGATAATTAATATCTAGCAGCTATTTTTCGACCAATAAATAAAGTTGTGTCTTGACAATTTACTTTTACTGTTATATAATATAAATAGAAAAGTATAAGCAGAATAATTGGACGGAGGGAGTACTTTTATGTATATATCAACTAAGGGAAGATATGCTCTTAGACTAATGGTAGACCTAGCGCAAAACAGAGCGGCAAATGACATAATACCGCTAAAGAAAATCGCTGAACGTCAGGAAATATCGGTTAAGTATTTAGAGCAAATAATTACTGTTCTATGTAAGGCAGGATATGTCAAAAGCATTCGAGGCTCACAGGGCGGATACAAGCTTGCGAAGGAGCCTAATGAATATACCGTAGGCATGATTTTACGCTTGACTGAAGGAACACTGGCACCTGTAGCTTGTCTTGATGATGATGAAAATCAATGTGAGCGTGCAGGAGAATGTGCAACTCTTTTTGTGTGGGAAAAAATATATGAAGCCATAGCAAAAACTGCTGATTCAATTACACTACAAGACATATTAGATCACGCACAAGAACAAACCACGGCGGACGACTATGTGATTTGACAATATTTTATGGAGATAAGCATTATGGACAAAAAGACAAAGGATTATATTTTAGAAAAGGCCAATGAGCTTTACCAAGAAGGCAATCATAGAGATATTATCAAACTAATTACAGAAAATGAAGAGGCAAGTACAGATTATGACCTTGCCTTTATTCTAGCACGAGCATATATTGATTGCTGTAATTATGCCGATGATGATGAGCTAGAATTAGCAGAAGCTATTTTACTTGGCTTTCCTGAAAAAGCAAACAATGGTGGCTGGCAATATTTAATAGCAAGATGCAGACACATTGAAGGAAACCTGGTTGATGCCGCAAGACATCTTCAATTTGCTATAAGTCTTGGCGGCTTTGAGGATATCGATAAAGCAAATGAGCTTCTTGAAATGTGCGAAGAAGAGATTGCTGAAAATTCACTATCCTATACAGATGAGCAGCGAAGCGAGATAATTTCCTACATTGAAAATCGATTTGGAAAGATAACCAGGATTTACAAGGATAAAAACCCGCTTGGACTTCCTATTGACATTGCAAGAATTGATTCAGACGAAAACAAGGTCTGTATATTCTTTGTGACAATAGGAATGGGAGCGTACAAAATGAATATACCACCTGAATATCAGAAGAATAATTTTGAGCATTCTGAAATTCAAGTTAGTGTTTTAGATGAAGAAATAGATGATGAGGTCTGTGAAGATGTTGTAGCTTATATAAGAGCTGTGGCAAAGTTCCCTTTTGAACATAATGTATGGATTGGAAACGCACATGTTTTTTCTAACGGAAAGCCTATAACCAAATTAAGCGATATAAATGCATCAATAATTGTTGATAATACTCCATCAGTACTTTCTATCTGTAATCTTTCAGATGAAATTAATGTGAAGTTTTACAATATGTTTTTTATATATTCTCAGGAATTAGAATACAGGATAAATTTTGGCGCCAAAGCTATGTTCGAAAAAATAAGAGAAAGCAAAAACAATTCTAATCTTTACGACCTACAAAGAGATAACTCATGCGATAAACCTAACTCAAGATATACAAATGTATTACTATGCGATGAAATCGACTATTCAGAATATTTTAATGGCAGCGAACGCTGTGCGGCAAGCAAGAATATTCTTTATGATGGCGAACGTGTAGGATATATGCGAAGATTCGATTTCTCTGATGAAAACATGGCAAAAGCAAATGACAGTGGCTGGATTTTCATATCAGAAAGCGAGATTGCAAATCATGCAGTAGATCCTACTAGCATCGAGATTTGTAGCTTGAACACTATATGCAACATAGATGTACAGATTATTCCATACTTGCAAATGCCTTATGAAACTGTTATAGTCAGAAACAGATCAGGAAATTTTGAGGTAATTCAAACAAATAATCAAAACGATGACGACATTGATGAAAAGCATCTATCCTAAAATTCAATAAATCACAAAAAGACCGAACCCATCATGCTGGTTCGGTCTTTTCTATTACAAATTTCTTATACGATTTAGCTGCATTTAAGCAGTGTGAAGAGCATCTATTGGCTGAAGCTTCGATGCCTTTGCTGCAGGATAGCTTCCAAAGCCTACACCTATCACAGCACAAAAAACAATTGCTGCTGCGGCTATTGCCTTGTTTATTTCCACTGTCGATTCAGCAAAATAGTTATAACAATAAATAACACACCATGAGAAAAGCAATCCTATAAGTCCGCCTAAAACAGAAAGAATACAAGCTTCACACAAAAACTGTGTAAGTATATGCCTGCGCTTTGCACCGATTGATTTTCTTATGCCGATTTCCTTTGTACGTTCCGACACAGAAACAAGCATAATGTTCATTATTCCAATGCCACCGACAACAAGTGATATCGCAGCAATTCCACCGAGCAGAAGGCTCATCGTACTCGACACATCATCCATAGTATCTAAAACATCAGACTCGTTGCTTACAGAATATGAATCTTCACTTGATGTGAGCTGATAGAGATAATTCTCCAGATAATTCACCGCCATTTCGACTGTATCAGAGCTTGTAGATTTCGCATAAAAGCTTGTGATGCTTTCACTTCCCACCAGTCTCTGTGCTGATGTTATAGGTATCAAAACACTGGAATTATCTGAGCCTGAAAAGCTGCTTCCCTCCTCTTCCAGGACTCCAACTACTGTGTAGATTTTATCACCTATTGTTATTGTGCCTCCTACAGCATCCCACGTATCAAAGAGATCCATTGCTACATCTGTACCTATTACAGCTACCTTTGTGCTGTAATCAACATCAGAGCTGCGTATAATACGACCGCTTTGTATAGCAGCTTGCATTACATCAAAATAATCCTCAGTTACGCCCTTAATTGAACCCGAAGAAGTGTTCGAGCTCTTTTTTATTGTCTCACTCGCCGTGATTATAGGTGCTGTACTTTCTATAAGATAATTATCAGAAAGCTCTTCAACCTGCTCAATAGTAAGAGATACATCCTCGTCTGTTATCTGCGCTGAAATGCTGTCAGAGCCCATTGATGAAATGCTTTCGGTAATTCCGTTAGTAGCTCCTTGAGTTATTGACACCAGAATTACTACAGCCATAACACCTATGATAATTCCAAGCATGGTCAAAAACGAACGCATTTTGTTGTTCATAATGGATTTTAGTGAAAGCTTTATAATTTTTCCGGTCATCAAGCTTCCCCCTTACTGCTGAGCCTTCCATCACGCACATACACCTTTCTTTGTGCCTGATTTGCAACGTTAATATCATGAGTTATGAGAACAATTGTGTTTCCTTGGCGCCACAAGCCTTTTATAATTTCCATAATCTCATTGCCTGATGTCGAATCCAGATTTCCTG
The DNA here is from genome assembly GCA_021199375.1 of Ruminococcus sp. GTDB lineage: Bacteria > Bacillota > Clostridia > Oscillospirales > Ruminococcaceae > YE71. The sequence goes on along the minus strand of JAJQIB010000016.1, from coordinate 53,891 downwards.
TAGGCTCGTCTGCTAAAATAATTGACGGCTCAGCGGCAAGAACTCTTGCTATTGCAACACGTTGCTGCTGACCTCCTGAAAGCTGTGACGGCTTGTGATCCATTCTGTCCTTAAGTCCTACCTGTTCTAGGGTTTTTAATGTTCGCTCACGTCTTTCGGATTTTGGTATTTTTCTATATAAAAGCGGCATTTCAACGTTTTCATAAGCAGTTAAGTCGCTAAGTAGATTAAACTGTTGAAATATAAAGCCTATTTTCTTTCCTCTAATATCACTTAACTCGTTATCTGTACAGTCGTCTACATAATTACCATCTAATATATAGTCGCCGCTGTCCGGAACATCAAGACAGCCTATAATGTTCATAAGAGTAGATTTTCCACTTCCAGAGGGTCCTAAAATAGAAACAAATTCATGAGGCTTAACATGAAGATTTACATTTTTTAGAACCTCAACCTTAACCTCACCAAGCTGATATGACTTGCATATATTTTTAAGCCTTATCATATTACTGACCTCCCTCGCCGCGCATTCCGCCGCCTTGAGGCATATTGCTAAAATCCATATCTCCCATATTGCTGAAGTCCATTCCTCCGCCGCCCATCATACCGCCGAAGCCTGAAGCATCGTCATCTGATGAACCGGTTAGTGTTGAGGTAACTGTTGTTACAATTACCAGATCTCCCTCTTCAATTTCATCACTTTCAATAATTATATTTGTTCCGTCTGTGGTATCAGTGTCAACAGTTACTTTTGTGAGATCAGATAATGTGAGCTCATCCTCACCATACTCATCTCCACTTTCCGCATCGCTCGGAGCAATGTAAACGTAGCTGTCATCCCCGCTGGTATTTACAGCATTTACAGGAACAATAAGACCCTCTTCACTGCTTTCTATTACAATCTCTGCGGATGCACTCATTGCAGGATAGATATCCTCCGCATAGTTAATGCTTACAGTAATCTGATAAGAAGCACTGCTTCCATTTGATGTGCCATTATACGAAACACTTGTAACCTCGCCTGTGTATTCTTCAGACAAAGCATCAACGGTTACAGTAGCCTCCTGCCCTTGCTCAATCTCTAAAACATCTAGCTCGTCAATTGAAAGCGAAAGCTCAAAGCCATCCTCACTCATAATCATTGCAATTTCGCTGCCAGAGGATATGTCATCTCCTTCGATAACGGCGACTTCTAAAACAATACCATCATAATCGGCAGCAATTTCAGTTTCCTCGCCATCCTCGTCCTCGATAACAGCTATAACATCATCCTCATTAATCTCATCACCTGCAGCAACATTAACTTCAATAACCTCATAATCTACCGACTCAGATGAGGTATACGACTGCTGAGTGATTTGCTGATTATCATCGCCAACCTGAGTAGTAGTCTGAACCTCACTCTCGGTATAAGGCGCTGTGATGGTAGTTGACTTAATTGGCGAAAGTGTACCGCTGCCGCTAATAGTGGTATCTATAGTATCATACGTAACCTCCTCAACCGAGTAGGTTGTAATTGAAGTTACCTCTTCCTCATCACCCTTTATGTATCTCAAAAGTCGTGGCACAAATATTATTAGCAGAATTATAGCTATAACAGCAATAGCTGCAACAATAATATACTTGATTGTTTTCTTTTTGCTTCTTTTCCTCGGTCTAGGAGTACTCATCTTCTTGATTTCCTTTCTCTCGCCGCTTTCATTTATTGCACGTTTTCTATGCTCATGCTCAACTGCGTTAAACACTGCCTGAGGAACAGTAATTGCATCAAGTCCAGATCCATCAGAGGCTGTAAATTCAACCGATAGCTTTACATACTGTGCACCTCGAATTTTTGTCGCCTTTTTTGAAAGCTCTGTCCACTTTGATGAGCTTTTATTTATAAGGCTTTTTGCTTTGTCAGACGGAAGTCCTAAAGCATTTGCAACTCCATTTGTTGTAAGCTCTCCAAAGCTTGTAACCAGCCAAACAATTCTCAGATCCTTATCCATGTCCCTTAAGCAATCAGAGAAAAAGGAAAAGCGATCTTCTACCTTAGGCTCCTCGACCGTTGAGAAAATGTCCTCCTTAAAAACATCCAGCTTATAGTTTCTGAGGATTTCCTCTGAAAGCATTGCCATGAAATTCTCTTTCGGAGCTGATTTTGAGGATGATATCTTATCAATGGTCTTGCTCCAGCAATTTTGCAGCAGCGGTACAGCACAGCTACTATCAAGAGTGCATTGCCATGCGATATACCACGACTGCTTCAGATACTTTTGAGAAAGCTCTTTAAAAGCTTCCATAGTATTCTTTTTGATTTTCTTATAAAGTTCAACTTCCATATAAGCGGCTCCTTTTTGGAAACAAATTTACCCACAAATTTATTTTATACCTTGTAGATAAATATAAACTAAATAAAGCAGTGAAGGCACAATGAAATATTATGACAAAAGAATGCAAGAAATATGTAATTTTATTCGCCTATTTTTCACAATCCACTTCACAAAACGATCATCAAATAAAAACCACAGTCTAGGCTAATATACCTAGACTGTGGTTTTGCATAAACTGAGGCATTGCATATATGATCTGCAAAATACGTGATTATTATCTTTCTTCACAAATGAGCTTAATGGCTGTACGATCTTCACCATCTATCTGCACATTTGCAAATGCAGGTATGCAAATCATATCAATTCCAAGCGGTGCTAAATAGCCACGGGCTATTGCAACTGCCTTGATTGCTTGATTGGCGGCTCCTGCTCCTACCGCCTGAACTTCTACAGCTCCGTTATCACGTATGACACCTGAAATAGCACCTGCTACGGAATTCGGAACTGACCTTGAAGAAACCTTAAGAATCTCCACGTTAATTTACCTCCATACATATAGTCAATCACACGCCATCAGACGTGGTTATGCTTATAATCATTATACACCAAAAGCTCAAAATTTGCAATACCCAAAATGATTTTTTGGTACTTATCTCATAATAAGACGAGTTATTTTGTACGCTTTGCCGAATTTTTCATTAAAATTAACGATAGCAGCGTTAATAAATGGCGATTTTTCGCTTGTTTTGAAGGTTACCGGCACATGATATTTCATCTTTTCAATTGCAGCTTCAGTATCTACTCCAAGAACCGACTGCTCGGGACCGGTCATACCCACATCAGTAATATATGCTGTGTGATCATTAAGTATTAACTCATCCGAGGTCTGTACATGGGTATGTGTTCCAAAAAAGCCTGTAATCCTACCTGCAAGATACTGTCCTAGCGCCTTTTTCTCAGAGGTTGCTTCAGCATGAAAATCCACAAAAATATTAGGTGTGTCAAGCTCATCTATCAGCTTGTCGGCATAGAAAAATGGATTTTCTAGCGCCTCAAGACCAACCGTTCCCATAAGATTTATAACGGCAATTTTCGTTGAAAGGAGATCTGCAACATAAACGCCATGACCAGCCACACCGTCAGGATAGTTTGCGGGGCGTAAGAGAGTCTCAAATTCGTCATGAAGCTCAAATGAACCACGCTGCTGAAACGAATGATTGCCACCTGTTACAACATCTGCGCCGAGCTGCATCAATCGATTAAAGGAATCGCGACTTATACCGTTTCCGACTGCAGAGTTTTCTCCATTTATAACAGTAAAATCTATCTCATATTCACGCTTGATTTTATACAGATATCTCTGTAAGATCTCAATACCACTATTTGAGACTACATCTCCTACAAAGAGTAAATTCATATGTTATTCCTTTACTGCTGCGATAAGCTCATCTGTCTTATCTGTAAGCTCCCATTTAACGCCTAAGTCCTCTCTGCCCATATGACCATAGGCGGCAAGCTGTCTATACTGTGGCTTTCTCAAATCCAAATCCTTAATAATAGCAGCGGGGCGAAGATCAAATACCTTTGTTACCGCCTCAGCAAGCTTCTCATCAGAAGCCTTGCCAGTGCCAAATGTAGCCACCATAACAGATACAGGACAAGCTACTCCTATAGCATAAGCAAATTGCACCTCACACTTTTCAGCCAGTCCGGCAGCAACAATATTTTTTGCGACCTTTCTTGCTGCATATGCTGCCGAGCGATCCACCTTTGTTGGATCCTTACCAGAAAAGGCTCCGCCACCGTGCCTGCCCATTCCACCGTAGGTGTCAACTATAATCTTTCTTCCCGTAAGCCCGCTGTCACCATGTGGTCCGCCGATTACAAATCTGCCTGTGGGGTTAACATAAAATCTTGTGTCATCATCCATAAGTCTTGAAGGGATAACAGCACGCACCACCCTTTGTATTATATCCTTACGAATAACATCAAGCGGCACATTTGCATCATGCTGTGTTGATACAACAACTGCATCAACCCTCTTAGGCTTTCCGCTTTTATCATATTCAACCGTCACCTGAGTCTTGCCATCAGGGCGCAGATATTCAAGCTCACCGCTCTTTCTGACCTCAGTAAGCTTTTTCGCAAGCTTGTGAGCTAAAGAAATAGGCAGCGGCATAAGCTCAGGTGTTTCACTGCAGGCATAGCCAAACATCATTCCCTGATCTCCTGCGCCAATATCGCCTAAATTCTCTTCTCTGCCCTCAAGTGCGTTATCAACACCCATTGCTATATCGGCAGACTGCTTATCAATTGTGGTAAATACAGAGCAGGTTTTTCCGTTAAAACCGTACTCATCGCTATCATATCCTATATCACAAACTACATCACGAACAATTGTAGGAATATCAACCTGTGCATTTGTAGTGATTTCTCCCATGCACATAACCATACCTGTAGTAGTAAGAGTTTCACAAGCAACTCTTGAATACGGATCCTGTTCAAGCATAGCATCAAGTACCGCATCAGAAATACAGTCACAGATTTTATCGGGATGTCCCTCTGTTACCGATTCAGAAGTAAAAAGCAGCTTTGCCATAATAAAATCTCCTTTATAAATACTTTGTATTATGTGAAATACACAAAAAAAGGCTCCGGAAAATTTACCCGAAGCGCATTGGAATCGTTGGATTTTCCTCATCTTTCGGATTTTACTCCGCAGGAATTAGCACCTTTGCACGAATATTTTCGCATTAGGTTGCCGGGCTTCATAGGACCTGTTCCTCCGCCACTCTTGATAAGGCAGATTGAAGAAATACTGTGTAGCTGATCTCATTAAGATCTTAGGACACAATATTTATAGCTTCAAAAATCTGTTTGAATATATCACAATGACAATTATACACAAAAATCAACGAAAAGTCAAGACTTTTTTGCTTTTACAGCATTCTATAAATGTAAAATAATTATGAACGTGCTAGTATACAATCTCATCTATCGTTCTATCAGCAAGAACTCGTCTGCCGTTTGTTTCGATTTCCTCAAGAAAATCTCTGCCGACTTTTTTCTTAAGAACTGCCAACCCCTCATTGTACGTAGCATCTCCTCGATCTATACGATGCGTATCAGTTCCGAGCAGCTGAACATACCCCTTATTTATGAGCTTAATGCAATCAGAGCGTGAGCGAAAATGCATAAGAGATTCAGCGTTTATCTGCCCTAAAACATCCATATCCATAAGTGAGCAAAGTGAATTCATGCTTGTAAAATTCAAATAGCGCTCAATATGTGCTATTATCAGCTTTACATCCATCTCACTTACTATCTTATCAACGCCTTCAATTATTGATTCATCAAGCTTTGAATAAGGCATTTCGAGCATCATAAATCCGGTATCGTCAATTGCAAGTCGTTTAAGCGCATCCTTTCCAATTAGTGCGGAATTATACAACACCTCGGCTCCGAGCAATATTTTTGGATGCTCTGGCTTAAGCTCTTTTTTTAGACGCTCATAAGCATCTGCTCTTTTATCTAAAAAGCGATGAATGCTTGTCTTACTGCAATAAAAATGCGGTGTAGCTACAACTACATCAACGCCATCCAGAGCCATCTTATCTAGTATCTTAATTGATTCTTCAACAGAACGGGATCCGTCATCTATACCGGGAAGGATATGTGAGTGAAAATCTATCTTCATCTATTTATCTCCTTTTTGTTCAATAACTATAATCTAATTATAACACAACTTAGGCAATGTTGTCAAGCAAAAAGCAATAATTGTTTTACAAAAACAGTACCGAAGGAACCTTGTCCATTCGGTACTATACATTTTTATTTCACATATGCTTTATGAAAAACCTTTTTACCCTTTTTGATAATAACCTCATCTGACAAGTCAACACTGCCCTTAGGGTCAGTAAATTTCTCATCATTTATAGATATTCCGTTTTGTGTTACAAGGCGTCTTGCCTCGCTCTTTGACGGAGTTAAACCACATCTTACAAGAAGATCTAGGATATTCATGCCGCCTTCAGCAAGCTCATCTGCTGATATCTCAGTGGATGGCATATTGCTTGATGCACTGTTTGATGAGAAAAGCGCACGAGCAGCTTCAAGAGCCTTATCTGCTTCCTCCTCACCATGAACAAGCTTAGTTAGCTCATAAGCCAAAAGCTCCTTTGCCTTATTAAACTGTGCGCCCTCCATAGTCTTTTCCATTTCCTCAATTTCCTCTATTGGAACAAAGGTGAGCATCTTTAGGCACTTAATAACATCCGCATCAGCAACATTTCTCCAATACTGGAAGAAGTCATATGGTGAGGTTTTTTCAGGATCTAGCCATACAGCTCCCTTTTCGGTCTTTCCCATCTTCTTCCCCTCTGAATTAAGCAGCAGAGTAATCGTCATTGCATAAGCATCCTTGCCAAGCTTTTTGCGGATAAGCTCGGTGCCTCCAAGCATATTTGCCCACTGGTCGTCACCACCGAACTGCATATTACAGCCATAATCTGTGTACAGCTTGTAAAAGTCATAGCTTTGCATAATCATATAATTAAACTCTAAGAATGTAAGTCCACGCTCCATTCTCTGCTTGTAGCATTCAAATGTGAGCATTTTATTAACCGAAAAATGCACACCAACATCACGCAAAACATCTACATAGTTTAGATTCATAAGCCAGTCAGCATTATTAACAACAATAGCCTTATCATCTGAAAAATCAATAAAACGGCTCATCTGCTTTTTAAAGCACTCAACATTATGGTCAATTGTTTCTCTTGTCATCATCTTGCGCATATCAGATTTACCTGATGGATCACCAATCATAGCAGTGCCGCCACCAATAAGCACGATCGGCTTATTGCCAGCCATCTGTAATCTCTTCATAAGACAAAGCGCCATGAAATGACCTACGTGCAGGCTGTCTGCTGTCGGATCAAATCCAATATAAAATGTAGCCTTGCCTTCGTTGACAAGCTCCTTAATTTCCTCTTCATCTGTAAGCTGAGCAATAAGTCCTCTTCTTTTTAACTCTTCAAAAACTGTCATTTTAATTCCTCCAATTTATCAAAATATCAGATTAATTCCTGTTATTTAACACTATTTAATAAAGAACGAAATCGTCGGGCGATCTCACTTATATCACATCCCTTCGTGTAGTCATTCTATTTTTTTGCAAGCTCAAAGCTTTTATCAATCCGTCCAAACAGCTCTTCGTCAGAAACCGATTCATCAAGACATATTGTATACCAATGCTTCTTATTCATATGATAACCTGGAAAATATCTAATACCATCAACAAGCCCTTCTATTTCCTCGGGAACACCTCTGACATCTATGATTTCAACATCCTTATCACAATCAATCCCAAGCTTTTGCCGTGAAATTCTACATATAAGTACAAACCACTTTTGTGTATCCTTGCGACGAAGTACAGCGTTATTATCAAATTTCTCCCATAGAAACTCAGGATATACGCTGTAATTAATCCTTACATACTCTAAAAGACGCTGAGACTGTTTTAATTTAAAAACATTGTTATCAAAACAAGCATCAGAGATCTTACGTAATCGGTCTTCTACATCAAGCTTTACTTTGGCTACAAAATCACCGGTTGGCATATCTAGCTTAATAGGAACATATTCCTCGCCTAAATCATCATATACCTTTACATCAATATCACTGTCATCAGAAACTGTAATTGAAAAGCTAAATCCTAATTCATCAAGCTCATCAACAAAAATATATCTGCCATCATCTTCTTTAAAGCCATATTCTCTTAAACGATCTAAATTAGCAGATCTATTCTTGAAAATCAATGCAACATCAAGCAATAAAACCCCACCTAACAAAAAACCTCCGACAAGCAATAGCTTATCAGAGGGCGAAAAACCGCTGTACCACCTCAATTTATCGGGATTAAATCCCGACCTCATTGCCCTTTAACGCAGGAAACGTTCTTTCCTAGTCGTACGAAAACCGTACCTTTCTCAGAAAGAAAGCTGATAGAAGGTATTTTACAAAACGCATGCCATCTGCTTGCACCAAACACAGACTCTCTTGAGGTCAGTATCGCTTTGCTACTTAATTTCCGTCATAGCCTTTACACAAAAATACTCGATTTTGAAAAAATCCCTACACTATGTGCAGGGACATATTAAGCGGATTACGAGGCTCGAACTCGCTACCTCCACCTTGGCAAGGTGGCGCTCTACCAGATGAGCTAAATCCGCGACCGACCGGAATGGGGCTCGAACCCACGACCTCCAGCGTGACAGGCTGGCGTTCTAACCAACTGAACTACCCGGCCATTATTTAGCGGAGAGAGGTCTCTCCGCTGAGTGGAAACTATAGGGCTCGAACCTATGACCCTCTGCTTGTAAGGCAGATGCTCTCCCAGCTGAGCTAAGCTTCCGTAGTAAATGCTGCTTGCTTTGCAACGTAAATTATTATACTACAAATTTCTTAATCTGTCAAGCCTATTTTTCAAAAGAAAAGTTTTTCGTGAAAAATGCACAAAAAACTCCGAATAACTTCATCAGATTTGTATATATCAAAATATCGAAAATAATGGTATAATGAAAACAATGTGAAATTTTATTCACAAAGATAATTTCAGGAGTGATTTTAATGAAAGCTTTAAGTAAACGAGCTTTGATGTACCTTCTTACTTTTGTTATGATGTTCAGCTTTGCATCAATCATACCAGCAAGTGCAGCTACCACCTATACAGTTACTGTGTCATCAGCTCAAAAATACAGCATGGCTTATTCGGTTCTTGACCTTATAAATAAGGAACGTACCGAAGCAGGTCTTAGCGAGCTAACAATGGATAAGGATTTGTTAGAAGCAGCTATGCAGCGAGCAGCTGAAATTTCTGTAAACTTCGATCACACAAGACCAAATGGTGAAAGCTGCTTTACCGCCTTTGTTCGAGGTTACGCTGCCGGAGAGAATATAGCATATGGTCAGACTTCAGCAAATGCTGTTTATACAGCATGGTACAACTCTGAAGGTCATCATGACAACTATATGAGCAGCAGCTTTGTAAGCACAGGTATCGGATGTGCTTACATAAATGGTACCTACTATTGGGTCAACGTTTTTGATGGCGGAACACCAGTATCGGCTTCAAAGCCTTCAGACAATACAAAGACTCGCACAATAAAGATTAGCTCTGATTTTTATTCTACCTACTGTCCGTCAACAAAGCCTACAATAAGCTCGATTACAACTTCAAACGGTAAAGTAACTATTAAATGGAGCAAGATTTCAAATGCTAGCGGTTATAGAGTCTATAGATATAACACATCAACAAGCTCCTATGAAAAAATCGCAACAATAAAATCAAAATCCACTGTTACATACACCGACTCAAGTGCGACTATAGGCGAAAAAGCAAAATACGTAGTTAAAGCGTACCGAAAATCAAACGGATACACGGGATGGAGTGCAAAATCTGCCGCTAAGAGTATAACCGTTAAGCCAGCTACTCCAAAGATGACAACGGCATCAAAAACAAAAACCGCTGTACGTATAAACTGGAAGGCTGTCAGCTGTGATGGATACAGAATCTATATGTACGATTCCTCTACTAAGAAATACAAATACATAAAAACAGTATCATCAAGCAAAACCACCTACAGAATATCAGGACTGAAGTCTGGAACAGCTTATAAATTTAAGGTTCGTGCATATGTCAAAAATTCAAGTGGAACTAAGGTTTACAGCGGCTACTCCAGCGTTAAAAAGGTCACTACAAAAAGCTAATACAATGCGCCGTTCAATTTACTTGAACGGCGTTTTTAGTCGTACTCAGGTATACCAAATGGTTCAAGATTTTCATATTCAAGCCAGCTCTCGTACGTGCGGTCTGCTCCATTGCGTATAAGCCCTGTACATTCATTTGCTGATGCAGCTGTCAGAATAAGATTTCTCTCACCCTGCGGAGGATTATAATTTTTCTCACACTCATACAAATGCAAAAAAGCATCTACACCTCCTTTATACATTTTTTGCTGCAATCCTATCGGCAAGGTATTATAAAAATGCATAATATCCTCGTTTGATTCGAGAAGCTCTGATAAATCCTTATAATTGTTCATTCAATCCGCTCCTTTTTATTTTTATTATTTCACCTACAAGCAAAAAATATTTTGGTAAATTTTTGCTTGTTAAATCCTATTCTTTGTGATATAATGAATTTAACAGCTTGATTAAGGAGACCTAACATGGAAATACGTCACATTTTTTTGATGCTTGAATGCTATTGGTTTACTATTTTTTGTGTACCTCTTCCCGTTTTATGTGCCGGAAATGCACTTGGGCTATTTGTATGCGCAGCTCTTGTCATTATAACAATATTCTGGAACAGCTTTGCCGAGCTTGTAAGCACTGTTTTCACATCATCATTTATCGGTGCCGCAGCCATTATTCTTATTTCTTTACTCATAATAGCATTGGCAATCTACCTTTTTGTTTTAAATACAAAAATGCTTATAGCAGCACATAAAAAGGCAGATACTGACAAGCCTACTACTGTAATAATTCTCGGATGCAGGGTTAAGGGTACTCGCCCTACAAGAATGCTAAGGCGGCGCCTTGATGCCGGTCTCAAGGCACTCAATGATAATCCGCAGTCAATATGCATAGCTTCAGGAGGCAAAGGAGAGGATGAAAAGATAAGTGAAGCTCAGGCAATGAAGACTTATCTGATTGAAAAGGGACTTGACGAAAGCAGAATTTACCTTGAGGATCAATCCTGCAGCACATATCAAAACCTCAAGCTTTCTAAGGTGATTATCGAAAAATACAATTTGCCCAAGCAAGTGTGCATAGCTACTGACGGATTTCATCAATACCGTGCTTCGATTATGGCAAAAAGCCTTGGAATAAACTCTGCTGCAATAAGCGCTCCAACTGAACCCAGATACGAACCAACATATCGTGTACGTGAATGGCTTGCTTTAACCTATTTCTTTATTTTCCAAAAAAGCGCAAATAATCAGTAGAATACACTCTTTTTTAAATTACCAGCTAAGAAAAAGTGCACAAAATAGTTAGCCTCGGCTTACCCGGATTTGTTCATTTGTACAAAATTTTTGTTTGCATTTATATAAGTGCTTGATATTTCGGTTAGCATGTGCTAATCTTATATAAGGAGAATGGTTGAAATACTTAAAACCATTCAGGTCAAAATAAATGCTGTTTTAAATGAAGGAAGATGGTGACAATGATGCCGCTTACATTTGCTAATGTCGGAGAAGAAAACATGATAAAAAAGGTTGGCGGAAACGAACAAACACGTAAGTTTCTCGAAAGTCTTGGATTTGTACCAGGCTCAACAGTAACGCTTGTTAGTGATATTTCGGGAAACGTTATTGTAAACGTAAAAGAATCAAGAGTTGCTGTTTCTAAGGAAATGGCACAAAAGATAATGATTTAAGACTGGGAGGTTGAAGATATGGCTACACTTAAAGACGCAAAGGTCGGTGATACCGTTAAGGTGAAGAAGCTAAACGGCGAAGGAGCCGTAAAGCGCAGAATAATGGATATGGGTATTACAAAGGGCGTTGACATCTATGTACGAAAGGTCGCTCCCCTAGGAGATCCTGTTGAAGTTACCGTACGCGATTACGAGCTTTCGCTGCGTAAGGCAGATGCGGAAATGATCGAGACAGAATAACGCAAAATGCGAAACCTGCTACAAAGATTTCGCTTTGCTTTTAAGATGTGGTTAGCGTTAGCTAACATTTGAAAGGATTGATTTGATGGAGATTACTATTGCGCTTGCCGGAAACCCTAACTGCGGCAAGACAACGTTGTTTAATGCACTCACCGGTTCAAACCAGTTTGTCGGAAACTGGCCGGGCGTTACAGTTGAGAAAAAAGAGGGAAAGCTAAAGGGTCACAAGGATGTTACCATTACTGACCTTCCCGGTATTTACTCACTTTCACCATACACTCTCGAAGAGGTTGTTGCAAGAAACTACCTAATCACAGAGCGTCCTAATGCTATACTTAATATTATAGATGGTACTAACCTTGAAAGAAACCTATACCTCACAACTCAGCTTGTGGAGCTTGGTATTCCTGTTGTTGTTGCCATCAACATGATGGATATCGTTAAGAAAAACGGTGATGTAATTAATTTTGCTCAGCTTGAAAAATCCTTGGGATGCAAGGTTGTTGAGATTTCAGCTCTAAAGGGTACAGGCATTACCGAAGCTGCTGAAGCAGCTATTGAGGTTGCTCAAATGCAGGAAAGCATGGTGCCTCAGCATTCCTTCTCAGGTGCAGTTGAACACGCTATTGCACATATTGAGGAGGCTGTGCTTCATGATTTGCCTGAGGAGCAGCAAAGATGGTATGCTATTAAAATTTTTGAGCGTGATGACAAGGTTTTAGAGCAGCTCAATATTGATAAGCAGAAAATGACTCACATTGAGTCAGATATTGCTGCGGCAGAAAAAGAGATGGACGATGATTCGGAGAGTATCATCACAAACGAGCGCTATATTTACATAGGTTCAATCATTCGAGATTGCTACAAAAAGAAAAACAAGGGCGGTCTTACTGTATCGGACAAAATAGACAAGGTGGTTACAAACCGTTGGCTTGGTCTACCAATATTTGCAGTAGTAATGTTCCTTGTTTACTACATATCAATGGTTACTGTCGGCTCGGCAGCTACAGATTGGGCAAACGATGGACTGTTTGGTGACGGCTGGCACTTATTTGCAATCGGATCTAGCTCATACAATGATGCTGCTGACGAATACAGTGCTGCTTACAATGCACTTGATGCTTATGGTGTAGTAGTTGAGACAGATGATGAAGAAGTTGATGCCGATGCAACGCTGGCAGCAGCCTCAAGCCTTGTAGGAGCAGATGAATCGGTATCCTACACAATGGAGGACGAGGAAACACTTGAGGAGTACGATATTACAGTTTACTACTCATCAGTTCCAAGCGATGCCGATGAGGAAGAGGTTAATGCTCTTTCATTCGAAGAGGCAGTAAGCTACTTTAATGAAAACGGCTTTGATGAGCCAGATCCAGCAGACTATGGCGTATGGGTTCCCGGAATTCCCGGACTGATTGAAAGCGGACTTGATGCTATAAACTGCGCTGATTGGCTTGAAGGTCTTATACTTGATGGTGTTGTAGCAGGTGTAGGAGCTGTCTTAGGATTTGTTCCTCAGATGCTGGTGCTGTTCATCCTTCTTGCAATTCTCGAAGCATGTGGATATATGGCTCGTATAGCATTTGTAATGGACAGAATATTCAGAAAATTCGGTCTTTCAGGTAAGTCCTTTATTCCGATTCTTATCGGTACCGGATGCGGAATTCCCGGAATCATGGCATCAAGAACAATTGAGAGTGAACGTGACAGACGAATGACCATCATGACTACAACGTTCATTCCTTGTGGAGCTAAGCAGCCCTTTATTGCGATGATTGTTGGCGCAATTTTAGGCGGAAAAGCTTGGATCGCAACAGGAGCGTACTTTATTGGAATGGCTGCAATCATAGTTTCGGGTATTATGCTTAAGAAAACAAAGATGTTTGCAGGAGATCCCGCACCATTCGTTATGGAGCTTCCCGCTTACCACATTCCTACCGTAGGAAATGTACTGAGATCTATGTGGGAGCGTGGCTGGTCATTCATCAAAAAGGCAGGAACAATCATTCTGCTTTCTACAATTGTAATTTGGTTCACATCCTTCTTTGGCTGGGTTGACGGAAGCTTCGGAATGCTGGAAGAGGATCAAATGAGCAACAGCATTTTAGCGTACATAGGCAAGGGCATATGCTGGATATTTGCTCCTCTTGGCTGGGGCAACTGGAAGGCTACTGTTGCAGCAGTCACTGGACTTGTTGCTAAGGAAAACATTGTTGCTACAATGGGTATTCTTTACAACGGTGGAGAGAGCGTTTATGCAACACTTGGCGCAGCATTCACAACTGTTTCAGGCTGGTCATTCCTAATATTCAATCTGCTTTGTGCGCCATGCTTCGCAGCAATGGGAGCTATTAAGCGTGAGATGAACAATACCAAGTGGTTCTGGTTCGCAATCGGATATGAGTGTGGATTTGCTTATGCTATTTCGCTTATCATAAATCAGCTTGGAAATCTATTTACAGGAAGCCTTATCGTTTCAGGAGATGCGGTTATGTCAGTTGTAAATGTAATTTCACTGATTGTTGCAATAGCACTTATAGTTGGTATGATCTATATGCTCTTTAAGCCCTATAAGGAAAGCGACAAGCTAACAGCAAGGGTAAAAACCACAGCTTAAAATCTTTCTTTGATACAAACAGGAGGAATAAATCATGAGTGGATTTTTAGGAACATTAATAGTCGCAATTATACTAGCGGCAATAATAGGGCTTGTAATTTACTCAATGGTAAAGGACAAGAAACAAGGCAAGCATTCCTGTGGTGGAACATGTGGCTGCTGTCCTAACTCCTCGCTTTGTCATGGAGGAAGACAAAGCAAGCAAGATAACAAAACACCTTCTTAAATAATATTTGACAGTGCGCATAATATATCATAATGCACACTGTCTGACAAATGCGACATCCGTCAAAAAACGGACGTCGCATTTAGTGCATAATAACAAAATTACGTGAAAAAATATTTTCAAAGGAAGCGATTAAATGAGAACAATAGACCATGCTTTGTTTGCTGTTGACTTCGGCAAAAAAACACTTGAAATAAAAAGCTTAATCAAGCTTTCGGCGTTTATTTTAGGCAATCTATCCCCTGATATATCATATCACACCTATCTTAAGAGCATAGGTCACGGCTTTTCGACAGCAAGAAAAAAGCTCGCACTTGCATGGATATGCGAAGCTCATCATGGTCAAAATACTGCTTTTTACTACAGGCTAGGTGTTGCATCACACTATCTTTGCGACTCATTTACATTTCCACACAACAAGCAATTTAAAGGCACTCTAAATGAGCATGTAAGATACGAGCATATAATGCACGAAAATGTACAAAAATCATTTAAAAGCAAATGTGACATATTGCCCATATTTTCAAATCCAGCCGCCTGCATGCATTATCTTGAGAAAGCACACCAATCCTATATAAAATATGCTGATAAAACTCCACTTGGAGATATAGAATGGATATGCGCCATTAATGAAACCATGCTATTAAGTACTATTAGCTTTAGCAAAAACACACAGCTAAAGCTATGGGATCTACTAGGATTAAAAAAACAGAATAGAAAATAAGATTCATTATTTAGTCATTGAATCAGCACGTTTCTTATGATAAAATATTAATAATAACTAGATAAGGGATGTGATTATTTGTGACTGATAGAATTGAGAATGCTTTAAAAGCTGCGGTAGATAGTGGCGACACAGCAGGAGCTAACGTTCTTATACTAAAAAACAGCAAGGAGATTGCTTACACGCAGTGCGGATACAGAGATATTGAAAACAAAATAGCAATGTCACGAGACACGATTTTTAGGCTATACTCGCAAACCAAGCCTATAACGGCAGCTGCGGTTATGCTTCTGGTATCAATGGGCAAAATAGATCTCGGTGCATGGCTTAGCGATTATATGCCGGAATTTTCAGATATGTATGTGAACCGTAATGGTGTACGTACAAAGGTTAAAAATCCCATAACCGTACAGCATCTTATGAACATGACCTCAGGACTTGCTTATCCTGACGACTTAACCGAAGGAGGTAAGCAAAGCGGAGGTGTGTTTTGGCAAATAAATGAGCGACTATATTCTAATAATCCTGTGACCACCGATGAATTTGCTAAAATGATGGCTAATACAGATTTATGCTTTGAGCCAGGTGAGCACTTTATGTATGGAAGCTCAGCGGATATTTTGGGAGCGCTTGTTGCTCGTGTAAGCGGATTATCATTTAGAGAGTTTCTTATCGAAAACCTCTTTGAACCACTTGAGATGAATGATACGGATTTTTATGTGCCTCAAGACAAGGCGAATAGATTAGCTAAGGCTTATGATTATTCTGACAAGGGACTTGTTGAAATAAAAACAGATCACCTAGGACTAAGATATAATCGTGACGTGATTCCGGCTTTTGAATCAGGAGGTGCTGGTCTATGCGCAACATTAGACGATTATGCTAAATTTGCTGATATGCTTTTAAATAACGGCAGATACAAAGGAATGCAGATTATGCCGGAACAAGCTGTAAGATATATGACTCACGGTGGACTGACAGATGCTCAAAAGCCTGAGCTTTGGAATGGATGGAGCTGGATGAGAGGTTACACCTATGGTAGCTTAATGAGAGTTTGTGATAACGAATCACAAACCACGCTGTTTAGCTCAGAGGGTGAGTATGGATGGGATGGCTGGCTCGGCACATTTTTCTCAAACGAGCCTAAGCATAAAATCACGCTGCTCTTTGGAACACAGCAAGCAGGTATAGGCAAAACAGGGACTCTTGTTCGCAAAATCAAAAACATTGTAATGAGCGAATTAGCTTGAATTTGCCATTTTATAGAATTTAAGCTCGATTTTTAAAGAATTTTTCGAAAAAATCTATTATTTTTTTCAAAAACACTTGCAATTTCTGTTTGAATGTGTTATACTTAATAAGTACAAATTGAGAAAAGGAAAGGTTGTGAATATATGAGTACAATCGAGATTGTTGCCGGAGCAGTTTTACTTCTTTGCAGCTTGATTATAGTATTGGTAGTTCTTGCACAAGACAGCAAGGATGATGGTCTAACATCGGCTATCGGAGGCGGCTACAACGAGTCCTTCTACGAAGGCAATAAGGGTCGAACAAAGGATGCAAAGCTTTCAAGAATAACAGGTCTTGCTACCGGACTTATCTTTGTAATAACACTTGTGATGACTGTTCTTATTAACGTAATAAAATAAGCAACTGCCCTGCAATTTAAAAAGCAGGGCAAATTTTTTGAAAAGAATTTTTGATGTACAAGGCTGGAGGAGTTAGATGAGAAAAGAGTACGAAAAAATCGTTTTGGATAAACTAAAAAGAAGCAAAAGACCTGTAGCATTTAATGAGCTATACAAGCCATTAAAGATGTTTTTGAGCAAGCGAGATCTTGATAGAGGACTAGAAGAGCTTAGTAAAAAGGGCAAGATTGTAAATACTGGAAACGGATATATTTATGTTGCACCCGGAAAGCTTATTCCATGCGAGGTGTCCAGAGTTAAAAAGACATTTGGTTTTGTTCGTAATATAGATACAAATGAGGAATATTTTGTTGCCGGAAGATACCTAAACGGTGCCCTACCCGGAGATAAAGTTATGGTACAAACCTATATCGGAAGGGACGATAAGCTTGAAGGTCGAGTAATGGAGATCACAGAGGAAAGCTTTTCACGCTTTACAGGAAACATTGTAAATGAATTTGGTGAGCTAAAGGTTGTTCCCGATACCCTTTCAAAATACGCAATGAAAATTGAACAAAGTGATGGCTTTAAGCTTCGTGAGGACGACAAGGTTTTAGCTGAAATTGTACATCGTGGTACCAGTCATGCAGACCATAGATGTAGAATTGTTATGAGCTTTGGAAGCTCACTTAAAGCATCAGTCTGTGCGCTTAGCGTCTTAGAGCTAAACGGACTTACACCTATGTTTCCGCCTGAGGTAATTGCTGAGGCAAAAAAAGTATCTGATGAGCGTACGATAAGCGCTGAAATACCTAATCGATTGGATTTAAGAGATTTGCCGATATTCACAATTGACGGTGCTGCAACAAAGGATATAGATGATGCTATATCAATAGAGAAAACAGATGCAGGCTACAAGCTTGGCGTTCATATAGCTGACGTTTCATACTACGTTAAGCCAAAATCGCTTCTTGATGAGGAGGCTTTTAATCGTGGTACAAGTGTCTACTACGCTAACCGAGTTATACCCATGCTTCCAAAGGAGCTTTCTAATGGTATTTGCTCACTAAATCCACAGGAAGATAGGCTTGCATTTTCTGCGCTTATGACGCTCGACAAAAACGGTGTAATTATAGACTACAAATTTGCCAAAACTGTTATTCGGTCAAGAGTCAAGGGAGTTTACAGCGAAATTAACGAGCTGCTTGATGGCACCGATTCAAAGGTACTGCATGAAAAATATGCTGAGGTGCTAGATGTGCTACCTGCCATGAACGAGCTGGCGCAAATTTTGCGCGGAAACAAAATCCACCGAGGCGCTCCACAGCTTTCTACGACTGAAAGTGAGCTTATTATTGACGAAAATGATTTTTGTATAGATGTAAAACCACATGCAAGCGGAGTTAGTCAGGAAATCATTGAGGACTTTATGCTTTGTGCTAACGAATGTGCGGCAAAGTTTGGCTGTGAGCATGGCTTGCCGTTTGTGTATCGCATACATGAGAATCCGCCTGAGGACAAGCTTGACTATCTAAAGACAGGACTAACTGAGCTAGGCATACCCTACAATTTTGAGGGAGGCGTAAAGCCTAAGCGATTATCTGAGATTCTTGAGTGGGAGAGAGGAACAGAGCGTTTTCCGGTGGTCAATAATCTTGTGCTAAGATCTATGTCTAAGGCCAAATACTCAGCGGAGCCTGTCGGTCACTTTGGACTTGTACTCGACGACTATGCACACTTTACATCACCAATAAGACGTTATCCTGACCTGGCTATTCACCGCATCATGAGTGACTTTTTGGCAAGTGGAGACGATGCAGCCTGCCGCACACGGTACAACAAGTTTGCCTATGCAGCAGCGGACCAAGCATCTAAAACCGAGCTTGTCGCCATGCAGACAGAGCGCAGCTGTGAGGACTGCTACAAGGCCGAGTTTATGAAAACCAAGCTCGGAGAGGTATACGAAGGGGTAGTAGTTTCCTGTGTACCACACGGAATGTACGTGATGCTTGACAACACCTGTGAAGGGCTGATTAAAATAGACACACTTCCCTACCCTGACTATTACTATGATGAGAAATTCTCGATAAAGCGTGTAGGCGGTGGGGTACAGTTTACTGTAGGCAAGCGCATAATGATTCAGGTAGTAGCTGCTGACGTATCAAACGGAAATGTAGATTTTGAATATTATGAAGAGGCTGAGGGATAAAGAGCAGTAAAAATAACCAAAAAACAAAAAACGACCCATATCCATATTGATCAATGTCAATATAAACTCACACGCCCACGAGGGGCGTGACGCATTGACAGCTTGGATTTTGCAACACTTTAAGATTTCAACTCACACGCCCACGAGGGGCGTGACGGCAAAGCGAGCGGAGTTAAAAGCACGCTACCCAATTTCAACTCACACGCCCACGAGGGGCGTGACTTAGTCGCTGCCATCTCTAAGCCAGTGTTAAAAATTTCAACTCACACGCCCACGAGGGGCGTGACATGCAACTCCAGCAGGCTTAACGCTTACAGGGACATTTCAACTCACACGCCCACGAGGGGCGTGACAGCAGGGGGTACAAACACCATTTTAATTTTTTGATTTCAACTCACACGCCCACGAGGGGCGTGACGATTTATCGGTGCTGAGTTTGTCGACATTATCCAAATTTCAACTCACACGCCCACGAGGGGCGTGACTGGGGGCAGCAGTGGTCTGCTGGTTGACATGTGGATTTCAACTCACACGCCCACGAGGGGCGTGACTGGGGGCAGCAGTGGTCTGCTGG
>JAJQIB010000016.1:0-33813 GCA_021199375.1 Ruminococcus sp. | reverse complement strand
TTGACATGTGGATTTCAACTCACACGCCCACGAGGGGCGTGACTAGTCGCTGTTGGTTGCACCCTGCCATACTATCCATTTCAACTCACACGCCCACGAGGGGCGTGACGTAGTGGAAAGGACTGGTAAAGCATGATTAGCATTTCAACTCACACGCCCACGAGGGGCGTGACGCGGATACCTGAGCGGGCAAAACACACCAAGCAATTTCAACTCACACGCCCACGAGGGGCGTGACCAGTTGACGATATTTAATAAATTTTATTAACAGAATTTCAACTCACACGCCCACGAGGGGCGTGACAGACGGCGAGCAAGAGACAGTATGGGTCAATTGCATTTCAACTCACACGCCCACGAGGGGCGTGACTATCGGCGCTGACCGAGACGGCAGACGGCTATCGCATTTCAACTCACACGCCCACGAGGGGCGTGACCGTTTGAAAGCTTTGAATCGGAAAAACCGTACGAAATTTCAACTCACACGCCCACGAGGGGCGTGACTTAATGCTAGCGGCGTCGGTATGGGGCAATCCTATTTCAACTCACACGCCCACGAGGGGCGTGACACAGCGTACAGGGTAAGTCAACACTCGCAAAGCTATTTCAACTCACACGCCCACGAGGGGCGTGACGACATGGTGCAACTGCTTTATAACGACAGGCGAATTTCAACTCACACGCCCACGAGGGGCGTGACAGACGGAGCGAGCTGATGGCAACGTGACTTATGGCATTTCAACTCACACGCCCACGAGGGGCGTGACACCTTAAGGGACATAACGAGGTATATCTCCGCATGATTTCAACTCACACGCCCACGAGGGGCGTGACAGGGTATGAGCGGCATGACCTGCCACTCACAAATTTCAACTCACACGCCCACGAGGGGCGTGACCCATACCTCTGTAATTTTTGTCTTTATCGCATTAAATTTCAACTCACACGCCCACGAGGGGCGTGACCCGTTCCTAAGCCTCTTGTGGGACAGATGGGTGTAATTTCAACTCACACGCCCACGAGGGGCGTGACTGGTAGAAGATCTTGTTGGCTCTACACATACCAATTTCAACTCACACGCCCACGAGGGGCGTGACGTTTACGTCATTGATTACCCTAAGAATGTAAAATTTCAACTCACACGCCCACGAGGGGCGTGACCCTAGATTTTGTGTATGCTAGTTTCACGCTCCACCATGGGTGGAACAAATTAATTTATGTTAAAGATAAATTAATTATCATTTCATTTTGCGTTCATTTTAGAGCTCATTTTTTTGGCGAACCTACCCGTAAAATGAATATCATTAGAGGTTCTCTAAACAATTAACGTGCCTTCTGGATTATATGTTTGCTTGGCACCAAAATGCTCAATTCTTCTTTGCCAGTTCTTTCCTAAATAATAGATTCTCAAACTATCATTATCAGTATCAATTATTTTTAACAGCCGATTTCTTACCTGCAAAAAAGTACCGTAATCTAAATCCAATTCAAAAACAGAATTTTGTACTCTCTGTCCGTAATTCTGACATTCCTTTGCAATTTTCCTCAAACGGGTTTTCCCTTTGTTATCAACAGTTGACACATCATAACTAACAAGAGTCATCATTTTTTTCACCTTCTTTACTTTAGCAAAAAACATGGATATTCGCTAATCTCACCTCGTATGTACTTTGCCAAAAGTGTGCTTTGAACAAATGGCAACAGACCTAATGGCATCTTCTCCTTTGTATACGGATGAGTAAACGTTGTACGCTTTTTTTCCTGCCATGCTGTAAGAACCTTTTTCTTTCCGTCCTTTGTAAGGTACACTGCTCCTGAAACCTGCGTTTCAAAATCATCCGCTTTTAACTGTTTAAGATTAATCATTGTAAGCACTAGTCTTTCGACAATACAACGAAATTCCTCCACCATATCACAAGCAAGCGAATTTCTTCCAGATCGAAACGCATGATAAAAGCCTGCATAGCTGTCAAGTCCAACACTTTCAAGTGCAGAAGCGCAAGATGATGTCGCAATAGTGTACATAAATGAAAGTACAGCATTTACCCTGTCAAGTGGGGGACGCTTTGTTCTTGCGATCATCTTAAAATCGTCTTTTTGTTGCAATATCAATCTATCAAAAATATCAAAATATGCTTTTGCACAATTGCCCTCAATTCCCATAATGACTTCCTTATCGCTAACAGTATAGACGTTTTTTATTCCCTGCTTGATATAGTCTATGCACCTGCTTACTGCACCATCTGAATCTATTTCAGGATAATCCTTAAGAGATCGCTTTATTAAAGTCACTGTATTTGAAAGCTTTGCCGCAACAGTGTTTTGTGACAAAATTATCGGTGTATTTGAAAGCATTTCAAATTGAGCTTTACGCAAAAAGACATTTCCCTTTGCCTCACCCTGAACTCTCGCCAAAAATTTTCCGTAGGGATTGAGAAAATTAAGTGGAATACCATATTCTACACATTTTCCCATTAGTGCAGGAGTGCAACCATTGAAATTAAAACAATATATTTCTTCAATATTTGAAAACGGTACACGAAATTTTTCTTGATTATCCTTACGGCAAACTATATTTTCTCCATCAAGCGAAAGATATGCTGTTTCATCAAGAACGTAAAGCGAATTAAGAAGCCTTTTCATTACTACACCTCACTCATTAATTCCATAATTTCATCCTTAACCGAAGCGTTTGCGCTTTTAGGAAAGCAGTAATCCTTTAAAGAACAGCCCGAACATTTTTGACCTTTTCTTTTTTGTGGTATTCTTTGTGTTGCAAGTACTTCTCTCATCTGAATTAAATACTTTAAAAGCTGCTCATTCCAGCGATCAAATTCGCTTTTGAACGGCAATGCCACCCGCTTTTTAGTTTTAGTGTAATACAAACAACAATCACAATCGCACCCATAGATGTAATCAACACAAAGCTTCTGTGCAAAAACTTGCATAGCGTCGCTTTCATAATATTCCTTATCCTTTGGCGGATTAGGCTTATACTCTACAATCTTTACATCAAAATTGCCTCCAAGCTTCTCAATGAAAACTCCGTTATTACAACGATTAAACTCTATACAATCACACACTCCGAAAAGGTTGTACTCCGGCTTGTCATTGTAAACATCGATGGCGGAAACCACAATCTTGTTTTGACTTGTAAAGCTATGCTTTGCATTATGTACATTTTCGTGCATAATATTTGCCATTACAACAAATGCGTTCTCCGCCCAATCGTCGTTTACTTCAAGCAAACCGTATCTTCTGGGGCAGTACATAAAATGCTGTATCGAACGAATATTTACAGTTTGCGTATCCATTACAGCTTTTCGATAAGCGTTACACCGTCAGGCATATTTGTATCAACGTTAATGGTATAATCGCTGAAATTTCTCGGGGCTTTGACATCAGACTTTTTCGTAATGCTTATCTTGTCAAAAAGCAGATGAGCAGGTGCATTTCCAAGAGCACTATCATGCTTGAAAACGTAAAGCTTTCTCATGCACATCTTACCTCTTGCGGCACTTCTGTCATTCTCAAACATATTAATTATCGCCGTCCAAAGAAGCTCCAAATCATCCTCATTAAAGCCGGTTACCTTCTGAGCTTGCATCGCTGAAACGTAGCCTTCCGCTTTATATAAACCATAGGGAATAATTGACTTCTTACCCATCTCGGTTTCTCCATCTGCCAATCTGTCAACAGTTGTTTTAGCTTGTCTTGTAATAGTAAAATCCTGTGGGAAAACGGGATCTATACTTCTGGCAAAGTTTATCTGAACAGGTCCTCTGACTATTCCGCATGGGTCATCGCCTGTACTCATTACTGCACCGAATGTACGAACGTCATAGTAGTTTTCACACATAAAATTTCTTGCCTTAGCTACAACATCGGCATCTTTGCCCTTTTGTTTAGTTGGCAAATCATGCTTTTCATACATCTGTGCAAACTTAGTGTTCAAAGCCTTGTCTGCCTTGATAAGGATATTATAACACGGCTCGCCTTCCTTAATTAGCTCTACGAAATTTCTTATTTTTCTCTTTAGGCAAACATCAGTTACCAATCCAAGAGAGGTTTCAGGGTCCGTTCTGGGCATATTTCCCGCATCGGGATCTCCGTTAGGATTTCCATTCTCAACATCAAAAATCATTACAAATTCGTATCTGTTCTTAATTGCTTCCATTTTAATAACTTCCTTTCATTATTTAGTCTGAGCATTTTCCTTTTTCTTGTAAAGCTCGCCATTCTGATGATAGTATCCGATAACAAATCTTCCTTGATCCTCAAGCGATAAAGTTGACGGAAACTCATCATCAAGTAAGCCCACTATCTCACCAAGCATCTTGTTAAAATGCACTGAGTATTCAAGCTTGGCAAGATGATTTTGTGCCAACGAAAACAGCTTTGGAAAAACCGTTGATGGCTTCGACATCGCAGTAGCAAAGTACGAATCCTTAATAGTCTTGTTAAGCTTATTATCTGATGCCTCTTGCTGAATCTTCTCAAGTACGGCAAACAGTCTGCCACAAACGTATGCTTGGTTGGTATTGGTTTCATCTAGTCCCATTTTTATTTCCTCCTCTTTATTTGAAAGCCTTGCTCTTCTGTTAAGGCAAGCCTTAATTATTCCAGCTCTTGTGTCGTTTAGCTTAATAAAATACCTGTTGTTTTCAGGGTCGTCACTGTCGGCTTTAACGCGTCTTATAACAGTTTCCAAAAGTGTTGTCGGATAATTTGTGCCATTAAGTATCGCTTTAAATAGTTCGGAAACAATAGATGACGATACCTTTTCTTTAGTAGATTTTGGTGAAATCAATTCATGCGTTATCATGCCAACACTAATATCCTTGCCGTTATACTTTACCGCCATATCCTTTTGATGCAAAATAACATTATCCAAAATGGCACCGAATTTATTGCGATATATAAATCTTTGTGAAATTCTGGAAGCATTAGGAGTGAGTCCAACAACATAAAAGCTGTCATTTACATCAATATCCAAAGCACTGTAGTCAGGCACCTTACCTTTTCTAACAGCATTTAATATACCTTCTAATTCACTTTCAATTTCATCCGAATCAAGCTTTGATGAGAAAAAGAATTTAACAATCTCACTCTCATTTTCATCCTTTTGTGAGATAGCGAAAAATACAATTGTCGTGTCACCAACAACTATTTTGTGGTGAGAATCAGAAAGTAGCATATTAAGTGCAGATGTGTACTTTTTCATTGAATCAACCGACACATTAGCTGATAAAGACTTTGCCTTGTTGTACGATTCAAATGCAGGCTTATCAGCAGCCACTAAAAGGCAACCGCTTGGTTGACCTCCTAGCAATCCCTTGATTTTATCATGCAAATCAGCAATCGGCTTTATTTCTCCAGTAATTGCATCCATACTAACATTGCCCTGACCAACTAATTTTTCTTGCATATCTCGCATATAAAACTGCTTGTACTTTTCAATCACTTGGGCATCTTCATGCAGCATAATTTCAGGATGACCATCAAGTGCAAAACAAAACAAATCTTTGCAAATATCTTTGCCTAGCTTAATTAATATCGGATTTTCCGTTTCATTTTCGGGTTTCCAATTTTCCAGAAATTTGTAGAATGCTTTGTCTATAGGAGAGTCTAAATCCTTGAAAAATTCAAGGTTTCCTTCTCTAAAAACTCCATTTTTTCTAGAATCATTAGCCTTATCAAATTTTGTTGTGAGCCTCCCATCTTTAAAATCTAGTCCAAATATGTATTTGCCTCGATGTTCAACAATATTTAGATCTACAGCAGATTTTTCAGAGCGTCTAGGTAAACAAATAGTTGCTTTGCCATTTTTTTTAGTTCTTTCGTCTTTATCAGGAAAGCCTAAAATATCAGTGATTTTACCATCTTCTGAAATCATTATCATGTAGCTAACATCTTTCTGCGACAAATACTCTGGAACAATTTTGTCATTCTCAGAATCTTGCGCAAGCATATCATAGTAATTGCAAAGAGCATTTATCAGCATTTAATCATCTCCCTGTACTTTTGAACATCAATCACACCATCAACAATATGAGGTCTGTAGTAAATTGCGTCCGCCTTGTCAGAAAATTTAGGACTTTCCCAATTGTTGTTGATTGGTTTACCACCATCTGCAAATTTCATTTTATAGAGCATATAGCCTAAATCAGTATCTCCCATCAAGCTTTCATCTACTTCGCTTAAATCAAATTCATCAACTAGTTCGATCTTACTAACAGGAAACTCTCTACATCCTAAGCAAGGCTGTCTAAAGCACTGTCCATTTCTTAATCTTCTTAGTATTATATTGTAATGCTTCTCCTCGCATTCATCATCATGATCCGACTTTAATCCCGTAAGCTCAAAATGAAACTCAATACCATACTTAACATCTTTGAGAATCGTAGCGGCACGTTGTGTGCGATCGTCGGATGTAAAGATTACGGGATTTGCATCTTTGCCATTCATTTGGGATTTTACAGCGGATTGGCTCGCCTTGCTTTTCACCTCATTTCGTCTGATGCTCATAAATTTAATAGGCTTATAAACAACAATTCTGTCGATTTTGTATCCAATAGCAGGCTTCCAATAAACAGCCTTTAATAGCCCTTCTATAGCACCAGGTGGTGGCACATCATAGCTCACGCGTTCTACCTTCATTTCCGGGCGCGTGAAAAGTGCATAATCTCCTTGAACCAAAATCTTAATTCCATAAGCCATCTTCATCAACCCCTTTCAAAACTTATATTTGTTGTTTTATAAACCACATTTCATTTTTTGTCAACTATAAATATTCACAAAATTACGAAATGAAATTTAGTTACTTTATATAAATTTTTCAATTCGCTTGATTTTTTCTTCAGTTTTATAGTATAATATACTTGTCAGCACTTGATTAACGAGTGTTTGTGAGTTGAAATATATTCGTTGTTTTATTTTTACTTTGAGGCAATACTACATGACATATATGTGGTATTGCCTCAAAAGTTTTTCATACCAAGTAATCTACAGGTTCAGTTACAAGTCCAATATCATCTTTGTAGTAATCATTGTTTGTAAGAACAAACAAATCTTCCTGAGGTGCTATCAGACCACTTTTGAGCATGATTTCAAACTCATTGTCATATCCGTTAGATTTACCAGTTCTTAAAGCTACTGAATACCTCTGTAAACTACGTTTCGCCGACATACTACCATACTCCAGGCTTTTTAAAAGCTCATGCGTCTCCTCACAATTGTCTATTACAACAGCAATTGTATCGTCCTTTATAAATTCAAAGCTTTCAGCAAATTTTCTAAAGGGAATTTGTTCAGGTCTTGTAACTTTTCCCTCAAAGCTTGCTATGCTACATGAATTAATCTTTTTCTTTTTAAATCCAAACAACCTTTCGTAGTAATCCTCAACCGCTTCTTGAGTAGATATATCATTATATTCTGAAAGCATATTTCTAACTATATTTGCTCTCACTCCTATTTCCTTTGGTGAATTTTCTTCAGTTTCAAAAATAAACACATCTCCGCTATCACGCAATCCCTCACGATTACACCTGCCACCCGACTGAAGTATGCTATCTAGTCCTGCAAGCTCTCTAAATACCGCCTCAAAATCTAAATCTACTCCAGCCTCAACAAGAGAAGTTGAAACAACAGTGATCTTTTCATTGTTTTTAAGTGCCTGCTTTATATTCGCAATAACACTCGAACGATGACTAGGTGTCATGTAAGTAGTAAGATGATATTTCTTTCCATCCAGCAATTTATATACATCTCTAGCAGATTTCCTGCTATTTACAATAATAAGTGAAGATGTATAATCGCACGATTTTATGACAACCTTTTCAAGTGAGCATTTTCCTAAATTTATATATTTACAGTTAGAAAAACTGTCAAACTCAGATTTGTCTAAAATGAGTTCTTTTGTTTTACAGTCTGGCAGATACGCTTTAAAAAGATTTGAATAATTCGGCATTGTGGCTGAAAGAAAAATAGCTTCACTATTTAAATACTTTGTAATAAATCCAATACCTCTTAAGCATGGTTGTAGGAGATCTATTGGCAACAGATGTATTTCATCAAATACAATTAGACTATCTGCCATGTTGTGAAGTTTTCTTAAACGAGAACCTTTATAGTGATAAAGTGACTGAAAAAATTGTACACTAGTAGTAACAATAAATGGTGCATCCCAATTTTCGCAAGTGCGTCTTAGCTTTTCTTCCGTCAGCTCATTTTCTTCATCTATTTCACCACTGATATTATCACTATTTTTACCTAATTTTTTGTCATAATCAAAATTAGAATGATGTTCAAGTATTGGCATTGCATTCCCAAAAATTTTTCTAAACTCATCAGCTGTCTGCTCAATAATACTGGTATAGGGAATGACATAAATTATCCGTTTTTTGTTTCTATTGACAGCATAATCAAGTGCGATTTTAAGACTGCATAGGGTCTTTCCACTTCCAGTTGGCATATTTAAAATATTTATATCAACAAGATCCTCTGAATTTTCAATCGCTTGGTTTAACAAATCATTTCTGGCTTTATTTACTTTTGTGTCAGATTTAAAAGATTTTAATTTTTCTTGAAGCTTTTCTCTAGCTTTTTTAAAATCGCCTGACATACCTCGTTTTGCATTTTCATTGTAAAAGCGTTCGGTATTTAAATAATCAGCATCAGTAAGACACGAAAAAACATATTTAGTCATAAAAGCATATATTTCAACTAGGTCTTCGCTATTTTTCTGCTTTGAAAGATAACTAAAAATTTCTTTTGTATTTGGAATCTCAGGCGTTATTTCGTTTTCAAATTCTGAAAAATCCTCTGAAATTCTTTTCATTCTTCCAGATAATGATGGGCTATCAGCTGTATCTGTCTTTTTTCCTCCATCAGGCAAGCCAGTATGATGTCCTGCAATACAGTACTCCATAAGCGCATTAAACGGGTCACTCCAGTTATCATTAATCCACTGTGCACCACAAATTGCGTGTTCACATTTTTTATTATCTCCACGTATTCTACACTGAAATGATTGCGTGTATTTACCAATGTCATGCAATAACCCACATTCATATGCTAAGTCTTTGAATGGTTCTAAAGCGTTATTCTTAGCCAGCTCGGCTGTTTCTTCAAGATGATCCTTAACAGTTTGTTCTTTCTCATCAATTTTGTGTGCAATGTATTTCATAATTACCCTCCTATTATTCTTGTATATTTATATTGTAACATATTTTTTGTGTTAAAGTAAGGACAATTAAAAAAATGTAACATCTCACAATATTTCACAAGACTTTTTGTCATAAATGCACAAAAGCCCTGAAAGCATCGCTACTGCAACACTATCAGGGCAAATAAATTACTGTAATTTTATAAATAATGCTGATACTGGCTGAATTTCTATGCTACAATCAAATAGCCTTGGCTTGGCGCCTACAAAATACAAAACATCTTTATATGATTTCAAAGGGATTTCAAAAATTTTATCTGCAGGGTTAATTATAACCAGTATTTCCTCATTATCAAAGCTTCGTTTGTATATAATTGGATATTCGCCGCTAATAAACTCTATCTGTCCGAAATTACCAAGTGCTAAATGAGCTTTACGAAGCTTAATCAAACGCTTAACCTCATTAAGTAAAGAATTTTCATCACGAAGTGAATGCTCAACAGTTGGTCTATCGATGTCAGGATCTATAGGCAAATAAAGCAAATCCTCTTTTGCATCAGAAAAGCCTGCGTTCCTTTCGCTATTCCATTGCATTGGTGTTCGAGATCCCGTTCTTCCGTAGCCGCCTTCCTTCGAGCTTAGTCCTTCAATATATCTCATCCCTATTTCATCACCATAATATATAAATGGCGCACCAGGCATTGACATTAAAAAAGCAAACGCAAGCTTCATCTCATCATAATCAAGTCGTCTACTCAGTCTATCCATGTCGTGATTTCCGCTGGGGATGCAAATAAGTCCTTTGTTAGAGGTTTTTAAACAGTTATCCGTATATGCTTGAACAAAATCCTTTGCGCTTCCCTTTCCTCTGCGCGAGAAATAAGGCTCATCACACCTAAAAAGGTCATTGTAATGAGATGGACCAAAATGAAGCAGAAAGTCCATATGAAATCCTCCTGCTAACGATTTGTCAGGCTCGCCCCACTCCGAAATCAATGCGGCATTAGGAAATTCATCATCCAAAAACCTTCTGAAATCCTGCCACAGCTTTATTGTCTCAGCACCATCAACATCATTTTTTACTAAAGAGCCTGCCATGTCAACTCTAAATCCGTCACAGCCCTTTGACAGCCAAAATCTCATTACATCCTTTATAGCCTCTCTTGTAGCCATAGGAGCAGGATCTGTGGGTGATTGCTGCCAAGGCTTTGTGCAAACAGCATAGCCATAATTAAGCGCAGGCTGATGTGAAAAAAAGTTTACCGCACAGCTTCCGTCACGTTCGCAAAAGCCTCGTATACAGTCAAGCTCTAAAGTATCCTCCCAAACACTATTACTCCAGATGTATCTATCAGAAAACTCGTTTTTATCAGCTTTGCATGAATGCTTGAACCATTCATGCTTGGTTGATGTATGCCCTGGCACCAAATCCAGCAAAATGTGCATATCCCTCTTATGAGCTTCATCAAAAAGCTTTATAAGCTCCTCATTTGTACCATAACGTGGAGCCGCTTTTTTATAATCAGATACATCATATCCGGCATCTAAAAAAGGTGATTCAAAGCACGGATTTAACCAAATAGCATTACAGCCAATTGAATTTATGTAATCAAGCTTGCTTATAATACCATTAAAATCGCCAATTCCATCACCATTTGAATCACAAAATGACTGCGGATAAATCTCGTAAAAAATAGCATTTTTAAGCCATTCAGGCATATAAATTACCTCATTTCAATTGTATACTAATATTCAAGCTGCATAAATTCTATGTTGTAGCAGGATAGCACACCACTATATAAACAATTACAGATATAGCGGCAAAAATAAGTGAAGCCAGCGATAGTGTGTATGCAGCAATATCTACCAGTTTGCTTTGACGATCTCTTAGTTGTTTAATTGTTGTTCCAAGGAAAAACGCGCCAATAAACACCGTCGGTGTAATATATCTGAAATTCATAGTACAGGTAAAAGGATAGTCATTAGCCATTTTGTAGAAGTTTATAATCAGTGCCAAATAGAAAACTCCAAACAATGCCTTTTGTGTACCGTCAAGTCCGCACCTTTCACGCTTTCGGAACATATTTACAATCATCATAATTAAGCATATAGCCGCAATTGCAGCTGCAAGCCAAAAGAAAACTTTAGTCAAGGTTAGCATATATGAATTATCACCAAAGGTGTCCTCACTTATAGATTCGCCAAAAAGTGAGTTTTTAAGCAATGTAACAAGAGGATTATATTCATTATAGCTTATTGCATTACCATTATCATCATAAGATAGCCATTGCTCAAATACACTTTCAAACTGCGAAGACGAAAAATCGGTAATACGTGAAATAAAGCTCTGATCTCCTATGTATTGAGTTACAGTGTCGCTCATTTCTTGAACATATGTTATGGGTACACGATATAGAATATAATTTTTAATTTCAAACCAAAGACCAAGAGGCACACAAACTACGGCAAACACAAAATATTGTGCAAACAATCGCAGTCCATTCGTGCGAAGCTTCTTTATGAAAACAACAAGAAAAACTATTGCTATAGGAATAGCAACAAGTGCTGCTGTCAGCTTTGTCATCATGCCAAGTCCTATGCATAGAGCAATTTTTAATATTCCAAAAAAGGTCTGATTATCGTACCATTTTAAGGTGCAAAGAATAGCGCCCATAATAAAAACTACAGAAAGCACATCATTATTTATAGCTCCGGACATTAAAATAAATGCAGGATGAAAAGCTACTATAATGGTAGGAACATAAAGAGCCATGCCACTAAGCTTAAAATGCTTAAAAATCCTATATGCTGTTATAGTAATCGCCATTGCATAAAACAATGTAAGCGTTTGTAATGATTCACGTGCTTGGTTATAGCCTATTCCAAAAATATTCTCATTTATCTCAATCCAAATAGCACAAATTGTATGATGAAGCGGAGGATGACAAAACTGCCAAACATCACGCACATCAAAGTCAGGCAGCTTGTGATTATAAAGGATATATTCTATGTAAGCCGCATGACCATTTTCGCCGCCAAATTTATGCACATCGTTTTGACGTGTATAAACAGATGTATAGTATACATAGAAAAATTTCACAAAGAAGCTCAGAGCAAGAATCAAAAGTGAATTTACCTGCTCCATATATTTCTTTGAGTCAGATAAAAAATAGAGCAAAAATACTAAGATAAACCCGCCTAAAAGCAGCCACATACCCTTAGTGGAAAACTGAGAATAAATTTTAGCTGCCAATAAATCTAAGCACAGATATAGTACGGCAATTGCTGCAGCGCCTTTTTTTCCAAGAATCTCACCCTTATAAAGGTGATATATTGCCCAAAAGCCAACAGCTAAAACAAGCAACGCTTCAATAAGCATAGCATTGTTAGGAACATTTTCTTCAGATCCCAAATAGAACGGGTGTATAAGTAGACATACTGCAAAAGCCCATAAATATGGATGTGCTGCTAAGGATTCAATTATTGAATCAATCCTTGCATTAGTGAAGCCCAGAGCTTCGGGCAATGATTTACTTTGACTCATGATATTCCTTTTCGGTATTTACATTCCAAATGCTGTTCTTGTCATTGCTTCCGGATTTAATTGCCTTTACAGCGTTAATTGCGGTAAGCATAGAGTGATCCATGTTATTGTAACGATGCTGTCCATTTCTTCCAACACAGAAAAGATTTTCGTACTCATCTAAAAACTCAACTACCTCGTCAAACTGCTTGTAGGTATCAAAATATGCAGGATATGCCTTTTTAATCTTTTCACGATGAGCATCAAGCACTGAACCCTTCTTTATTACGCCCATCTTGATAAGCTCTTTGATAGCAAAGTTAATGCACTCCTTGTCTGACATATTCCAAAAATCATCACCCTCAGCACAGAAGTACTCGAGTCCTATCCATACGGTTTCTGCTGGATTTTTTACCATGTAGGGTGACCAGTTGTTGAAAATCTGAATTCTGCCTAGCTTTACACGCTTATCCTGAACGTAAATCCAACAATCGGGAACTATATTTCCAAGTGTACGCTTATCTGTCTGATTTTTTAGCTGAAGCTTGTTCACTAGCAAACCAACAGTTACAAAATCACGATATGGAAGTCCTGAAGCAATCATGCTGACTCTATCAGTCGCACTATCCATTCCTCCAACCAAATCCTTTATCGGCATAGAAGAGATAAATATATCGCCTTCTATTTCAACATCACCATCCTCAGTTTGACAAACAACACTTGTGATTTTATCTCCGTTTGTCTTAATATTCTTAACCGAATGATTCATGAGTATTCTAGCACCCATATTCTTTGACTTTTCAGCAACAAGCTCCCACAACTGACCCGGACCGTACTTGGGGTACCAATACTGCTCAATAAGCGATGTTTCAGCGTTTTCATTATTCTTTATTCCAAGAAGCTTTGTAAACATATCCTTGATTATTGCAGTGATCGAGAGTCCCTTTACACGCTGTGCTCCCCAATCAGCAGAAATTTCGCTCGGATGTCTTCCCCAAAGCTTTTCGGTATAGCCTTCGAAGAACATTGAATAGAGAACTTTTCCAAATCGATTTATGTAGAAATTTTCAAGATTCGTTTCAGGAAGCTTTACGGCGCACGCTTTTAAATAGCTGAAGCCTGCACGCATTGTAGTTACAAGTCCCATATTTTTTATGGTGTTCATGTTCATTGTAACAGGATAATCAAAAAAGCAATGATTGTAATAAATTCTTGAAACACGATCTCTTACAAGCATAACCTCATCCTGCTTTTCAGGATCAGGACCTCCCTTTTCTAAGGGCTTTTCTCTGCCAAGCAGCTTATCATCATATGAAGGCTTTCCTTGTACAGGCATAAGATCGCTCCACCATTTCATGATGGTATCATCCTTCGAGAAAAATCTGTGACCGCCTATGTCCATGCGGTTACCCTTATAGCGGACTGTCTGTGAAATTCCGCCAAAAACCGAGCTTTCTTCTAGCACAGTTACGTTATATTCATTTCCTCCACCATCACGTAGTAGCTCGTATGCAGCAGTAAGTCCTGTGGGACCTCCACCTATAATTACAACATTCTTCATCGAAATACAATTCCTTTCGTCTTAATTATTTATGATTTCTTTACTATCCGATTTTTTGGACACTTCATCTTTGCTTGTTTCACCTGTGTTTTTATTGTAAAGCAAAATTTTTCTTGCAAAGAAATTCCAGAAAAAAGCCACTCCGGTGGCAAGCACCTGTCCTATTAAATAGTATCTTTCAGGACTCAAAAGATTGCCAAATACCTTTGCATCAGCAAGAGGCTTGTCAAATATCCATATAATTCCCTGATTTATGCCTAATCCAACTACACCAATAAGTGCAAAGGCGGTAAACTCTGCAGCTTTATTCTTAACCTTAGATTCATCAAATACCCAGTATGTAGAAATAAGATAGTTTGTTACAAGTCCGCCAATAAAGCCTATAGCATTAGAGAGATTAGCGTTTAATCCAAACAATTCAACGAGCAGAACCAATATTCCCCACTGAACCACTGTTGCACCGCCGCCAACAAATATATATCTAAAAAACTGGATAAATGTATTGTTGGTTTTTCCAGCTACCATATTTTTAATTCCCATCTTATGGCTCCATTCATTTAATAACTAGGACAAAGTCTCACGGTCAAACCCGCAAGACTTTTATCACTCTAATCATTATATCACATGTTTTTGCAAAATGCAATATTTTTTTATACTTTTCATTAAATTTTGTCGTATTATTCAACTAACTCGAAAATTGAAAGCTTCCAGTCCTCTATATCAAGTCCGATTTTGTCATCTTTCCCAGCAATTGTATAAATGTAAGCGGAATATTGTATACCATCAGCATTAAGCGTACCTGTGCCTATCAGGTTTTCAGCCTTGCTTGATGCATATACCTCATTATTGTATTTGTAAGTCTTGCCATTATACTCAATTGTGTCTAAAGCAAGCATCATAGCATCCTTTTGTACCTCATCAAGCTCAAGCAATATGTCGGGTCGGGACTCACTTAAATATGAACCATCCTCTGCAAAATCAGCATTCAGCGTTACTGAATCAACATCTAGCTGTGTCACATCGGATTTAGTCGGGTCGTCTTCTGATGTATATACAGTAAATGTATCAGCTTCATATTCGTTAATTATATCTTGTATTTGCTCTATATACTCATATGGCAGATCATATTTTTTATCAATGAATGAAAAATTGTTTTCATGCTCATATTCATCTGTGGTGTCATAATCAGACGAAATAAGACTTATATAATAAATTCCGAACTCGTTATCTCCATTAGTTTTAATAATATATCCTTCTATTCCGCCTCTTTCGGGATAATCATCAGCAGTAATCTCATAGTCATCACAGATTTGCATAACTTCTTCAATCCAAGCGTCTATTTTTTTGATTTTTTCGTCATCATCTATTAAAAATGTATAGTCGCTTTTATCTGTATCATATCCAAAGAAGCTTGTATCTACTATGGAATATTCCTTACCATTGCTTTCGTCCCACTCATAAGGCAATTGAAAATATGAGCATTCATAAACTGCTTCATCTTCAATATAAATTATTTCTACATCTGTAAAATCTACGCAAAATTCATCATAATTATCAACTTTATTTGCTAATATTATACTATCGGTGATTTCCTCACCCGGTTCAAGATAAAGTAAAGTAGATCCTATTGAAAGAATTGTCTGTGCATCCAAATAATTTCCTTGGATTCCAGCGGTACTAATTGCTATATCCTTTTCTGTATTGTTTCTTATTACAACTTCACAATCAGGCGAAAAGTCTTCTTCACTTTCATCATACTCAGCTTTTACAATAAAAGTTACCGTACCATCTAATGTTTCTACAGTGTTTGTGGTAGCCTCTACAAGATCTATTCCATATGTGTCAAAAGTTCTATAGTTTTCGCCGCTGTCAATAAAGCTTTGAATCACCTCACTATATTCGCTATCAAGTTTATTTTCATCAGATATAGAATCATCTTCGTCATCCACTGCATCCTCTTCTTCTGCTTCATCATCTACTACATCTGGCGTAATATAATCGTAATGCTCGCTTGATTTTGCATATTGCATTTCCAGATCGGTATCAGACTGTATTTGTTCATCCTTATTACCGACAAAGAATATGGCAAAGCATAAAACAGCTAATGCTGTTGGCACAGCTACAAAAGCCCATCTATATCCTGCTCTTTTAACGTGAGATACCTTATTGCCTTCAAGTATCTGATCTATCAGACTTTCAGTAACTCGATTATCAGGTTTCATTTGTTCATGAATATTCCTTATAATATTATTCAAAATAATCACACTCCAATTTTTCCTTTAGATATGCTCTTGCACGTGACAGCCTTTTTCTGACAGTTGCAGGCTTTAGCTCAAGCGAAGCGGCAATTTCTTCAATTGGCATATTCTCGAAATACCGAAGGTAAATTGGCACTCGATAGCTTGCCTTAAGCTCACGCACAGCATAAAATACCCTAGTTTCCTCTTGATCCTGAAGCTCAAAGCAGCTCGATTCATCGAACGATTCTCGTCTAACCTGCCAAGGACTGTAATTATATCTCTTACAAATATTGATTGTAGTTCGGATAAGCCAAGCCTTTTCATGCTCGCCATCATTAAACTCAATCTCCTTGTCAAAGTATGTAAGAAAAACATCCTGATAAACATCATCTGCATAATGCTTCTGCTTAAGCTGAGTAAGTGCAATTCCGTATACAAGCTGTGCATGCTGTTCAATTGCTTTCATAGTCTTTTCTTCATTGGGATTTATAATTTGCATATGCAATTCACCTCTTTACTATAACTCTGAGTTACAGGTCAATTTGTGACAAAAATTTTTAAATTTTCTTATTTCATCAATTTGCACAAAAAAAGACTGCTTGCTTTGTGCAAGCAGTCAATATAAATCAATTATTCATTTGAATTATCTTGAGTTTCATTTTCTAAAGCTGTGCCTTCTGAATTCTCTTCAAGCTTTTCGTCACCCTCAGCAGCATCAGTAAATTCAGCTATTTCGCCCTTCATAAGCTTTTCAAAATCCTCGCCATCAATCTTTTCGTACTTCATAAGATATTGCGCAATAATTTCAAGCTTATCTGCGTGCGTCTTTAAAATTTCCTCACAATCCTCAAAAGCGTCCTCGATGATGCTGCGAATTTCACTGTCAATTTCAGCAGCGACGTTTTCTGAATAGCTCGGTGTACTGCTGTAATCTCTTCCAAGGAAAACCTCATGCTCGCCTTGACCGTAAACTACAGGACCTAGGTTGTCGCTAAATCCGTAACGTGTAACCATGTTTCTTGCTGTAGAGGTTGCTCGCTCAAGATCATTCGATGCACCTGTTGAAATGTCATCAAGTATAAGCTTTTCGGCAACACGACCTCCAAGCAAAACTATGATGTTTTCATACATCTCTCGCTTTGAAACATACGACTTATCCTTTTCAGGAAGGCTCATAGTAAAGCCGCCTGCCTGACCTCTTGGAATGATGGTTACATGGTGAACCTTATCCTGTGTTTGACAGTAATAGGTGCAAATTGCATGACCACCCTCATGATAAGCGGTAAGCCGCTTTTCCTGCTCTGTTACAACCTTAGATTTCTTTTCAGGTCCTGCAACAACCTTGATAGCTGCCTCTTCGAGATCCTCTTCGGTTATAGCCTTCTTATTCTTTCTTGCTGCTAAAAGTGAAGCCTCATTTACCAAATTTTCAAGCTCAGCTCCAGTAAATCCTACTGTTGTTTTAGCAGTAACAGACAAATCAACATCAGGACCTAGTGGCTTATTTTTAGTATGAACCTTTAAAATTGCTTCACGACCCTTTACATCAGGATATCCAACTAGTATCTGTCTATCAAAACGACCGGGACGCAAAAGTGCGGGGTCAAGAACATCGCTTCGATTTGTCGCCGCCATAACAATTACAGACTCATTATCCTCAAAGCCATCCATTTCAACAAGCAGCTGGTTTAGGGTCTGCTCACGCTCGTCATGACCGCCGCCGATACCAGATCCACGCTGACGACCTACAGCATCAATCTCGTCTATAAAGATGATTGCAGGAGCGTTTTTCTTAGCCTGATCGAAAAGATCACGTACTCTTGAGGCGCCAACGCCTACAAACATTTCTACAAAGTCAGAACCCGAAATTGAATAGAAATCAACTCCAGCTTCACCTGCTACAGCTCTAGCAAGAAGTGTTTTACCTGTTCCGGGAGGTCCTAGCAGCAATACGCCCTTAGGAATTCTGGCACCAAGCTCGTTATATTTTTTGTTATCCTTCAGAAAATCTACAATTTCCTGTAGCTCTTCTTTTTCTTCGTCAGCACCTGCAACATCCTCAAAGGTCGCCTTCTTTGAGTCAGGAGCTTTGTGT
Organism: Ruminococcus sp.; assembly: GCA_021199375.1. Lineage (GTDB taxonomy): Bacteria > Bacillota > Clostridia > Oscillospirales > Ruminococcaceae > YE71. The sequence continues at coordinate 15,228 of JAJQIB010000016.1, read as the reverse complement.
GCATTTGTTTTGCCAAAGCCGGACATTTTTCCTGCTCCTGCGCTTCGCATCATCCACACAAAGAAGAATATCATAACTCCGAGCATTAAAATTGTGGGTATAAGATTAAGCCAGAAGCTATTATCAGAAATTGGTATAAGATCATACACCAACGGATCATCAGGATTTTCAGCGTCATATAAACGTCGATAGTTTGAAGCATCCTCAGATCCCAGTACTTCGTCTACAAAAAGACTTACATTAGGAACTGTATAGGTGTATTCGGTTGTGTCATCCTTAAGCTTGTAGGTTAAATCTCCGGAATTAAGGTCAAATGTAAACTCACTTACCTGAAGCTCGTCAAAATACCTCATGACCTTTGAATACTCTGTATCATCAGTTTCACTAGCCATAGATGAGAGCATCAAAAGCATTCCGCCTATAAGTACAACAGCCACTACCAAATATAAAATAATCGATTTTGAATTGTTCTTCAATGTTAATAAACACTACCTTTCCTTCGCCAATCATAGTTTTTCTTTAATGTTGGCTTATTAGAGCTTAGAGTGCATCTATATCTATCACTCTAAAACACATCACATTATATTTTAGCTTTTATTTGTGACAGTTTTATGATATTTTACAGAATAAAAAGGTTTTTGTGTCCTTTTGTGCTTTTACTCTTTCAGCAAAGCCATAGCCCTCAACATAGATAACTCCATTATCATCAGACAGCACAAGCACATTTTTTCTTTCGTCAGGTGAAAAACCACTTTGCACAAGCTTTTTGACATCAGAAGTAAAGCCTCTTCCGATAAGCCTTATTCTGTCGCCGCTGTGTCTATGACGCACCAAAATCTCACCTTTTATTTTATCATAATCAGCATAAAAATTTGTTACATTACTCTTAACAATTGCAAGCTTTTGCAAAAAATCGGTAAGAATTAGAGTAACTCTTTTGTCGCCAAATATGTACTCCTCACCAATGCTCGCTTTTATTTCTATTTCTTCGGGCTTAATAGACGTATCCTCTATATAAAGCACTCCCGAATGAGCAACAGCATAGAGCTCCTTTCCAACAGTAAGCTTGCCGCCATTTACACAGATATTACGTACTCGTTCTATTGTTTGACGTGAATACTGTATCGAGCTTTCTTCTAAAAGTCGCATTATTGCTCTGCCTGATATTGCTTTATCGGCTTTTAGAAGCTTTTCAGTGTCAAGTCCTTTACCTTTTTTTGATGATTCAAAAAGCTCATCTCCTAATCCTTTAAGACAAGCACTATCCTCACGCAAATTATCAAGCGTAGAGCTAAAGGTCTTTTTAAGCGAAGGATTAATTTCCTTAAGTATAGGTACAATATTATGGCGTATCTTGTTGCGGGTATACTCATCAATAAGATTTGTCGAATCTGTCACCCAGCCTTGCCCCTGCGCAAGTAAAAACTCTTCAACCTGCTCACGACTACACTCAATTAACGGACGAATAATCCTGCCTCTGACTGGTGGAATTGATGCAAGTCCTGTAACAGAGCTTCCCCTTATTAGATTAAAGATTGTAGTTTCTATGCAATCGGATAATGTATGTGCTGTAGCAATTTTATCACATCCCATTTCTTCAAACACCCTATAACGCAAAATTCGTGCCCCCTCTTCAATTGAGCAGCCATTTTGCTTTGAAAAGCCAGCGGCATCTATGTGGCGCACTTCAATCGGTATATCTAAAGACCTGCATAAATTAACACAAAATTCCTCATCCCTGTCGCTTTCATCACCACGAAGTCCGTGATTCACATGACAAGCCTTCAAATTATCATACCTTTGGTGCAAACACAAAAGGAGAGCCACACTATCTGCGCCTCCGGATAGACAGCACAGAAGACTCTCCCCCTTATTAATCATATTAAATTTATCAATAGTAGCCAATACAGTTTCAAGCATATCAGTTTTCTTCTCTTCTCATATCTATTCCGCGGAAAAGTGTATATTCACCAATGAACGAAAGATTAACCGTATCTGTCTGACCATGACGGTTCTTTGCTACTATGCACTCCGCTTGCGTCTGATTTTCACTTTCCTTCTGATAATAAGAATCTCGATATAGGAAAATGATTATATCAGCATCCTGCTCAATTGAACCTGATTCACGCAAGTCTGAAAGCATAGGGCGTTTGTCGTCACGCTTTTCTGAGCTTCTTGAAAGCTGCGAAAGCGCAATAACAGGAACATTGAGCTCCTTGGCCATAAGCTTTAACTGACGTGTTATCTCAGACACCTCGTTTACACGGCTTGAGTGCTTATTTGGCGACTCCATGAGCTGCAAATAGTCAATAACTACAAGCCCTAGATTTTTAAGTCGCCTTACCTTTGCCTTCATCTGTGGAACGGTTATTCCCGCCCCATCATCTAGGTAGATAGGCAATCTCGATAGGGTATCCGTTGCAGCTACAAGCTTGTCCCAATCCTTTTCATCTATATTTCCCGTACGCAGCGAATTGTTATTTACTAGTGCTTCAGATGAAAGCATACGTGTCACAAGCTGCTCCTTTCCCATTTCAAGTGAGAAAATAGCTACATCCTTGTTCGAACGCTTACACATATTTACAGCTATATTTATTGCAAATGCTGATTTTCCCATTGCAGGTCGAGCAGCAATTACAATCAAATCAGAATTATTAAGTCCGTTTGTAATAGCATCCAGCTGCGTGAAGCCGGTTGAGGCTGCCTTGTGTTTATCAGCATCCTCGCCGCTAAGCTCTTGAAGATGGTTATACGTTTCGATTATAACATCCTCAATCTTAGAAAGTCCTTGGATTTCACCATTGCGTATATCATATATGTTCTGTTCGGCGCGATCTAAAAGAGTAGCTGCATCCTGCGTACCCTCATTGGTTTTTTCTATTATATCATTCGCTACCTCTACAAGTCTGCGAAGCTGATATTTTTCCTCAATGATTTTGCAATAGCTCTCAATATTAGCGGTAGAAGGAACCGCCTCCATAATTCCCGAAAGGTAGGTCTTTGCCATTGCAGAGGTTTCAAATACTCCCTCACGAACAGCCTCATTGATAATAGTAATCAAATCACCGGTTCGAGAATCAGAAAAAAGTCTAACAATAATTGCAAAAAGCTGCTTGTGCAGCGGAGCAAAAAAGCATTCAGGTTTAAGTATTTCCACAACTCTGGGCAAAACAGTTGGATCTAGTAAAATGCCGCCAAGAACAGCCTGCTCCGCCTCAGGAGCACTTGTGGGATTCTTACCTGACAGCTGTGCAAAGGTTTCAGAATAGCTCTCAGCCATTAGCCTTCAACCACCTTAATATTTATCGAGCAGGAAACGCCTTGTGAAAGCTTAATTACTGCGCTAAAATCGCCAAAGCTTTTAATCTCACTGTTAAGTATGATTTTCTTCTTATCAATTTTTTTACCAAACTTTTCAGAAATCGCATCTGCAACTGTTGCTGTTTTTACTGCGCCAAAAAGCTTGCCGCCTTGACCTGCCTTAGCCTTAATCTCTATTTCCTTACCTTCAAGCAATTCAGCAATCTTTTCATTTTCTGCCTTCTCAACATCAAGCTTGTGCTGAACAGATGCCTTTTTACCTGCAAGCTCATTCAAATTTGCAGCAGTTGCTTCAACTGCCAATCCATTCTTTAGCAAAAAGTTTCTTGCATATCCTTCTGCTACATTTAAAGTATCTCCTGCTTTACCCGAACCCTTAACGTCCTTAAGTAGAATAACCTTCATAATCATTACCGCCTTTCACTAATTGTTTCTTATATAGTCGTCAATCGCATCGATTAGCTGACGCCTTGCGCCATCCATATCATTTTCAAGCTGACAAGCAGCCATCTCGTGATGTCCGCCGCCACCAAGCGATTCCATAATAATCTGTACGTTGTATCGTCCAAGACTTCTTGCTGATATATTTACTCTGCCATCTCCCATATCATAGAGGACAAATGATGCATTGACCCCTGTAATTTCAAGCATTTCATCAGCCGCCTTAGATGCCGCTACTCTTATATTGCTAAAGCTTCCGTCAGCCTGTGCAATTGCACATTTGTGATAAATTTCGGATGAGTTTATAATCTCCGCTTTATTACGATATGTATCTAGTGAATTTGCAAACATTTTCTTAACAGCAATTGTGTCAGCACCCTGACGTCTTAAATATGCTGCTGCCTCAAATGTACGCACTCCAGTGTTCATGACAAAATTCTTAGTATCAAGCATAATTCCAGCAAGCAGTGCTTCAGCAGCTTGAGATGGAATCTTTGCTTCATCAGGAAAATACTCCAAAAGCTCTGCTGCCATTTCAGAAGCAGATGAAGCTGATGGCTCATGATAAAAAAGCTCACTGTTTTCAATCGATTTAACCATAAGCCTATGATGGTCTATTACAACAATATGCTTTGCTTCTCTCAATAGCTCCTTAGATTCAACAAGATCCGGATTATGCGTATCAGTAATAATAAGCAGCGTATCATTACTTAGCTTATCAATACCTTCTTGGGGTGAAATGTAATAGTTCTTTATGCTATTTTCCTGAACATATTTTATCATGAGCTGTGAAAGATTGCGCTCAGCATCAACAACAACATATGCATCTTTACCCATGTTCTTTATTGCTGCACAAAGTCCTGTAGCTGACCCAATACTATCAAGATCACCATATGCATGACCCATAATTAATACACTTTCGTGTGATTTAATAATTTCAACCAGTGCATTAGCCGCCATACGTGATTTTACCCTGGTATTACGTGACATTCCTCTTGATTGTCCGCCGTAAAATTCATATCCGCTGTCGGTTCTAACAGCTGCCTGATCTCCGCCCCTGCCCAGACACATGTCTAAAGCCTGCTTTGCGTACTTTTCGCTCTCGGCAAGATTATCGGCATCCTTTCCTACTCCTATCGAAAGAGTAATGTTATTACGCTCGCCTACTACTATATGTCTTGCCTGCTCTAAAATTTCAAATCTTTTCTCAATTATAGGCTGAAGATAACGTTCCTCTAAAACTATGTAAAATCTATCATTTCCGACACGTCTGGATATTCCTGTTGTGCCATCGATAAAGTTTTCAATAAGCTGCTCTATGCTTACAAGTATATGAGCCTTTTCACTCTCTCGAATATTAGAAATGATTTCCTCGTAGTAATCTATCATAACGATAACTACTGACTGACGAGACTGCTTAGACTCAAAGTTTAGCTCTACATAGTCGGTCTTATCGGCAAAATATAGCATTGACATTTCGCCCGTTCGATCAGTATGAACACCTTTCACAGCATAAAATCTTCCGTCATGGCATATAGTATCGCCATCCCGTGAATAGATTTCATCCATATCTATATTAAAAAGCTCAGTTACGTTAAGTCCATACGCTTCGTCTTGAGAGTAAACCTTACGTCCAAATAACCTGTTGTACCAGACAATACAATTATCGGAATCAATAATTACAGTGGGAGCAGGAAAATTCATAAGGGATTCCTTTTCCGTTTTATTCAGCTGAGCAGCAGATTTTGCAATATACCTTTTTGTTGTATTACCAAAGAAAACATACTCAAGCACAAGCAAGGCACAGACAATTATGGAAATAACCATAAGCACCCGACCTTGACCTTCGGTACTTGCAGACTGCATAAGAAGTCTGGATGCCACAAACGAGCAAACTGCAACAATTGCTGTGGTCAATTTTATAAGCAGCTGCCAGCCGGTTGTTCCTTTCATAATTTTTCGTTCCTTTCGAGATTTACAAAGATTTTAACTCAGTCGTTTATCTCCATCATAATCGGTAAAATCATAGGACTTCTCTTTGTTGTTTGATAGATATAATCAGACAGAGCATTTTTCATCTCCATCTTTATAGCATTCCATTCATGCATATCCTTATCAAGACATTCTTGAAGCTTTTCGGTGAGCAGCTTCTTAGATGTTTCCATAAGCTCCTCATTCTCTCTTACATAGACAAAACCACGAGATACAACATCAGGACCCGCCAGAATCTCTCCTGTAGCTCGGTCGACTGTCGCAAAGCAGATGATAATTCCATCCTCACCCATATGATGACGGTCCTTAAGTACAATTGCACCAACATCTCCTACGCCAAGTCCATCTACAAGCACATTACCTGATGCTACAGTACCAGTGATTTTCATGTCAACACCATCAGTTTCAATTACCGAACCTACAGAAGCTATTATTATATTCTCCTCAGGTATACCTATTGACATGGCTGTCGCCTTGTGCTTTATAAGATGCTTATACTCGCCATGTACGGGAATAAAGTACTTCGGCTTTGTTAAGGAGAGCATCAGCTTTTGCTCCTCTTGACAGGCATGACCTGAAACGTGAACCTCATACATCGATTCATAAACTACATCGGCGCCTTGCTTAAGCAGATCATTTACAACCTTTGTTACATATTTTTCATTTCCTGGAATAGGATTAGCGGAAATTATTATAAAATCATTTGGAGTTATGGTTACATTTCTATGCTCGCCACGAGCCATTCTGGTAAGCGCAGACATAGCCTCTCCCTGACTTCCTGTAGTCACTATACAAACCCTTTCGGGCGGATAGTTTGAGATCTCATTGATATCAACCAGCAATCCATCAGGTATCTTTAAATATCCAAGCTCAATTCCCTTGCCAATTACATTTACCATGCTTCTGCCTGAAACAGCAAGCTTTCTGCCTGTTCGCTCAGCATTATAAACAATTTGCTGAACTCTATGGATGTTTGATGCAAAGGTTGCAATGATAATTCTTTTGCCTTCTGCTGTGGTAAAAAGCTTTTCAAAGCTCTCTCCGACCTTTCGCTCGCTCATTGTGTAGCCAGGACGTTCAGAGTTGGTTGAATCTGACATCAGCGCCAATACTCCTCTGTTACCGAGCTCCGCAAATCTCGCAAGATCTATAACCGAGCCTTGAATTGGTGTATAGTCCACCTTGAAGTCTCCGGTGTGAATAATCACACCCGCAGGAGTATGAATTGCCATTCCTACAGCATCAGGAATTGAATGATTAACCGTTATAAGCTCAACTGCCATACAACCGAACTTTATTGTTTTTCTTGGCTCAGTAGGAATTAACTTAACCGAGCCTAAAAGTCCATGCTCCTTTAGCTTGCCTTCTATTAGACCAACAGTCAGTCTTGTGCCATACACAGGGGTATTTATCTTTTTGAGAAAATACGGAAGTGCTCCGATGTGATCCTCATGACCATGTGTGATAACTATTCCACGCAGCTTATCCTTATTTTGCTCAACATATGAAAAATCAGGAATAACAATATCTACTCCAAGCATTTCACTGTCAGGAAAAGCAAGTCCGCAGTCTATTATGAACATATCATTTGAGCATTCAATAATAGTGAAATTCTTACCGATTTCGTTGAGCCCTCCGAGCGGTATAATCTTTACCGGAGTCTTTCTTTGAATTGATTTAGGCTCTGCTGCTCTTTTTGGTGCTTGCGCAGTGCTTCGACTGTTATCAGTATGCTTTCCTGACACCTGTAAGGGTGAGGTGCGCCGCTGTGCTCTTGAATTGCCTGAAAGCTGTGAAAGTGAAATAGCAGATCCCTTTTCACCGCCCAAGCGTGCTCCATCTCTCTTTGATTTGCTTACATTTTGCTGTCTTGATGCAAATCTGCTTCTGTTAGTATTCTTGTTTTGTATAGCCATCTAATAAATTATCGCACACGACGTAAAAGCTTACAGCAGACTCATACAGCTGTGCGATTAAAACTCCTTTCAGTCAATAAAAAATTCGATATTTACATTTACTTCGCTCAATTTACAGCAATCCTACAATGAAAGCACCAGAGGTCTGATTAACACATGAGTCTGACTCATAGAGGCATTAGAAGAATATGGTGTTTATAGGACTGCCAAACTAATTATGTAAACTCCGTCAAAGCCATGACGAAGTGTAGGTGATTTCTTTGCAGCATCATAATTGTTATATAAAAATCACCAAAAATCGTGCAAACCGCATTCTGCACGAGATAATCCTTTCCTTACCATTAGGAAAAATACACGAACCAAAATATCTAATAACCATTATATACTCTTTTTCTTAAAATGTCAAGCATTATTTTCATGTTTATCATTTAATTTTAGTTTCATAACGATATCATCACAAAGTGAGGATGCCATTTCAGCATTTACACTTTCTGTAAATATTATAAGTCCATGTCTATGACTAAGGGGTCTGACCATTACCCTTGAGTCACCATTTGTAAGAACAATTCCCTCACCTCCCTCTTGTTTGCAATCAAGAGCTTTATAAATGTCGTTTTCTGATCCATCTACTGCCGCAAAGCGCTGAGAAGAGTAAAATTCCGGTAAATCCTCAATCGCCTCGCCAAGTGTCATTTTCTTTAGCGATAAATACGAGCATATTAAACACATAAGTGCAACTCCATCACGAACAAATAGGTTATCGTCACGTGAGGCGATATTTCTCGCTGCAAAATCACCATCGTTATACGAGCTGTGAAAATATCTATAAAGCTGTCCAGACATCTGTTCGGCTATTTTATCCGCAGCCATAGGAAAGGTAAAGGGTAATGCAACAGGAATGTTTCTTTCAAAAGCTGACTTTAATGCTAAAAGCACAAGTCGCTCATTTATAACATATCCCGTTGAATCTGTATATGCTGTACAGGTCGTACCGTCATTTGAGATATGAAAAATAATCCGCTCACCATCTAGATCATTTAGTGGTCTGAAAAGCTCGTCAGCAAGCTGTGCATATCTTTTAACACTACATCTGACATCTGCATTTACTCCACGAAATCTCCTTGGAAGCTGCTTGCTTAAAAATGCCTCATACAATCTTTTGGAATCTGAAAATTCAAGACACCTGCCATATCTGTCAAATGGTTCTTGGCGATAGCGTTTTAAAGAAGAAATTCGCTCAATGGAGGAGAAAAGCTCACCCTCAAGCGGAAGTCCGCCTTTGCTAATAAGCTTAATTCTTTCGCATATTCCTGCATTTACACAGCATCCTATTCTGGCGTCTAATCTTCCTATAAGATACATTATCTCCTGCTCGGTTGAGGCACCGACATTAATTACAGTAACTCCAGCAGAGGCTATGCCGCTTTCAAATGCTGTGAGAAGAGCCATTGCTCCGTCACCCTCACCGCATCCGCAAACTGCACTTTCGCCCTCATTCATTGCACTTGCAACAGCCATGCCGAACCTTGCTGCCTCAGCGGGACTAAATACAGATGAAAAGCTGCAGCATCCGTCCTCATCAATCATTTCTATAGAATCCGACCCATAATAATCACCCATTGCTACACGCTTGCTTCCAAAAACGCACGAGCCTTGTGCAAGCTCAGCTCCTACTCCAACAACTGCCCTTTCACCTAACGAACAGCCTGAACAGATTCTTGTAGCAGAGCCAATCTTTGCTGCAGCACAAATCACTGAATCATTTGCTTTGGCAGATGTGCCAATAACTGCTGATTCTCCTACCACGCATCCACGAACAGAAGCTCTTTTGCCTATAACTGCATTAGCCTCAATCACACTATTCTCTACTATGCATCCCTTTTCAAGTCTTGCACCCTTTCCTATAAATACAGGAGGGATCAATGTGATTCCGCTAAACGAGCATTCCTGCTGTGAATATATGCCTTGACTTAAGGTGATGGTGCCATTAGGAAGCATCGCTTTTGCCGTCATTTCAAGACAAGCCATACGGTAGGCATCAGGCGATTGAAGACTTTTAAAAAAACCTTCACAAAAGACTGTGCGAATACTCTCACCCTCACTTACAGCAAATGAAAGCATATCGAGCAAGCTAAAATACTCATGCTGTGATGCTTCTTGTAATAGCTCCTTTGAAACCACCGCTACGCCAGTAAATATACCATCATAGCCACCGATATGTGAGTATTCGTCGGTTATAAGCTCATCTATATACCCATCACTAATTCTAACCCTACTACCCATAAGCTCATTTGAAGGCTTTACCACTCCGATGACGGCTTTACAATCATGACTTTCGAAAGCATGAATCAATCCACTAAGATCCAGCATTAAAGCAGATGATGCATCCACCAACAATAATCCATCATCATCCGCAAGTGACACTAAATACTTCGCAAGGTCGTCATCTATAGTCGAAAAGCTAACTCCGTCAATGCTTTTAAAGTACGCTGAATATCTTTCAGATAACCGTTTAGATACAGCATGAATTTCGCTTATTCCTGCTCTTTTAAGCATATCCACTGCCATAGATGCAGGTGTTTGTCCAACCAAGCTGACTGCACTTGTGGGTATATGCTCGTTTATTGGCAAAAGTCCCTCGCACTCCGTTGTGCATAAAATTATTGCTTTCATATCTACCAAACCCTTTCAATATAGATTTGGCTTTATTATTGGCAAAATACAATAAGCTTATGCGATTATTACTTCAAAAACGTAATTACGTGGGCTTTTCTGACTTAAGAGGTCATTGAAAAAAATTAACATTTAAACACTTTATTTCTTCTTTGAGATGAGCTATAATTATAGTAGTAAAAAAAGTAGTAATTGATTATGTATTTATTTGTGAAACGGAGATTTTTTGTGATGAATCAATTTGGTACGCTTAAGAAAGGTGCGCTTGAAAAAGCGTTTTGTAATCTTAATGATATGCAAAGAAGGGCTGTTTTTAAAGTAAACGGTCCGCTTCTTATACTTGCAGGTGCAGGAAGCGGTAAAACTACTGTACTTATAAACAGAATTGCCAATATGATTTATTTCGGCGATGCATACACCTACGATGACGATGAAATTCACACTGACGAAGAGCTTAGCTTTCTTTCAAGCTTTGCAGATGGACAAACGAATGATCTTTCACGTCTTAGCCAAATAGTTGGTCATGCATGTGTAAATCCGTGGAACATTTTGGCTATTACCTTTACTAACAAGGCAGCTAACGAGCTTAAAGACAGGCTAGAGCAAATGCTCGGCGAACAAGGTCTTAATGTACGTGCCTGCACCTTTCATTCAGCTTGTGCGAGAATTTTGCGTTCTGAAGGCAATCTTTTGGGATACACCTCATCATTTACAATTTATGATACAGACGACTGTCTTAGACTAATAAAATCATCACTCAAGGAGTTAAATTTGTCGGATAAGATTTTTCCGCCAAAAATGCTTTTAAAGGTTATTTCTGCACAAAAGAATCTTATGGTTTCGCCTGAGGAATACATGAAGAAAAATGCTGATGATATTCGAGAAAGAGATATTGCCAAGGTCTACAGCCTTTATAATCGTCATCTTAAAGAATCAAATGCAATGGATTTTGATGATATTCTGCTTAATACCGTCAAGCTTTTTAAAGAAAATGCTGATGTGCTTGATTACTACCAGAATTTGTACAAATACATTCTTGTTGACGAGTACCAGGATACCAATAATGTACAATTTGAGTTTATAAACCTGCTCGCACAAAAGTATAACAATCTTTGTGTTGTTGGAGACGATGACCAGAGCATCTATCGCTTCAGAGGAGCTGACATAGGAAACATTCTTACGTTTGAAAACAATTTCAAGTGCAATTCTGACTCCGATGTTATACGACTAGAACAAAATTACCGTTCAACACAAAATATACTTTCGTCTGCTAATGCTCTTATCGCAAATAACACTGCTCGAAAAGGCAAGAGCCTTTGGACGGATATTGGCGATGGTGACAAAATCACAGAATATAAGGCTATTAACGAGCGTGGAGAGGCTAGATATATAGCATCTATTATTAAAGAGGGAGTCGAAAATGGCGCTTCGTACAATGATTATGCCGTCCTTTACCGTACTAATGCTCAATCTAATGTAATTGAGCAAACACTTACACGTGAAAGGATTCCATACATTGTGTTTGGAGGACAAAAGTTCTACGATCGCAAGGAAATCAAGGATATGATAGCTTACCTTTCGGTAATCAACAATCCATCTGACACTTTGAGACTGCGCAGAATTATCAATGAGCCTAAGCGTGGAATAGGCGATGCTACCAGCACCGCAATTGAACAGATAGCGTCAGATCTCGGAATAAATCCGCTTGAGGTGCTTCGTGATTGCGCCTCCTATGCACCTATAGCAAAAAAGAGCAAAATCCTATTTAGTGTATCGGAAATGTTTGATAAGCTTGTTGAGCTATCTGAAACAGTTCCTCCGTCACAGCTGCTGGATGAAATACTAGATCGCAGTGGATATGGTGCTATGCTTTCAGCCCACGGTGAGGAGGGCAGAAACAGACTTGAAAATATTGCGGAGCTTAAATCATCTATGCTTAGCTATGAGGAGTCCTGCAATGAGGATGGTATCGAACCAACACTTGAAGGATTCTTAGAGGAGGTTTCTCTTTATACCGATATAGATAGGCTTGATGAAACACAGGATTATGTCATGCTTATGACGATACATTCTGCTAAGGGACTTGAGTTTGAAAATGTTTTCGTAACAGGACTTGAGGAAAACCTATTCCCGTCAGCAAGAAGCTCAGAAACCAATGAAGAGCTTGAGGAGGAGCGCAGACTTGCATATGTAGCTATAACTCGTGCTAAAAGAAAGCTATATTTGCTTTATGCAAATACTCGTATGCTTTTTGGAAGAACAGGCGTAAATCGTCCCTCACGCTTTTTATCGGAGCTTCCTGATGAAACAGTTGAGAGGATTGAGGAAACACCTCCTGCAAATAGTCTTGTGCAGCGTCCTAAAAAGCCTGATTACTCACATGAAGCTAGCGATGTGTTAAACCGCAGAAAAAACAGTATGTCAGCAAGCTCAGATCATCAGGATTTCAAGCCCGGAGATGTTGTAATTCATCCTAATCCTAAGTTTGGAAAGGGTGTAATATTAAAATGTGAACCGATGGGCGGAGATACTCTAATAGAAATAGCGTTTGATACATGTGGAACCAAAAAGTTTATGTCAAACTTTATAAAGCTAAAAAAGCTATAATTAATAAGGCGAATGAGCTAATAAAATGCTCATTCGCCTTAAGATTTCATTTGACCTTTTTGGAAATTTTGCTGACTGATTTTACCATTCTTATATCCTTGCCGTCAAACTGGAACGGTACAAACTGATATAAAACACGTGAGGTTATTCGTTCGTTATAGCGAGAGTAAAACTCACTCTTTGTCAGATTGGTTGAAATTATAGTCGGCTTTTTTAAATTTATTCTGCCATTTAAGATATTATAGAGTGCGGACTCATAAAACTGACTTTGAAATTCACTTGCAAGGTCATCCAGTATAAGCATATCTACATCTAGCAAGGTATCTAGTGTATTGCCCTCGCTTCGTCCGAAATGCTCGTCCTCGATATGTCTAAAGAGATCCGGAGCAGAATCAAATGCCACGGTGAATCCCCTTTCGCCAAGTGATTTTGCCATACATGATGAGAAAAATGTCTTGCCAAGCCCTGTCTTTCCCATAAAAAGCATCGAGCGTGAGCCTGTTGGAAAATGATCACAATACCTTTCAAAATAGATTTTGTATCCTATCATTCTATTGCGTGTATCGGGATTATCATAAAAATCCTCGCAAAATTCGCTGAAATCGTGAAGTGCAATCGTTGAACTTTCGTTAAGCTCTTCAACCATAAAGCGCTTTATCAAATCTCTTAAGCAATCGCACATCATGCCTTCCTTATAACCGTTATCCTTGCACTCATTACAAACATATGTAGGTTCAAGATAATTTTCATCACCGGTCAAATCCTTAACTAACAGCTTTATTCGCTGTGCTGTAGAAATATTATTTTCCTTGACCTTTGATGCACTTTCACTCGCATTGGGATCATGTACGGCAATGATTTTCATGAGCTCATAACGAGTATTTTGCTGTGATTCCTGCATAGCACGAACCTCAGGCAGCTGTGCATAAACATAGCTTTGACGGCGCTTGTTTTCTTCAAGTGAAGCCTGTCGTCTTTTAGAAAGCTCTTTAAGCGCTTTATTATATGCCTTTGCTGTGTAATTCAAAAATCATCAACCTCCTCAAAGGATAAGTCATTGGGATCCATTGCGTCAGCCATTCTTTGCCACTCATCTAAATCGAAGGAGGGTGCAGATTCCTTCCTTTGCTTATCCAGCCTTTTTTCTTTTGCTGCTTTATAGGCAATATCGCTATTTGCAACATCATCCGTGGTTTTTAATCCCTTTTCATGCCAATTCTTTAGTATACCATTTATGTAACGAATATCAATCTTGTTCTTTTGTTCACGGCATCTTTCACTTGCAAGCTCGATGAGTCGCAAATCAAAGTCCCAGTCACGCCATTGGTCAAAATACTCTTTTTGGCGTTTGGTTAGTGAGCCTTCTATTTCAAGGGCACGTGCAATTCTTGCATTCTGTGAATTTGCCTCGGTCTGCCGAACAATTTCCTCCTCGACCTGATCATAGCTGCAAATTCCTCTTGAAAACCAATCCTTAGCAACAGTTTCGAGATATGCAATACGGTCCTTGCCAATATCATGACAAAACTGTGCCATAATAAGAATTGATGCAGCAGAATAGCCATAATATTCGTAGAGATTTACCAGCCCTGCCGTTTCGCTTGGATTTATAGGTCTTCCTAATATTTTCTGAATTTCCTCATAAAGAGCCTTTAGCTCGGCGTTGCTTTTAGCCTTTTCAGCAAGCTCCTTGGGTGTATACCTGATCACTGACTTTGCAGCGGCGGTATTCTTCATGGGATTTATCGCATCGGTTGCACATACAGGCAAGGATTGACTAGTTGCTTGAGGCTTTTCGTCCTTCGATGAAGCTTTAAAATCTACATACGTAGGCTTTGCATCCATTTTTGTTTCGTTATCCGCTTTAGCGGAGATAACTTCATTTGAGCTCCAATATTCTAGTGCATCTATTACCTTTTGCTCAGGCAGTCCGCACTGAGCAGCGATTTCTTGTGATTCCACCTTGCAGCCGCTTTGACAAAGAACGCAAAGCAGAACCTTATAAAAATCGGGATCTGCAAACTTTATGTAATTTTCTACAGCACTACATGGAACAGTAAAAAACCTTCCAAATGCAGATACACCGATTTTATATATCATGTGATTATCTCCTCATAATAAATTTAGATCTATTACATTTAAAGCGGAACGAAGCAAGATATGCTTGCATAAGCTTGTGAGTGATCGCTTGCAATAGATGCAAGGAGCCACCAGGCTCCGCCGGGTTTCAGTGTGGTGGGGGGGGGGGGGGGGGGGCCCCCCCCCCCCCCCCGCCCCC
>JAJQIB010000018.1 GCA_021199375.1 Ruminococcus sp. | reverse complement strand
AATGTGGTGTCAAGAACGCAGTTTTTATTTACTAGGTACAAAATATCTTACCTAAAGACAAGATGGACCGCCACCTAAGAGGTGGGGGACATCATGCTTGGGTTATATTGTCGATTTAAGAATTTAATGTTATTGCTTACAGAAGCTTTTCTACCTGTTCTTTTCTTTCGAATAAAACACAGCCGCCGGCATGATCTTCAATTAGCAAATCTGCATTTTTTAGGTCGTTAAACAGCTTTGAGTGCAATGCTTCTCTTACGGAAGTGTCACGAACATTAATATCTGAGTAAGGAGAAAACGGACATGGCTCTGCACCACCATGAGAATTAATATGAAAAAAGCCTCTTCCAGCTGCCAAACAACCGCCGGAGCTCTTTTCATCACCCGGAAAAGAAATGAATAGCATTTCAGGATAACATTCACGTAAACGCATTAGCTTTTCCTTTAAGAATTCTCTTTCGTTATCCCCTGGTGCTAGTTCTTTACTATCCTCAGTTACAGGAACAAATTCTACATATATTATAGCTTTACATCCTCGCTCCTGCAAAATAGAAAGAAAATCATCTGATACTACCTCATATAAATTTGAAGTTGTGACTGTGACAGATGCGCCAAATATAAGATTGTTATTTCTAATTTTATCCATTGATGCTATTAAGCGATCGTATACTCCCTTTCCACGTCGCTCATCTGTTTTCTTTTCATCACCTTCGATGCTAAATATGGGTACTAGGTTTCTTGACCTATCAAAAAGCTGTAAATAGTTATCATTCATTAACGTTCCATTAGTAAACACAGGAAATAAAATTTCAGGGATCTCTGCAGCTTTTTTTAGCACATCCATTCGAATCATCGGTTCGCCGCCAGCTAAAAGAATAAATCCTACGCCTAAGTCTTTAGCTTCTTTAAATATGCTATTCCATTCATCTGCTGAAAGCTGATCATTCGGCTTTTCATCACAACAAATATGATTTTCTCTAGCGTAGCAGCCTGCACAATGTAGATTACAGCTACTAGTGATACTTGCTATTAAAAATGGTGGGATATGTTCGCCCTGGTCTTCCAATTGAGCACGTCTTTTTGATGATTTGCGACTAGCTGCTGCATATTGTACCATAAAAGCACTTTCCTTGGGATTCTTTAGCGTTGCTTTTATTGCTCCCTTAACGATATTCTCCACACCACCTGTTAGGTATTTTTCAAGATCAAAATCCATATCACTCATTTTATTCTCCCTTTAATACTTTCAATGTAAATTTCTTTGCAGCTTCTAAATCATCATTATTAGGACGTCCTCTATGAAGTGCAGTAAATTGTCCTCGGCAATAAAAATTATTCTTGTCTACTTTAATACCATTTTTCTTAAAAAGCTCTTGAATTTGTGGAAAAGCACGCTCTGCAAGAGCTGAAGTAGAGAAAACCACCACCTTGCCGACCTTGCTGCTATCTAGATTCACGATAAATGATTTTACCTCAGAGCTTATACCACCCCAATAAACTGATGCTCCTAAGAAAAGAATATCAATATTACCATCTAACGGAGTAGAAATCTCTTGTGCATTACATCCTGCTGTTTTCGCTATAGCATCAGCAAGCTTCTTTGTATTGCCTGATTTTGAAAAATAACGAACAGCTACATTACAACCATCCATTTGATTACCTCCAATTTAAAAATTGTGAAACCTCCTAAAAAAGTATTTACTTTTCTTTTAAAACCTGATATAATTATTATATCATCTCAAAAATGTGGTGTCAAGAACGCAGTTTTTATTTACTAGGTACAAAATATCTTACCTAAGGAGGAAATTAAAATGGCTAATGAACATGTATGTCCATGTACAGTTGGATGTCCCTTACAAAAAGCAATGAGCTCGATCGGAGGAAGGTGGAAAATGTCGATTATATGCTCGCTATGGAACGATGGACCTACTAGGTACAACGATATTAAGCGAAAGATGAATGGCATTTCTAATACAATGCTTGCTAAATCGTTAAAGGAGCTTGAAAACGATGGATTAGTGAAAAGAACCGAATATCTTGAGGTTCCTATACGAGTTGAATATGAAGTAACTGACGCAGTTACTAGTCTTGTTCCAATTTTAACCGAGCTAGCGGCTTGGGGAAGCAAATTAAAATCTGATAACTAAACGCTTAAAATCAACATTTTTTTAATCAATGTTGTTCATTTTTATTATGAAATCTTCTATAATAGGATTATCAAAATAAAGGAGGTTCATAAAAATGAACACAGATAAGATTTACGCTGAAGCACTCGCAAACGAATATGCTCCGAAGGACACATCGAAGGTGGTTGCACTAAAAAAGCTTGACAAAAAAGCAAAGCTGCCTGCTGAAATTTTCGGTTACACCTTTGGAATTATAGCTGCTCTTATTGCCGGAGTAGGCATGTGCCTTTCTATGCAGGTGATAGGTCCATCTACCACTTTTAGCTTTATTGCGGGAATTATCATTGGAATTGTGGGACTGATTGGAATGGGAATTAATTATCCTTTGTACAGCAGAATCTTAGAAAACGGCAAAAAGAAATACGCTTTTGAAATTATTGAGCTTGCAAAGCAAATTAGTGAAAACTAATGGTGTGAAAAGTTATTAAAGAAGGTGAATGGATATGACGAAGGCTGAAAGCAAATATTTTAATACTGCAAAAAGGATGGATGAAGCATTTCTTGAGATTATGGAAAACAAAGACCCAGAATATATTACAGTCACGGAAATTTGTAAAAAGGCTGGTGTCAACCGTTCTACCTTTTATCTTCACTATGAGACGATCGGAGATTTGCTATCTGAATGTGTGGAAAATATGAATGATCAATTTTTTTCGTACTTCAAAGAAAAACCAAAGGATTTTGAATTTAATGTAAGATACGCACCTCTTGAAGAGCTGTATCTTATAACTCCAAAATATCTTATTCCATACCTTACATATATATCTGAGCACAAAAACGTATTTAAAATAGTACTTAGAAATCCACAGATAATGCAAGCGGAGAAAACGTATTCAACTTTATTCGGCGATATAATTGACTCAATATTAGAGCGTTATGAAATACCTAAAGAGAATCGTGAGTATATGCTTTCATTTTATATTGAAGGAGCTATGGGAATAGTTAAGCGATGGCTGCTTTGTGACTGTAAGGACAGTGTTGAATATATAGCAAAGATTATGATGCAAGTAATTAGGCGGTGAAATATGAAACGACTAAATGAATTTCTTCGCCGTAGTCCTTTAATTGAAAGGTACCTATCAGATATTTGGTTTAAAACAACAGCGTCATTGGGTGGATCATTCCTAATCAATTTAGTGTATGCTATTTGGGAAATTATTTGTGGAATTTATTATAAGTCGTTGTGGTTTACCACCTTAGGATTCTATTATATTCTGCTTATGATCACCCGTTTGATACTATTACGAGAGATAAAAAAACGGAATAAGGATAAAGTAGCAATATGGAAAGGATGCCGTAAATGCGGCATCCTATTGCTACTTATGAATTTTATACTTTCAGGAATTGTAGTATTAGCTGTGACAGCTGATGAGGGAGCTCATTATGCTGCGTATTTGATATATGCTGTTGCGGCTTATACTTTTTATAAGGTTATTGCAGCTATTAGGGATTTAGTTAGACATCGTCATACACAAGATCCTATAATAATCTATTCTAAGGCGATAAGCTTTGTATCTGTAATGATATCATTACTATCTCTTGAAATATCCATGATACTTGAATTTGGCGATGACAAAGATTTCTTTAAATGTATGACAATTATAACCGGAAGTGGTGTTTGCATAATTATATCATCAGCTGCAATTTACATGATAGCCATTGCAGGTAAAAGAATAAGGAAACAAAGAACAACAACACTTTAAAATACTAAGCTAAAGCTCAAATTTCTCCTTGTCGGATACGTCTATATCGTCACCTATCTGAACCTCTATTAGCTTTAGCTCAGTTTCGGCATGAACGGTATGACGAACTCCTGCCTTCATGGTTATTACATCACCAACATTTATATCACGCTCGGCTCCATCAATTATTACCTTTCCCTTGCCACTTATTACACTCCAAATTTCATCACGTCTTTGGTGACTATGATAATTCATACCATGACCTGGATTAAGTGTGACCTTTATTGTAAGACTTTTGTCGTCAATATCAATTACACGAAAGCTTCCCCACGATTTTTCAGCAAACATTATTTGCTGTTCAATTTTATCAACCATCGGCTTAATATAGCTGGATTGGTGACGATCTGAAACTAAAATTCCCTCAGGACTTGCTGATACAATAGCATTTTTTACCCCTTAACAATGCACCCGCAACCCGTGTGCAAAAATAATGCACCACCCTCGTGAACGTGCCGCTTTCATCGTTAGGGGGGTGTCTGCGAGGAGTTGTAGGCAGGTGTGGCAGTCACCGAACTGCTCCAAAGATACCCCTTGATAAGACCCACGCAGTTATGTACCCTCTTGCCATACTGGCTCGAAAAATCCGATGCCGTATAGTAACTTGGATACTGCTTTTTCTTGCTTGTGTACAGAGAGGCACTTGCCGTCTGACCGAATGTGCCGTACCAGTACGGAAGTCCCACCTGTGCCTTTGCGTATGCCACCAGTCCTGTGTTTGTTTTTGTTGCCATAATCATCACTCATCCTTTCACATTGTCAGCGTCAGTTTCGCTGATTTCAAATTCTTTTTTTGCTTTATTTGCCCTCAACATTATCATGAAAACTTTCTACGTGCTGCGAAGCATTATCTCTTTGTCCCAGTATATCCACAGTAATCACCTCCAGATGGGCATGAAAAAAGAGCGGCTGTGAAAAGTCGCTCTTGAAAATGCTGCTCGTTTTATTATAAATAATCCTCCCTCGGAGGCGTGAACACATCAACAACCTCACCAGGTTCGATAACCTTAAAGGAGTGAACCTGATTGCCCGGAATTGCATAAGAATCTCCTGGGTTCAGCTCGTACCGTTCGTCCCCGATCGTAAGCTCATATTTCCCTAAAATCACATAACCGCATTGTTCATGCGTGTGTTGGTGAGGGGATGCGTAATTACCCGAAACATAGTTCATTTTTGCCACTTGGGATTTTTCCCCTACTGCAAGAGAATCGAGAGAAACGCCTTTAAATACTTTCTTGACTGCGTTTTCTTTTTTCACAACTGTTTTCATTGCATAACCTTCTTCCTTAGACCTTATATTCAAAAGCAATGTCGCCCCTGACGTACTCATAGTTGTCCAGCTTGATTTCCTTAAAGCCAAACTTTTCATAAATGTGCAGGGCGGGTTTCAGCTTGCTGTTTGAAAGAATAAACAGCCGCTGTGCGCCATGATCCAGAGCCCAGTCCATACAAGCCTTGAATACTGCGCTGCCTGCGCCCTTATGCGGGAGATGTTTGTTTGAACCAAGCTTGCAGATTTCCCATGTCGTTCCTTCCATCGGCATCACCATACATGCGGCGAGAGCCGTATCGTTTTCTACAGCAAAGAAAATCATCGCACCGTTTAGTAATTCCTCATCGATTTTATCAAAGGTTTCTTTATCATGTTCCTCCAAAAAACCGAAATTGGAAATAATCCAGTCCGTGTTGAAATCAATAAAATCCTGCCTGTAGCGTTCTTCAAACGGAATAATTTTCATGTCAGCATTTCTCTTTTCCAAGAATTGAAATAACCGTATCAAGTGCGACGGACAAAGCGTCACATTCGCTTTGGTCTAACCCCGATATTTGAGATGTAATCCGGCTGTTCGTCAGTGCAATTAGACTATCGGTTTCCGCATTTCCAAGTTCAGTAAGGGTGAGTTTGTCTGCCCTTTTATCTCCGTCACACTTATTTTTCTCCACAAGTCCACACTCCGAAAAACGCCGAATAATCCTGCTCAGATAGCTCTTGTCAATATGAAGCGTTTTTACAATATCACTTTGCAGACATCCGCTGTGGTTCTTTATCTCAAAAAGGACTCTTGTTTCTGTTACAGAGTAATCACTGCCGAGATAGTTGGAACTCAGCAGTTCCATCTGTACCGTGTAAAAGCGGTTGAACGCTCTGATTTTATTGCACACCTCATTGTACATATCCATATGGTTACACCTCCAATATTGGTTGACCTTGTCCACTAAATAGTATAGCGTATTTAGTGGACAAAGTCAACATTCACAGAAGAATTTTCAAGAAAATTTTACAATTCATACGTTAATAACACCTGTGCTTTTGCGTATGCCACCAGTCCTGTGTTTGTTTTTGTTGCCATAATCATCACTCATCCTTTCCGTTTGTGTCGTCCTCGTCCGTGCGGTCAATTCCAATTAACCTTCCATTTTATTGTACCACATCTTTATGAACTTTTCTACACATACAGGAAAAACATACGACCGAAAATGTGCACTTTTCACTCCTCCTCATCCGATTTGCTTCTCTTCTCGATCTCCTCTTCTATCAAA
>JAJQIB010000022.1 GCA_021199375.1 Ruminococcus sp. | reverse complement strand
GCTGTTGCTGCTACGCTATCATATAGGTCTAGGTTTTGGGGGTCACGTCATTTTGGACGAGGGCGGTTATTTTTTTATGTTCTTAATCAGCTCAGTGAGAGCGACAAGTAACACTATAGCCAAAATCAAGTAAATGATTTCCATGCTATTGCCTCCTTTCTCCGCTGACAATTTCACATAGTCTTTCGACCGTGATACTCATGCCGTTTTGCGTGAGATAAGGAAATTCGCTTCTGCGAATTTTTAGCGCAAAAGCGAAGCGTTGTGCGACCGCCTACCGTGTAGGTCTTACCCTTTATATTATTGTATCATATTTCGACCAATTTGTCAAGTCTAATTTTATTTCTCTTTTTAAAAAACGCTGATCTACTCTACTTTTGTGCAGACGTCTGCACAAATTGGTTTGAATACATCAAAATTGGTTCTACTTGCCAAATTGAAATTAAAGCAATCACTTTAATTTACGCTGTGTAAATCACAACTCCAGTTTTTTTAATATCCTGTGCAATGTCTGAATCTTCTCGCACTTCAATCACGTCAATGAGATCGACAGGCTTGTTGAGTGCTTTCACAACGTCATCTAATAAGTCAAAGAAACGTATTCCTCTCAAACCACTATCAACGAGAATATCTACATCGCTTCTTTCACACGCAAGACCTTTAGCATAAGAACCAAACAGTGTTGCACTATTAACATTGTAGTTTTCAAATACAGGCAGTAAGAGATTTTTTATTTGTTCTATCGTGTATATTTCTTCGTTATAATGACGTTCGGTTAAATAAACCTCAATAGTTTCACGCATGCAAACATCTCCTTCACTGTTTCTATTTTTAAACATCAACCTGTAAACGGATAGTATTTATCGCAAATCATGTGCCATTCCTTGAAAGAAATAACATCGGGTACTAAAAGCTTAGCTTGAATTTCTATATCGTCACATGTGTCTTCATAAACTACATCCATGTTTGCACGGTCAGCTTTTTCAGCTTCTTTAATCAATCCTTTTACAATCGGACTCAACCTATCATAGAAAGAGGATATGTCAATTGAATTGTCGATCCATCTAAATTCTTCACTCATAGGTATTATCTCCTTTCAAACATTGGTTTATTCTTATTTATATATTACTACTTTTTCTTTGCATTGTCAAGTTTTCGTCTTTTAAAGAAAAGAGACTAAAACAGTCTGCTTTCGTCCAGACGTCTGGACGAGCCACGCAAGTAAATTTAAAGTAAGTGCTTGAATTAAATCAAAAAGGCACACAAAAGCCCTCGGATGGCAACTCCGAGGGCTTTTCTTGCTTTGTCAATGCGTTACTACTCATTATGCTTCAACTATCTTTTTAGTAGCAATTATTCTTTCATCGCTATATCTAACCACATCTTTTATTACGAACTTTTGTACAGCCGATATTAAGTTTTCCATGACTTCATAGTCTGGATCGCCATTTTTTTCTGGCAAATTTATATATAATTTATCGGCATCTTTTGCATAAAAATTGTTTCCATAGTGAAATTTCCCAGTGTGTGCAGATTTGTGACAAGCTGCTGTGACAAATATAGCGGCATGTTTAGACAATTTTTCTGTGTGAACAACAGCAATATGATCATCAGCACCATAATCATAATTTCTATATTTTGCCGAACCAAACATATCAATTGTTGTAGTATTTTTGGAAAATACTTCTACGTTATTATCAATAAATGCTGAAATTCCTTCATCTTTTTCTCCTGCTGTTACAAACGGTAATGAGCCTGAGACTCTATCAGCACTTTTTAGCCGTTTTCCTCTTGTAGATTTACCAAACAAAACTTCTAAATTAAATTCCTTCCACGAAAGATGGGGATATGTTTTCAACACATTTAATTCATCATCCGTTAGCTGCGTATCTTTCAGTCCAGTGACTGAAAGATACGCCTCGAGCTCCGCTATACGCTCCGCCTCGAGCTCCGCTATACGCTCCGCCTCGAGCTCCGCTATGAATGACTCCATAAAATCAAAGTCTATTTGATTGTTTTTTGTAGGGAGTGAGAAAAAAACTTTTTGCGCTATACTCCAATGTCTGCAATATCCTTTGTTTGGAATACATTTTTTCCATGCAGAAGTTATGAACAATAAAGTGTCTATACTTAGTTTTATCTTTGGTATCAGAATTTTCACATTATCAGCGACACAGAAATCTTCAGTTGCAATATTAAAGTTTCTTGTATGATCACCAAAAATAATATATAAGGGCGTACTGTTATCAGTTATATAATCTGCGGAAATATTGGTATAGCCCATTATACCATTATTTGACGATTCAGCAGAAAAAACAGGCGTTTTTCCATTGGTATCAAAATATGTTTTATCCAATTTCCTTTTTATCGGTATATCATAGAATAGGTCTTTATAAGTATATTCGCCCCACTCAACATTAGCCAATTTTTCATTGAGTGAGGCATCTATTTTTTTAGGCTTTCATCCTCACTGTTTTGACTTTTTAAGAGCGTAGATACTTCCCAAGCAAGATAATCGCTTACGGTCTTTTTGAAGTCCTCTAGCGTTGGAGTTGTGTCTATTGGTGCGGACTGATTCCAATCAGCACCATTTTCAGGATCAATCTCACCCTCATAATATTCCTTCTCTGTAAAAATATTTAATTTCTTTTTACCATATCGAACGAGGTCAACAACTTCTTGATAGCGTTCTTTTGCATGGTCTGTATCCCTCAGATTGATGCTTGCTTTTTTGCGATTTGTACGTGTGTATCCGTCATTTGAAAAGTCAATAAACTTTACAGTGTCATCTTTGTGGTGCGGTTCGCCGACCTTGAAAACGTAGATATTTGTCTGAACACTTGACTTACCGACAAACAGGTCAATCGGCATTTTAATACTTGCGAGCAACGTACTATGTTTCAAGATTTCTTTGTTGTAGTTTTTTGCTTTTCCCGAACCCGCTGAATTTTGAATAATTATTGCTGCATAGCCCTTTTCCATCATAGAAAGAGCTTTTTTCACAAAAATCATTCCATTGCCATCAGTTGAATATGGGGGATTGAGAACAAAAGCGGTGGCAGGGAAGTTTTTATCCTTAGAATCAAAACCATAATTTCCATCAAAATCCTCTATGGAGTCTTTATTCATAATGTTTGAAGTGCCATCACCCATTAAAATCATGTTTAAAACGGCAAGCATATAAATTTGAGGTAGAATTTCTAAACCCAGCAGTTGTTCTGCTTTTATATGTGCTTCTTTCGTCTTATACTCATCAGGAGATGTTATCTTTTCTTTTGCATCAATAAGCATTTCATTCATGGCGGCAACCAAGAGACCAGCTGAACCAGTTGCAAAATCCCAAACATAAGAATCCATGTCTACTCTTGCAAGTTTGACTAATAAAGTTGCAACATAGCTAGGAGTTAAAACTACATCATTCAATTTGTCTTGCGTAAAGCCGAGCCATGTATACATTTCGTTAAAAAGCATACCAGTGAAATCCGTTGTAATTCCTATTTTGTAATAAACACCGATATCGTCATAAATTTTGTTAAAAACACGTTTAATCTGACTTTCACCATCTATAGGCTTATTTCTATTATCATTACATAGTGTGATAGAAAGTTCGTGGATAACAATATTCTTCTTTTCTTCGGGCAAATGCTTTTTGTCTAAAAAATTATTCACCTTTGAAATGATTTTGTCTCCATCTGTATTATTTTTTTCGGTTGAAGAAATTAAATCTTCCTTTTTTAATGGGCGAACATTTTCAGCACCAAGTGTTGCTATTACCGTTGCTGCAACAAGATACACCCTATCATTTTCTCCAAGTCCTTTTTCATTCTTGTAAATATCGTTGTTAAGCTTAACGAGACTAGCACGGACTTCTTTTTCGCGCTTTTCTTTTCTCTCATAAACTTCATCTTCTGTAAGACTTAAATTTTCAATGTCCTGCAAAAAACCATCAAAATTTTCATCCTTTAAGAAAGAAAGATCTGAGTATTTTGCTATTTCACAGCCTAAACCTAAATTCCATGTGTCATTTGAAACGTAGTAAACACCAATTTGAGTATGGATTTTGCCGTAACTGTCTTTATATCCTGTCACACCGATTGCGATTATTTTTTTATAAGTTGTGTAGTGTAAAAGAGCATTTGCATAATGTATAGCACCATTCACTGCATAATTTTTTATATTATTATACAGAGGTTCGCCTTTGACGTTCTTATTCTGAACAATACCATTCTCATCTTTTTTTACAAGAAAATCTTTCTTGCCTTTATATTCAATGAGTACAGGATAATTGTTACCATACTTATCTGTTTTCATGAGTTTAGCATCAGGTCTATTTCCACCTTTACCACCACTTTTAGAATGATATTCATTTAACGCATTGTCAATTTCGCTATTCAGCGATGCCTGTTCGAGCTTATAGTCCACCTTATAACTTTTTAACCATCCATTGACTAGATCTGCCACTTCTGGTTCAATTGAAACGTCATTATTTTTTTTCATCATCTTGACCTCCTATTTAAATTCTGCAATGAGTTTCTTGTTTTCTCTAATCTCCTTCGCTAGGGGAGTCGTCATCAGCTGCACCGTCCTTTCGTCCACGAGAAAAACCAATAAGCAAGCTTATTTTATCGTCCTCCGGCACAGGTTGCTTTGCAGCCTCACTCCAATCATCACTATCAACATGAGAAAGAAAATCCGTGAGCTTTTCATCCAACCCCTTCGTCATCTTGTCTTGCACTTTTTTTACAATATCCGTAAAGGAATTGAAGGGATCTGCCACCCACTCCCAGACATTTTCAACATCCAAATCAAGCAAGGAACAACAATACCCATAGATATATCCAAGCTCTTCGAGGGAAGTAGGGGAGAGGACACCCCTGATCTTCCACTTTTCAACCTTTTCGTCCTCTTTGATAACTCTTTCAAGAAGAGAAAGTACATATTGGGGAGGGTTTGTGTCCTCCGACTCCCATCTTGTCACGTTCCACTTACCAAGACCATATTTGTCGGCAAACTTCTGCTGACTAAGTCCTGTTCTAAATCTAAGTTCTTTAATCTTCATGCAATCACCTCATGCCAATTCAAATTCAAATGACTGAATGTTTCCAACCTGTCCGACAACGTTTGAAATCTTGTACAAAGAACCTGTGTCAACGTCCATAATCGTGTCTTTGTACAATTTTGTGTCTGTCAAATTAGCAGTTTACACAATCTCCACTCATCTTCTCATCGACCGTTGCCGTTTTGGAGTACTATCGTACCATTCACCTCTACCACAGCTCCAAACAAGGCTTCTGTCAATATCGTTCATAAACGGCATCAAAAAATTCGTCAAATGACCGTAAACAACTTGAAAATCAGGCTTGCCTTCAACGCCCCTTAGCTTGTCGTATGCGTGTTCTGTCTCGGCTCTATGATTTCTAAATCCATCAAAATCCTGAATACTGTTACCCTTTTGCTTGCAAATGGTTAGTGTTTCGATCAAACTGACATCAACGCAGTGTGTCAGCGCATACAAATCAATCATGTCCTTTGCTCTGTGCTTGTATATGAGTGGACTAGATGAAACGACAATTTTGTCTGCAATTATTTCACTCGGTAACACTCCACTAAAAGAAATATCGCCAAAATAATATGTTTTCTTGCCGGTAACTGAACGCATATCAACGTCAATCTTGAATGAGACTTCATTTGTATTTCTGTCTATTATCTTAAATCCAGCTGCACGGTTTGCACCATAATCTCTGAAAGCAACAGCTTTGAACGCAGGATTTACTTTGGTAACACATTCGTCAATTGCACAAGTGAGGATTTCCATGCTTGGGGGATCACCTACCCAATTCACATCAATGTCTTTTGTCAGTCGCTCAGTTTCGCTATAACTGTTGTTTTCAAGAATAGCCTTTGTAACCAATGCTCCCTTGAAAATCAGCGGCAGTTCGGTTTCTGACATGACATACAGTGTATCATACAATGTTCTCTCTGTTTCCGTCAAATTAATCACGCCCCTTAGCTATCATAATATGCAATTGCACCATCTTTGTAAAAATCAAATTTTTCTCTATTTTGTGCCTTTATGTTTAACCCTTCAAAGCTTTCACCATGTGAAAAATAATAGTCACTCAATCCTTCACACAACGCTAATTCGTCTAAATTCTCATCATCAAGCAAATCATTGACCGCCTGTTCAAACGTTGAACAAAGCAAATTTCCGTGTCTTTCATAGTCAATGCCTTCAAATGAATCGACTTGACGGCAAATGATCCCTTCTTGTACAATTGGTTTTGTTGAGTAAATTTCAATAGTTTTCTCTTTCAAATATCCTGTAAACATGCCTAAAAATTCAAGTGCAGAAGCACCGTACAAAATTTTGTCGTCACCGCAAACATTAGCACTTAACCAACTAGCGTTGGTGATATAATCATCGCTATTCATACTTGCCATAAAAAGCACCTCGTTTCTTTTTTCTAAGCCTTATCATCTACAGTATACCTCATTTTTCACACAAAGTCAAGAAAACCGCTATCTTTGAAAAAGAAAAAAGTTCTAGAGAAAAAGGACGAGCGAGGCAGAAAGCCTACAAGGTCAAGAAAATAAGTTCAC
>JAJQIB010000013.1:65645-118397 GCA_021199375.1 Ruminococcus sp. | reverse complement strand
CGTGCGTAAGCTAAGGCGGACGTGCGTAAGCTAAGGCGGACGTGCGTAAGCTAAGGCGGCAGTCAGCTCACTGAGATTGGTACGAACAAGTTCGTACAACAAGCATATCTCGCTTCGCTCCGCTTTAAATAAGATAGACGGCAGCAGGGCTTAAGACATAAAGCTGCGAGAAGAGGTGATTTTATGCCCAGACCTACTAAATGCAGAAGCATATGCCGTTTTCCTCAGACGCTTGAGTTTGTTCCTGTTATGGGCGAATCGGCAAAAGCTTCGGTTATTATGACCGTTGACGAGTATGAAGCTATTCGCTTAATCGACAAAGAGGGATTATCTCAAATGCAGTGTGCTCAGCGTATGCAGGTTGCACGTACTACTGTGCAAAAGATTTACGATAGTGCCAGAAAAAAGCTTGCGGATGCGCTGGTGGATGGCTGTCCATTAAAAATTGAGGGCGGCGAGTATCAGCTTTGTAATGGCGAGAATAGGCTTTGCGGCATGGCGGTATGTGATAAGCAAAAAATCTATCAGGCTTTTGAAAAACCGAAAGGAGAAAATGTTATGAGAGTTGCAGTTACTTATGAAAATGGTCAGGTGTTTGCTCACTTTGGTCATACTGAACAGTTTAAGGTTTACGATATAGAGGATGGTAAGGTGGTATCCTCAGAGGTGGTCAGCACTAACGGTCAAGGACATGGTGCGCTTGCAGAGGTATTAAATGCTCTGAAGGTTGACACTCTAATCTGCGGCGGAATAGGTGATGGCGCACAGATGGCACTCAAATCGCTCGGCATCAAGCTATATGGCGGTGTAACCGGAGGCGCAGATCAAGCGGTAGAAGCACTTTTAAGAGGGGAGCTTATATTTGTTCCTAATATAAAGTGCGCTCATCATTCAGGTGGGCATGATGGCTCAAGCTG
Source organism: Ruminococcus sp. (assembly GCA_021199375.1). Taxonomy (GTDB): domain Bacteria; phylum Bacillota; class Clostridia; order Oscillospirales; family Ruminococcaceae; genus YE71. The sequence goes on along the minus strand of JAJQIB010000013.1, from coordinate 117,480 downwards.
TGGCGGACATGGCAAAGAGGGGCACGAATGTCACCACGGAAAATGTAATGGATAATGTATAGAGGGTTTATACAAGTGAAATTTCATATTTCCCCTCTTGACATATACTTTTTAAAGTGTTATAATAAAAATGAAAACAAACACTTTAAATGCAATGACGGAAATTAACCGAATGAGCTGTGGCTAAAGAGAGAAAGCGTAATGGTGAAAGCTTTTGCCAAAGAGCTGTCGGGGGCTGAATCCTGAGCATCGCTGAAAACGGCGGCGTGTGTCCCGCGTTAAGGGCTAACGAGTGACGGCAAGACGCACAAGTCTGCCGTAATTTGGGTGGTAACACGGAGTTTAAGGCTTCGTCCCATGTGGGTGCTTTTGCGCATGGGCGAGGCTTTTTTGTTTGAAAAAGAAAATTTGCTTGAAAGGATGTAAAATCATGGGCATTACAGGTTTAAATGAATTGAGAGAGGCATATCTTAAGTTTTTTGAGAGCAAGGGATGCTTAAGAAAGAAGAGCTATTCGCTTGTTCCGCAAAATGATAACTCACTTTTGCTTATCGTTGCGGGCATGGCTCCGCTAAAGCCGTATTTCACGGGACAGGAGGTTCCTCCGAGAACACGTATGACTACCTGCCAAAAGTGCATACGCACAGGAGATATTGAAAATGTCGGTAAGACAGCAAGGCATGGCACTTATTTTGAGATGCTTGGAAACTTCTCATTCGGCGACTATTTTAAGCATGAGGCTATCGCATGGGCGTGGGAGTTTTGCACTGATGTTTTAAAGCTGCCAAAGGAAAAGCTGTACATCTCGGTTTATGAGGAGGATGATGAGGCTGAAAGGATTTGGCATGAGGAAATAGGCGTGCCGATGGATCACATCTTCCGTATGGGCAAGGAGGATAACTTCTGGGAAGCCGGAACCGATGGGCCCTGTGGACCCTGCTCAGAAATATACTATGACCGTGGCGAAAAATACGGCTGCGGCAAGCCTGGCTGTACGGTAGGCTGCGACTGCGATAGGTATATGGAGTTTTGGAATCTTGTTTTCACCCAGTATGAGCGTCATGAGGACGGCACCTATACACCTCTTGCACAAAAGAATATCGACACGGGTATGGGACTTGAGAGGCTTGCAGCGATGATGCAGGATGTCGATTCTATTTTTGATGTTGATACGGTGAAGGCGATTAGAGATCACGTGTGCAAAATTGCAGGATGCACCTATGGTGAGGAGTACAAGAAGGACGTATCGGTACGTGTAATAACAGACCACATAAGAGCGGTTACATTTCTTGCATCCGACGGAGTTTTGCCGTCAAACGAGGGCGCTGGATATGTTATGAGAAGACTTGTAAGACGTGCTGTTCGTCACGGAAAGCTGCTTGGTATTGACGGATTATTCTTAAAGGATTTAGTTAAGACGGTAGTTGACTGTAACAAGTGCGAGTATAACGAGCTTGAAGAAAAGTATGATTATATAGTAAAGGTGCTTACTAACGAGGAAATGAACTTCAATCGTACAATCGATAGGGGTATGAAGCTATTAGATGAGTATGTTGAGAAGCTTCAGGCTGAGGGCAAGACCGTTCTTTCGGGTGAGGATTGCTTTAAGCTTTCGGATACCCACGGTTTTCCGCTAGATCTAACACGTGAAATATTAGAGGAAAAGGGAATGACCGTTGATGAGAAGGGCTATTATGAGTGCATGGAGGTTCAGCGCACCACGGCACGTACTGCTAGGGGCGGATCGAAATATATGGGCTCAGACGAAACGGTGTTCCATCTAATCGACAAGCAGTTTTCTACCGAATTTGTAGGCTATGAAGCACTCGAATCGGACGGTGTGATAGACTATCTTACAAACGATGATGAGCTTATCATGAGAGCAAACGAAGGCGAGAAGGCTTATATTGTGCCAAACGTCACACCATTTTATGCTGAAAGTGGTGGACAGGTCGGTGATACGGGCGTTATCACAACCTCTACCGGAAGGGCTAGTGTAATTGATACTCAAAAGGCTGTAGGTGGCAAATTTGCGCACACTGTTAAGGTGACCGAGGGTTATATCGAGGCGGGACAAAAGGCTCACTTTGAGGTTGACAAAAAACGCAGAATGTCGATTACAAGAAATCACTCAGCAGCTCATCTTCTTCAAGCAGCATTAAGAGAGGTGCTTGGCGACCACGTTCACCAAAAGGGACAGCTTGTGGATGCTGAAAGAGTAAGATTTGACTTTAGCCATTTTGAGGCTATTACTCCGGAGGAGCTGTCAAGGGTTGAGCATCTTGTAAACGAGAAGATAATGGACAACATCGATATCACCACGCAGGTGCTTCCGATTGAAGAGGCGCAAAAGCTTGGCGCCATGGCACTATTTGGTGAAAAGTACGGCGACACCGTAAGGGTAGTTAAGATGGGCGACTTTTCACTTGAATTCTGTGGAGGAACACATCTTACAAATGCATCTCAGGCAGGACTTTTTAAGATAGTTTCTGAGGGCTCTGTAGCGTCAGGCGTAAGAAGAATAGAGGCTGTTACAGGGCAGGGCGTACTCGACATGTTTGACGAGGTCAACGGCAGAATTGTTGAGGTGTCAAGGCTGTTAAAGCTAAACGACACATCTATGGTAGCCGATAAAATCGTATCTATGGTAGAGGAAAACAAGAATTTGAGTAAGCTTGCAGAGCAGCTCAAGAAGCGTGTGGCAGACAGTATGTTTGCAAGCTTGATTAAGAATTGCCGTGAGGTAAACGGAGTCAGGGTAATGGCGAACATGATGAGCAATGTAGGCTCGGATATGCTTGAAAAATTTGCGGATGATGTAAGAAATATCGAGGAGCCGTTTGTAATGCTTATGGCGGGAACAGCTGATGAAAAGCCTAAGCTTATGTGCGCTTGTTCGGACGCAGCAGTTAAAATGGGAGCGCATGCAGGAAAAATTGTAAAGGATGCGGCTGCAATAACAGGCGGAAAAGGCGGCGGAAGACCAACAAGTGCAATGGCAGGAGTAGGAGATCGAAATAAGATTGATGAGGCTATTCATGCTATTGACGATATTTTGGCTAACTATATTAAGCGATAAAATGATAATATGAAAGGAAGGGTTATTTATGAATGACTGTTTATTTTGTAAGATAATTGCGGGAGAGATTCCCTCGACTAAGATTTATGAGGATGATACGGTATTTGTTTTTGCTGATATCGAGCCCACAGCACCTGTGCATTGGCTTGCTATTCCTAAGGAGCATATCGCTAGGCTTGATGATGTAAGTGACAGCAACAGTGCAGTTATTTCGCACATCTATGAGGTGATTTCTTCGCTTAGCAAGGAGCATGACGAATTCAAGAATGGGTTTAGAGTAGTTTCAAATTGCGGTGAAAGTGCAGGACAGAGCGTCTTTCACATTCATTTTCATGTTCTTGCCGGCAGAGATTTTGCATGGCCTGCAGGTTAAGTCATGGCATTTGTATCACAAACACAGTGTGCATCTGCAATTAGGTCGGGTAAATATGAGCGCCTTTATCTGTTCTATGGCAGAGATGTAGGCGCACTTGAACCCTTTGCCAAAAAGCTCACATCTCGGCTTTGTCCGAAGGAAGAGCAGGCAATGAATCTTCACAGATTTGATGCTCAGGAGCTTGATATTGAGGCGTTTGTAGATTCGGTCCAGGTTTTGCCGATGTTTTCTGATAGAGTGACAGTAACCCTTGAAGGTCTTAACATGGATAAGATTACCAAGGCGCAAGGTGATATTCTTCGTAAAATAATTGCTGATATTCCTGACACAACTGTTATTGTAATTACAGCAGCGGGAGAATCACAGTACAAAAATCGCCGTTCTCTTACCGATAAGAACAAACGCTTTGCCGAACTATGCGCCAAGCATGGCAGCGTGTGTGAGTTCGCCTTTAAAAGTGTTAGCGACATAGCTAAGACAATAAAAAAGCAGGTTGAGCGTGAGGGGTGTGTGATTTCGCAGCACGATGCACAGTATTTGGCACAGCTTTGCAACTGTGAAACATCTCACGTGAACAAGGAGCTGGAAAAGCTATGCTCTTATGCCAATGGCAGTGAGATTACACGTGAGGACATTGATGCGCTTTGTGTAAGGAGAATTGAGTCGGATGGATTCGGTTTAGCGCTTGCCATTTTGCGCTCAAATGCACAGCTTGTCTTTGAACGTTTGTATGAGCTAAGGGTGCAAAGCTACGAGCCAACACAGATTCTGGCGATTATAAACATGTCGCTGTCGGATATTTACCGAGCTAGGCTTTGTCGTACGGCAGGTAAAAGCTATGCTGAGTGCGCTAAGGAATTTAACTATCCTAAAAACCGTGAGTTTGCAGTAAGGAATGCTTTTAACGAGTGCGCAAATATCGGTATCGAGCGGATACGCAGGATGAGTATGCTTCTCTCTAATACCGAGTATAGGCTAAAGACAAGATCTATGAACACAGATGACGCTTTTTTGGCACTCGAACAATTTGCCGCTGAGGCTATGGCTTAGGAGTGAATATGAGCGAGGAAAAGATAAAGCTTTCACGAGCGGTGGTAGTCGAAGGAAAGTATGATAAGATCAAGCTTTCATCAATAATAGATGCGGTGATTTTAACCACCGATGGATTTGGTATATATAAGGACAGTGAGACGGTGTCGCTCATAAGATTTTATGCTAAGACAAAGGGTCTTATAGTCATGACCGACTCTGACGCAGCAGGAAGGCAAATTCGAGCATACATCAAGGGGATTTTGCCGCCGGAGCAGGCAGCTGACGTTGTAAGCGTACACATACCTAAAATTCAGGGCAAGGAAAAGCGTAAGGAGCATCCGTCAAAGGAGGGCACCCTCGGAGTTGAGGGAATAGACGCAGATATCTTGAGGCAGCTGCTGTCACGCTATGCTCAGGATGTAAGCACGGTTCAGGGAGAGCGAATCACCAAAAACGATATGTATATGCTTGGTCTTAGCGGACGACCTGATGCTGCCCAAATGAGAACCCAGCTATGCGATAAGCTCGGACTTCCGAGCGGGCTTTCATCATCATCACTGCTTGATTTGTTAAACTCACTTTTTTCGTTAGATGAGCTTGTAGATATTGTCACAAAATTTGAGGAGTAGGATAAAATGCAGTTTTATGACACACTTTTTCTGTTTGTCTTTCTGCCGATTTTTATGGGAATTTATGCGTGGCTCAGCCCTAAAAGGCGTCCTGCGCTTATTAGTCTTGCAAATCTTTTGTTCATAGCACTTAACGGGTACTTAGGACTTATAGTCTTTTTTGTAAGCTTTTTTGTCACCTACTTTTCGGGAGTGCTTATCTATAACTATCGACTTGATGAACGCAAGAGAACAAGACAAAAGCTGCTTGTGCTCATTAACATTTTAATTGGAATAATAGTGCTTTTGTTCTTCTCAAGTCCTCAGAGAATTACACTTTCGTTTCTCAGACCGTTTTCTATGCTTGGCGCTCTGGTGATGCCGCTTCATACTATATCCTATCTTGTAGATGTATACCGAGGGGACAAGCCGGCACAGACCAGGGTAACGGTGCTTATGGCGTATTTGGGATTTTTTCCGTCAATCACCTGTGGACTTGTGCTAAAATATAAGAGCTTTTCCGAGAGCTTCGATGCTCCGAATGTAACGCGTGAAAAGCTATCGAGCGGCATTCGCCTTTATACAGTCTCACTTGCTTCATATGTAGTAATAGGAGTGCGATTAAATGATATTTGTGATGAGATAATTGCAACCTCTGTCAGCAGTTTGAGCGGTGGTGTTATGTGGCTTTGCGCTCTTGCTTTCTATGTATGCTTTTGCGTGAATGTTGTAACATATCTTGGAATGGCTCACGGAATTTCGCTTATGCTTGGCTTTGCGATGAAGCCCTGTGTCAAGCGCATATTCAGAACCGATAATCTGCGTGATAGGATTCGTGGACTAAATCGTCCGCTCTTTTCGTGGTTTAAGGACTATGCCTACAAACCGATATTTAATAAGGATAAGCGCCTTAGCTTTGCTGCGGTGATTGTGTCTATCTGTCTCATGGCACTTTGGTATAGATGTGCGGCGGATTCACTCTGCGTGGGTATTTTGGCAGCATTGTTTATTCTTTTTCAATCTGTAACAAAAAGTCATTTTCCGAGGATATCAAAGACGGTTAAGTGTGTGGTAACTAAGCTTATGATTATAGCCTTGGTAATGATGTATATTTTCCTTGCATTTATAAGGAGTGGATCTCTTGAGCTGTCGTCACTGGCATCTACAAGCGGAGATGATTTTCTAAGCTATCTTTTATCAACCTCTGCCTTGGCATTACTGTTCGGACTTATCATAATAGATCCCATAGTGCCAATGCTTCTTAAAAAGCTTAATCGCAGATGGCTGCAGATTGTCATGCCGGCAGCTGAGTTTTTGCTTATAATGATAAGTGCCGCTTTTATGATAAATGCGTAAGAGGTGAGTTAAATGAAAAGGGTTATGGATTATATCAGCATAGCATTGTTTTTTGCACTTGTATCTATTTTGGGTATAGGCTCGTTGGTGCTTCGCGGCGGCGAGGGAGCTGCTGAGGTTTTTTCTGACCTGGACGATGCCCAGGAGCAGGCGGAGACTTATGTTGAAGAGAGCTTTTTGATGCATGACAACTGGACCTCACTATACTCTAAAGCGGCGCTTGTGCTTGGTCAGAGGATGTTTTCGGGTATATATTATGATAGTGATGAGGACAGACTTATTGATGTGTTCACCGAGTCGGATTATAGTGAGGATAAGTCTCAGAGCTCGGTCAATGCTGTAAACAGGTTTGATGAGGAGCATTCAGAGCTGCCATGCTATGTTATGCTGGTGCCGACTGCCTCAGGCATCTATTCTAGCAGTCTGCCGGATTCAGTGGATGCACTTGATGAGCGACAGCTTATAGATGATCTATACTACGATATAAACGCTGAGGTTACACCGATTGATGTTTGGAGTGCGCTTTATTCGGCTAGAGATTCCTACATTTATTTTCGCTCTGATTCACGCTGGACACAGCAGGGAGCCTATGAAGCCTACTGCACCTTTGCCTCTAAGCTTGGTCTTGCGACCTATACGGTTTCAAATTACGATGTTGATTACACGCATGTTGATTTTTACGGAGGACTCTCTGAAGCTAGCGGAGTAAAAACCACTCAGGCGGATTCGATTAATGCCTATCGCTCGAAGTACGGAAGCTATATTAAATCGACCGAGATTTTGAGTGATACACAGTCATTTGTTAAAACCTCTGTGTACAGCTCAAGTGCGCTGAGAACGTCAGATAAATATTCCTATTTTTTGGGGGATTCTGATTATAAGTGCGCTCAGATAGAAACCACAAATGAGGATTCGCCGAGTCTTTTAATAATAGGCTCCGACTACGCAAGCTGCTTTGCACCGCTTTTATCTCCGCATTACCTAAACATCACGATTGTAAACCCTGCTGAGCTTGAGGATGACGAGTATCTTAGCGATATAATCTCTCCCGATGACTACGATGCAGTGCTGTTTCTCTTTGATATCGAGAGCTTTTGTGAGGGCACAGGGATGGATAAAATTAATTACTAGTCTTGCATTTTGTCGAACAGTGTGGTATAATGAATACATGATGTCCCGCCGCCAATAAGGCGGCAATCCATATCGTCTTTCAGTGGGGGCAAAAACTAATCCCCCACTGAAACCCGGCGGAGCCTAGCGGCTCCTTGCATTTATTGCAAGCTTCCGCTCACTGAGCTTGGCACGAACAAGTTCGTACAACAAGCATATCTTGCTTCGCTCCGCTTTAAATGAATAAAACGAAAGCGAGTGTGAGGATTATGCCCGATTACGAAAAGTATATAAATCTAATAGACCTTAACGACTATCCGGTTTCATGGTGGAACGAGCTGTTAAGCCTTGCTCATGAAATAAAGCAATCACCTGAGGATTATGCAAAGTCCTGTGACGGAAGGATTATGGGCACACTTTTTTACGAGCCCTCAACACGCACACAAATGTCATTTCAAACTGCTATGCTAAGACTAGGCGGTACAATAATAGGCTTTGACAATCCCGCAACATCATCTGTTGCAAAGGGTGAAAATTTAAAGGATACGACCAAGATTGTCTCAGGGTATGCAGATATAATGGTAATGCGTCATCCTGTCGAGGGATCGGTTAAGGCTGCGGCACTTACTGCCGATTGTCCTATTATAAATGCAGGCGACGGAGGTCATCTTCACCCTACACAGACGCTTACAGATCTCTTTACGCTTAAGGAGGAGAAGGGCACGCTTGAAAACCTAACTATAGGCTTTTGCGGCGATTTAAAGAACGGTCGTACGGTGCATTCTCTCATTAAAGCAATGACCTGCTACAAGGGAAGTCGTTTTATACTTGTATCAACTCCTGAGCTGGCGCTTCCCACTTATATAAAGGATATGCTCTCTGCAGGTGGATTCTATTACAAGGAGGTCACAAGCCTGGATGAGGCTATTGTAGATATTGATGTGCTTTACATGACGAGAATACAGCAGGAGCGCTTTGCAAGTGAACGTGAGTATCTTGAGCAAAAGGGTGCCTACATACTTGATAAGAACAAGCTAAAGCGTGCAAAGAGCGATCTGATTATCCTTCATCCGCTGCCGAGAGTTGACGAAATAGCGATTGAGGTGGATGAAGATCCAAGGGCTATGTATTTTGAGCAGGCAAGGTACGGAATGTACATAAGAATGGCTCTTATCTATAAGATATTACGTAATTCCGGAAAGCCTGCGCCGCTTATTAAGGGACGTGTTCACAAGGATGTCGAATGCTCAAATCCCAGGTGCATAACACACAAGGAACGGTATCTGCCGCACTACTTTGAGGGAAGCTCGGATATTTTGACCTGCGAGTATTGCGACAACAGAACGCTTGTATAAGGAGGAGCTTTTTAAGCCGATGAGTTATCAAACGAATACCGAAAACGACAGACAGATTGTTCATGTCGAACGGCAGGGCAACGTTAAATATACTTACTACGATGACGGAGTTGTAAAGATAACACGCTATAAGGCAAAGCGTAAGGTTTATTGGGGAAGAATTTTTGCGGTGCTTATTGTTTTTGTTCTTATAGTGATGGGCTTGGTGCAGCTTATAAGAGTAACAGCAAATGTTTTAAACGGAGGCTCAACCGATTCTCAGGAGACAAAAAGCTTTATCTTTGATAGCTCTCAAGCTGATGAGTCTTCCGTACAGGATGAAGAGGTCACTGTGTCAGACAGCGCCGATACATCAACAGAGAGTCAAATCGAAGAAGAAACACAGCTGCAAGCATCCTATTCTCAGATGAGCTTTAAGGTGTGTCTTGATGCAGGGCACGGCGATTATGATACGGGTGCGACATATGGTGATTTGACAGAGAGTGATCAGAACCTAGAGATGGCGCAGCTTGTTTGTGATTATCTTGAGCAGTGTGGAGTAACCGTAGTTATGACACGAGATGAGGACGAAGCAGTTTCAAACTCGGATAGATGTACGCTTGCTAATCAGGAGAGCGCTGACTTTTTCATTTCTATTCATCGCAACAGTACAGATGACGACAGCGAGCAGTCAAACGGAGTTGAGGCGTGGGTTAATAATAATCAGCCGGTTTATGATACGGCACTTGCACAAAGCATTTTAAATGCGCTTGAGTCGGTCGGTGTCTCACAAAATCTAGGAGTCAAGTATGGTTACAGCGGAATGACAGATCAAAACTATCAGGTAAATACCGACACGGTAATGCCTAGCTGTCTGCTTCAGCTTGGATACATCACCAGCGATACCGACAACGAGCTTTATAACACCTACAAGGAGCAGTACGCTAAGGCAATAGGCGATGCGATTATTCAAACTGCTATTAACCTAGGTGTAGTTGATGAAAGCGGTACAAGAGTGCTAAACGAGCAGCTGATATCTGATGGAAAAAGCACGGCAGTTCTAAATTAATCTCTTGACAAACTGAAAAAAGTATGCTATACTTGAAAATAAGAAAATATTTGCTCTGACACAAAAGATTCGTTTCTGATGTGAAAGCGCGTTTAAAAGCTTATATCTTTGGATAGGTGTGTCCATAAATAAAGAGTCTTTGCGTGTTTTTGCATTAGTGCGAAAGCACGTTTTTTATTGGAGGATTTTCATGAATAGAATTGCACTTGTGGGAATAATGGTTGAAAATACCGATTCGGTGGCGAAGCTCAATGAGATTTTGCACGAGTATATGGACTGCATAAAGGGAAGAATGGGAGTGCCTCATGCCGGCGGCAGGATACAGGTGATAAGTGTTGTGCTTGAAGCGTCAGCCGACAGGATCAACACCCTTTCGGGAAGGCTCGGAAGGCTTGACGGAGTTACTGCGAAGGCTATTTACGCAAAGGAGCAGGTCGGTGGAGAGTAACAGAGAGCTAATTGAAAGGCTAAATGTCGAGCATAAGCTAACACAGGATGAGTATGCTAAGCTTATTGATACCTTTGATGAGGACGACTTTAAGCTGATAAGCAGCCTTGCAGATAAGACAAGGCGGGATATTTTTTCTAACGAGGTCTATCTGCGTGGACTTATTGAATTTTCTAGCTTTTGCAAAAATGACTGCCTTTATTGCGGGTTAAGACGCTCAAACACAAAAGCCGAGCGCTACCGCCTTGAAAAGGACGAAATACTAGCCTGCTGCGAGGAAGGCTATAAGCTAGGCTATCGCACATTTGTGTTGCAAAGCGGCGAGGATATGTTCTTTACCGATGATAGGATTTGCGACATTGTATCCGGTATAAAGGCGGATTTTCCTGATTGTGCGGTTACCCTATCTATTGGTGAAAAAAGCCGTGAAAGCTATAAGGCGTACTTTGATGCGGGTGCGGATAGGTATCTTTTGCGTCACGAAACAGCGGATGCTACACACTATGCGAGACTTCATCCGCCAGAGCTTTTACTTGAAAATCGCAAGCGTTGTCTTTATGACCTTAAGGATATAGGCTATCAGGTCGGCACGGGATTTATGGTGGGCTCTCCATTTCAGACTGCTGAATGTCTAGCAGAGGATATGATTTTCCTGCGTGACCTTGAGCCGCAAATGGTGGGAATTGGTCCCTTTATTCCACATAGCGATACGCCCTTTGCAGGCTTTTCGCAAGGTACAACGCAGCTGACAGTTTTTATGATAGCGCTTATCCGTCTGACCCTTCCGAGTGCGCTGATTCCGGCAACAACGGCACTTGCAACTGTAGATCCTATAGGAAGAGAAAAAGGACTGGTTGCGGGAGCAAATGTATGTATGCCGAATCTGTCGCCTATGTCGGTGAGAAAAAAGTATCTTTTGTATGACGACAAGGCGTGTACGGGAGATGAGTCGGCGCAGTGCCGAGTCTGCCTTGAGCGTCGGTTAAACAGCGTTGGATTTAAGTCGGTGGTTTCAAGAGGAGATGCGCCGAAATTTGTAAACACTAAATCAAGATAATATTTTTGGAGGTAATAAAAAATGTACGACCCTAAATCACTAAAGGCTGAGGAATTTATAAATCACGAGGAGATTTTAGAAACCTTAGATTATGCTGAGAAAAACAAGCACAACCGTGAGCTTATTGAGGAAATTTTAGAGAAGGCAAAGCCGAGAAAGACGGCAAGAGGCACTGAATGTCGTGGTCTTACGCACCGTGAGGCAAGTGTGCTTCTGGCTTGCGATATCCCTGAAATGACACAAAAAATGTATGACCTGGCACGTGAGATTAAGCAGGCATTTTATGGCAACAGAATTGTTATGTTTGCACCGCTGTATCTGTCAAACTATTGCGTAAACAGCTGTGTTTACTGCCCTTATCACTGTAAGAACAAGCATATTGCACGTAAGAAGCTGACCCAAGAGGAGGTAGCTGCTGAGGTTGTAGCTTTGCAGGATTTAGGTCACAAGCGTTTGGCAATCGAAGCAGGCGAGGATCCTGTTAATAATCCGATTGAGTACATACTGGAATGTATTGATACCATCTATAAGGTTAAGCACAAAAACGGTTCAATTCGCCGAGTTAATGTAAACATTGCGGCAACGACTGTGGAAAATTATCGTCAGCTTAAGGAGGCAGGAATCGGAACATACATTCTTTTCCAGGAAACATATCACAAGGAAAGCTATGAGACCCTGCATCCGGCAGGTCCTAAGCATGACTATGCGTATCACACCGAGGCTATGGACAGAGCAATGGATGGCGGAATTGACGATGTAGGACTTGGAGTACTTTTTGGACTTGAGCTTTATAAGTATGAATTTGCGGGACTTTTAATGCACGCTGAGCATCTTGAGGCTGTTCATGGTGTAGGACCTCACACGATAAGCGTTCCACGTGTAAAGCATGCTGACGATATAGATCCCGATGTTTTCGACAACAGCATTGATGATGACACATTCGCAAGGATTATCGCTTGCATAAGAATTGCCGTACCCTACACGGGAATGATTATCTCAACTCGTGAAAATGAAACCTGCCGTGATAAGGTGCTTGGACTTGGTATATCGCAGATTTCGGGCGGCTCAAGGACATCGGTTGGCGGATATGCTGGCTACACTCCTGATGAGCGTCCGCACGACACCGAGCAGTTTGATGTATCCGATCAGCGTTCGCTTGATGAGGTGGTAAAGTGGCTTATGGATTTAGGCTATATTCCGTCATTTTGCACCGCTTGCTATCGTGAAGGCAGAACGGGAGACCGCTTTATGAGCCTTTGCAAGACGGGACAGATACAAAACTGCTGTCACCCGAATGCGCTTATGACATTAAAGGAGTATCTTGAGGATTATGCATCCCCTGAAACCAAAGCGGTTGGCGAAAGGCTTATAGCACAGGAGCTTCCTAAGATACCAAACGAAAAGGCAAGAAGGCTTGCGACTGAGTATATCGAGAATATTCACGAGGGCAAGAGAGATTTTAGATTCTGATAATATTAAAAGCAATAATTTAGCGCACGATTTCTCGTGCGCTAGCTTTTTTTGTGTATAGAAATATTACTGTCTGTAGTCCTTTAAAAAATCGGCAAGTCCATCCATTGAAGATCTAAGCGTTTGCATATCAGGCAGATATACAATTCTGAAATGGTCAGGATGCTCCCAATGAAAGCCTCCGCCGTGTACGAGAAGTATTTTCTTCTCCTTTAAAAAGTCGAGTACGAATTTTTCATCGTCCGTGATGTTGAATTTCCTGACGTCAATTTTTGGGAAGATATAAAATGCTGCCTTTGGCTTTACTGCTGTAATTCCGTCAATTGAGTTTAGCGCATTATATATGAAATTACGCTGCTCGTATATTCTTCCGCCGCTTCTTAGCTGTGGATCGTTTGCTCCGAAGCTGTCGGGATTTAGCGCAGTTTCAATCATGTGCTGGGCGGGAACGTTTGAGCATAAACGCATGGATGAGAGCATATTTAACCCTTCAATGTAGCCGTGCGCCGCCCCCTTGTTTCCTGAAAGTGTCATCCAGCCGCAGCGAAAGCCTGCCGTCATGTGTGATTTTGAAAGTCCGCCAAACGTCACGCAAAAAACGTCATCTCCTGCAATTGATGCGATGGATGTGTGTACAGTATCGTCCATTAAAAGACGGTCGTAGATTTCGTCAGAAAAGATTATAAGCCCATGCTCACGAGCAAGCTTGACAATACCTTCAAGCAGTGCTTTTTCGTATACAGCTCCTGTAGGATTGTTGGGATTTATTATTACTATTGCCTTGGTTTTTGGGGTGATTTTGCGTTCTATATCAGCTAAATCGGGATTCCAGTCGCTTTGCTCGTCACATATGTAGTGTACGGCATTTCCTCCTGCAAGGGTGACTGACGCTGTCCATAGAGGGTAATCAGGTGCAGGAACAAGCACCTCGTCACCATTATCAAGAAGTCCCTGCATCGACATGGTTATAAGCTCAGATACGCCGTTTCCTGTGTAGATGTCGGCAGGTGTGACGCCGTTAATTCCACGGTAGCTGTCATAGCGAATGATAGCCTGTCTTGCTGCTAATATTCCGTGCGAGTCGCTGTAGCCCTGGTCTACACTTAACGAATCAGATACGGCATCAACTACGTTTTTTGGGGCAGTAAAGCCAAATGGAGCGGGATTTCCGATGTTTAGCTTGAGTATTTTTTCGCCATTTGCCTCCATCTCATTTGCCTTATCCATAACAGGACCTCGTATATCATAACAGACATAGTCTAGCTTGTGCGATTTTGAAAATTCTCTCATTTAAAAAACCTCCGTTTTGTCACTTTATAAAGTAACACATTATGAATTTTATTATAGCACCGAATTTAGGTATTGTCAATAGTGATATTATAATGTGATTTTTACGTTCATGAAAAGTTTATAAGTTACCGTTTTGTAATTTTATATGAGCAATTTTCGGTAATATGTGGTTATTTTTCGTTAAAAATAAATGAAATGTAGGATATTTAACATCGTGTTCACACATAATGCGCAGAAATGTGTTACAATTTGTAATAAGTAGGGGAGCACTATGTGTAATAGTATAGAGTGCCGTAATTTTTTTGAACATTTTCACTATAAAACACTTGAAATTTGTTATTTTTTTTGGTATAATAGCATTTAAAGCGGAGCGAAGCGAGATATGCTTGCATAATCTCGTGAGCTGACAGCCGCCTTTGCTAAAGCACGGCAACAAGCAAGCATTAGGAGCCGTCAGGCTCCGCTGGATTTCAGTGGGGGATTAGTTTTACCCCCCCCCACTGAAAGACAAGATGGACCGCCACCTAAGAGGTGGGGGGACATCATGCTTGGGTTATACGATTTGACTTAGCCGAGGTGTGCGTATTTTTCCGGGCTCTGTCGTCAAAATGCTTAAAAGAGGAGTATCGAAATTATGTCTAACAGATTGTTTCAAAATGTAATACACCAAATGAGTGAAACGCTTGATTGCACCATAGGTGTAATAGATGAACAGGCATCCATTATAGCCTGCTCTGAGCTTGCACAGGTTGGTACTACTAATGAATTTGTATCATTTGATCTAAGCGACACTCACGATCTTTTCGTTCGTGATGGTTATACATATAAGCCGTTTGGCTCGCACATGAAGCCCGACTATGCGGTTTTTGTTGAGGGAACAGACGAGGTTGCTGCAAAGTATGCAAGCATTCTTGCAATTTCGCTAGCCTCAATAAAGCAGTATTACGATGAAAAGTACGACAGAAACAATTTTATAAAGAATGTAGTGTTAGATAACGTTTTGCCCGGAGATATTCATGTCAAGGCAAGAGAGCTGCGTTTTAACTCAGATGTTTCGAGGGTGGTTCTGCTAATAAGAATACTTTCGACAAACGATGTATCGGCTTACGAGATTATTCAAAATCTGTTTCCTGAAAAGAACAAGGACTTTGTCTTTAACATAACCGAGACGGATATTGTGCTTGTAAAAGAGGTGGCTACGGGAATTGAATCGAGCGACCTTGAAAAGCTTGCAAGAAGCATTTCTGATACGCTAAGCGGTGAGTTCTATACCAGAGTGAACGTTGGAATCGGTACTGTAGTTGAGTCAATAAACGAGCTTTCACGTTCATTTAAAGAGGCTCAAACCGCACTTGAGGTCGGCAAGGTTTTTGATACAGATAAGACGATTGTTTCGTATGATAATCTTGGTATTGCAAGGCTTATATATCATCTTCCGACTACGCTTTGCGAAACCTTCTTAAAAGAGGTCTTTAAGAAGGGAAGCATAGAGTCGCTTGACCACGAGACGCTGTTTACAATACAGAAGTTTTTTGAGAACAATCTAAACGTATCTGAAACCTCAAGAAAGCTTTTTGTACACAGAAACACACTTGTGTATAGACTCGAAAAGATAAAGAAGCTTACAGGTCTTGACCTAAGAGAGTTTGACCATGCTATAGTATTTAAGATTGCATTGATGGTTAAGAAATATCTTGCAGCAAATCCTGCGAAGTTCTAAACAAAAAATAAAAAGAAAAAGTGATTATGACATTTGTGACGGCTGATTTGTTCTCCGGCTGATATTTCTTTGGGGTAACCATAAGAGAAAAAGCGGGCTCTTAATCGGCCGTTTAAAGCGAAAAAATGACTTGTGAAGGTATCATTGCACATAAAGAGAAAGAGTGCAAATTTTATTAAAGAGGTGAACCGAGTTTGGTTGAATTTAAGAATGTATCGGTAACGTATTCAAGCGGAGTTGACGCACTCAATCACGTAAACCTAAAAATCAATGATGGGGATTTTGCATTCGTGGTAGGCTCCTCAGGAGCGGGTAAATCCACTCTCATCAAGCTTATTCTAAAGGAGATTGACGCTACTGACGGTGATGTCATGGTAAATGGCTTTAATCTCACCAAGCTAAGAAGAAGAAAGATTCCTGCACTTCGACGCACTATTGGCGTTGTGTTCCAGGACTTCAGATTAATACCGACTATGACGGTATATGAAAATGTGGCTTTTGTACTGCGTGTAATTGATGCGCCTGCAAAATACATCAGAAGTCGTGTGCCGTATGTTATAAGCCTAGTCGGTCTTCAGGAGAAGGCTAAGAGCTATCCCACAGAGCTTTCGGGCGGCGAGCAGCAGCGTGTCGCACTTGCGAGAGCGCTTGTGAACGATCCTCAGCTTATTATAGCGGACGAGCCTACGGGTAATATAGATCCCGCACTTTCGTATGAAATTGTAGATCTGCTAAAGAGCATTAACGAGTGCGGAACCACAGTGCTTATGGTAACACATGAGCATGATCTTGTGCGCTATTTTGGCGGAAGAATTATCAACATCAACAAAGGTAATATTGCTTTTGACGAGGTTATAGGAGGTTCTAATACAGATGAAGGCTAGTAGTGCAAGATACCTCGTCGGACAGGGTGTAAAGAGTATTTGGCGAAACAGAATGATGTCGTTTGCATCGTTTTGTATTATACTTGTTTCGCTGCTTATGGTCGGTGTGTCCGTGCTTGTGACCATAAACTTAAATAAGATAATAAGCGGCATTGAAGATCAGAGTGAGGCATCTGTTGTAATCAAGGATGATATAGGCGAGGAAAAGCAGCAGGAGCTTAGAGAGCAGATTGAAGCATTGCCGAATGTAGCCAGCGTTTCGTTCTATTCAAAGGATGAAGCATGGGAGGATATGAAGGCGGATATGACGGAGGAGCAGCAGGATCTATTTAGATACGCTGACGACAATCCACTTCCTGATACCTTTAGGGTGACGGTAAATGATATAAGTCTTATGTCAGATACCTCTATGCAGATTGAAACCTTTGATAATGTAGACTCTGTAAAGAGCCCGACACAATTTGCGGATGTGCTTGTAAGCATTCAGAACATCCTTATGATAATTATGACCGCTGTCATTTTGGCTCTTATTGTGGTTTGCCTTATCATAATTTCAAACACAACTCGTTCAAGCGTGTTTGCAAGAAGAAAAGAAATTAACATTATGAAATATGTTGGCGCAACAAACAGCTTTATTCGCATACCATTCTTTATTGAGGGAATGCTTGTGGGAATAGCTGCGGCAGCTGTAGCACTGTTTTTGACAAAATTTGCTTATGAAGGAGTGTACAACGTATTTAGAAATGATATTGACCTTTGGTCGATTCTTGGCGTTTCGAGCCTTTATTCATTCGACCAGATGTCTGTTGAGGTAACAGCATGCTATCTCGCAGCAGGTGCAATTATCGGAGCAGTAGGCTCGTCGATTAGTGCGGGCAAGCATCTTAGGGTGTGACACGGAGGACGTGTTTAAAATGAAATGTAAAACCAAAAGTCTAATCAAGCGTGCGCTTGCCTTTACGCTTGCTACTACAGTGACTTTGTCTGCCTTTGCACAGGGAAGCTATAGCTTAAACGATACGCTTGCATCTGCTACAAGCAGTGAAGCTGCAGCTAATGAGAGCGCAATCAGCGACAAAAAGACGGAAATTGATGAGCTTGAGGAAAAGCAGGCAGAGCTTGATGAAAAAATAAAGGCTACCGAGGATGACATCGAAGCTGAGGAGGAAAATCAGCAGGCGATATCCGAGCAGATTGATACGGTAGAGCAAACTCTTCACACGCTTGCTTCGTATATAGGCGAGCTAGAGGACGAAATCTCTGAAACAGAGGATAAAATTGCCGAAAAGGAAGAGAGCGTTGAGGAGAAGAAACAGGAAATAGTTCAGGGGGTAGAGGACTTTAAAAAGAGGCTGCGTGCGATGTATATAGCAGGCAGTGATACATACACCGATATACTTATAGGCGCCTCTGACTTTTATGATATGCTCATGAAAATTGAGCTGATTAAGCGTGTTGCCGAGTATGATAATGACATGATCGATGAGCTTGTTGAGCTTAAGGAGCAGTACGAGCTTGAGGAGGCGGAGCTTGACGAGCAAAGGGAGACGCTAGAGGAAAGTCTTGCCGAGCTGGAATCAAGACGTGAGCTTCAGCAGGCTCAAATGACAAAGCTTGAGGAGCTGTATGACGAAAGCAGCGAGAGTCTTGAGGCGCTTGCAACTGATCAGGCAACTAACGAGGAGGATTTGGCAGCTCTTGAAAGCGAGCAGGAGGAGTTTGAGGCTGAGCTTCAGGAGCTTTATGAAGAGCGTGAGGCTATAAAGGAAAAGGAGGAGGCCGAGGCGAAGGCTAAGGCGGAGGCGGAGGCTAAAGCAAAGGCTGAAGCGGAGGCTAAAGCAAAGGCTGAAGCGGAGGCTAAGGCTAAAGCTGAAGCTGAGGCTAAGGCAAAGGCTGAGGCGGAAGCGGCTGCGGCTGCAGAAAGCAGCTCATCCGACAGCTCATCTGACACATCGAGCAGCTCATCATCCTCATCCGACAGCAGCTCGACATCATCGAGCAGTTCGAGCAATAATTCGACATCAAATTCAGACTATGGATATGTTGACAAGTCTCAGTTTACATGGCCCTGTCCGGGATTTTATCATATCTCCTACGGAGTAGGCTGGAGATGGGGCTCTTATCACAAGGGTATTGATATTTACTCATCGAACATAAGAGGAGCTAATATTTGCGCTGCCGCATCGGGCACGGTTATCAAGGTTAATAACACCTGTACTCACGACTACGGAAAGAGCTATAGCTGCGGCTGTGGCGGAGGCTATGGAAACTACTGTATAATAGACCATGGAGATGGATATTGGACGCTATACGCTCATTCAGAGAGGATTACAGTATCCGTCGGAGATTATGTAGAGCAGGGCGATGTTTTGGGAACGGTAGGCTCTACGGGACATTCTACAGGACCGCATTTGCACTTTGAAATACGTATAAATGGCACTGCGGTAGATCCTGAGGACTATGTATGACAAATTGCGACAGATAAGCTGTGATATACTAAATACGGGGCGAAGCTTAAATCTTTTCCCCGTACTTTTGTAAAAAGGAGAGCAATGAATGAATAGGCTACTTGTACTCAAAAGGATGCTTGCTGTACTGATTTTGTGCTGTGCAGCGGCGGTTGGTCTTTCTGCTGGAAACATATCAGCTATTGCTGACAGCGACAGCAGCGAGGAGATTATTGACGAATCAAGTGAAGAGACGTACGATGAATCTACTGACGAAGAGGTCGGGGACTTTATAGAGGAGGACTACACTGAGGATTATACTGACTACAGCACAGAGGACTATGAGGAGAGCTACACTGACGATGCGTCAAGTGAGCAGGTGGAAGATACGACAGAGAGTGTTCAGGAGAGCACTGACACTGAGCAGGTATCTGACACTGACAGTGAGGATTTAAGCGACAGCAGCGAGGAGTCATCTGATGACAGTACATCTACAACGGTGACGGTTGATACGAGCATTTATACCGACAAGCTAAATGAGATTGCGCAAAAGCAGGCGGAGCTTGAGGCACAGCTTGCTGATACAGAGGGTACAATTCTCACTGAAACAGAGCGTCAGCAGCTAATACTCGAGGAAATAAATACCATAAACGAAAAAATTTCGGTTGTAAACTCATATATGACTCAGCTTGAAACACAAATTTATACCGAGCAGCAGGCTGCACAAGAGCTTAAGTCTGAGATTGACAAGGGAATAGAAGAATATAAGCTGAGGCTTAGAGCGATGTACATAGCCGGAGATATGGGCTATGTTGAGATGATACTTAGCTCAGGCGATTTTTATGATGTGCTTATGCGAACGGAGCTTTATCAGCGTGTGACTGAGTATGACAATCAGGTGCTTGATGATCTTGTTACGAAAAAGGCGGAGTATGACGATAAAGTAGCGGAGCTTGAAAAGCAGCAGGCGGAGTATGATTCTCAGAGCTCGGAGCTTGAGGACGAGAGAGCGGAGCTTGCAGAGCTATACAATTCAAGTGAGGAGACAAAGCAGCTACTGGCAGACGAGAAGGCGGCGCTTGAGGAGCAGCAGGAGGCGTATGAAAACGAGATATACTCGTATGAGGGTATACTTGGCGACCTGCTAAAGGGCACATACACCGGCTCGACTGATGAGGAAACTCGCCTTCAGACTGAAACTGCGGCATCGGCGGCACTTGAGGTTCTTCATGAGCAGATAAATGAACGCAAGGCAGCAGGCGAGGAGATTGACGATACAGAATGTCAGTATACATTTAAATGGCCTGTGGCAGGACACTATTACGTTTCATCGGGAGTAGGCGAGCGCTGGGGCTCATATCATAAGGGACTTGATATCACAGGAGAAAGCGGATGCACCATAAGCGCATCTGAAGCTGGCACAGTGGTTAGAGTGAACAATTCATGCACCCACAATTACGGCAAGACCGAATCGTGTGGCTGTGGAGGCGGCTATGGAAACTACGTTATCATAGATCACGGCAATGGATTTTTGACGCTTTATGGTCATCTTACTCAGGCAACAGTCGAGGTGGGCGATACCGTAACCGAGGGTCAGAGCATAGGTCTTATGGGCTCAACAGGAAATTCAACGGGAACGCATCTGCACTTCGAGCTTAGATACAACGGCTACATTACAAACCCCGCATCGTTTGTAAGCTATTGATAATTATGAGCCTCGGCGAGATTGACCGAGGCTTTTTTGTGCGTTTTTACGAAAATAAGAGGCGAATTTGACGAAAAAATCGGCTAGAGAGGATTTTAAACGGGCAGACTAAATAAAAATTGACACTTGATTTTCACAATTTGATTGGCGAAATGTGAAAAAATCACTGAAAAAATGGTGTAAATTTTTAAAATGGCATGAAAGAGTGCGAAAACGTTTAAAATATCCGATTTGTAAAAAACAGACTTTAATTTTTGTTGAAACTTCACATTTTTGTGTTAAATAAAAGCAGCGTTATATGTGAAAAATGTCCAGAATGATATTATGAAGAGGGAAGAATGTGAAGGGCTATGTGAAAAGCTTTTGAAAAGAATGTGTGAACAAATAATATGTTACAAAACGATTTCAAAAGGGGCAAAAAGTTCGTCAAATTGCACAAATAATAGGTTGAAAATTAGTGCATACCTCCATATTTTATTACACTTGAGAAGAAAATTCGCAAAAACACTTGCAATTTTTTCGATTTTATTGTACAATTTGAATAACGGAAACGTTTGATATGAAAATCGGCAAACGATTAAGTCTTTATCCCTTAAGGCGTAAAGTGAGGATACGAAAACGTTTAGAATGAGATCCTACACAAAGCGATTAAAGGGAGCGGCTTAGGATGTCGAGGAAAGGGGAAACTCAGGTGGTTTCACTAAAAGACATTTCCGTTCGCTGCGGCGTATCAATCGCCACGGTAAGCAAGGCACTCAATGACCACAAGGACGTTAGCCCCGCTACTAAAGAACGCCTAATGAAGGCGGCTAAGGAAATGGGCTATTTTCCTAACTCGCAGGCGCGCGCACTAAAAACAAACAGAACCTTTAATCTTGGGGTGATGTTTAATGACGAGGCAGGAATGGGACTTACTCATGAGTTTTTTGCGAAGGTTTTAAACAGCTTCAAAAAAGAGGCGGAGCTTTTAGGATACGATATTACTTTTATAAATAAGGATATCGGCGAAAACAAAATGTCAACCTATGAGCACTGCAAATACCGCAATGTAGACGGAATCGTGATAATATGCACGGATTTCTCAGATCCGGACGTGTACGAGGTGGTCAATGGCGATTTGCCGGTGGTCACGATAGACCATACGTTCGAGTGTCGAACAGCGGTGGTTTCAAACAATGAAGCGGGTATGGAGGAGCTTGTTAGATATGTCGCTAACAAGGGACATCGAAAAATAGCCTTCATACAAGGAAAGCGCTCGGCAGTTATGGAAAAGCGAATGAGCGGATTTTGTAAGGCTTGCATGAACCTGAAAATCGAGGTTAAGCCTGATTGGATGCTTAGTGGCGAGTACCACAGTCCAACAATTACGTATGATCTTACAAAGAAGCTTATCACGGGCAAGGATCGCCCGACCTGCATATTTATGCCGGACGATTTTTCAGCAATCGGAGGATACAACGCTATTGCAGATTGCGGACTAAAAATACCGCAGGACATATCCGTTGTAGGATATGACGGAATTGCATATTCCGAGTTTTTATCACCGAAGCTTACTTCCTATAAGCAGGATACGGGCGTAATCGGGGCAACAGCAGCAAAAAAGCTTATTGCACAGATTGAGAATCCGTCAACAACCTTTGCGGAAGTTATTACCGTAGACGGCGAGCTTCAGACAGGAGTGTCCGTAGTGGACGTTGTTAACACAAACTAATGGCATTAATTACGAAGCATACGCTTCGGAAACTATAATAGTATAATGCGAATTTAAGGAGGAAATTTATTATGGCAAAGCTTAAGAGACTTTTTGCAGGTGCTTTGGCACTTTGCATGGCAGGTTCGGTTATGACTGCTTGTGGCGATAGCGATGACGATGATTCAAGTGCAGCAAGCACTGACAGCGCAGCTACAGAGGATGGCGGTACTGACGATGGTGAAGACGTGTCCAATATTACCGGAGATTCTACTTCTAAGTATGTAATCTACGTTTGGAACACCGAGTTTAAGGAAAGATTCGAGACCTACTACTGGGATAACAGAGATACAGATCTTTGGGATGGCGTAGAGGTTGAGTGGGTTACAAACACCAACGATGACAACTACTATCAGACCAAGCTTGACGAAGCTCTAGCTACTCAGGTTGACGATGATATGAAGATCGATATGTTCCTTGTTGAGGCTGACTATGCACTTAAGTATGTAAATTCAGACGCTGCTCTTGACGTAAGAAACGACATCGGACTTACAGACGAGGATATGGCTAATCAGTACAGCTATACACAGGATGTTATGACTGACTCTGACGGCGTTCTTAAGGGCGTTTCGTGGCAGGCTACTCCTGGTCTATTCCTTTACAATGCTAACTATGCTGAGCAGGTTCTCGGCACAAGCGATCCTGACGAGGTTCAGGAATATGTTAAGGACTGGGATACATTTACTGAGACCGCTGCACTCTTCGCAGAGCAGGGCATCGCAATGGTATCCGGTTATGACGACACCTACAGATGCTTCTCGAACAACGTTTCATCTCCTTGGGTTGATGACGACGGAAACATCACAATCGATCCTCAGATTTCTGCATGGGTTGAGCAGACCAAGAGCTACACAGACGCTGGCTACAACAACGGCACATCTCTTTGGGATGACGCTTGGGTTGCTGGACAGAAGATTGACGGTGGAGTATTTGGTTACTTCTTCTCAACATGGGGCATTCCTTTCACCCTTCTTCCTAACACTCTTGAGACATCTACTGATGATGGCGGCGAAGAGGCTGAGGGCAACGGCGGATATGGTCTATGGAGAGCTTGCACAGGTCCTCAGGAATACTTCTGGGGCGGCACATGGATCTGCGGATGCGCTACTTCTGATAACGTTGAGATCACCAAGGATATCATGTACAAGATGACTTGCGATACCGAAATCATGAAGTCCATCACTGAGACTGAGCAGGATTACACCAACAACAAGGCTGCTATTCAGGAGCTTATTGATGATGGTTACTCCAACGCATTCCTTGGCGGACAGGATCACCTCTCACTCCTTACCGAGGCTGCTGAGAACGTTGATCTTTCTAACAAGCTTTCTGCTTATGACCAGGGCTGCAACGAGCAGTTCCAGTCTGCAATGAAGGATTACTTCGAGGGCAACAGCACATACGAAGAGGCTCTTGAGACATTCAAGACCAACATCTCTTCTGTATACAGCACACTTAACACCGACACTATTACAGCTGAATAATAATTATTATTCACAGGGCGGTACCGCACGTGAATTGTGCATCAGATGGTACTCATGATGTGGTATCGATCTAGTAAAGTTAATAATGAAATAGGGGGAGTGGAGGCGATTCTCTCCCCCTAATTTTATTCTAATCTTGATTTGTAGGTGAAAATTGATGAAAAGAAAGAGCATTAGTTATGCAAAATGGGGTTACATCTTTCTCATCCCGTTTTTCGTAGTATACATCATATTTGCGCTCACTCCTTTGGTTCAAACGTTTTATTACAGCTTTATAGATTACAAGGTTGATACGGGAACAGTTTCGATTTTCAATCCTGATGGAAATGTAGTAGATAATGGCTTCTGCGGACTTCAAAATTATATTGATGTTTTAGGAAAAGACGGAACCTTTACCACATCGCTGAAAAACACAGTTGTTCTTTGGCTTATAGGTTTTATTCCTCAGATTGCCGTTTCGCTTCTGCTTGCTGTTTGGTTTACAGACATTCGTCTAAAGCTAAAGGCACAGGGATTTTTCAAGACTATTATCTATCTGCCGAACGTAATCATGGCATCAGCTATTTCGCTGTTGTTCTATTCGCTGTTTACACAGGGCGGCGCACTTTACGATTTATTTGACAAGATGGTAGGACTCGACACCTCACCTCTTAACACAGTTTGGGGTTCAAGGTTTATAGTCGGATTTATCAACTTCCTTATGTGGTATGGAAATACTACAATTCTACTTATGGCAGCTATCATGGGTATTGATACCTCGCTTTATGAGTCGGCTCAGATTGACGGAGCTAATCCCACCCAGACCTTCTGGAAGATTACAATTCCGCTGATTAGACCGATTTTGGCGTACGTAATTATCACCTCTATGATAGGTGGCTTGCAGATGTACGATGTACCTACACTACTCGGTGATTCGAGCGGTGGACCTAAGGGCGTACTTATGACACTCGTAATGCAGATTCAGCTTGGTAGAGACTCGGCTGTCGGCGTTGTTGGTGCAATAAGCGTACTGATATTCATTATTTCTGCAGTTCTCGGATTTATCGTTCTTAAGGTTATGGACGATAGTCCTAAGAAGAAAAAGAAGAAGAAAAAGCCCGCAACAGCTAATAGATAAGGAGGTTATGATTTATGGCAAGACTTGAAGGCGTAGCCGGAGAAAAGGACGATAGAACCAGTTTGCTTATTCGCAGAATCATAGCCTATGTTGTTCTGATTTTATTGGTTCTTGTTTCACTTTTCCCCTTCTATCTTCTTGTAATCAATGCGACAAGAGGTAAGGTTCAGACAGGCGTACAATTCACATTTGGCGGTAATCTTTCCAGCAACTTTAAAGTATTGTTTGGCGATAGCGCTAAAGAAAGATATGGAAGCATACTTGGTTCATTCGGCAATAGCTTCCTAATCGGAGCAATTAGCACTGTCCTTTCGGTTTATTTCTCGGCACTTACAGCTTACGCTGTTTACGTGTATGACTTCAAATTAAAGAAGTTTGCACATACATTTATTCTACTGGTAATGATGGTTCCTACACAGGCATCAGCAATCGGTCTATATCGTTTGATGATGAAGATGAACCTGATTGATACCTTCATTCCTCTGATCATCCCGTCAGTTGCGGCTCCTGCTGTATACTTCTTTATGTATCAGTATTTCCAGTCGTCACTTCCCCTCGAAATCGTTGAGGCGGCAAGAATTGACGGATGCGGTGAGTTTAGAACGTTTAACTCAATCGTTCTGCCTATACTCAAGCCCGCAATTGCAGTTCAGGCTATATTCCAATTCGTAGCGAGCTGGAACAATCTGTTCATGCCTATGATGATCTTGAACACCAAAAAGACGATACCTATGGTATTGCAGTACATGAAAGCGGAAATCAACGGTAACCCACAGGTTGCTCACGCAGGTATGATGAGCCTTTACATGGTATTGGCGATTCTCCCTGTAGTTGTAGTTTATCTCTGCTTGTCTAAGTACATTATTAGAGGTATTTCGCTTGGTGCGGTTAAGGGTTAATCGAATGAGTAAATAATTAAACCGACGTTTCTAAAATGAAGCGTCGGTTTTTTTGTTTTATATTCTTTTGATGCTTATTATGCCTCTGCTAAAAGGTCACTCATGTCGTACAGTCCGGCAGGCTTGCCGTTTAGGAAGAGCGCGGCGTTCACAGAGCCTACTGCAAAAACGCTCTTTGAATGAGCCTCATGCTTTAGTGTTATAACCTCGTCCTGACCGGCAAAGATAATCTCGTGTTCGCCGACAATGTTGCCGCCGCGAATCGAGTGAATGCCGATTTCGTTTGATGAGCGCTTAGCTCGCACGCTGTGGCGGTCGTAGGTGTAGCTGCACTTCTTTTCAAGTGTGTCATTTATAACGTCTGCAAGCATGATTGCCGTGCCGCTCGGAGCGTCTATCTTTTGGTTGTGATGCTTCTCAACAATCTCGATGTCGAACTGTCCCTCAAGAACCGAGGTAGCCTTTCTTGCAAGCTCAGCTAGTAGGTTGATGCCGAGCGACATATTAAATGTGAAGAAAAGTGGCATGCTCTCAGCAGCTTTTTTTATCTTGACAATCTGCTCGTCGGTGTATCCGGTGGTAGCTATAACCAGCGGCACAGAATTTGTAAGGCAGTAGTCAAGCAGTGAATCGAGAGTTGAAGGGTGTGAAAAGTCGATTATGACATCAGGCTTTTCAATGAGCATTTGAGGAGTGTCGACTATAGGAAAGCTTGCATAATTGTCGTTGATTTTGTCGATGCCTGCGCAAACCTCACAGTCGTCACGTTTGTCTATGATGTCGGCGATTACCCTGCCCATTTTTCCACAGGCGCCGCATATTGCAATTTTCGTCATGATTTAAACTTCCTTTTCAGCTTTACTTGATGATGTTTAGTATTCCAAGCTTCTCCATTTCGGAGCTTAGCAGTGCCTTGTTTTTGTCGCTTGTATCGCAAAGAGGCAGTCTGCAGTGACCTGCATTAAAGCCCATAAGGTTAAGAGCCTCCTTGACAGGAATCGGATTTACATCGCAGAAGAGTGCGTTTGCGAAGGGAAGTGTGCGCATAGCAATCTCTCTTGCCTGCTCATACTTATTTTCTAGGCAAAGCGTAGCAATGTCGTGCGTTTCCTTTGGCAAGCAGTTTGAAAGAACCGAGATTACGCCCTTGCCGCCGAGCGACATGATCGGAATAATCTGATCGTCATTTCCCGAATAGATGTCGATGTCATCACCGCACGCTTGTCTAATTTTAGCTACCTGACTTATGTTGCCGCTTGCCTCCTTGACTGCCACGATGTTATCAACCTTCGAGAGAGCCTTGATGGTGTCTACAGCGATGTTTACGCCTGTACGTGAGGGAACATTGTAGAGAATGATTGGTAGTGATACCGACTCAGCAATAGCTGTGAAGTGCTTGATTAGTCCTGCCTGTGAAGCCTTGTTGTAGTAGGGCGTTACAGAAAGCAGTGCGTCAGCACCAAGCTTTTCAGCCTCCTGTGATAGGTGTACGGCATAGCTCGTGTGGTTTGAGCCTGTACCGGCAATTACAGGAACTCTGCCTGCAGTTTTTTCTACAGCGTACTTTATGCAGGCTATATGCTCCTCATCTGTCATGGCTGAGCTTTCGCCAGTTGTACCGCAGATTATGATAGCATCTGTCCCATTCTCGATGTTAAAATCAATCAGTCTGCCTAGCTCGTCGAAGTTAATCTCGCCGCTTTCGGTCATTGGTGTGACGATGGCTACACCTGCGCCTGTGAATATTGTCTTTTTCATTAGCTTATAAACCCCTTTCGTCAGAGTTGTTTAGTCAAAATAGCCCTTTGCAGCAAGAAGCTCTGCAAGAAGTACAGCTCCGCCGGCTGCGCCTCTTAGAGTGTTATGCGATAGGCAAACGAATTTATAGTCGTACTGTGTATCCTCACGAAGACGTCCAATTGATACTGCCATTCCGCCTTCAAGATTTCGGTCAAGCTTAGCCTGTGGGCGATTATCCTCCTCAAAGTAGTGAAGGAATTGCTTGGGTGCAGATGGAAGCTCAAGCTCCTGGGGAACGCCGCTAAAGCTCGCCCAGGCGTCAAGAATCTGCTGCTTTGAGGGCTTCTTGTCGAAGGACACGAACACTGCTGCTGTGTGACCGTCAGATACAGGAACTCTAAGACACTGAGTTGTGATTGATGGAGTAGTGGCATTTACAATCTTATCGCCATCAATTTTGCCCCAAATCTTTAGAGGCTCAAGCTCGCTCTTTTCCTCCTCACCGCCGATGAAGGGAATGACGTTGTCTAAAATTTCGGGCATTGTTTTAAAGGTTTTGCCTGCACCGGAAATTGCCTGATAGGTACAAGCAAGCGCCTTTGTTACACCAAACTCAGCCATAAGCGGATGAAGTGCGGGCACATAGCTTTGAAGCGAGCAATTGGATTTTACCGCTATAAAGCCACGCTTTGTTCCAAGACGCTTGCGCTGCGACTCGATAATTTCGATGTGCTCAGGGTTAATCTCAGGGATAACCATCGGAACATCAGGAGTATGGCGATGAGCCGAATTGTTTGATACTACAGGGCACTCAGCACGAGCATACTTTTCTTCAAGAGCCTTTATTTCGTCCTTTTTCATGTTGACAGCGCAGAATACAAAGTCAACCATTGATGCAATTTTTTCTATATCAGCCTCAGCGTCAAGCACGGTGAGATTGCCGATATCCTCAGGCATGGGCTCATCCATTGCCCATTTCTCGCCTACAGCGTCCTTTAGCTTCTTTCCTGCTGAGCGAGAGGATGCAGCTACACATACTACGTTAAACCACGGATGGCGGCTTAGTATGAGCGAAAAACGCTGACCTACCATGCCTGTAGCTCCGATGATACCTACGTTAAATTTCTTCATTTGAATAACTCCTTTGCGATGCATTATAAACCGCACTTTGTGTCGAAACGGTGTACAAAGCATAAATATTATTTTAAACATTAAAAAAACCGGTTGAAAAGCCGGTCATCATACAATATAATAAGAATGTTGACATTTTTAATGCCGATAGCACTCCATCATGGTATGATGACAACTGCATACCTATTTGGTATACAGTCAGCTTAAAGCTCCCGCAGCTTCGCTTCGGCGGTCTTGCCTTTTGCCGAAAGCATCAAGCGCTCGGGGAACGCTATTTGAGAATTGAAGCTTGCTCTTTGAGCTTTTATGCAAGCCTTCTCACTGCTGTCGGGTACTAATCGTGACCGCACCTCTATCTGTTCATCTTTTATAATAACAGATATTGCTCACAAAGTCAATAGCCCTAGATAAAAATTTATTAATTTTTTGTAAAATCAAAGCCTTAAGTGAAAGGAAACAGATACGATGAACATAAATGACATGAAAAAGTCTGATTTTTACTACGATTTGCCGAAGGAGCTTATCGCACAGCATCCGGTTGAGCCGAGAAACTCATCACGCATGATGAAAATTGACCGTCAAACGGGTGAGTGCGAGCATTTGCATTTTTACAATTTATGCGATTGCCTAAAGGAAGGTGACCTTTTGGTGCTTAACGACTCAAGGGTATTGCCTGCGAGGATTTACGGTGAGCGTGAGGACACGGGAAGCTTTATCGAGTTTTTGCTGCTTGAACAGCGTGGCAATGACGAGTGGGAGATTCTATGTCGTCCGGGAAAAAAGGCTAAGAAGGGTACATTTTTTACCTTTGGCGGCGGCAGGCTTAGGGCTGAGATTACGGATGTTTTGGAGGATGGAAATCGCATAGCGAAATTCTATGTGAGTGAGGGTAATATCTATTCAGTGCTTGATGAGATTGGACAGATGCCTCTTCCGCCATACATCACTGAGAAGCTTGACGACAAGGAGCGCTATCAGAC
Organism: Ruminococcus sp.; assembly: GCA_021199375.1. Taxonomy (GTDB): domain Bacteria; phylum Bacillota; class Clostridia; order Oscillospirales; family Ruminococcaceae; genus YE71. The sequence continues at coordinate 87,394 of JAJQIB010000013.1, read as the reverse complement.
TGTTTATTCAAACGAGATTGGCTCAGCTGCGGCGCCGACTGCTGGACTTCATTTTACTAAGGAGATGCTGGCTGACCTTGAGAGCAGGGGAATCAACATTGCATATGTGACACTACATGTGGGACTTGGCACATTTAGACCTGTTAAGGAGGAGAGGGTGCTGGATCACAAGATGCACAGCGAGCACTATGAGATTCCTGAGCGCACAGCAAGGCTGATAGAGCAGACTAAAAGCAAAGGTGGGCGAGTTATAGCAGTAGGCACCACAAGCTGCAGAACGCTAGAGTCAGCGGCTGCACTATACGGCAAGGTAATAGCCTGTGACGGACGTACCGAAATATTTATCTATCCAGGCTTTGAGTTTAAGGTGCTTGATGGGCTTATTACCAACTTTCATCTGCCTGAAAGCACGCTTATCATGCTTGTATCGGCATTTTTAGGCTACGAGAACACAATGAACGCCTATAGGCTTGCGGTTGAGGAAAAATATAGATTCTTTTCCTTCGGTGACTCGATGATGATTGTTTAAACAAAATCGACAAAGGGTATTGAAAATCACCTCGAAATATGTTAAAATAGTTATGTAAAGAGCTTGAGAAGGAAGGCGGGATTGTGAAAATCACATTTATAGGTGCTACACATGAGGTTACGGGAAGCTGTACCTACATCGAGGCTTGCGGTAAGCGGTTTTTGGTGGACTTTGGTATGGAGCAGGGATTAAATGTCTATGAGAATGTTCAGGTGCCCTGTGCGCCGTCACAGATAGATTTTGTGCTGCTTACTCATGCACATATCGATCATTCGGGACTGCTGCCTCTGCTTTGTGCAGGTGGATTTTCGGGTGAGATTCACTGTCAGAAGGCGACGGCAAGCCTATGCTCAATCATGCTGCGTGACTCGGCACACATACAGGAGTTTGAGGCTGAGTGGAAAAACCGCAAGGGCAAGCGTAGGGGCAAGGAGGAGGTCGAGCCGCTTTATACTATGGCGGACGCTGAAACGGCAATTGCTGCTCTTTGTGCGCACGATTACGAGCAGGATGTTCAGCTTTGTGATGGAATAAATGTGCGCTTTCGTGATGCAGGACATCTGCTCGGCTCTGCGGGAATTGAAATCACACTTACAGAAAATGGAGAGCAAAGAAGCATTATCTTTTCGGGTGATATTGGAAATACTAACATTCCGCTGATTCGGGATCCACAGTATTTTGAGCATGCTGATTATGTGGTGATGGAATCGACATACGGCAATCGTTTTCACGACAAGCCTAGGGATTATCCGACTGCGCTGGCTGATGTGATTGACAAAACACTCGGACAGGGAGGAAATGTTGTTATACCATCGTTTGCGGTGGGCAGAACGCAGGAGCTGCTTTATTATTTCAGGCTGATCAAGGCAAATAAAATGGTGAAAAGCGTGCCTGATTTTAAAGTGTATGTAGATTCACCGCTTGCAATTGAGGCGACGGCTGTATTTAACAAGAATGAGGATTCATGCTATGATGATGAGGCACTTGGCTTTGTAAGGTCGGGAGTGAACCCGATATCATTTGATGGACTTAAAATTGCTGTTACGAGTGATGAATCACGTGCTATAAATTTTGACAAGACTCCGAAGGTGATAATATCCGCCAGCGGAATGTGCGAGGCTGGAAGAATAAAGCATCACCTAAAGCACAATCTTTGGAGAAGCGAATGCCTGGTGCTGTTTGTGGGATATCAGGCGATGGGAACACTGGGACGAAGGCTGGTTGAGGGAGCAAGCTCGGTCAAGCTTTTTGGCGAGGAGATAAATGTAGCTGCAAAAATTTTAACGCTGCCGGGTATGAGCGGACATGCTGATAAAAACGGACTGGATCGTTGGATAACGGCGATAAATGGAGTAAAATCAGCATTTGTTATTCATGGCGAGGCTGACACATCAGAGGAATATACACGGCACTTATGCGAGGATTTTAAGCTTGATGCACATTGTCCGTACAGCGGAGCTGAGCTTGATTTGATTACGGGAGAGTTTACAAATGCTTTGCCGATTAAAGCGAAGCGTAAGACTGTTGAGAGCACACCGTATGTACGTCTTAAGGCGGCGACTGAGCGACTAAGCAAACTGGTGACGCAGTCATCGGGGCTTAGCAATAAGGAGCTTTCAGCAATGGCGGATACGCTCAATAATCTATGTCAAAAATGGGAGCAAAAATAAGGGTGATTTAATGAAAATCGTACATTTTAGCGAGATAAATAGAAGGATTTCGCAAAATCCCACAGAATTTATACAAGACTGCTGCAATGAGTATGACAGAAAATGTGCTGAAATAGCGCAGAGCATAGCTGAGCTAAGCGATAGGCATCCGTTGATTTTGCTTGCTGGTCCGTCGGGCTCAGGAAAGACCACCACGGCACTTAAGCTTGAGCAGGTGCTTGATAGCATGGGATGCGAGACGCACACGATTTCGATGGATGACTATTTTCTCCCAATGGATAAGGTTAAGGCGGATGAGAATGGGCAGATAGATTTTGAATCGCCATATCGAATTGACATTGCACTTTTGCAGGAGCATATGATGAAGCTTGCAAGCTGTGAGGAAATTGAGATTCCCTCATTTGATTTTAAAACGCAGTCGAGAGGGTCGGGAAAAAGCCTTAAGCGTAAGCGTGGAGAGCTGGTTTTGTTTGAAGGAATTCATGCGCTTAATCCTGAGGTTACAGGATTCGAGGACATTGCGACAATGCTGTATGTCAGCGTGAGAACGAGAATACAGATGTCAAACGGCGAGCTTTTTCATCCCGATATGCTAAGAGTGATGCGGCGAATAATTAGAGATCGAAATTACAGAAACCGTGAGCCAAGGGAAACCCTAGAGATGTTCGAGAGCGTCAAGCGAGGTGAAAATCTTTATATAAATCCCTATAAGCAGCGTGCGCATTTTGAGCTTGACACCTTTCACGAGTTTGAGCCTAGTGTATATAAAACGCTTTTGCTTGACGATTTTGAGCAGCTAAAATCAAGCTACGATGGCTACTCGCAATTCGAATCAATTGAATGCTTGCTCAAGGATATTTCATGCTTAGACTGCAGTCTGCTTTCGGATGATTGCTTGTCAAGAGAATTTATTGGCGGCAGCTCTCTTGAATATTAGCTTCAGATATTTACAATATGTAAATGCCCACACGATGGTATGTGGGCATTTTTTTTGTACAGTTATAGTCCCCAGCTTGCCATGTCAAGTCTGATAAAGTAGCCCTGCTCCTCACCGCAAACGGGGCATTGCTGAGGCGCCTCCTCACTTTCTAAAATATATCCACAGTTGAGGCAGACCCAGCGCTCCTTTTTGTCAGATTTGTAGAGCTTACCGGAGCTGCAAAGGTCATAGAATTTTCTAAATCTTTGAGCGTGTGATTTCTCAATTTTAGCGATATTTTCAAAGTCCTGAGCGATTTTAGCAAAGCCCTCCTCACGAGCCACAGCCGCAAAGCTTGGGTAAACATCCTCAGCCTCCTCTGTCTCATTATGAATCGCAGCCTCGGTCAGCTTGCAGATTTCCTCTGAAATATCAACGGGATATCCACCGCAAATGTCAATGCTTTTACCTGCACACTGCTTGAGATGATTGTAGAAAATCTCTGCATGCTCATGCTCCTGATTGGCTGTGAATTTAAACAAAGCAGAAATTACATGCTGCTTTTTGATCTTTGCCTGCTCGGCAGCGAAATCATATCGGTTTCTAGCCTGTGATTCGCCTGCAAATGCCCTCATCAAATTCTCTTTTGTTTTACTAGTACAAAAATCCGTACTCATAATTTTACCTCCGTGGTTATATTAATATATTTATATTGCTAGTGTTCCGCTTTCGCTTTCTATTAGTATTAAAATCTGCTCCTCCTTGCCGGTCTGAGCATTTATATAAACCAATACCTCACGTCCATTTTCAGCCTTGCATTTAAACTCGTAGCAGTAGACCTCATTTTCTCCATCGGTTGGTATCAGCGCCTTCGATTTCGACTCGCAGGTGAGGTACGGGGAGAGCTGCTTTTCACATTCTAATACTGAAAGCGTTTCATCTGGAAATGCTCGTTTTTGGTGGTTCACCAGATAACCGTCTGCCTCAAAGCCTAAAATCTCACCGTCATCGAGAGCAACCGTCACCTTAATGAGATCTGTGTAGCAGGTTATTTCATCAATCGTGTAGGCAAAATTCACGACTACAGTGCTTTGCATCTGCTCGTAATAGGTTACCTTCATATTGCCATATCCGCTTTGGTAAATAAAATCCTCAGCCTTTTCTACCGCCTCGGTAAGCGTTAGATTAGTGACAGTCGGCTGTCTTGACTTTAGAAAATATGAAACATATCCGCCCTGCATTGTTACGGCACACGAGATTTCTTCGTTTTCATCTGTAAAGATATAGCAGGGAAGATTACCCTCACGCTCGGTCACGCTGCAAAGGTCGTTTGATGAGATGTTTAATATCATAGATGCACGCTCTAATGCCTTTGATTCGCTTATTTGTTCGGCATCCTTAGTCATGCTTGGCTCTTTTTCCATGATGTGATCCGAAAAGGGTCCGTCATAGATTAGCGTAGGATAGTTTTCATATCCTTTCTCGAGCTCAGAAAAGCCATCGGTAAAGCTTAGCTCAGAGTCTTCATCTATATCAGAATCTGAAACCGAATAAATATCAATCTCTCCTGCCGAGACCGACTGCTCAATGCTCCACATTTGGTCTGATAGATTCTCCGAATAGCTGTAGAGTGTTTTCAAATTTTCGTATTCGTCATCTGTCAGCTCCTCACCGTCACTCGTTTTTTCAGCTAATGACTGTGCATAATTTCCTATCTGTGAGAGAAGCTTATAGGTGTTATCAAGATTTAGCCTTTGAAGTGGCAGCTGAGCCATCGCTGCCTTTGCCGCACTTGCTTGAGTGTAGAGCTTGCTTGAAAGCTCGGATTGCTGCGCTGCAGTTCCTGCATAAAGCTGCTTTTCGAGAGTGCTGTTTATATTGTCAGCCGCCTCTGAAAGCTCCTCAAGCGCATGAACATAGCTGCTCTTTATTAGATTATCCTTCGTGCGGTTTTCACTCATAAGCATAAAATTTCTCACGATTAGCACAGCGAGTGCGCAGCTGCCGATAGAAATTGCTCTTATCATACCTCTTTTTGTTAGTTTCATTTTGTTACATTCCTTTTGATTTTTTAGATATTAATTTAGTACAAAAACGCGTACTGCTAATTTTACTGTACGAAATATTGTACATATATTCTTCTAAAAATTATTTTATCCGTTTTCTCTTTTTTTATCCTAAATAATTTGCTTTTTTCGCTCAAATATGTTATAATAGATGCATGATGTCTCTTATTCTTTGGAATGAGGTGCATCCTTGAAAGGAGCTTGCTATGATTTACTTTGATAACGCAGCTACAACAAAACCGCTTGATGAGAGTATAAAGGCGCTGAATGCTGCACTTTTAAGCTTTGGAAATCCATCGTCCTTACATAAGCTCGGTCTTGATGCTGAGCAGCTTGTAAATAAGGCTCGAATGCAAATTGCCTCATCGATTGGAGCATTAGGTGATGAGATTTACTTTACATCAGGTGCTACTGAGGCTGATAATACAGCGATTTTTGGCGCAGCTCGAACGCTTGGTAAGCGCAAGCGGAAAATTGTAACTACCTCGGTTGAGCACCCGGCAGTTTCACAGCCTTGTAGGATTTTAGAGGAGCAGGGATTTGAAATTGTGCGTATTTCTCCACGTGAGGATGGATTTCATGCCGATGATATCGTTGGTGCGGTGGATGATAACACCTGTCTTGTGACCTGTATGCTTTGCAATAATGAAACCGGCACTATTCTGCCAATTTCAGATGCTTTTAAGCGTATCAAGAAAAAATATCCGACTACACTGACGCATTGCGACATGGTTCAGGGATATCTAAAGCTTTCTGTAAAGGCTAAGAGCCTGCACGCTGATATGATTTCGCTCAGCGGTCATAAGGTTCACGCTCCGAAGGGAATAGGCGCGCTTTATGTTCGTAAGGGCGTGCATATATCTCCTCTGCTTTACGGTGGTGGTCAGGAGCGTGGCTTTCGCTCGGGCACCGAGTCGGTACCGCTTATTTCAGCCTTTGGGGCAGCTGTCGAGCAACTGTCCAAAAATACGGACGAAAGATTCGACCATGTCAAGCAGCTCTCTTCCTACCTGCGTGAGAGAGTGCTTGAGCTTGATGGCGGCGGAGTAAATTCGCCAGCTGATGGCTCGCCCTATGTCAACAGCATTTCGATTGCGCATCTAAGAAGTGAGGTTATGCTGCATTTCCTTGAGAGTAAGGGAATATGCGTATCGAGCGGCTCCGCCTGCTCAAAGGGCAAGAAAAGCTCTGTTCTAAGCGAGCTTCACATTCGTGATGAAATAGCAGATTCGACACTTCGTGTAAGCTTTTCACACGAAAACACAATTGATGAAATTGACATTCTGATTGATGCTCTTAAGGAGGCTCAAGGCACCTTGATTGAGGTGAAATAATTCAGGAACATATGTTTTATACCTTTTAAATATATATAGCTACATATTTCGACAATTTTTTGGAGGGATGATTTTGAAGGAAATTATTTTATGTAAGTACGGCGAAATTGCACTAAAGGGGTTAAACAAGTCTACGTTTGAGAGTGTGCTGGTTAAAAACGTCAAGCGCAGACTCAAGCGATTTGGCAGATTTGACTATTTTCGCTCACAGTCAACGCTTTATATCTCGCCGCTTGATGATGACATTGATATGGATGAGATTTTAGAGCAGGTGGGGCACATTTTCGGAATAGTTAAGATGTGCAAAGCTATCGAGCTTGACAAGTCACTCGATGCAATACTAAACGACACGACAGATTATCTAAGCGATGCTCTTGAGGATGCCAAAACCTTCAAGGTTGAGGCTAAGCGTGCTGATAAGAGCTTTCCATATAAGTCGCCTGAGATTTGTACCGAGCTTGGGCACACTATACTCGAAGCCTTTCCACATCTTTCGGTTGATGTTCATAATCCTGACGTTGTGGTGACGGTTGAGATTCGTGAAAAAAATGCCTTTGTAAATGCCATGAAGTTTGACGGTGCTGGAGGCTTGCCGGTGGGAACTAGCGGCAGGGGATTGCTTTTGCTGTCAGGCGGAATAGATTCGCCTGTTGCAGGCTACATGATGGCAAAGCGTGGCGTACAGATTCAAGCCATTCACTTTGAGGCTCCGCCCTACACCTCAGAGCGTGCAAGGCTAAAGGTTGAAAGGCTTGCGGAGGAGATTTCGCTTTATTGCGGCGATATTGCCTTTCACTGTGTTCCCTTTACGGATATTCAGGTCGCAATCAAGGAGAATTGCCCCGAGGAGCTATTTACGATTATCATGCGCCGACTCATGATGGAAATTGCTCAGCGCATCTGTGAAAAGGAGCAGCTAACCTGCTTAATCACGGGTGAGAGCATGGGTCAGGTTGCAAGTCAGACGATGGGAGCGATGGTTTGTACCGATGCTGCTTGTCATATGCCGGTTTTTCGTCCCTGTATAGGACTTGATAAGTCTGAAATTGTCGAGATTGCACGCAAAATTGATACCTTTGATACGTCGATACTTCCCTATGAGGATTGCTGCACCGTGTTCACACCAAAGCATCCGAAAACAAAGCCTAGTCTAGCGGAGGTTGAAAGCGGTCAGGCTCAGTTTGATTTTGAGCCTATGCTTGCTCAGGCTGTTGAAAACACAACGTTTAAGCTGATACGCTGCGGAGAGCAAAATGTCAATATCTAATGCTTGACGATAAAGCCTTTGTGATAAGCTGATTCAAGGCTTCTCTCTGGAATTGATTTTCCAGATGCTAGAAAATTTTCTTAGCTGACAAGCGATATCACTTTACATATTTCAACGCCTTTTATCATCGAATTTTGCTGTTACAATTTTTGTACAGCAATTTGGTTACAGAGAAGTTACTTTGATTTCAATCTGTAACTTTTAGTCCTAAAAACAGTACAGTTGCACATATTATTATAAATATTCAAATTGTCGAAAAATCACGGAAAATAGCGCATTTTGTGAACTTAAATTTGGAATCCACCTCTTTTGGTCAAGTGAATTTTTCCACAAATTCGGTTACGCAGTCGTTACATTTTTGCCTTTCACACGACTCGTAAACTGGTTAAAACAGTGAATCAAATTCATAATATGACGAAAAATAGGTGCTTTGATATGTGCAAATTGCTCAAAAATGAGGAGGTGAAAACTATCTATTTTAACGAAGATGACAAATCGGTTACAAAAAGTATTGACAGAATGGCATCCGATGTTGTAAAATATATGTCAGAGAACGATGTGACTCTTACTGCGGCAGAAAGCTGCACAGGAGGACTCTTCTCAACCGTTATAACGAGTGTGTCGGGTGCGTCTAATGTTTTCAAGGGATCTGCGGTTGTTTATACCGAAGAGATGAAAATGAAAATGCTTGGAGTATCTAAAAGCACACTTGATAAATATTCCGTCTATTCGCCTGAATGTGCCAGTGAGATGTGCATAGGCGCAAGGAAGCTTGCAGATGCCGATTACGCAGTAGCGATTACGGGAATTGCGGGACCCAATGGCGGAACAAACGAAAAGCCGGTCGGTACAGTTTATGTATCGGTTATGGGCGGATCTAAAACGGTGACGAAAAATCTTAGGCTTAACAATGAAATGGAATATGGGAGATTAGACAGAGAAGGAATTCGCACTATGACAGTTTTCAGAGCTCTTGAGATGCTGCTAGATCTGTTGGACGAAACCCTAAGAAAGGAAGATAAGTAAATGTCTATGACCAATGAAACAATCGGTGTTGATAAGGAAGCCGATAACACGAACTTTTTCATAAGATTTCTTAAATATTTCATTCCATGGAAGGGCGATCACGCGTCCGAGGTTATAAGAAAGATTATTTTCGTAGGATCTATCGCACTGTTCTGTGTGTCCTTAAATCAGATTACCGACTTTTTGGAAACCGATAAGGATACGCTTGAGTACACCGCACAGGTTCAGTCGCTTGAGCCTGACTTCACGGACGACATCAATTTCGACAAGGAAACAAGCGAGAACGAAAATGATGAGCCTGAGTCGGAGGAAAGAGTAGTACAGGATTGGGCTAAGGAGCTGCTCGAAAGAAATGAAGAGGTTGTCGGCTGGATCAAGATTCCCGGATTTGTGGATTCTGACGGCGATGAGTACATCAATTATCCCGTTTTACAGCATGACGATAACGACTACTACCTTACCCATAATATCGACAAGGAGTATTACGAGTCAGGAAGCATTTACGCTGACTACGTTATACCGATTGACGAAAACGGACAAGCCGATAATATTACGATTTATGGTCACCACATGAGAAAGCTCGGAACATCGTTCACTCATCTTGCGGAGTACAAGAGCGGTGTGGATTTTCTAAAGAAATATCCGATAATCGAGTTTAACACAATTTATGACAGTAATGAGGAATACGTAATAGTAAGCTGCTTTGTAGCGGCGATTACCGAATCTCAGGATAACGGACAGCTGTTTGACTACTGGCGTTACCGCAATTTTGATCAGGGCGATTACAAGTTCGACACCTGGCTGGATAACATTACGAAGGCTTCATGGTACTCGTGCGATGTTGTCTGCGAGGAGGATGACGACTACATTACACTTTCGACCTGCTCAAACGAGGTTGCCAATATGAGATGGGTAATAGTTGCAAAGAAGCTTGACGAAAGCGATGATAAGGAAGCGATTCTTGCTTCCTATGAGGAAAAGGACGATCAGGATATTTACTTTCCCCAGGTATGGCGCAATGTTTGGGGAAACAACAAAAAATATCTTGGCTGGAGCTACTAAGCGAAGGCTACCCCAAAGGATTTAAAATCCGTAATCCTCTCACAATTACGGATAGTGACAGCTTAACGCTGTCGGAAAGGCAATGTGATACATAATGAAGCTAAAACGATTTGAAGCTAGGATTACCGATGAGAATACTGTCGAGATTTCTCTCGTAAAGAAGGCAGGAAGGTTCCTCGCATTAGGAACTGTTGCTGCTGTAGCAGTAGGTATTGTAGGCATATATGCTCTCGTTGGCGGAAGGAGTATCCCCACGAATGATGAAAAGACAGCTTCGACCACGACAACAGCTACAGCAGAGGTTAAGTCGGCTGAGAGTCAGACTACAACCACCTCACAGGCTGTAGAGACATGGAAAAAAGCAGGCATTGAAGAGTATGACCTGGTTTTAGAGACCGTAAAGGCTACAGAAACAACTACGACCACAACTACTGCCGCTAAAACAACAACTAAGGAAACAACTGAGGCGGCAGCTACAACTAAAAAGTCAACCACTACCACCACAACAACGGCGGCAACAACGGCAGCCGCTAAGACGGTAGCAGCTGTAAAGACAAGCGATGATACCTCATCTGCAGATGATGAGGAGGTAGCAATAAAGTCCTGCTCAAAGACGGTATACACCTCATCAAAGGTGAATATGCGTGAGGAGCCCTCGACTGATGGTGAGCTTATCACGGTTTTAGCTGAGGGAGAGGAGCTTGAGGTTACCGGATATACCGATAGCTGGTATGAAATCAAGGTTGATGGCGAGGTAGGCTATTGCATGAAGAAGTACACCACCACCGAAGCTCCTGAGGCTGAAGAAGCCGAGGAGGAGACTGAGGAGGAGACCTCTACCGATGTTATCTCGTACACTGATGAGGAGTTTGATATGCTCTGCTATGTGCTTCAGGGTGAGGTTGGTGACTGCTCAAGCGACAGCAAGATTGCGGTTGCAAATGTTATAATCAACCGTGTCAAGTCCTCAAGCTTTCCGAACACCATATCAGGAGTGCTGACTCAGGCAAATCAGTTTACCGCAATTTCGGGCTACTACAACGGAACGAACACTCCGTCACAGAGCACCATCGACTGCGCAAAGCGTGCGCTCGCAGGAGAGGATAACACTAACGGAGCAGTTTACTACTACGCTCCTAAGTACTGCTCAGGCTCGTCGGCATCATGGTTTGAGTCGCTGACCTTCTGCATGGAGATTGACGGACAGAGATTCTTTAAGTAACGTCTGATTCAAGGCGTTGTAAAATAAAAGTCAGGGAAGGAAAAATTCCTCCTTGACTTTTTGGCGTATTGTGATATAATTAATTTATACCCCTTTTTCATTTGTGAATCTACAAGAGGAGTTATTATGAACATATTGGTAAAAAGAGCAATTGCTCAAACAGCTTCATTTGTTGCCGGAGTTGGACTTATTGCGGCAAACGGAGTTTTTATGCTCACACAAAAGGAGCCGGTGATTACTCACGCAGATCCCAATCCTGCTCAGCAGACTGAAGCGGATGAGTCTCAGGACACCGCTGTAACCGTGTACGAGGATGTCGAGATAAGTGCGGCGGATACCCTCTCAGCAATCGACCTGCCTGAGGTCACAGGCGTGAGCAAGGCGAGCCTTGATGAATACACTATGCTCGTCAAGGAGGACGCCTACGACTCAGAAACCGAGCTTACGGACACTACATTTGAGGCTGTGTATGAGGACGACACCACCACCATCTATGACCCACAGCCGGATCCGCTCAACTTCACCGAAACGAGAAGCGTAGCGAGTGAGTATTACACTGTGAATGATATTATAAGCGGCACCAAGCAGACGCTTAATGCGCACGAGCTTTTGTGTGAGATGGTCTACAGCGAAATCGGCAGCAGCTGGGATGAGGACGCAATAAAGGCACAGGCGGTTGCGGCGTACAGCTACCTGAGATTTAACGATTCGTTAGGACTAACCCCGACTGTCGGACTAAAAACAGACTACCCGAGCAAGATTGAAAAATGTGTCAGCGCAGTTGAGGGACAGGCTGTTTATTATGACGGTGAGATTATAAACGCCGTTTACTCGGCATCTACAGCGGGCTGTTCGGTTGAAAGCGAGCGTATATGGGGAGTGTATTATCCCTATCTGAGGGCTGTGGTGAGCGAATACGACTACGAGGACCCAAACTATGGCATTGAATACGTCTATACGGTTGATGAGGTAAGAGAGATTTTGGAGGATCTATGCTCAATTACTTTATCAGATGATACATCAAATTGGTTTAGCATGGAGGATATCTACAGCACCAAGTATGTAGGCTATATCACCATTGACGGACAAAAGAGAATCACCGCAAGCGAGCTTAAGAGCGCATTCGGACTAAAGTCACAGGCGATTACGGTAAGCTTTGACGGGAACAAAGTGACCTTTAAGACCTATGGCTGGGGACACGGTGTAGGAATGTCTCAGTGGGGAGCCTGCTACTATGCAAAGCATGGCTACACCTACGACCAAATTCTGCGTCACTATTATCTTAATACTACAATAGCGCTTTCAAGCGAGAACGCAAAGGCTGTAGCACGTGGACAGACCGATGAGGAGGATGAAGACACATCAGCGGAGGATGATGTAAGCTCACAGACCGACGATACATCATCAGCAGCCTCTGATTCGTCATCGAGTGACGCTGACAGCTCAACAGATTCAAGCACAGCCGCTTCATCAAGCGTGGCTGACTCAGATACCTACTCATCAAGTGAGGTCTCCTCAGAAGCGGAGGACAGCACCTCAGAGGGTGATGAAAGCACCGATTCGACAGATTCGGATGATGACACAAGCACACAGCTTGACAGCGAGACACAGGATGAAGAACAGGACTCCCAGGATATAGAAGAGTAAATTATTAAATCGAAAGGAAGATACATACAATGGCATTTTTTGATAAGATTGGAGAAAAGCTGACCTCCGGCGCAAACGCAGTTTCGAGTGGAGCCGAAAAAGTGCGTGACACCGCAAGAATGAATTCTGAAATTTCGTCTAACAGGAATGAGATAAACAAGCTTTTGATGCAGATAGGCTCGGCTGTTAAGGCTAAGTACATCGAGACCATTAACGATGATGAGATTAACCAGCTTGCCGCACGAGTAGATGAGCTTATTGCCAGAAATCAGCAGCTTGATGAAAGCCTAAAGCAGCTAAAGGGAGTACGCAGCTGTGCAAGCTGTGGTGCGCCACTCGCAAGCGGAGCTGCCTTCTGTGCTGAGTGCGGAGCAAGGGTTGATGCTGTTTCTAATGCTCAGCCGGTTAATGTGACACCTGTAGCAGCGCACGTTTATGAAGCGCCTCAGACGCCGACAGCAGAGCAGACGGATGCACCTGAGCCTGCTGCAGAGGAGTCTGCACCTGTCACCGAGCCTACTGCAGAGCAGGAGGAGCAGGTTAAGCCTGTTATTGAGCAGCCTGCACAGGAGCCTACACAGGAGCCCAGCGCCCCGACAGCGGTTTTCTGTCCTAGCTGTGGATCTCGTGAGGATAATGACGCTATGTTTTGCTCAAACTGCGGAACCAAGCTGAAATGATTTTGCTTTGAATTTTGAGGGGCTGAGAAATCAGCCCTTTTTTAGGAGTGTGCGATATGTCGGATATATTTAATCTTCTTGAGGGGAAGCGTGTGGTGCTTGCGTCAGCGTCACCAAGACGCCGTGAGCTTATGCATATGCTTACCGATGAGTTTGAGATAATTCCAGCTGTTGGAGATGAGAGCTATCCTGAGGGGATGGCGTCAAGCGATGTGCCGCTTTACCTGGCAAGGCTTAAATGCGAGGAGGTAGCGCACAGATGCGAGCCTGACTCTGAGACGATAATTATAGGCTGCGACACCGTGGTGGTGGCTGATGACGAGATTTTTGGCAAGCCTAGGGATGATGCTGACGCCTTGAGAATGCTTGAGGTGCTTGAGGGCGGAGAGCATTTTGTTTACAGCGGAGTGTGTATATTCTATCGTGGCGAGTATTACAGCATGCTTGGCTGCACTAGGGTGCGCTTTTATCCTGCGAGCCGTGACGAGCTTATGGCGTATGTGCGCACAGGCGAGCCGAGGGGCAAGGCAGGAGCGTATGCGATTCAGGGCTTGGGCGGATTGCTTGTAGAGGGCATTGACGGCGATTTTAACAACGTGGTGGGCTTACCCGTATCGCTCATGGCACAGCGCCTAAAGGAGCTAATTGGTGGCTGATATGGAGCTTGATACAAGAGAATGGCTGAGGCTTCACCTGGCGTTTGGCGTTACAAATGCTAAAAAGTGGGAGTATATCGACATAAACCGCCCAAGCGAGAGCCTAAAAGCATTGTTAAGCTTTGGTGCTTTACACGATGATGTGTACGTCAGGAAATACAAATCCTTGTCAAGTGAACAGCTTGACAGTATAATAGACGTGTGCGAGCGTCACGGCATTTTAATCCTCACACCCGAAAGCGAGCGTTATCCTAAGAGCCTGCTTGAAATAGCTAATCCGCCCTCGGTGCTGTTTGTGCTTGGCGATGCTAAGGCTTTGTCCTCGGTCTGTGTGGCGGTGGTCGGAGCAAGAGAATGCTGTGAATACTCGGCAGCGGCGGCGGGAAGATTTGCATATGAGCTTGCTGACGCAGGACTTGCGGTGGTCAGCGGATTTGCACGAGGCACCGATTCGGCGGCGCATGAGGGCGCGCTTGAGGCTGAGGGCACCACAATAGCGGTGCTGGGCAACGGCATACTATACGACTATCCTCATGGTTCAATGCCGCTTAAGCGAAGAATTGCCCAGAGTGGTGCGGTAATAAGCGAGTATCTTCCGACAGCAAAGCCTGCAGCTGAGAATTTTAAGGTGAGAAACCGTCTGCTTTCAGGACTATGTGACTGTGTGCTTGTAACCGAAGCCTCAAGCCGAAGCGGAGCGCTTAACACAGCAGGACACGCCGCAGAGCAGGGCAAGGAGGTATTTGTAGTGCCGCCGTCAGACCTTTTTGACGAGCGCTTTTTAGGGCAGTCGGCGCTTTTGAGGGACGGAGCAACGCTTGCGCTTTCGCCGAGCGATTTAATCTGCTATGTTCTTGAGCTGTACGATATGCTCTAAAACTGTGAATATGTTGCAAATGAAGAAAACGTTTATAAAAAAATCACATTATTTTTGAAAAAACACTTGCAAAAATTTTCAATGTGTTGTATAATAAAACTATAGGTTCAGGTGTCGGACATACACCTTTACTTTAAAGAACTGAAAATTATTTTAGGAGGTAAAATTCTATGTCAGTTAAAGTTGCTATTAATGGTTTTGGCCGTATCGGTCGTCTTGCATTCAGACAGATGTTTGGTGCAGAGGGTTACGAGGTTGTTGCTATAAACGACCTTACTAAGCCTTCAATGCTCGCAGATCTTCTTAAGTATGATACCGCTCAGGGCGGATATTGCGGGAAGATCGGTGAAAATCTTCACACTGTTGAGGCTGATGACGAAGCTGGAACAATCACCGTAGACGGCAAGACCCTTACAATTTATGCAAAGGCTAACGCTGCTGAGCTTCCTTGGGGAGAAATCGGCGTTGACGTTGTACTTGAGTGCACAGGCTTCTATTGCTCAAAGGCTAAGAGCCAGGCTCACATCGATGCAGGTGCTAAGAAGGTTGTTATCTCTGCTCCCGCAGGAAGCGACCTCAAGACCATCGTTTACTCAGTAAACGAGAACACTCTTACCACAGATGACACCATCATCTCGGCTGCTTCATGCACCACAAACTGCCTCGCTCCTATGGCTAAGGCTCTTAACGACTATGCTCCTATCCAGAGCGGTATCATGAGCACAATTCACGCTTACACAGGCGACCAGATGATTCTTGATGGTCCTCACAGAAAGGGCGACCTCAGAAGAGCAAGAGCAGGTGCTGCTAACATCGTTCCTAACTCAACAGGTGCTGCTAAGGCAATCGGACTTGTTATCCCTGAGCTAAACGGCAAGCTTATCGGTTCTGCACAGCGTGTTCCTGTTCCTACAGGCTCAACCACAATCCTTACCGCTGTAGTTAAGGGCGCAGACGTTACCGTTGACGGCATCAACGCTGCAATGAAGGCTGCTTCCTCTGAGTCATTCGGCTACAACACAGATCCTATCGTATCATCCGACGTTATCGGCATGAGATATGGTTCACTGTTCGATGCTACCCAGACTATGGTATCTAAGATTGCTGACGACCTCTATGAGGTTCAGGTGGTTTCTTGGTATGACAACGAGAACAGCTACACAAGCCAGATGGTTAGAACTATTAAGTACTTCGCTGAGCTTGCTTAATCTCATTAAAAAAGCAACAAGGACTCCTCGAAAATCGGGGAGTCTTTTTTTGCCTGTTCACGAAATCGATTAATATTTATGTAATTGTTAATATTATACCACCATAAGTGTAAACTTTGCACAAAATATCTTGACAATTTTCCGTTATAGTGGTAATATTAAATAAAGATTTGCATTTAGTGCATGAAAATAATGAAGGGGAATCAGATCATGGATGCTAATACCAACCGTGAAAAGCTAAAGAATATGATTTTGTCGGGCAAAACCTATTTTTACATAGACTACGCCTACGGAACCTGGTATGTTGACGGTGCCAACGCTCCGCAGTTTATGATATCAGACGAATATAATCCCGTTGAGGCTATACAAAAATCCGGTGCCGTTTATGATGACGATATCACTCTTTTTGAGTCGTTTGCACAAAACGTATCGAGCGGAAGGCTCGGAGCAAACGTGAATTCGATCTGCTTTCGTGTGAAATCTGACGTTTCAGAGCCCACGTGGTATAGGCTCAACGTAAGAATTGCCGATGCGTTTATGGCTGTAGGCGATATTGACAAAATGACCGAGCGTGAGATTATGGATCACAGCATCCTCGACTACTACACAAACGACCGTCAGCCGAAGATATATGCCGGTATAATAGAAAAACGCCTTGAAGAGGACATTGAAAACGATTACGCTTTTATACAGTTTGATATAAAGAATTTTAAGCTAATAAACGACAAGTACGGAGAGCCTGTTGGCACCGAGCTTCTAAATTACATAAATGATACGCTTCGAATCTACTGCACCGATCGCCAGATTTATTCTCGCTTAAGCTCAGATATCTTTATGGTGGTAACCCCCTACAGCAGCCCTGATGAGATCGAGCATTTTATCCGTGGACTCGAAAAGCGTATGTCGGGCTATAAGGGCATCAAATACGATTTTGCGTTTGGCGTCTACTATGTTTTTGACCGCAAGCTTTCCTCACGTATCATGGGCGACTCTGCAGGAATCGCAAGATCTGTGGTTAAGGGAAATGTGCTTGAAAACATAGGCTACTATAACGACTCGCTCAAGACCTCGCTTAAGCACCGCAAGGAGATTGAGGACAGTATGTATCCCGCTCTCGAAAACGGCGAGTTTGTTATGTACCTTCAGGCGAAGTACAGCATTTCAGATAACGTAATTATCGGAGCAGAGGCTTTGGTGCGCTGGGATCACCCGACCAAGGGACTAATTCCGCCTGGCGATTTCATACCGGTGTTTGAGCGTGACGGCTTTATCATTAAGCTTGACTACTACATCTGGGAGTGCGCCTGCAAGCAGCTAAGAAAGTGGTTAGACCTAGGCTACGAGCCTGTACCGATATCAGTAAACGTTTCAAGGCTTCACCTCAAGAGCTCCGAATTCATCGACTCGATCGAAGGGCTTGTCGAAAAGTACGACATGCCTAAGCATCTGCTTGAGCTTGAAATCACCGAGACAATTGAGAACATAAATGCAAACGAGATGGTTCAGGAGGCTAAAAAGCATGGCTTTACGCTGCTGATGGATGACTTCGGTTCGGGATATTCGTCCCTTAACACGCTAAAGAGCACGCCCTTTGATGTGCTAAAAATCGACCGCTCATTCCTCTCAAGCTTTATGGAGTCTGACCGTGGTCAAAAGATTATCTCGCACACCATCTCGATGTCACAGGATATCGGACTTGACCTTATTGCCGAGGGCGTTGAAACCAAGGAGCAGGCGGAGTTTTTGTATGGATGCGGCTGCAATGCGGCTCAGGGCTTCTATTACTCAAAGCCTGTACCGGTTAGGGATTTTGAAAAGCTTATGTCAAATCAGTATGCAGCTATTTAAGAAATAAAAGGGGGAGTATTATGAAAAGCAAATGGGTGGCATTTTTCCTCTGTCTGTTTTTCGGATTTTTAGGATTTCACAAATTCTATGAGGGAAAAATTCTCTTGGGTGTGCTTTACATATTTACGGGCGGTCTGTTTGGAATAGGAGTAATTGTAGACCTAATTCGACTGCTCTTTAAGCCTAATCCGTATTATCCCTAAACTAAAAATTAAAAAGTTCAGAGGCTGGAGGTCAGATGTAGCTTAAGGCTATGTCCGTGATTTCCAGCCTTTTTTTGTTGTTTGCGTTTCGTTCGTATGTAAAATACTTACAGTAAACATCTGTAAAATTATTCGTCAGGGTGAACAAAACAGGACTACTGATTTTGTGCAAGCATATGATTTTTCTTTTAATTTAGACATATTTCGTTTTTTGTTGCACGTTTTGATGCAACAAAATCGCTCCGTGAGCCTATTTATAGAGGGACATTTTTTCTCCTTCGGTAAATTTGTCAAAAGGGAGCGACTTAAAAATGAGTACAAAGCGTTACTATTGGATTAAGCTTAAAGAGGATTTCTTCAATTTAGATGCCATTGACTGGCTCATGTCGCAGGATAACGGCTGCGAGTATGTGGTGCTGTATCAAAAGCTGTGCCTGCTTGCGGCAAACCGTGACGGATTTTTGACATCTAAAATCGGAGATATGACGGTGAATTTTGACGATGCAAGAATCTCCAGGGCGACAGGCTTTCCGAAAATAACCGTACAAAAGGGCATGGAGCTTTTCGAAAAGCTCGGACTTGTTTCTATGAAAAATGACAACGAATTATTCCTGCCATATGTTCACGAAATCGTTGGAAGTGAAGCGGATTCAGCCTCTCGTGTAAGGAAAAGCCGTAAGAAAAAAGCGTTACAATGTAACACCGATGTAACAAATAATTTGTTACAAAGTGACACAGATATAGAGATAGATAAAGATATAGATAAAGAGATAGATATAGATATAGAGCAAGAGAAAGACTCTCAGGCTTGCTGTCGCAAGTCCTCACCCCCACCTACAAAATACGGAGAATTCGGTCATGTATTACTCACTGACAAGCAGTATTTAAGCCTTACTCAGGAGCATGGCGAAGAGAAAACCAACGATTACATAAGGCGAGTAGATGAGTATTGTCAACAGCATGGTAAAGGCTACAGGGACTATTATCTTACGCTTAAAAAATGGATAGCTAAGGATGACGCTGACAGCAGGCTTAAGGGTAATACCTCTCATAGCCTAACCAAGGATAAGCCTTCATTTGACCTTGATGAGTGGCAAAGATGGGCGGATAGCCTTGACCCGAATGAGCTTGGCTTTTCTGACGATGACATGCTTTATTGATACAAGGAGATTTTGAAAAAAAGCTTCAAAAGGCTCTAGCTATTTTTGACGGAGTATGGTATAATATATGTACGATGTCCCCTCTTAGGGACAAGCATAGCCTTTAAATAATATTGATATGGAGGAATAGTCATGAAGTACGTTAATCCCGTGGTAAAGGGGTTTTATCCCGACCCTAGCGTTTGTGAGGCTGACGGCAAATTCTATCTGGCTTGCAGCTCGTTTCAGTACTTTCCCGGAGTTCCGCTTTTTGAAAGCGAGGATCTTGTCAACTGGACGCAGATTGGTCATGTGCTAACACGTGAGGGTCAGGTAATGCTCGACAAGGTCAGAAGCTCAGGCGGCGTTTATGCTCCTACTCTGCGCTTTTATGACGGACGCTTTTACATGGTTACGAACAACAACTCGACTAACGAGAATTTCTATGTGTATACTGACGACATTCACGGCGAGTGGTCTGATCCCTTGGCGGTTGACCAGGACGGAATAGATCCATCGCTATACTTTGAGGACGGCAGAGCGTTCTTTTTAAGCAACGGCACGGACGATAATGGTGTGAGCGGCGTGGTTCAGTGTGAGATTGACATAGCCTCGGGGCGCAAGCTTAGCGAGAGCAGGTGCATCTGGAAGGGCTCAGGCGGACGGTATCTCGAAAGTCCGCATATGTATAAAATCGGAGATTATTACTACGTTATGGCAGCGGAGGGCGGCACCGAGTACGGTCACATGATAACCTGCGCACGCTCAAAATCTATATGGGGCCCGTTCGAGAGCAATCCTAAAAATCCCGTGCTTACAAACCGCAACAAGGCACCCTTTATCATTCAGGGTATTGGTCATGGCGACCTTATTCAGGGCACAGACGGAGAGTGGTATATGCTTTCGCTTGGCTTTAGGCAGATTGATTTGTGGATGCCGTTTCACCACCTAGGACGTGAGGTTTTTCTAACTCCCACAAGGCTTAATGATGACGGCTGGTTTACGGTAGGTGACGGCACAACGGATTTTAGCTATGAAATCCCCGGCGATTTTGTACAGGAGGACAAGCGCATCTACACGTTTGAGAACACCGACTGGAGCAAGGATTGGTGCTTTTTGCGCAAGCCTAATATGGCTAATTATGAGCTTAGCGAGAGCCGTGCCTTACTCAAGGGCAGTGCTGTAACGCTTGATGACACCGACTCACCGACCTTTGTGGCTCTGCGTCAGCGTGATTTTAAGATGCAGCTTGGCGTTAGCCTGACGATTAACGGCGGCAGGGCAGGAGTTAGCATCTACATGGACGAAAACGAGCATTACGACCTTTATCTTGAGCGTGAGGGCGAGGAAATCTATGCAGTGCTTAAGCTAAACATCGGCGGAATAAAGCACATCGAGAAAAAGCTCCCGATTGAAGGGGATATTGCAAGGCTAAGGGTATGCTCAGACAGCTTAAGCTACAGCTTTTTTGTAGATACAGGCGACACGCAAATTCCGCTTGGCTGTGGCAGGACGAAATATCTTTCAAGCGAGGTTTGCGAGGGCTTCACGGGCGTTATGCTTGCACTTTTTGCCGAAGGTGATGGCGACGCAGATTTCACAGAGCTTGAGGTGAGGTATGAGTAAAGCTCACGACCTAGATTAACCCACACAAAAAAAGCCCACCGAGGGGTTTCTCCCGGTGGGCAGGTGTTTAGCTATTATCTTCTCTTTTTAGCTGCCATTAAGCTTGCTCCAATCAGCAGTACTGCCGCTGAGCCAGCAGCCGCACCCGTGTTCGGGTTGTCTGTAGCTGTGCTTGATGAAGCCGTAGCTGTCGAGCCTGTGCTTGAGGCTTCGCTTGACTCTGAGCTTGAAGCTGCAGTCGATGAGCTGTCCTCATCTGCCTGTGAGCTTTCATCATCTGTGCTTTCGTCCGAGCTGTCAGAGTCCTCTGTTTCATTTGAGGATGAGCTTTCATCAGTCTCACTTGATGAGTCTTCGGCAGAGGATGAGCTGTCATCAGTCTCGCTTGAGGAGTCATCCTGCGATGCGTTAGCTGTTGTGGTAACGGAGTTTGTGTACTCTACGCCATCTATAGTAAGCGTAGCTGTGTATGTAACAGAGCCGTCCGTATTTTCAACCGATGTTATTTGAGCCTCCTGTGCGTCAGCCTTAACGGTCTCGCTTTCCTCACAGCTCTCGCAGCTCAAAACTACAGTTGCCGAGCTGTAATCCTCAGCCCATGTCCATGATGCCTCAGCCCAGCTGTGTCCCAGAGCTTCAGTCTCATCCGCTACATAAGTATCTCCGCAAACCGAACATGTGTATGTGGTGTAGCCCTTTTCGGTGCATGTCGGATCAGTTACAACCGCTTCGTAGCTGTGTCCCAGCGCCTCAGTTTCGTCTGCTACATA
>JAJQIB010000013.1:0-65545 GCA_021199375.1 Ruminococcus sp. | reverse complement strand
TCAGTTTCGTCTGCTACATAAGTATCTCCGCAAACCGAGCATGTGTATGTGGTGTAGCCCTTTTCGGTGCATGTCGGGTCGGTTACAACTGC
Organism: Ruminococcus sp.; assembly: GCA_021199375.1. Lineage (GTDB taxonomy): Bacteria > Bacillota > Clostridia > Oscillospirales > Ruminococcaceae > YE71. The sequence goes on along the minus strand of JAJQIB010000013.1, from coordinate 65,453 downwards.
TTCGTAGCTGTGACCTGTAGCGAGTAATGTAACCTGCTCATTTTTAAAATATGTTGTGTTGTCTACTGTAGCGACAGCTTGATATAATTCGTAGCCGTCATCTGTACAGGTGGGATCCTTCACACTCTTTGTAATAGTGCAGTCAGCGGTAGCATAAACGCTTGCACATACAGAGCAGGTCAAGGTCAGCGTGCAGGTGCTATGGTCCGCACTCCAATCATAGGATGAAGTAAGCGCATATTTGTGAGCCGATGTGCTGTTAAAGTGAATAAAGGCGCTTGTCAGCGTTTCGTTATCCGTATCAATAGTAATGTTATCCCAATCGTCCGCACTTCCTGCATAGTAGACATCGGAAAGGGAGGTGCAGCCATCAAATGCAGCTCTACCAATACTTGTTACACTTTTGGGAATGGCAACTGAAGTTAAGTTTTCACAATATTCAAATGTATAATCGCTTACACTTGTTACACCATCGGGAATAGTAATTGAAGTTAAACTTGAGCAGTAAGCAAATGCTTCATTATCTATACTTGTTACACTATCAGGAATAGTAACTGAAGTTAAGCTTGTGCAATATTTAAATGTATATGGTTCGATACTTGCTACACTGCTTGGAATAGTAATCGAAGCTAAGCTTGAGCAATATTCAAATGCACTCCACCCAATGCTCTTTACACTGCTGGGAATGACAACTGATGTTAAGCCTGAGCAGTAAGCAAATGCTTCTCTACCAATACTTGTTACACTATCGGGAATGGTAATCGAAGTTAGACTTTCACAATATTCAAATGTTTCCTCACTTATACTTGTTACACTACTTGGAATGTTAATTGAAGTTAAACTTGAGCAATAAGCAAATGCTTCATTGCTTATACTTGTTACACTACTTGGAATAGTAATCGAAGTTAGGCTTGAGCAATAAGAGAATGCAGCTCTATCAATACTTGTTACACTATCGGGAATGTTAATCGAAGTTAGACTTTCACAATATTCAAACGCATATGAATCGATGCTTGTTACACTATCAGATATACTAACACTTGTCATATTTGAGCAGTCATAAAAAGCAGAGTTATAAATTGAAGTAACACCATCACTGATTATTGCCGATTTAACATAACTGTAATATGTAGGTGTATAGTTGTTCGCCCAATCACTCATACCCGTATCGCTAGAAATGGTCAGCACGCCACTCTCGTCAAGCACCCAATCTGTACCCGATGCTATATCTGCGGCAAGAACCGAGCTAGGTAACATACATACCCAAATTACTGCTACCATTAAAAAGCTTAGAAATTTTTTGAACCTCATAAAAATCCTCCCAGTCATATTAAATTTGTTTGTAATAATATTATACATCGATTTTTAAAAAATGTCAATAGATTATGAAATATTTAAATTATGTTTGTTGTTTCTTTTCAGCAGTAAATTGAAACGAAATCCAAGAAAGTGAGAGAAAACGAGAAAAAAGGTGAGAAATTGAGCGTAAGAGGGATATATTTTAAATTTCACGTTTTTTCAGCTTGACGCTTTTTAGAAAATCTGCTATAATTACAAATGTTGTTGAAAAATGAAAGCACAGCAATAGATGTGCGGGCACGCATTGTGTCAATTAAAAAGGAGGAAAACACTATGTCAACTTATATGCCTAAGGCTGGCGACATTGAGCGCAAGTGGTATATTATCGACGCTGAGGGCAAGCCCCTCGGAAGAGTTGCCGCTAAGGCTGCTCACATTTTAAGAGGTAAGCACAAGCCTACCTATGCTCCTCACGCAGATTGTGGAGATCATGTAATTATCATCAATTCTGACAAGGCTATCCTTACAGGAAACAAGCTTGAGCAGAAAACCTACAAGTGGCACACAGGCTGGATTGGCGGTCTTAAGGAGATCAAGTATTCAAAGCTTATGGCTGAACAGTCCGACAGAGCTATGAGAATCGCAGTAGAGGGTATGCTCCCTAACAACACGCTCGGCAGAAAGGCTGCTACAAGACTAAGAGTCTACAAGGGTGCAGAGCACAAAAACGCAGCTCAGAAGCCTGAAATGTACGAGCTTTAATTTGAAAGGAGCGTAAGAAAATGTACGAATCAAAGAATCCGTATTATTACGGAACAGGAAGAAGAAAGTCGTCCGTTGCAAGAGTTCGTGTATACGAAGGAACGGGCAAGATTACAATCAACGACAGAGATATTGACGATTACTTCGGACTTGAAACACTCAAGCTTATAGTTCGTCAGCCGTTTAATCTAATTGGCGCTGCTGAAAAGTTCGACATCGTTTGCACCGTTAAGGGCGGCGGAGTTACCGGTCAGGCAGGAGCTATCAGACACGGCGTTTCAAGAGCATTGCTTCAGTACGATCCTGAGCTTCGTGGCACTCTCAAGAAGGCTGGCTTCCTAACAAGAGACCCCAGAATGAAGGAGAGAAAGAAGTACGGCTTAAAGGCAGCTCGTCGTGCTCCCCAGTTCTCAAAGAGATAATCTCACCCATCAAAATGGCGTATTTACGCCGTTTGCGAGATTTATTTTACAGTTGGGGCAGCCTTGCACAACTAAAAGAGAATCAAATTCACCGCTCTGCGTTTTTCGTGGAGCGGTTTTTGTTTTAGGCGATAGCTTAAAGTATATATTGATTATTTATTTAATTATGCACAAATCATCATGTGTAAATTGTACAATATGACGAAAATATCATGCAATACAAGAAATATCTTGACATACTGGTGAAAGTATGATATAATAACATTAAGGATAGAAATATCCAAAATAATATTTTATTTTTATAGGAGGAATTTTTTATGAAAAGTTTTAAGAAAAAATTGGTGTCTTTAGGAGTTGCTATGGTTATGGCAAGTAGTTGTTTTAGTGTAGGTGCTGGTGCGGTAAGCATTGACAAAACAAAGAGCTATTCATGTACACACTATAGAATATCAGCACTTGCAACTTTAAACACAAGCACGAAGAAGGCTTATGTGCGCAATCTTACAAGCTGCAGAGTTGATTGTGCTGTGTTATATGCACAGGTGAAAGTAGGTAATACAGCTGAAAAACATTCTGAAATGGAAGATGCTGAAGTGGGAGATATATTGACACCAAATGTTACTATAAATTCGTATAGTGGTAAAACTGCTAAATACATATCTTACTATAAGGCATCTGCTAGCGGAGGCGAAAAGAGCAAAAAAACGTTCACTATTGAGCTGACCACTTAAGTTAAAATGAAATTTTGGTGAAAAATATGTTTTTAAAAACTATTAAAGCGACTTTTTCTAACAAAATACTGCTTATTTTTCTGATTATAAGTACTATTCTTACAGCAGCCACAAGTTGCTTTATTTATGGAGTTTATCAAAATTATCATACAAAAATCACTCAGGGTGAAATCCAAGGAAAAACTGTTACTATATCTGCATTGGGGTATTCTGATTATAACACTTCACATACAGAATATATCGAGGCTTTTGGTGAAGAGGATATGTCTAATGAATATTCTTCTGTTCTAAAGAGCGACGTTGTATCAACACTGATGTCTTTGCCTGAAAATATAATGGAGGATATTGATTATGTTATGTGTGGTGCCACTATGGATGATAATGTATACGGTTTAAATTTTTATCATTTTGAATTTAAGGTTACGCCTGAAGGATTAATTCCTTATGGCGACAGTGCAAAATTGTTTTCTGATGAACAGTATTTGTCCGGCGAGAAGATAGCATATGCTGGACAAATACTTTTTACTGATGAAGCGTCAGAATATTCAACAGGAACGATTTATTGGATTAATGACGGCGCAAGAAAAATTGAAAGTGACGAGCAATTTCTTGAGATAAACGGTCAGCAATATAAACTATTGGGAGAAGCGGAGGCGTTGGATCCTGAAGATATGATGATCTATATCCCTTTTACTTCATTAGATGATGATACTCCGCTTCGGGCGATGTATAATACTGTTGATATAACGTTTAAAAGCACTGTTACCTATCGACAATATAACGAGATTCAAAATGCTGTCAACAACGTAATGCCGGAAAAAGCATACCTACAGGATATGGACCTGACATTTTCAGCAGACAGCTTTTTTTATAAAACGATGGTTGTGATTTCGGGTGTAGTAACGCTGTTGTTTTCAGTGAATTTAGTCTTGATTTATAGCTATGCTGTTTCTCAAAACAAGAAAAAAATAATTATATATAGACTTTGTGGTTGCACAAAGCATAAAGTAATAAAAATGTTCATAGCACAAATAGCACTCATAAATATTCCTGTATTTTTGCTGGCTCAATTTCTTTTTAACAAGCTATTATATCCGATTTTACTCGATTATTTTCCAGACATGATCAATTCATTTTCATCTACTGTTTATCTTTTGATGTTTGCATGCTATGTTTTAGTTTCTTTTGTTGTGCTTGAAATCATGCTTACAATAAATATTGGAAAGAAATTGGAATTTTCGGAGGGGATATAGTGAAAAGTAGTTTGAAATTATTTAAGCGCAATATAATTGTTAATATACTTATTTCACTGCAAGTAGCTATTGTAATTGCACTTGTAATTTTGTTCACTTCGGCGGTTATGGAAAGGAAAGAATATTACAAGGTATGTGAAGATGAACTATCAAGCTCCGGAGTGGTTATAGAGCCTTCCACTGCCGATATAATTATGAGGAATGAAGATGAGGTTTTAGATGTATTTACAGAGGCAACAAACGTCACAGGAATTAAATCGATAGGTCTGAATACAGAGGATTACGAATTTCAAAGCATAGCAAAGATTTATCCCGATGATATTATGGAGATTATTCCGCCAAGGTTAGAAAAAGGACATTATCCAAAATATAATTCTGATTTTATCGAATGTCTTGCAGCGGATGGATTCGGGCTAAGCATTGGGGATGTTCTTGAACTGTATGATGATAATCAAGAAAAGTATAAAGTTAAAGTTTGTGGCATAATTTCCTTTAATCAGTACATATATGGCAAAGGTGTTCCTGGGCTGTATGAGAATCATGGTGATTATAGAGATTTGTGTTATCTTTTTACCAAATCAAGCGGCGATAAGCCATTTTTTATAACCACTCAGAGCATAGCAGACGAATTTAATATAAATACTTTTTTTAGATATGATTCGTCTATCATAGTGAATTTCCCTGAAAATATGTATAACTCGGACACATTAGAACAAATGGCATATGATTATGGCTTCGAGATAATAGGCAACAACGATTCCTTAAATAAAGGGAGTATAGAATACGTAAACGAGCAGCTTTATACTTTGCTTCCTTTATCCATTGTTATTTTGATTTTAACTATTTTCACTGCAATAATATCAAGTATGATTATCATAATGAAAAATTTAAAAAACTTCGCTATTTTTTGTTTATGCGGAGAAACGTGGAGATATTGTTCTTTGGTGAATATCGTAAATTTTATATTTATCCTCATAATTTCTCTAGCGCTTGATGTTTTGTTTTTTCTTGTCGGAAAACAAACTTTTTTAAGCACAACGCTTGTGAATTTATCTAAAATTAGCATTCTTGTTTGTGTTGGAATAGTTACATTGTTTATAATACTTTCAGCCATCGTCCCAATTCTTGTAGTGAAAAACAAACAGTTGAAGGATGTGCTCAAAATAGAATTTAAGCAGTGATAGACGATTTCTGGCGTTTGTTTTGTCGTTATGACTAACAAAAGCAAACAAGAGATTTAAGATGAAATTAATAAAAGGAGATACACCACCTATGCATAATTCCCCAACAATCCCCCTTATTCTGCTGGTTATGCTTGCCACCCTTAGCGGATGTGGGAAGAATGAAAATACTAAGGATAATTCGGTTGAAATGGTTGAAGCCTCATCCGCTACCTCTAATGAGGCGATTGACGAAGCGATTGAAGCTATCGACACAACTGAGTTTGAAAACATCACCCTCGGCGACTTTGAAAATAATGTTGCGCAAGCCGATGGAGTTGATGTAATAGCTTTTGGAAACGCTGATTCTAACGATGATTTTTTAGCTTCATTTAAGAGCATCAGCTGCTCAATTTCTGACCTTGATTATGATGAGGATAAGCTATACTTTAGCTCTGACGATCTTTCGGACGATGATTGCTTTAGTGAAAATATAAATGCTCACAAATATTCGACTCACAAGGAAGAGATTGAATCTGAAAGCATTTCGGTGATTCAGTATATCTATATTGATGAAGAAAATATGCTTGCCTTTTATTTGGCGACTGATTACAGCGGCTCGGCATTTACATATGTAAATGATGAATCGCTAGAGGCTTATTTTACTGAGGAAACGGGCGCTACATTTTACAATTGGAGTCCTACACTTGATGGGCTTAGCTTTTACAAAGGCTATTCGAACGAGTCTGAAGCTATAGGCTTTGTTGATGAGAGTCAATCGTTAAGCAATGCACAGGAGAAGGTAAATGACTTTTTAGAAAAGCTTGAACCACAGCTAAAGGATGGGTATAGCTTAACTATAGATAATGAACAAATTTATATAGATGAAAATATTGAGAGTGAGCTTTTAGTTAGCAATTTAAACTCATGCTACAAAGGTATTCCGTTTGAGTCTGTTAATTCGGATACGCTGATAGATGGATTTGATGAGAACAGCTACTCGCTTTCGCTAAGACTAAGGTGTGTGTCAGCGACGTCAAATGGCGTATGCTCATTTATTGGAGAGCTGCCAAACAAAACGATTGAGACAAAGCGCACTCTTGATAAAATAGTATCGCCTAAATCGGCAATTGAAGCAGCCTGCGGCGACTTGACCGGAGCGACTGAATTTATACTTACAGATTTAAGGCTAAGCTACCTCAAGAATGCCGATGAATCTGAAATTATGCCCTTCTGGAGAATGGCTTTTGATAACCAAAACAACAACACCACTATTATATATTTGATAAATTGCGAATCTGGCGAAGCGGTTACATATCAGGATGATGAGGGATAAAAAAGCATAATACCTATCTCTAATTTAATTTTAGTATATTATGCACAAATTGCCATGTGTAAATTGTGCAATATGACGAAATTATCATGCAATACAAGAAATATCTTGACATACTGGTGGTAGGGTGGTATAATAGAAATATTGCCGCAAAATGTGAATGATAACCAATTTTAAAGCTTAAAAAAGAGAATAATTGTAACCTTTGACAAAATTAAAATAAATGCTTGACAAAAGTGAAAATTGGGTTTATAATAAATGATAGACATGTTATGGTGTCAGTTCCAAAAAAATTATAAGGAGGAAATTGTAATGAACAATTTTAAGAAGAAAATCGCAGCTTTAGCTGCAGCAACGGTTATGGCGGTTAGTTGTATGAGTATGGGTGCGAGTGCGGATTCTTGGTCTTTAAGGTATACACCCGGAGCTACGTCGAGCGACAATGCTTTGTCTTGCAAGGTATATTTAGCTGCCGGCGATAAGAAAATCACATCAATAAAAGAGAGTTGCACAAAGTATACAACCTCAACAGATTCCTACGGCAACATTTCATATGCAAAATACAGTGGATATTCTCTTACTTCCAGTGGTGAAAAAATTTCAACCGGTAAGTTTTCGACTAGATACCATTATAATACACAACCGTCGCACAGTATTCCCTTATCATCTGCAACACCAACTTATCACACGTTAGTTGTTGAATACAAACTGGTTAATACTGTTAATAGCAAAATTGCTGGAACTGCATCGAAAAAATGAGGAAAAACGTGATAAAAAAGAAAATTATTACTTTTGTTATTGTCGCAATTCTGATTTTAGGCATTTTTCTTGTCGCTTTCTATTTTGTAAAAAAATCAAATAGTGGTACGGATTCAATTATGGTTACCATAGAAGAAGCTAACAAAGAGCTTGAAAACTATACCTTTTCGGAACATGACAATCTCACATTTGATTGTACGGTTAAAAATACTGATATAAGCAAAGTAGTAACTTTTAAAAGCTCTCACAATTTAGGTGAAGCAACTGATGAAGAAGCTCAAAAATGCAAGGATTTAATATATCTTATTTCCGGAGAAACAGTTGACGAGTCAATGAGAGAATACTATGAGGGTATGTCTGGGACTGCTATCTATTATGGAGAAAATTCCGGTGGAGAATATTACACAGGTGGCACATTTATAACCTGGAAACATGACGACGCCGACGCTGATATGAATGAAAGAGTTGTCGAAAAGGTATTAGATCCGAATGACGATCTTAGCGGCGTATCTTATAAGGTATCTGGCGAGGATTATCCTGTAGAAGAAGCAATTGAATATTGTGATGATTACATAGAAAAAAATTTAACCGGATATTTTAATGATGGTGAAGAACTTAAACTAACTGACATTGCTGTAGTTAAAAGTGAATATTATGAAGATTATGAGTATGTAATGCACTATGCTCATATGATTGACGGGGTAGCAGTTGATGATTGCGGCATTACCGCTAACGCAGATGATTATATGCACGAATCTTACTTTGAACTCACATTAAATGCAAAAGATGACATTCAATTTTTTAACAACAGATGCTATTATCAAATGGAAGAAGTAGAAGATGTTAAAGAAATAATTCCTTTATCTCAAGCTGAACAAATTCTTTCTGATACGCTTTCATCAAACGGCGGTTATAAAGTAAGTGAGTGCGAACTTAAATATTGCTGTTATGTTGAATCTGGATTGGATGTTTTCTCAGAAGAGTATGAATCTGAGTGGCTAAAAGGATCTTACACATATGAACCTATGTGGAGCTTCACTCTTCAAAACTACGAGGGACAAAATTATGAAGCGAATTATTTGAAGTTTAGAACAGCTTATGTAAACGCAATAACAGGAGAGGTCATTTATTACGACATGAATTCAGATACGCTTGAAAGATACGAATACCAAGAATAACACAAAAATCGAGGTCATAACATGAAATACCTAAACGCTTTGCGGCAGGCTTAGTCAAAGTGTAATCACAGTAGGCACATCTGAGCTTAGCCTTTGCCTTGTTCTAATTGTACTGACAATTCTTATCTCGATGATTATGCCGACACTAATTGTAGGAAGAAAAGAGGTCTGGGAGATGGTGAGCGTTGAGGAATAAAAGTCCCTTTCCCTTTTTCATGACTTTTAAAGCGGAGCGAAGCGAGATATGCTTGTTGTACGAGCTTGTTCGTACCAATCTCGTGAGCTGACAGCCGCCTTTGCTAAAGCACGGCAACAAGCAAGCATTAGGAGCCGTCAGGCTCCGCTGGATTTCAGTGGGGTGCGGGTGTCCAGTGGACACCTCTGCGAAGCAGAAGCACCGACCGAACCGACAGGTGAGAAATTAGTTTTACCCCCCCCCACTGAAAGACAAGGAGCGAGAACATCCGTTCTTGCAACCGCCTACCTAAGAGGTGGGGGACATCATGCTTGGGTTATAAAATAAAATAAAGAAGAATCCGCTGGATGAGCTAAATAGCCTCCGGCGGATTTTTTGCGTTTGGTAATAAGTTTTGCTTGATTTTTTATACCCATATTGCGAGTTGGGCTTGCTCAAACGTTCGTTTGAGCTTTTACTTTGTGTGCAAGCCCTACAAGTTTTACTTTGCGCGCATATATCGCGCGCGCAATTTGCTTACGCAAACCGTAAAACTTCCAAACGTTGTTTTGTTTCTCTTGTACTGCTGTTTGGTTTTTGCTTATACCCATATGCGAAGTGAGTTGCTATATGTTTGAAGAAATGAACAATTACACACTGGAAACGTTTTAATACCCATATTGCGAGTGAGTTGGGCTTGCTCAAACGTTCGTTTGAGCTTTTACTTTGTGTGCAAGCCCTACAAGTTTTACTTTGCGCGCATATATCGCGCGCGCAATTTGCTTACGCAAACCGTAAAACTTCCAAACGTTGTTTTGTTTCTCTTGTACTGCTGTTTGGTTTTTGCTTATACCCATATGCGAAGTGAGTTGCTATATGTTTGAAGAAATGAACAATTACACACTGGAAACGTTTTAATACCCATATTGCGAGTGAATAGCAATCATAAAAATTTAATTTAAAGGAACATGAATTACTGAATTAATACCCATATTCGAGTGTACGATGGATTTATTAACTCCATCCTTACTTATTATACATCAAAATCCTTACTTTGTCAAGTGAATGATTTGATTTTTTTGTAATTTCACTTGTCTTTAAATTTACCGTCCTTTTCGAGCTTGTCCATATACTCGTTAATAGCTGTTGTAATAAATTCGTTAAGGCTCATACCAAAATGCGCCGCAATCGATTGGTAGTACTCCTTATTGCCCTTGGGCATATAGAAGGTGGCTCTGTCGTAGGTTCTATCTCTGTATGCGGTGTTGGTTCTTCCTCTCATTGTCTTGCGGCAGGCGTCACAATACTGTGTGCGACTCGAATCGCTCTCGAAGCTCTTACCGCAGCTTTTACATGTTATGGTGTATGGCAATTTGTATTCTCCTCTCGTGGCTAATGACGTCATATCTATTATATATTTATTATACGCAAAATGCGAGCCTCTGTCAAGCTGTTTATTGTCATTATGCTATTATGCACAAAAGTGTTGAGAATGTTTGTACATAATTTTTTTCAAAAATCTCTTGACACAATGACGTCATTGTTGTATAATAAATGTAGAAAAAGCAAACCTGTAGGAGGCGAATTGCTATGAGACATATTTACAAGCTTGAAATGGAATTTGATGAGCTTAAAATTCTCAGTGAGCATAGGTATGAGATTAGTATGATTTATTCAATGATTATCAAGTGCCTTACACATGAGGGACTTTATAACGAGGCAAGGCTTAATTTCACCTACAAGTGTAGCAAGGTACATGGCATTAAGAAAATAGATGATATCTGTAGGGTGTTGTATAAGGAGAGCTGGTTTAGTCCGTATGTGACAAAGCTTACATGCTATGATTTAACTGATGGCAAAAGGTTTAATTTGCTGCAGCTGTATCAAAATGACGAGAAGGGAGGTGTGTGAAGTGATTATTAAAAGCAAGGAGAGGATATTTGACGCTAACGGAAGGGAGGTGCCTATTTGCGAGCTTGACACGAAAAGATGTCTTGTTAAGAGCTATCACAATGTCACGATGATAAAAACCCTGCTTGAGTATTATGATGGCGATATTTCTGTTAATTTACACGGCGAATGGTGTGAGTACGAATTTTTTTCAGAGGCGATTAAGTACCATGTAAATTATGTCATGGCGCATAATCCAAGCAAATTCACCGAGCTTGTAAATGAAAACGCTATTTTTCAGTACCTGTGGAGCCTAGACTTAAAGGTGCTTAACGAGGTGCAGGCTCAGGTAGAGCGCTGGAGCGAGCACGCAGAGGATTTAAAGCTTGCACGCAAGAGAGGTGATTTTCTGCAAATTGCAAGGATTGAAAAAATGCTTGACCTACAGGCAAGGGAGGTGGTTTATTCCTGCTTAGTGTACCGAGCATAAATATTTGAAAAACCCTCTTGACAAATCCAAGAAAATGAAGTATAATATAATCGAGAAAAGGGATCCGTCGCTTTTCTTAGTGTGACTGACACTTTAGGGGCAGATTCTTTAGAATCGAGCGTATCCGAAACTCTGTGGTTCACTGCTACTTGAAAGTATAGTATGCACTCTTTAGAAGTTGGTCGACCAGAGCGACTATAAAAATCAGTTAAATACAAAACAAAGCCGGCAAGCTTCTGCCGGCTTTGATTATTTATTCTGAGCTTCAATCATACAATTATCATTCCCACGAAAGTGATTGTGCGGGAGGAGTTTTTTTCATAAGAAAAAAAGGTGTTAATCCGCAAACGATTAGCAGCAAAACACAAAGACTTGAGGAAGCAAGGATATTTACAAAGCTAATGCTGTCCTTAAAGCTTGTATTGTCAGAAAGCATTTTCACAGTGAAATATCCGCTTAAAGCAGCGAGCGATAGGACAATAGAAAAAATAATATATAGAATATTAATGAATGCACATTCCTTCCACGTTGAACCGCATATGTAAAATATAGCGAAATGCCGTCTGTAATTTAAAATATTAAGTATTGTGTTCGAAATAAGACCTACAACACCTATAAGAAGTAAAAATACTGCTGTCGGCAGGTATTGAATCAGTGCAATTCTTATTTGCTCATTTGTTTGTTCCTTTAATTCGTTTTTATCAGTAACATATCCATACTGAGAAAGTGTATTGATATTTTCTAACAGCAAAGAATCAGACAAGCTTGAATCAAAGATAATTACACAGTTTTTATTTGACGCATAGATAAAATTCTCGTCAACCAATTGCGTAAGTGCTGTTTGTGAACAGTAAATCAAAGGACTCATATCATTATCTGCAGCACAATACTCTCGTATAAGGTCAAGAGAACATAGATCATCACCTGACGTGCCAAGGTTAAATTCATATGCCGGATCATCTATAATACCGCATACCCTAACGGTGATTGAAGCATCATCAGACAAAATAAGCTCGAAGGTATCCGAAACCTTTAAGGAATTAGAATCTTGAGAGATTACTACATTTAAGACACCGTCGTCTGTTGAATCGTCATACCACCTTCCTTCACTTAATGGTATTTCGATTTTGTCAGCTAAATATGAATCCAACGTTCTTATAGATATATAATCTTGTGATATTAGTGATGTATCTATATATCCGTCGACAGCCAAGGGCTCGACAGTTCTTTCAACTCCATTAATTTCAGATAAAGCCTTTTGACGTATTTCATCAGTTGACATAAGATCTTCAGAGGAAACGTCATCTGACATTCTAACTGTAATCTCGGTATCCTCAGGCTGAAAATAAAGATAATTTAGGTCATCAATGTTCTTAACAATATTATAAGAGCTCAGATTACTTACAACGGCATTAATCATTATGTTAAAGGCGATTAATGAAAGCGATAAGAGAAAAGTAATTATCAAAAAAGCGCTCAGACGATCTCTTATAATCTTATATGTTATTTTAATCAATTTTCTCACCCCTTATTTGCCTGCAGCTGCTTAGGAGTTTGTGAACAATAGGATATAATCGTTGGAATAAAGGCGGCAAGCAAAATAAGAAAAAAGACAAGGCTTATTGCAAGCATTCCTATATTAGTTAAGCGATAAACATAGGTATAATCATTTATAATATATTTTTCCAAGAAAAGCCGATAAATAAGCAGTGCCGCTATAAATGGTGCTATCGTAAGTATTAAAAGCTCAAAAAGAAAAATACAAGCTCCCTTAAGCTTTGTACATCCACATATTTGATAAATAGCATAGGTGTTTTTTCTGCGTCTCAGCAAATAGCTATATAAATACGAGATATTAATCAATGACATAGCAACAAGTGCAATTGTAATGTAAATGCTCGAATTTGAAGCATAATCAGAAAAAACATCAGTGCCTTCAGGAACAGTAATCTGAGCATCAGGAAAAAGCCCAGACAGCTCAGTGTATAAACTGTTCTTTTTTGCCGTTGTAGGAGGATGCTTTAATATCACAGTAACCTCAGAAATATTTTTCAAATTACTAAGCGAAGAAAAATTCACCTCACAAAAGTCCTCGTAATTTCTTTTACCCACTACTAGATATTCGACATTTTCTATTGTGACCATACTGCCAATTTCTTCTCCGCCAAAAGTCGTTAATGTACCTATGATTATTTTGATTACTATCATTGCCGTCAAAACCATTGCCAAATGATATATTGTAATCATAATCCTCATAATAATAATAAATATCTGCATCATTGCTTTCAAGAGTAATTCTCACATTGTCTACTCCTGAAATTTTATCCGCCTTAGCAACAGAATCCTCCAGCTTTGAAAACTCAGCGGTATCATCAAGGGTAAGGGTAAAAGAAAGCTTTGAAATATCAAACGTTTCCTGTTCTCTGACTGTTGAAATACAGGAGCCAAGAGAATAAAACAAGGTAAGAATTGATACAAATATGCTGATTGTGAAAATTGTAACCACCAAAAAATGATTTTTAATTAAAGCGTAAATATTGCTTTTCATTATTTGCAGCATATTTATCTGTCCTTCCTTACTTGTATTTATTATAACACAATATTTTTTCATTGTCAATTTATTTCAATAATTTCAACATTTTAGCTAAAAAATCATTGCCATATATTTTTTTTTGTTTGTATTCACAAATCTCAAAAAATATCCTCTCCCCACACCTCAATCATAGGCTGCTTTTGCTCTTTGAATTTATCCAGACTAGCATTAAAAAGCTCTATTTCCTCACTGCTGTAATCATCGGATAATTCAAGATTGCTGTCAACCTTAAATTCGTGAGTATCATATTCGGTTTCATACCCTCTGTCTGTCATACCTTCAAACACAAGCTCGCTGCAGGTCGCTGTAATTTTCTTGCTTGCAAACCATGATACCGTCACCTCTAAACCCTCGTCCGAATTTTCACCATTTGAGAAAGCCGTGCAATCGAGAACACAGCTAAATTCAAGATAATTCGGAAAGTAAGCATGAAACGACACTTCGTTTTCTTCGTCCTTCAAGCTTACATTGTAGATATCATCATCCATATTACAAAGATATGAAAATGCGTTGAAGTCACTAAATCCTAATGCCTCCGCATTTTTAGAGCACACACTTTGCAAAAAAACAAGCCATGCAATGTTAATCAATAAAAAAACAACAATTACAGTGAGAATACAAATACCAACGATTCTACGTGCTTTTTCTTTAGGATTCATCTCTTTAAACTTCATTTCTTTTACTCCCTTACTATATTATTTAAATATGGAATAATATCCCAAAAATATATTATAGCATTATTTCAAAACCTTGTCAATATACTTTTATATATTTTTTGAACAGAGTGAAAATAAGGGTATAATAAATGTATGATGTCCCCCGCCTCTAAGGCGGCGGTCAGCTCACTGAGATTGGTACGAACAAGCTCGTACAACAAGCATATCTCGCTTCGCTCCGCTTTAAATACAAAACAAAGCCGGCAAGCTTCTGCCGGCTTTGATTATTTATTGTAAAAAAAATGTTCAAACCCTCTTGACAAATCGATAAAAATCGGGTATAATAGAATTAGAGGGGAGAACAAATGTTCTTCTATTCCCGCTCCTCCGCTGATGTTTCGTAGATAAATATCTCCTCAAGCGTCATTGGCACACATTCGGTGAAGTCGGTGTCTATACCCTTAAGCGCATTAAGCGTTTGCTCGCTACCACCACAAACTACTACCTGTACCATGCTTCCCGAAAGACTGTATTGCATGATTTTAATTCCACAGTCCTCAATCTCCTCACGTGAAATCGCACGTCCCTTTCTGGCAAGCTGAACCTTGCAAAATCCGCACCTTAGCTCGTCAATTTCGCCCGAAAGAATAAGCCTTCCCTTGTGCAAAAGCATAGCGTGGTCACAAAACTCGTTCATCTCCGCTACGTTATGCGATGAAACTATTAGAGTAGCCTCTTGATCCAGCATCTCATCTATAATCATGTTCTTAACCACTCGCCTCATAGCGGGATCTAGTCCGTCAAACGCCTCGTCAATCACAAGATATTTTGTCTTGCAGGAAAGCCCTAAAATCACAATCGCCTGACGCTTCATTCCCTTTGAAAACTCAGAAAGCTTTTTGTCACGCGGCAGATCTAGCCTGCTAACAAGTCTATCAAAGCTGCTTGATGAAAAGGTTGGGAAAAATCCCTGGTAGAACCTCCTTAGGTCGTCAAGCGTAAATGCTGTAAACTGAACCGTTTCATCGCTCACAAAGAAGATTTTCTTCTTCGCATTTTCGTTGTCATAAACATCCTCGCCGTCAATTTTTATGCTTCCGCATTGTGGCTTATATATTCCGCAAAGCATACGCATAAGCGTCGATTTTCCCGCACCGTTCGAGCCTAAAAAGCCATAAGCACACCCATCGGGAATCACAAGCGACACATCGTCAAGGGCTTTAAATCCCTCCTCAGCGCCCTTTTCTATGCCCTTGCTTTTAAATGTCATCGATATGTTTTGTATCTCAATCATCCTCGTAATCTCCCTTCGGTTCTACATACAAATAATCAAGTGAGCTAATCTCTTCTTCAAACCCTTCACAGTCCTCCATGCTAATATTAACCTCGCTTACAATCCAGTCGTAAAAATGCTCGCCCTCATCGTAATGCATAGTTAATTCTAATGGAGCATCTCTTGAGATTATGAGCTTATTTTTTGTAGCGCTGCGCTCAGTTTCAATAATCATCGAAAGCTTTAAATTCCTTTCATTTCCGGCATTTTCCTGTGCGTAAAAAACAGATTTATAAAAGCCTTCGAATGTTTTTTTGCCACCTGATGAATATTTATCATAAATACTTAAAACATCTCTTACTCTGCCGTCATCAAGTAGTATTGGCTCTTCCTGCTCGTTTAAAGCGTTTGCTGCGTTTAAATAATCCTCGCTATAGTCATTGCTTGTAATGAATATGTCGATAGCAGAATTGTCAAGGCTTGTTTTGGGACCACTCCTGCTAAGACCAAATCCGCCTGTGAAGTAAGACCCTGCGGCAAATACCACGCAAGCTGCAACACCTGCAACATACTTAAGCAGCCGCCAAACCATTACGCTTTTAAGCGTGGCTTTGGTTCTGCTTAAAATGAGATTTACCGCAAGATACAGCATTACACTAACGCCTATAATAACTCCGCACGATTCATTAAAGAATCCCTCGGCACAGGCGGTGAACACGCAAAGAACCAGTAGAATTTCATAGTAGGGACGAAATACAATCGGTGACCCTACGCTGGTTGCATCTCGCCTTTTGTAGATAAATACCGCCAGTAGCATTACAGCTATAGATATAATACAGCTAAGCGTAAGCGTTATGAAAATTTTGCTGTTAGAAAGATTAGAGAATATAAACGACCAGCTCCAGCATGAGAATATCAGCTTATCGCTCAACCAATCTAAATATGTCCAACGTGTCAAGATGTTTGAATATGTAAGATACGGCAAAAGGCTAATGCACGCCGTCATAATAAGCGAAAGATAAATGCTTTCCGCAAAGGTTCCACATGAGCATACTGTTACTACTGCTATTGCATCTGTAAAAAGCGCACCCGCAATAGTCGCAAGCAAAAGCTGTGGCAAAAGCACCGTTATGTTCGTGCTTACATTGCTGATGATCGCTGTGGCAATGGTCGCAATAGACGTCCAAAAAATCATCGGCAGAATGTGAAGATATGCCACTGTAAGAAGCTTTGAATAAAAAAGTGAGGACGAGCTAAGAGGTGTAGCATGCTCGGTATCGCAAAGCTGTAGATTATACAAATCGTGAAACACTCCGATGACTCCAAAAGCTCCCAAAATCGCACAAGCCCAAAAGAAAGCCACGCCTAAATTTACAGTGAGTAGGCTGCTATAGAGTATTTCACTCTCTGAATTATGGATAGAGCCGCAAAAGATATAAATAGCTGCACCTAGCGCAAGAAGTATGTTTATTATCATCATAAACCTCTTTTGCGTTCTTAGCTGTGCCAACGCCGCACGATTGATTGTCTTAAATTTCTCCATTATTCTTTTCCTCCAAACATTTAGCCTGCTGCCTTACAATTTCTATAAGCGTGTCAGCGTCAACCCCTGCCTCAAGAGCCTCAATGGTCTTTTGCTTAAAGTCGTAGGTTAGTCGCTCGCCTACCATGCCGCCATGCTCAGCCACAAAGCAGCCCCTTCCTGCAACTGAATAGATAATTCCATCCCGCTCTAAAGCAGCATACGCCTTTGCGATGGTGTTGGGATTTATTCCAAGCTCCTTAGCAAGCGCCCTTGCAGATGGAATTTTGTCATTTTCCTTTAGTATGCCCTTTGATATTTCAGAGCAGATGCTTTTGCAAATCTGCTCATAAATAGGCACTCGTCCGGTGACATCTATCGTTATCAAGCCCTCACGCTCCTTTCATGTAAGTGTACTATGTGAACTAGTACACTTATAGTATAGCACCGAATAAAAGCCTTGTCAAGTATAAATTATATTTTTGGCAGTCTTTCACAATAGCAGAATCGTCCTATTATCTAAATTGCACAAAAGAGGCTGAGATTTCTCCCAGCCACTCTTGCTTTACTTTTTTTGTAATCAGTCGTCATCAACCTCATACTCTAAAATATTTCCGTTTGATGCGTTTACCGTGCATTCGTACTCCTTGTTTCCAAATCTAAACTCTATCTCGTACACCATAATACCATCGTCCTCGTCAAGCTTAGCCTTTTCAAAGGTCACCTGTGATTCGCTCAAGCCAGCCTTGTCAAGGGCAATCTGCTTAGCTCTGTCAAGCGTTATCGTTTCCGTACTCGATGAAGTGTTAGCCGTAGTGTTAGCTGTTTCAAGCTGTTCTACACTTTTGTCGATTATCATTCCGTCAGTCGCTCGAATTTCGTACTCGTACTCTTTTGTAGAGGTGTTAAATTCAATGTCGTAAACCGCAACACCGTCATCCATATCCGATTTAGCCTTTGTGAAGGTAACCTCCGACTGCGAAAGCGATGCGTCCGCAAGCGCTATAGTCTTTGCCTTGTCAAGCGTTATCGAAGTAGTCTGCGTAGCCTGCTCGCTAACGGATGCTGTATCAGCCTCTTGCGACACGATAATTTGCTCGCTTACCACAGTCGTTGTAGTAGCTTTGCTTTCAGCCGCCACAGTGCTTTCATTTTGAGAAGATGTACTCTTTGAGGTTTGTTCAGAGGATGTATCGGTGGTGGGTGCAGAGGTAGTTATAGCTTCTATAGCCTCAACGCTTTTTTCAATTACCTTGCCGTCAGTTGCACGAATAGTGTATTCGTATTCCTTTGTAGATGTGTTAAACTCAATTTCGTAAACCGCTACGCCATCCTCTGTATCAGATTTTGTCTTTGTAAATGCTACGTCTGATTCGTTAAGAGAAGCGTTATCAAGCGCAATTTCCTTAGCCTCATCAAGCGTTATTGTAGTCACGCTTTCAGTAGTAACAGCCGTGGTTGTTGTCGTCGAAATCTTGGTTTCTATAGATTTTGAGTAAATCTCGCCTGTTGTCGCATTTATTTCGTATTCGTATTCGGTATCTGAATCAAAGAATTCTATCGTGTAGATCGACATTGAATCCTCATACTCAAGCTTAGACTCTGTAATGGTAATTTCGCCTTCTGCTACATTTGCATCCTCAAGGGCTATAGCCTTAGCCTCATCAAGAGTGATTGAAGATTCCGAGGTCTTAGCCTGAGCACTGCTTTCAAGCTTGACAATGTCAGCTTCCTTTTTTAATACCGTTCCGTCACTGGCTTTAATCCAGTATTCGTACTCATTTCCATCTGATGTGAATTCAATATCGTATACAAATGTGCCGTCCTCAAGCTCGAATTCGCATACTACATATTCTACCGCCGCGGGATCTACACCCGCATCTGCGTATGCGTAGTACTCAGCCGCTTCCTTTCCGATTGCGGTCGTATATGAAACCGCATAAGCTGTAGTCGTGCCGAGCAGTGATGCCGCTATGGCAATACAGATGATTGAGATAACCCTTCTTTTAGTTGTCGAAAAACAAGTCTTAATAATATTAGTCATAACAGTATCCTCCTTTTTTGGTGTTGGTTTTGGTTCCTGTTGCTTTTCTTTAATAACAGTATACCAAATAAAGATTAGAGGATTATTAGAAGGAAAAAATTTTTTTGAGTTTTTCTAAAAAAATTTCGCCGTACCCTTTTAGCACGGCGAGATGTTTATTTAAGCTTATCTATCGAAAAGGTAAATTCGCTTCCTACATTAGGCTCACTTTGAACCGATATTTCTCCTGAGTGCAGGGCTGCTATCTCCTTAACAATAGCGAGTCCAAGTCCCGTTCCTGCTCCATTTCTTGATGAGTCGGTTTGATAAAAGCGCTTGAAAATATTTTTAAGCTCCTTCTCATCAATTCCGATTCCATCATCCTTAACTGTAAGATAGGCTTTTTTATCATCGCTTTTAAGACTCACCCAAATGTGTCCGCCATGCTTGCCGTAGCGGTAGGCATTTGATATAAGATTTGTAATTAGACCCGTCATAAGCTCACGGTTCGCGTTTATATAAATATCATCCTCTATCGTATATTCAAGCGTAATATCGTTTTCCTTTATAAGCGACATATCAAAGCAGATCGACTCGCTTAGCTTGGATAGGCTCAATCGTTCGAATGTGTACCGCTCAGGAGTAAGCTCCATTCGTGTAAAGCTTAGCATATCGTTTATTAGCCTGTTCATCTTCCTTGCCTGACGCTCAATCACCTGCATATCCTCCGAAAGCTCTCCGCCACCGCACTGTCTGCTAAGCTCACACTGCGAGAGCATTACCGCTACCGGAGTCCTAAGCTCGTGAGATGCGTCAGATACAAATTGCTGCTGTGCTGTAAAGGAATCGTCAAGGCGTGAGAACATATCGTTAAACTGCTCGGCAAGTGCGTGAAGCTCGTCATTTCCTTCACCTATTTCAATGCGCTGCTTTAGGTCATCTCCTTGTCTTATCTTAGCCGCCGCAAGCGAAATTTTATTTATCGGTGAAAGCACTCGTCTTGCAAATAAAAATCCGCCGATAATCGCAATAACCACAAGGCTCGGCAGTATTATCAGCGCTATGCGTGCCGTAGCTGTAAGGCTCTGCTCACCCTGAGATTCCGAAACCGTACCTCTTAGCCAAAGCCCCTCAAGTCCTTCGGCATCAAGCCTTTTATCATATACATAATAAAGCTCGCCGTCAACATCAGCCTCCTGAACGCTTACGTTTACAAATGAAAGCGAAGCAGTTGCGGATGCAGCTATGTTTTCTCCGTAGACAAATTCACCGTCCGTGGTATAAAGAGCCGTGTACACCTGATTGACCTCGTCCAAAAAATCGTCATCTATTTCAAGATATCCATCGCCGTACTGAATGTAGTAGTCGATATCCTTATCAAAATCCTCTTTGCTGATGTACTTGTAAAACTCAATTTCATCGACATTGTTTTCTACCGTTTCTATTAGGTTATCTCGAATTGTCTTTTGAATAACCTGACGATTAACTAAAAAGATAAGAGCGTATGTAAGCAGCACAATCAGTATCATTGCGACAGAAAACCAAAGAGTAATTTTTGCTCTTGCGCTTAATCCCTTTTTCATTTCTTCTCGCTTTCCCGAATTACATATCCGTGACCTCTTACCGTGTGTATAAGCTTATTGTCATATCCGCTGTCAATTTTTCGTCTAAGATAGCTTATGTACACATCCACAACGTTAGTGCCGCCCTCGTAGTCGTAATTCCAGATGTGATCCTCGATTTTTTCGCGTGTCAGCACAATCCCCGCATTGTACATAAGGTATTCTAATAGAGCATACTCCTTTGCCGATAGAATTATCTCCCTTTGTCCTCTGGTAACTCGCTTGCTCGCACAGTCCATTTCAAGATCTGCGACCTTAAGTATGTTTTTAGAAATTCCGTGAGCCGTTCTTGTCATTGCCCGAATTCTGGCAGAAAGCTCCTCAAACGAAAAGGGCTTTACAAGGTAATCGTTAGCTCCGCTGTCAAGACCCTTAACCCTGTCATCCACACTATCCTTTGCCGTCAAAAAAAGCACAGGCGTGTCCTTGCCATTGTCCCTTAAATACCTAAGCACCGCAAATCCGTCCGCCCTAGGCATCATTATATCAAGTATAACGCCGTCATAATCGGTATATGAAAGAATGTCTATAGCCTCCTTGCCGTCAAAGCAGGTGTCGATGCTGTATCCGTCAAGCGTGAGTTTTTGCGCAATAATTCGGTTTAAATCCCTTTCGTCCTCTGCTAAAAGTATTCTCATAAAAAAACACACCTCTTTACTTTTTATTTCAGTATAGTCTTAAAAGATTAGAATATGATTAGAGCAAAAATCTTTTTTTACAGTATACAAAAATTTTCGCCCTTTGTCAAGCATCAATCCCTCCTTTACCCGTTTCATCTCATTGACAACCTAGCTTGTTTGTGGTATAATAAATGCATGAAGCAGAGCACTTTGCTAAGTGAGTGTGAAGAAAATTATGAAAAGCAATAGAAAATATGCGCAAAAATTTATATCCAGAATGCTTATTGAGGCTGGAGCGTTTTCGTTTCTTATAAACCTCTTGCTTTTAATGCAGCTTGATAAAATCGAGATAAGCGCTGACGAGTCTATTCTTCCCATGTTTATTATAGTGCCCATTATTTGTGCGGCTGCTATGTCGGTGTTTACTTCGCTTATGGCGGTTCATAATACCAATCTTTTGCGCCGATATGAGTACTCGCTAAGGGCAGGACGTGAGCGCCGCTTTTACACGGCATTTGCCATAGTCATGATAATAATAAGTACGGCGGATACGGTTTATCTGCTTTATAGGCTTGAGCCCTTTTTATCAAGTGCGCTTTCATATGCAATAAAGGATGCGTACATAAAAAACGAAACGCCGTCTATGCGTCAAAACAGGCTTAATATGCTTGATAGGCGTTATGAAGGCTATCTTCTGACAGCAAGAATCAGTGCTGTCATGGCTTGTCTTTTACAGGCGGCGGTTTATATTTTTTTCACACGAAGGCTGGTAGATATTTATCGTAATCCGCCCGATTATTGGAGCGGCAAAGGGAAAGGCAGGAAATCAAACAAAAAATGAGATATGATGAAATTGAGCGCTCAATTAATACCGCAGATTTGCTTTATCCGTCACAGGAAAAGTTTGAAAAGCTAAAAAAACGCCGTGCAAATCTCGACTCTTATCCTAACGACTACATTTCAAACCTTGAGCTTGAGCGTGTGGCTGAGTACATTGCTCCACGCTCACAGTACCGCATTATGAACCTTTTTAAGCAGGTGTGCGATGATGAAGAGGTGATTGAGTTTAGGCTTGACATTCTTGAGGACTTCATGAACGTAGCACAGCTTTCGTCTGTTGTCAAGGATGTTATCGACATAATGGCACAAAACGATCGTCACAGTCTTTATAAGCTCACCGAGCCCGACTCGTTCGAGCAGCTTGATGTTGCAATCGAGGCGTTTGAGGCGTATATTAGATGTGTTGAGATTATGCACGAGTTTTACGGCAAGCATAAGGACGAGATTAAGTCTAAGGGCATGATACGCCTTTTCGCGTGGTTTGACGAAAGGTACGGCGATAAGCATTACGAAAAGCTAAAGTCAGAAATTGCGGAGCTTAAGGACTCTATAAAAAACAGAATACGCTCTGTTACCGTAGCGATAAATTTAGATGACAGATTAGTGCCCTACTCAGCAGGCATTGTAAGCTGGTCGAGCGATCCCTACGAGCTTAAGCCATCGCTTTTAGATAAGATAATCTATCACGGTGCAAAATTTCCCGAAAATGTTGTAAAGACCATGAAGAACCGTTATGAGGATAACGATGTCGGCGAGTCAAAGCTTGTAAGCATTACGGACAAGGAGCTTTTTGATCAGCTTGATTTTTTGACTGACGGATATATCGACGCTATTGACAAGGCATTGCGTGAATATCAAAAGATTAGTCCGGAGGATTTGTTCGCACTTGAATATCAGCTTGAATTTTATGTGGGAGCGGTTAAGCTTATAGACCTATGTAAAAGCGTAGGGCTTGATATGTGCCGTCCAAAAATACTGCCTAAGGATGACAGAAGGGCACATATTGAGGGGATATTTGATCTTGTGTATTTTACTGAATGCAGGCTTTTCAACCTCAGACACAAGGAGCAAAGGGATGTTGTCACAAACGACATAGACTTTGACGATAAGGCGCGCTTTTACATAATAACGGGGGCGAACAACGGCGGCAAGACCACCTTTTTGCGAGCGGTGGGAATATGTCAGATTATGGCACAGACCGGACTATATGTTCCCGCAAGCGTTTGTGAGCTGTCGCTTGTAGATTTTATCTACACCCATTTTCCGAAGGAGGAGCAAACGGGAATAAACTCCAGTCGCTTCACCACTGAAATTAAGGAGTTTAAGCGTATCTCTGACACCATCACCGATAACAGTCTGCTGCTTATGAACGAATCGATTCAAAGCACCACTCCTCAGGAGTGCACCGACGCTGCTACCGAGCTTGTCAAGATTTTCTGTATGATAGGTGTTAGAGGACTTTTTGCAACGCATCTTTTAGACGTAGCAAGAAGGGTAGACGAGATGAATGAGGATTCACGCATAAGATCTAGGCTCGAAAGTCTTGTGGCATCAGTTGACGAAAGCACAGGCGAGCGAAAATATAAGATAGTAAAGGGCGCACCTACACACACAAGTAGGGCAAGTGAAATCTTTAAGGAGTTTGGCATCACCGAGGATATTGTAAAAGAGAAGCTAAAGAAAAGGTAATAAAAAGCGACTGTCGCATTTTACGGCAGTCGCTTGGCTTTACGGTTAAATTTCCAGAATCGCCTGTGCTAGGCTTTCGGCAAAGCCATCAGGCTTTCTTCCACGGTATAGCCTTGAAATCAGCTCACAGTAGGCGCTCTTTAGGTCGTCACCCAGCTCGATTAAATCAATATCCACCGAGTTGTTTCTGGCGGCATAAAACCTGCCCTCGTGATAAAGAAGCTCAAGGCACCCGAGCCCTGCACCGAGAAGCCTGACAGATCTCGGCATTCCCTTAAAGGGATGCTGTTCAAGTGTGTACTCTACAGCAAGAGTAAGCGTTTGAGAAAGCTCAAGCTCATCGTCACCAGCAGGTCTGTACTCATCTATTTGCTCGTAGGTCAAAAAAATCACTCCTTTAAAAAAGCGGCTCAAGGTTTTTAAGGTCGTATGGTGTTTTCTGATATACACAGTGGTTTAGCCAGTTTGCATACATAAGGTTAGCAGAGCAGCACCAGTTAAAGCGGGGAGTGGCATTTACATTTCCGTAGGGAAAATAGTGCTTTGGCTTTTTCGGATTCAGTCCACGCTTTACATCACGCTCATATTCCTTTGCGAGCGTGTCACGGTCGTATTCCCAATGACCCAGTATAAACAGCTGTCGCCTTGATAGGTCTGAAATTATGTGAAGCCCTGCCTCTTCGGACTCTGCTAAAATTTCAAGCTCCTCAATTTTTTCTACATCTCGGCGTTTAACCTCGGTGTTTCTTGAGTGCGGACAGAAGAAGGTATCTCCAAAGCCCTTTAACAGCGGATGGTTAGCATCCAGCGTTTTGTGAAGAAATACCCCTGAAAGCTTATGCTCAAGCGGATATTTTGGAACTCCGTAATGATAGTAAAGTCCTGCCTGTGCGCCCCAGCATATATGTATTGTCGAATATACATTGGTCTTGCTCCACTCAAAAACCTCGCAAAGCTCATCCCAATAATCCACCTGCTCAAACTCCATAAGCTCAACAGGTGCGCCCGTTATGATAAGTCCGTCATAGCGGTTTTGCTTTACCTCAGAAAAGCTCTTGTAGAATTTAAGCATATGCTCCTGTGGTGTATTCTTTGGAACATGGCTTGTTTGTACGAGATCTATATCCACATGAAGCGGAGTGTTTGAAAGCAGTCTTAAAAGCTGCGTTTCGGTGACAATCTTATTTGGCATTAGATTTAGTATTGCGATTTTTATGGCACGTATATCCTGATGTGTTGCTCTGTCATCTGGAATTACGAATATATTTTCATCCTCAAGCGTAGCGAACGCAGGAAGGTTATCCGGTATTTGAATCGGCATTTTTTTATTTACCTCTCTTTTTATGTGAAATAGCAATTTGCTAGTACAATATATTATAGCACTTTTTTTGTCACTTTTCAAGAGACAAACGCTCATTTAATCTTTTATTCACATCCACAAAAATTAAGCTCAGAGCATGAATATTTGTCCGCAGGGCGGCATATATAGTGAGTAAGCAAATTATTAAGGCTGCACCGCACGAGGATTGTTGTTCAGATGCGCAGTTAGGTGTGCCTTGTGCGGTGTCGCCTTAAGCCTAAAAAAATTGACAAAATGAGAGGAGTCGCTATATGGATTTTAAGCTTAACCGAGAAAGGGCTGTCTGCTGTATACCGCTGTTAAATTCAGACGTTACTCAGACGGTCGAGCATGATTTTATTCTGCCTGATTATTGTCCCGATATTTTTAGAGTGCTAAAGTGCTTTGTTACAGCAGGAGTTACCTCTACAGGGATAAACGGCAGTCGCTTGACCTTTGAGCTTAGTGTAACGATACGTGTTATCTATCGAAGCTCCGACTGTGAGGGAATTTTTAGTGTTGAGCATACGCAGGAGTATTCAAAGTCGCTGGAGCTGCCGGCGGATACGGTAAATTCAACGGTGTCGGTAGATACCTCTACCGAGTATGTAAACTGTAGGGTAGTAGATCGCAGAAGACTTGATGTGCGTTCGGGTATTATATGCAGGGTGAATGTAGGCGGTGAAAGGAGCATTGAGCTTGTGACGGATGCATATGGTGCGGGAATACAGCTAAAAAAGGCATCTAAGGTGTACCCCTCAAAGCGTCTGACCTGTGCAAAAAGAATTACTGTTATAGAGGAGCTTGAGCTTTCAGCAGGCAAGCCTGCATTTGGCAGTGTATTAAGAAGTGAGGTTCAGGTTAAAAGGGGCGAGCAGAAAATAATTCCCGGAAAGCTTATCACTAAAGGCGAGGCTCAGATAGGCTTGCTGTATCTGCCTAAGGATTCAAATGAAAAGCCGCCTGCAATAATGAAATTCTCTATTCCGTTTAGTCAGATTATGGACATTGAAGGAATTGACGAGGGCTATGAGGTAAGCGTTGATATAACGGCAGGCAAATGCGTTATTATGCCAAAGGGTGAGGAGACCTCGACGCTTGAGTGCGAGCTTGTTTTGCTTGTGAATATTGCTGCGGTAGGATATGACAGCGGCGAGCTTGTGACGGACGCATATTCGACAAGGTATGAGTGCGAATGCCTGCCGATTGAGGGCGATATAGAGCTGCCGCCAAAATGTACGAGCGTTAATATAGGAGCAGGGTGCGAGCTTAGCTGTGCTGAGGGTGAAATTTCGCAGGTGTATGATATGTGGTGCGAAAATGCAGCGCTGTCGATAGGGTTTAATGACGAAAAGGGCTGTGCATATCTGTATGGAAGGGTAACCTTTGCACTTTTAGGAAGGCTTACAGGCTCAGAGAGCGTTTATGTTGAAAAGGAGTGCGCCTTTGAAAAGCTTCTTGAGGGTCAGGCTGACAGCAGTTGCAGGAGATCCGCTGTGCTTGAGGGAATAAACGCATCCTATACCCTGGGTGAAAACGGAAGCGCTTCGGCATCGGCGCAGATTGAAGCGACTGTAAAGACCTTCAGCAGCTCAGGCGAGAGCGTGCTAAACGACATACGACTGGATTTTGACAAGCAAAAAAAGCACGACAAGGGATGTGCTGTAAAGATATGCTACACCAACGAGGGCGAGAGCCTTTGGGATGTGGCGAAAAGGTATTCGACGGCGGCAGGAGTTATAACGGAGGAAAATCCGCCTGACGATGGCTGTCGTGCGCTTATAATACCTATGAAGAACTAGGGCGGAGGTAAAGCTTATGAACGACATTTACAGCGATATTGCATTACGCACGGGAGGCGATATTTACATCGGAGTTGTGGGTCCCGTGAGAACCGGCAAATCTACCTTTATAAAGAACTTTATGGAGCAGCTGGTTATACCGAATATTGATGGTGATTTCAGACGTGAAAGAGCTGCTGATGAGCTGCCGCAGTCATCGGGTGGGCGCACTATAATGACCACCGAGCCAAAGTTTATTCCTGAGGAGGCGGTATCGGTAAGCCTTGGTACTGCACACTTTAATCTTAGAATGATTGACTGTGTGGGGTACGTCATTCCGAGCTCTCAGGGCTACTTTGAAAACGAGGCGCCCAGAATGGTTATGACACCATGGTTTGAGGATGAGGTTCCGTTTAATATGGCGGCGGAGGTCGGCACACGTAAGGTGATAACCGAGCATTCGACTATAGGGCTTGTGATAACTACAGACGGCAGCATAACGGATCTTCCTCGTGAGGAATATGAGGAGTGTGAGGAGCGTGTAATAAGCGAGCTTAAGCAGGCAGGAAAGCCCTTTGTGACGCTGCTAAACTGTGTAAATCCCTTTTCAGCATCAGCGAAGGAGCTTGCTTCAAGGCTTAGCGAGAAGTACGGTGGTACAGTTTTGCCGATAAGCTGTGCGCAGCTTGATGAGGAGGTTATCGAGCGTGTATTTACTGAGGTGCTTTACGCCTTTCCGATATCTGAGATAAGCGTTGAGGCTCCCGCATGGGTAAATTCGCTCGAAAGCGGGCATTGGTTTAGAACGGCGTTTTATGACAGCCTAAGAAGGGCGTCAAGGAGCGTTACTACTCTTAAGGATGCAGATGAGTTTGCAAGGCTGCTTGAGGAGTGCGAGTATATAAGCTCGGCAAGCGTTACGCATACGGATTTATCGTGTGGAAGAGCAACGGTATCGGCAGTGCCTGATAGTGATCTGTTTATACGTATAATCGGTGAGGCAGCGGGCATTTCGCTTGAGGATGAAAGCGAGCTTATTCCTAAAATCTCGGAGCTTGTTCGTATCAGAGAAAAGTATTCGCGTCTTGCAGGAGCATTAGATGAGGCTGAGCGTACAGGATACGGAATAGTAATGCCATCGCTTGATGAGCTAAGCCTTGAGGAGCCTGAAATAATAAAGCAAAGCGGCAAATACGGAATACGGCTTAAGGCAACGGCACCCTCAATTCATCTTATGAAAACGATGATTTGTACTGAGGTCGCACCGATTGTGGGCTCAGAAAAGCAGTCGGAGGAGCTTGTGATGTCCCTCATGAGCGACTTTGACGATTCTCCCGGTAAGATTTGGGAGTCGAACATATTTGGAAAATCTCTTCATGAGCTTGTTAGTGAGGGACTTAACACAAAGCTTGCAAAGCTTCCTACGGATGCAAGACTCAAGCTGTGTGAAACGCTTTCGAGGATGATAAATGAGGGCTGTTCGGGACTTATTTGCTTAATTTTATAGCAACACTCTTTTTTGCAGAGGAGGGCATTAGCTATCAGCCCTCCTCTGTATCCTTATGTCGATGAAAAAATTCAATAATTTGTCACGGAGCTGTCACATTCTAAAGCTATAATAAAAGTTGTATATTTATTTGAAAAAGGGAAAGGAATTTTTTGTATGTTCAAGAAAATATCCGCACTTACAGCGGCTTTAGTCTTAAGTATCACGGTGCTCGGAGGCTGCTCTAACAGCGATTCATCTTCATCATCAAGCGACACATCTACTGAGTCGTCATCCGACAGCTCGGCTAGCTCTACAAGCGATACAACAGATACCGATTCATCTGTACCCGATGCAAGTCTTGTTATAGATGGTGAGGAGATGGACACCGACGGACTTATAGTTTGCACAATTGACGGACATGACGTTGATTTTGACACATTTAGATATTATTACTACTATACGATAAATCAGTACACCGAAAACTACGGTGCTACGCTTGATACCATTGCTGAAACGGACGGAGGCTTTGACACCCTTCTTGAAAACACCATTACGATGATAAAGCAGGAGTTTGTAACCTACAGGCTTTGTGAGGAAAATGGCATTGAGCTTACAGATGAGGAAATTGAGGCAAATGAGGAAACCTACAACTCAGGTCTTGAGTCGGCAGGCTCTGAGGAGGAGTTTGAGGCGATTTTGCATGATTCCTACATGACTCCTGACCTTTACAAGACCATGCTTGAGCTTGCTACGCTGTATACAAAATGTGAGGACGAGCTTTTTACAAACGAGGGAGTCTATGCTACATCGAAGGATGAGTTTAGAGAGATTGTTCAGGATACAGATGAATATGCTTGTGTACGCTCAATTTTAATTCCGTATTTTTGCAAGGTAGATCTTACCGATTCGGACGATATTGAGGGATACGACAGCTATTCGCTTTCTGAAAAGTACACAGCAAAGGAATCGGCTTATTCAGAACTTGAAGATGACGAGCAGGAGGAGGCTAAGGAAAAGGCAAAGGCTCTTGCTGATGAGGTTTACGAAAAGGCAAAAAGCGGCGATGACTTTGAAGAGCTGATTGAAGAGTACAACTGGGATTCGGGAATGGAGTCCTATCCTGATGGATATTACCTAACTCCAGACTCTGACTTTATAGAGGAGTATCTTGACACTGCGTTCAGCCTTGAGGTGGGCGAGATAAGCGATATTATAGAGAGCGACACCTATGGATATTTTATCGTGATGAGATATGAGGTCGATATGGACTATGTTGAGGAAAATATCGATGACATGATTCAGGATTACGACCTACCCGCAAGACAGGAGCTTTATATGGATATCATGGAGGATATGGATGTTACCTATTCGGATTTCTATGATCAGCTCACAGTTGACAGCATAACCTAAGATAAGCGGAGAGCCCCAGACAAGGGGCTTTTCTTTTGGAGGGCAGTATGGACAAGGAGCGTTTTTCTAAGGCTTGTAAGGAGGCAATAGAGCGTGACACTGAGGGTGGCGGAATAGGTACGCTTAGCGAAAAGACGCTTCATGCAGCAATAAAGCGCTATCTTGAGCCGCACGCAGAGAATCAAGAGGTGAAAATCGGCAGGTTTGTTGCTGATGCGGTAGGTGAAAAGGGAATTTATGAGATACAGACGGGAAGCTTTACGCCTCTTCGACCTAAGCTTGAGTGCCTGCTTGATTTTACAGATGTGACGGTGGTGTATCCTTTAGCGGCAGTTAAATATCTGGTGTGGATAGATCCCCAAACCGGTGAAGCGCAAACAAGAAAATCTCCTAAAAGGTGCAAGCCGATTGATGCTTTTTATGAGCTTATAAAGATAAAATACACGCTTGACAATCCGCATTTTCATCTAAAGCTTATGATGCTTGAAATTTATGAGCAGAGGCTTGCTGACGGTTACGGACGTGATGGAAAAAAGGGCTCGCACAGAATTGAGCGAATGCCGACTGAGCTTTTAGATGAGATAGATATTAGCACACCGCAGGACTTTGATATGTTCATACCCGATGGGCTTAACGAAAAATTCACCATAACCGAGTTTTCTAAGGCGGCAAGGGTAAAGTATGAGCTTGCTCAGCGTGTGATAAGTGTTCTTTGCTATCTTGAGCGCCTATCTGAATGTGGCAAGCGTGACAGAGAAAAGCTTTTTACAAAAAACGAAATTTTGTGAGGCTTGCTCTTTACAAACCTAGGTCAAATCTGTTATAATAAATGTATGATGTCCCCCGCCTCTAAGGCGGCGGTCCATCTCGTCTTTCAGTGGGGGGGTGAAAACTAATCCCCCACTGAAATCCGGCGGAGCTAACGCTCCTTGCATTTATTGCAAGCAGTCGCTCACGAGATTATGCAAGCATATCTCGCTTCGCTCCGCTTTAAATAAAATATAGAATTTCATTGATATGGAGAAAAATGATGACCAAGACATATTTCAAACGATTTACCGTTATGCTTATGGCAGTGCTGATGATGGCATTTAGCATGAGTGACATATTTGCTGACGCTTATAATTTTACACCTGTAACAGGCTCAGACGATGAGGGAAATTTAATAAAGCTTGAGCTAAACTCTGAGGCGGCATATATGGTCAATATGGATACCGGAGAGGTTGTAATTGATATTAACAGCGATGAGCAGCGTGTTCCTGCATCTCTTACTAAGATAATGACGGCAATTTTGCTGCTCGATGAATTTGAGGGCGATGAGAGCAAGCTTAAAAGCACTACATATTCTGCAGGAAGTGAGGCTTTTGATGAGCTTTACGGACTGGGTGCATCTACCGCCGATATCCAGCCCTATGAGGAGGTAACCTGCCTTGACCTTCTCTATGCGCTTATGCTCCCCTCTGCTTGCGAAGCGGCTAATATAATAGCAATAGGTATGTGCGGCTCGCTTGAGGACTTTATAGCAAGGATGAATGAAAAGGCGTCAGAGCTTGAAATGACGAACACTCATTTTTCATGCACACATGGACTTTCAACCGATGATAACTACACGACATGTGCTGATATAGCAAAGATGTGTACCTATGCAATTGATAATTATGAGGTGTTTAAAGAGGTTGTATCCACCTACAGCTATACCCTTTCGGCTACCGATTATCATCCTGATGGCACTGATATTTATAACACTAACCTTATGCTTTGTACTGGCAGCGATTATTACTATTCATACTGCTTAGGCATAAAGACGGGAACGCTTGATGAGGCGGGAAGATGCTTTGCTTCATATTCGATCTGTGAGGGAGTAAGATACCTGACAGTAACAATGGGTGCGCCGCTTGATAAGAAGGATGAGGATGTGACAAAGGGCGAGGAGAATCCTGATTCGGTATATGCGGCTGATACCGTTTACTATAATCTAATTGACCATATAAATCTGTACGAATGGGCGTATGACTATATTGAGTTAGTAGATTTGGTTGATGCAAACAGCGAGATCCGAGAGGCAAAGGTCGAATACGGTGAGGGCGGACGTGACTATGTTGCATTAAAGCCTGAGAGTGGGTGCAAGATATATCTTCCGAGCTATATTTCAACCGATGATATCCAAAGGGATGTTGTAGTGTACGAGAATGTCGTGGCTCCTGTCTATAAGGGCGATGTGCTTGGCATGCTGACGCTTACATATGAGGGTGAAACCATAGCCGAAATACCGCTTGTGGCAACTGAATCGGTAAATCGATCGACTGTTTCTGCTAAGACAAAGGTTGCAAAATCGTACTTTGGTTCAGATGTATTTAAGATTGCGCTTGCACTGATTTTAGCATTTTTTGTAGTCTTTGTGGTGATACATATCATGCGAGTACAGAACAGATACAAGAAAAAGTAGGAATTTACACGCAGTTCATAAACGAATGTATGTATGTTCATATATTTGCCGTATAATAAAATGTGACAATATTGATATTTTAAATCCGATGATCAAAAGTAAGTAGCTTATAATAAGGCTTTCAGAGAGTGTGCGGGTGGTGTGAGCACATAGCTGAGTTTTAGGTGAATGGGTTTGTGAGGAGCGTTGTGAAAGCAAGAATTTTTTCTTAGCGAGTATCAATCGCCGCGTTTCCTGCGTTAGTGTGAAAGGATATATCTCCCCTAGTCGGAGCGTATCTGCTGAGGCGACTTCATGTCGTGAAAAACGGGTGGCACCACGGTCTTACCGTCCCTAGGCTTAGTTTAAGCTTTGGACAGTAAGGCTTTTTTATTTTTTAACTACGGCTTTCCCCGATTTTTGCCGAAAAAATGGAGGTTTTATTTATGCTTTATCCATCAGTCGAACAGGTAAAGGAACTGCTTAGCGAGTACAAGACTGTACCGACATTTTATGAGCTGTTAATGGATTCCTTTACACCTATTCATTTGTTTAATGCACTGCACGAGGCGTATGAAAACTGCTTTATACTTGAGTCTGTAGACAACAAGGATCAGTGGGGAAGATATTCATACATCGGTATTGAGCCGAAGCAGAGAATTACACTTGATAATCATAAGGCGGTAATTGAGAATTTAGACGGCAGCAAGCGTGTCGAGGATGTAGAAGATCCTATAAAATTTTTCTCAGACATTATCGAGTGCAACAGGGCGCCGAAAATACCTAATCGTCCTAAGCTTACAGGCGGACTAATCGGATATTTTGCCTATGATATGGTGAGATATTTTGAAAAGACGCTTACCAATGTACCAAATGATGATTTAAAGATGCCCGATGCAGATCTTTACTACTTTGATAAGCTTGTCGCATATGACCACCTTAGCAATAAGGCTGTTATCATACTGAATATCAGTGCTGAGGATAATGTTCAAGAAAAATATGCCGAGTGCGAGAAAAAGGCTCAGGAGATTGTCGATGTGCTAAATTCCTATGTACCCAAGACAAGAGGACACAAGGAGCCTAAAAATACCGATATTGAGGTAAGGTCAAACATCACAAAGGAGCAATATCTAAAGAATGTTGAGATTTCAAAGGAATATATAAGAAACGGAGATATATTCCAGATTGTGCCTTCTCAGCGCTTTGAGGTATCAAATCCGCCCGATAGCTTTGATGTATACAGAATGCTAAGAGCCACAAATCCCTCGCCTTATCTCTACTATTTTTCTTGCAGCGAATATGCCTATGCCGGAGCATCCCCCGAAATGCTTGTTTCGGTCAACGGAAATACGCTTGTAAATCGCCCAATCGCAGGTACGATTAAGCGTGGTGAAACCTATGAGCAGGATATGGCTAACGAAAGACAGCTCATAAACGACCCGAAGGAGCGTGCGGAGCATACGATGCTTGTAGACCTCGGCAGAAACGATGTCGGAAAGGTGTCAAAATTCGGCTCTGTAAATGTAAGCGACTATATGGTGGTTGAACGCTATTCTAAGGTTATGCACCTTGTATCAAACGTTGTTGGAGAATTAGCGGATGACAAAAAGCCGATGGATGCGCTTATGGCTGTACTTCCCGCAGGAACGCTTTCGGGTGCGCCGAAGGTACGTGCAATGGAGATTATAGATGAGCTTGAAACCACAAAGAGATGCCTTTATGGCGGCACAGTTGGATATCTTGCCTTTGACGGAAGCATCGACACCTGTATAGCTATAAGAACTGTGCTTTTTAGAAACAACAAGGCTTATGTTCAGGCAGGCGGCGGAGTCGTATTAGACAGCGTTCCCGAAAATGAATACATGGAGTCGGTGAACAAGTCGATGGCAATTATAAATGCAATAAAAGAAGCGTCAGCGCTTTAAAGGAGAATATACATGAGTGAAAACAACATTATTTTAACCGGAGATCGTCCTACAGGTCCTCTTCATTTAGGTCATTATGTAGGCTCTCTAAAAACACGTGTAAGGCTGCAAAATACAGGCGAGTACGAGCCCTTTGTAATGATTGCGGATTTGCAGGCACTTACCGATAATGCGGAAAACCCCGAAAAGATTCGTCAAAACATTCTTGAGGTTACGCTTGATTATTTGGCGGCGGGACTAGATCCTAGCAAGACTACAATTTTTGTTCAGTCGCACATTCCCGCACTTACCGAGCTTCCGATGTACTACTCAAACCTGGTAACCATGTCGAGGCTTGAGCGCAATCCTACAATCAAGCAGGAGATTAAGCTTAGAAATTTTGAGAGAAGCATTCCCGTAGGCTTTATGACCTACCCGATTAGCCAGGCGGCTGATATTACGGCATTCAGAGCAAAATATGTGCCTGTGGGCGAGGATCAATTGCCGATGCTTGAACAGGCAAGAGAGATTGTTTCGTCCTTTAACCGTATATACAAGTGCGATATTTTGGTTGAGCCTGAGGCAATTTTGCCCGACAGCAGCAGCTGTAACCGACTTGTAGGTACCGACGGTTCGGCTAAGATGTCAAAGTCTCTCGGAAATTGCATCTATCTTAGGGATGATGAAAAGACCATCAAGCAAAAGGTAATGTCGATGTATACCGACCCGACACATATAAACGTTTCGGATCCCGGTCATACAGAGGGCAATCCGGTGTTTAGCTATCTTGAGGCATTCGCTACCGATGAGCTTTTTGCCGAGTACGGCGGCGACTACAAGAGCCTAGACGAGATGAAGGAGCATTACGAGCGTGGCGGACTGGGCGATATGAAGTGCAAAAAGCTGCTTAACAACGTGATGCAGGAAACGCTTGCCCCGATAAGAGCTCGCAGAGAGGAATACGCTAAGGACAAGGGAGCATTGCTCGAAATGCTAAAGAAGGGCACCGAGCATGCAGCTGAGGTTTCAAATGAAACGCTTTCGCTTGTAAGAAAGGCAATAGGCATCGACTACTTTAACGATGCAGATTTTATAGAACGCTTTGTAAAATAACAGAAAGAAGGATTATGTCATGATACTTTTAATTGACAACTACGACAGCTTTACCTATAACCTATATCAGGCTTTAGGCGTTATGTATTCGGACATTCAGGTTGCGAGAAATGACGAGATAACAATTGAAGAGATTGAAAAGCTTGCTCCTGAAGCAATTGTAATTTCTCCCGGACCATGCTACCCATCACAGGCAGGCATCTCTGAGGAGGTTATCAAGACCTTTAGCGGAAGAGTACCGATTTTGGGCGTATGCTTAGGTCATCAGGCTATTTCTGAAGCATTTGGTGCAAGGATAGTTCACGCACCAGTTCAGCTTCACGGCAAGCAGACTCCTGTAAAAATCGACAACACGTGCGAGCTGTTTAAGGGACTTCCCGCAACAATTCCGGTAGCACGCTACCACTCGCTTGTAGTCGAGAAGGAAAGCGTTCCTGACAGCCTAGAGGTTATCTCTGAGGATGAGGATGGACAGGTTATGGCGGTCAAGGTAAAGGGCGCTAAGACCTACGGAATGCAATTTCATCCTGAGTCGATTCTAACCGATTCGGGAAAAACGATACTTGCAAACTTCCTGCGTGAAGCAGGGCTTACGCTAAATCCTGCGGCTACTCCCGCACTTCCAGATGCACAGAGAACCGAGCTTAAGCCGCTTATCGCAAAGGCAGTTGATGGCAAGCACCTAACACAAGACGAGGCTAGACAGGCGGTTGATATAATCATGAGCGACCGTGCTACCACAGCACAGACTGCGGCACTTCTTACAGCTATGAGAATGAACGTTGAAACATCTGAGGAAATCACAGGATGCGCTCTTGGTATGCGTGGCAAGATGGCTGAGGTTAAGCACGATATGCCTGTTCTTGAGATTGTGGGCACAGGCGGTGACCTTGCAAACACATTTAACATCTCGACCACCTCATCATTTGTAATTTCTGCAAGCGGTCAGGCGGTTACAAAGCACGGTAACAGAAGCGTTTCCTCAAAGAGCGGAGCGGCTGACGTGCTCGAAAAGCTTGGCGTAAAGATAACAGGCACTCCTGAATCTGCCGAAGCTAGCCTTAACGAAATCGGACTTTCCTTCCTCTTTGCACAGAGCTTTCATAAGGCAATGCGCTTTGTAGGACCTGTAAGAGCGCAGATTGGTGTGCGCACCGTTTTCAATATCCTAGGACCTCTAACCAACCCTGCAGATGCTGAGTACAACGTTATCGGAGTTTATGAGGACAGACTTCTTGAAATTGTCGCTAACGTTTTAAAGAATCTAGGAGTTAAGCACTCGGTTGTAGTTCACGGAGATGACGGACTTGACGAGCTTTCGATTTCATCCTCTACAAGCATTTGCGAGATAAATAATGGCGAGATTACAAGATACACCATTACTCCTGAATCTGTAGGACTTAAGAGAGGAAACAAGGCTGATATCGTGGGCGGAGATGCTCAGGAGAACGCAAATATCACACTCGGCATACTCAAGGGCGAAATCCGTGACTCAAAGCGTGACATCGTGCTTCTAAATTCAGGTGCGGCACTTTATGTAAGCGGCAAGGCTCAGAGCATAGCGGACGGTGTAAAGCTTGCAGGCGAGCTCATCGACAGCGGCAAGGCACTTGAGCAGCTAAATAAGCTTGTTGAGTTTACAAATAGGGCATAAAAATATGATTTTAGACGACATTATAAAATACCGCCGTGAGCAGCTTGAGCGTGAAAAGCAAAGGATAGGCTTAGACGAGATGAAAAAGCTGGCTGACAAGACGCTTGCTAGCCGTACACCGCTTTCGCTCGCAGACGCACTAAAAAAGGACACACTTTCGTGCATATGTGAGGTAAAAAAAGCATCTCCCTCTAAAGGTCTTATCTGTCCAAATTTTTACCCTGTTGAGTTTGCCAAGGAGTATGAGGCGGCAGGAGCAAACGCTATTTCCTGTCTAACAGAGGAGCATTATTTTCAGGGCTCATCCGAGTATTTAGCGGCAATACGAAAAGAGGTTAGCATACCGATTTTGCGCAAGGATTTTATCTTTGATGAGTATCAGGTTATTGAAGCGGCGGCACTCGGCGCAGATGCGGTGCTTTTAATTGCATCCGTTTTAGATTCTCAAAGGTTTGGCTCGCTTTATTCGCTGGCAAGCTCACTCGGACTTAGCGTTTTAGTTGAGGTGCATGACGAGGATGAGATGAAGGCAGTGTCTTTTGTCGAGCCTAAGGTTTTGGGTGTAAACAACCGAAACCTAAAGACATTTGAGGTAAGTCTTGATACCGTCAAGCGGCTAAAGCCATACGCACCAAAAGAGGCTGTATTTGTGTCCGAAAGCGGAATTAAGACTAATGATGATATGAAAATGGTACGCTCCTTAGGCGCCGATGCAGTGCTAATCGGTGAAACGCTTATGCGAAGTGACAATATTACAAGGTCGCTGCATGAGCTGCGTGAGGGAGTTTAAATACATTTTGAAAGGAATGAATTTTTGATGGAAAAGGTCGGAAGATTTGGTCAGTACGGCGGACAGTATGTTCCTGAAACCGTAATGACAGCCGTTCACGAGCTTGAAGCGGCTTACGACAAATATAAGGACGATCCTGAGTTTAATCGTGAGCTGCGTGAGCTTTATCGCGATTATGCAGGAAGACCTAGCATGCTTTACTATGCTGATAAGATGACAAAGGATTTGGGCGGCGCTAAGATTTACATCAAGCGTGAGGATTTAAACCACACGGGCGCACACAAAATCAATAATGTTTTGGGACAGGTTTTGCTTGCAAAGAAGATGGGCAAGAAGCGTATAATCGCCGAAACCGGTGCCGGACAGCACGGAGTTGCAACCGCTACCGCTTGCGCACTTTTTGGACTTGAGTGCGAAGTGTATATGGGCGCTGAGGATTGCAAGCGTCAGTCGCTAAATGTGTACAGAATGAACCTTTTAGGAGCGCATGTAACGGCAGTGAGCAGCGGCACATCTACACTTAAGGATGCGATAAATGAGGCAATGAGAGATTGGTGCTCAAATATCGACACTACATTCTATTGCATAGGCTCGGTAATGGGTCCGCATCCGTATCCTACAATGGTGCGTGATTTCCAAAAGATTATTTCCGAGGAAATTAAAGATCAGCTTAAAGAGCGTGAGGGAAGACTTCCTGATGCAGTAGTAGCCTGCGTTGGCGGCGGCTCGAATGCAATGGGCGCATTTTACAACTTTATTGAGGATAAAAGCGTGCGCTTAATTGGAGCAGAAGCGGCAGGTCACGGAGTTGACACCGACAAGCACGCTGCAACGATGGCAAAGGGCTCAGTGGGAATTTTCCACGGTATGAAGTCTGTATTCCTACAGGATGATTACGGACAGATAGCACCCGTTTACTCGATTTCAGCGGGACTTGACTATCCTGGTGTAGGACCTGAGCATACCTATCTGCGTGATACGGGAAGAGCAGAGTATCTTTCGATTACAGATGAAGAGGCTGTAAGTGCATTTGAGTATCTTTCAAAAACTGAAGGCATTATCCCCGCAATTGAATCGGCTCATGCAGTAGCGGCAGCACTAAAGGTTGCGCCTACTATGGGCAAGGATCAGATTATGGTAATTAACCTTTCAGGCAGAGGCGACAAGGACGTTTATTCGATAGCAAGATACAGGGGGGTTGACGTAGTTGAAGAATAGAATTGACAGCTGCTTTGAGCAGCTAAAGGCAAAAGGCGAGAAGGCTCTTATAGCCTTCGTTACAGCGGGCGATCCCGACCTTGAAACAACAGAAAAGTGCGTGCTTGAGATGTACGATAAGGGCACTGATATAATTGAGCTTGGCGTACCATTTTCGGATCCAATTGCAGAGGGTCCCACTATCCAGAAGGCATCACTGCGTTCACTAAATGGCGGTACAACGCTTGATAAGATTTTCGATACAGTTAAAAGCCTGCGTGAAAAAACCGACAAGCCCTTGCTTTTAATGATGTATCTAAATACCATCTTTAAGTACGGAGTAGAAAAGTTTTTCAAAAATTGTTACGAGCTTTCGATTGATGGCGTTATCGTTCCCGATATGCCGTTTGAGGAGCGTGACGAGATTCAGGCGACTGCGGATAAATACGGAATTTACAACATAAATCTTGTAGCTCCGACCTCAGCGGACAGAGTTTCGATGATTGCGGCTGAGTCGAAGGGATTTTTGTATGTCGTTTCGTCCCTTGGCGTTACTGGCACACGTTCCGAAATCACCACCGATTTTGACACACTTTTAGCTCCTCTTAAGAAGCACGCAAGCGTGCCGTATTGCATAGGCTTCGGAATTTCATCTCCTGAGCAGGCTCAAAGCGTAGCAGCTCACTGTGATGGTGTTATTGTAGGAAGTGCAATAGTAAACGTCATAGCAGAGCATGGCAGAGACAGCGTAAAGCCTGTAGGCGAGCTTGTAGCTGCTCTTAAGGCTCCGCTTAAGGGCTAAGCCTTAACGCAAAAGCATAATAATAGACCTCTCGAGCAAAATCGAGAGGTCTTGATTTTTGTTAAGTGCAGTTATTAGTAGTACATTACAACAGGGGTATCCATTTCAACCTCTTCGTAGATGAACTTAGCATCCGAAAGAGTCATGTTTATGCATCCGTGCGAGCCGTTGGTTTTGTAGATCTGACCGCCAAAGGCAGTACGAGTTGTGGTATCGTGCAAGCCGATTCCAACGATCGCAACTCTTGTCCAGTAGTTGCAGGTGGTATCCCAGCTTTCGCCGTCTGCGTTCGTATCATTCATACGATAGTTTGTAGCTTTGTACCAAACCTTGTATACGCCGGGAAGTGTGGTTCTTGCAAGCGATGTTGTTTGTCCTGAAACAATGTAGCCTGTGCGAATCATCTCGCCGTCCTCATAGTACCAGAAGGTCTGTGCCGTAAGGTCAACCTCTACATAGGTGTCTCCGATATCGTCGTCTGCAGTGCGTGCAGATGCAAGTCCTGTAAATACATATCCGCCTGTTTCGTAATAGATGGGCTCGACCATTTCCTGTGATTCGCCCTCCTCGAGCATCTCTACAAGCTGATCACAGCTCTCTTGTTGATCCAGCCACCAGCCGTACTTTGCGTCATCACTTGTCGGTATGGTTATATCGCCCTGTAGGGTTGCG
This sequence comes from Ruminococcus sp., assembly GCA_021199375.1. Classification (GTDB taxonomy): domain Bacteria; phylum Bacillota; class Clostridia; order Oscillospirales; family Ruminococcaceae; genus YE71. The sequence continues at coordinate 24,587 of JAJQIB010000013.1, read as the reverse complement.
TGGAACTTACGCTCGGTGTTGTAGGTGTCGTACTTTTCGGCAAGCTCCTCGATGTAGCTCATGCAGGCATCCTCATCAACGGTGTAGCTGCCGTCACGCTTGACCTTTATCATTTTGCAAAGCTTTTTGCCTGTAAGTGTTTCGGTGGTGTAGTTAAAGTCGTACTCAATTTCAATGCTCCACATCTTATTAAGCGTTTCAACCTTAGCCTCGTAGTCAGAAGCGACAGTATCAGGTGCAATGTAGGCGTTAGAATCAAGTCCGTCAATTTCATAGTCGGCATCGTCAAGACATTTTGCAATGTATGCTTTCATTGTGTCCATGTCAAACACATCGCCCTGAACCTCGTCGATTATGTAGTATCCATCATCATCTGATTTTATTTCGGCATTTTGATTTTCAATGTCTCCCCAGTCGGCGGACTCTATTTCCTCATCAAGCTTATCCTCATCATAGGAGGCTGAATCTGTAAAGGTGTAGTTTGTATCCTTTAGCAAATAAGCGAACCAGCTCTTTTGGTCGAGATCGTCATAAATTTTTTGAATCTCATCCTCGTAATTGTAGGAGTAGTCAGCTGCGCTCAGTGAAATCTCTACTGCTTCTCCTGATGGACGTGTGACAGAAATAACGTCAGGTATTTCGTCATGTACGAACATTGCATTAACCTCATCGAGAGATTTCCCGCTTACATTTTTCCCATTTATGTAGGTGTTTGCAGTAAATTTATTTTTATAAAAATTGTAGCCTACAAAATACCCAATTACAATTGCCGCAATTATAATTATTATGATTACAAGTACAATAATAAGCGGAGTATTAGATTTCTTTTTTTTCTTTTTCTTTTTTGCTGCATTCGTGCGAGCGGCGTTTGATTTTACGGCTGTCGATTTTTTAGCAGCCGAGCTCGAAGCGACAAATGCTGCTCTTTGCTTAGGCGTACCGAAATTAACATCCGGACGTGCCGAGCTGCTTGTTACCTTTTCATAAGGCATAAAATAACACTTTCCTTTCCCATTTTGCTTATTTTACTTTTCCCTCTTAAATTTCTTTCCTTTAATTGCTTTATATATCTAAAAAGTTTGTCATCTGAGTTTAAAAGCCGCTCGATTACGAGCAGCCTTGTATGATTGATTTAAAGCTTAAGCAAGATTATCTTACTAGCATCATGAGTTTATTATAGCACACAAAAAAGCAAAATGCAAGTGCAATTTGTGGATTTCAAAGAATTGTAACGACTCTGTAAGAAACGTGACGAGCAAGTGAAAAGTGTAATAAATTGTAACTTTACTGTAATTGAAAAAAGTCTTAGGATATTCTATAATAAAAGTATGATAAAATATATAAAAACTTAAGTGAAGGAGATGGCGTTATGGCTAAAATTAGAGCTGTATGTATTGAACGACAGTATTGCAGCGGAGGACGTGAAATCGGAAAGCTTGCAGCAAAAGAGCTTGGAATTACCTGTTATGATAAAACGCTTGCTCAGCTCACAGCCGAAAAGCTTGGCGTCACCTATGAAGAGATAGTAAAGTACGAGGAAACACTTTCAAATCCTTTTCTATCCCCCGTTTCCTTCAGAAGCGGCATCGACAGAAAGCTAAGCATGAGCGAAATTGTCTTTGCAGCGCAGGCTGAGATTATAGCATCTCTTGTCAAGAAGGAGCCTTGTGTAATTGTCGGAAGGTGTGCCGATTACATACTAAAAAACAACGTGCCAACCTTATCGGTGTTTGTCTGTGCGAGCAACGAAAGCCGAATTCAGCACGCTATGGATTGTCATGATATTCCATACGAAAGCGCATTATCGACGCTAAAAAGGATGGACAAAAAGCGTTCGGATTATTATAAGCTAAACACCCAAAAGGAATGGGATTCAATGCAAAGCTACGACTTATGCTTAAACAGCGGCAAGCTAGGACATGAAAGGGCGGCAAAAATCATTGCCGAGGTGGCAAGCCGAAGTGAATGACAATGTCTAACAAAATATGATAGGGATTAGGGGATCACAATCGGCGAGGGCAATAGTCCTCGCCTTTTGGTTATATAAAGTGGGTATTGTAGTTGATTCTAAGGAATTGACAAATAAATCATTGAATGATATAATTAATATAATATTTTTTTGCTTTAGCAGGAGTATGAAAGGATGATAAATGCTATGAAAGAAAAAAGATTATTTCGGTATAAGCTGCAAAAATCATGGTATAAAACGCTGACTCAGGTTGATATTATTGATTGTGAAAAGAATAATGTTAGATGCTTGAAAATAGATAATTTTATACGCTTGCCGCGAAATGTTTTTCCATCTGCTGAAGGCTATATAACCACTATATCAAGAAAAGATATTGATGAAATTAAAAACATATACAATGAGCATCCTAATATATTTCAATTCACTGAGGTGGAAATGCCAGGAATTCTCGATGGTGTATCAAATTGCTTTGAATTTTATTTTGAAAGGGAAACCGAGATGCATAATGAAATTGAAGCATATAATATGTGGTATTATGAGAATTTGAATCATTCTAATTCCTGCGCTGATATTCCTGAAAAAGCAAGTGAGATCCTAAAGGTATACGATGAGATTTCTTCTATATTAAAAAGAAATGGAGTTTTTGATGATTATTTTGCTCTTTATTTGAATAGAAAAGAGTAATTATTTGTTGGTATATTAGATTTATTATTAGAAGTAAAACAAATGTGAATTTTTAAAAAGTGCTTGGTTGGTTTTACTAAAAAGCTACACAGTGCCATATAGACCAATATATTAATATTACCAAACTGTTAATATTCGATACGAGCTATTGCAAACGGCAAAAAAATTATGCTATAATAATTCTATAATTTATAAGGTGGTATTTATTATGAGTAAAACACGTACAAACATTAAAAACATCAGTCTTTCAGCAATGTTTCTTGCACTAGGGCTTGTTCTTCCGCTTTTGACAGGACAGATTCCTCAGATCGGTAATATGCTCCTTCCTATGCATATTCCGGTTCTTTTGTGTGGACTTATCTGTGGCTGGCAGTATGGACTTACAGTGGGATTCATTACGCCCCTTTTGAGAAGCTTTATATTTGGCATGCCCCTGCTTTATCCAAGCGCAATTGCAATGGCTTTTGAGCTTGCGACATATGGCGCAGTTATAGGCTTTCTCTATGCACATTCAAGATGGCATTGCGTTGTTGCACTATACCGCTGCTTGATAATATCCATGCTCGCAGGTCGTGCCGTATGGGGAGCGGCAGAGGTGGTTTTGCTTGGAATTAAAGGCAACGCATTTACCTTTACAGCATTTATATCAGGAGCATTTTTAACCGCAATTCCCGGAATCATTTTGCAGCTTGTTTTAATACCGGCAATTATGATTGCACTTGATAAAACCGGACTGGTTCTCTTTTCAAACCACAAAAAAGAGGCAAAATCGACTAATGAATGATTGCTTTTATTTAGCTCTTGAATCGGTTTTAAAGGAGCTTTCTGATTTAAAAAGCGTGCGAAATACTGTGCTTTTAGCGATTGACGGCAGGTGTGCCTCAGGAAAAACCACGCTTGCAAAAAAGCTAAGTGATAGCCTTTGCTGTGATGTAATACATATTGACGATTTTTTTCTGAAGGCTAACCAAAGAACCGAGCAAAGACTTAACGAAATCGGCGGAAATTTTGACCGTGAGCGCTTTTTGTGTGAGGCTATGGCTCCACTTTTAAAGGGTGAGGATTTTTCATATAAAAGATATGATTGCAGCAGCGACTCCTTCACTGAATCGGTGCATATTCATCCAGGCGATGTGACGATTATCGAGGGAGCATACAGCTGTCATCCTGCTTTATGGAGCAGCTATGATTTGCGTGTGTTCTTAACGGTAAATAGGGATGAGCAGATTAGGCGGATATTAAAAAGAAACGGAGCAAGCGCTCTTAAAGCCTTTGAAGAAAAATGGATACCCTATGAGGAGAGATATTTCAAGGAGCAGGATATAGAAAATAGATGTGATTTGAGATTTTGTATTGAGTAAATTCGCGTTTATGACGTTAATTTAATCGTATTTAATTTAAATTTAATGCAGCACATTACAGTTTTTTCGCTTTTTTTATTGACTTTTTTTCAATTATATAGTATTATAATATTAGTGATTTGTAAGGAGGCATCCAAAAATGATGAAATATAGTCTTATCTGCTTATCAAAGCGCCTAGCTGCACTTTCGATGTCATGTGTTATGATTTCACTTTCATCTGTTACAGCCGTGGCTGAGTCGGACGATTTCATTGAAGAGGTAAGCTGTCCTCCTAGCATTGTCTTTATGGGTGATTCAATTGCAACCGGTTTCGGACTTGAGGGGTATACTTCAAGCAATAAAAGCATATGTGCGTCGTATGCTAATATTTTATCCGATGCATTTGATGAAGCACTTCCCGAAGAGGCGGACTTTTCATCGGTAAATTTAGCTCAGGATGGACTCACCTCGACCGAGCTTTTAGAAAGCCTTGAGTCGGGCGAGTATGATGAGTATATAGCCGATGCCGATGCGGTGGTTGTGTCGATTGGCGGCAATGATCTGTTAGGTCCTTTTTTGAGCACCTTTACATCCTCGGACCTCGACCTTAGTGACCTTATCGATGGTTTTATGAATCTTGATACGCAACTCGATGAAAATCTTGATGCTTTTGAGGCTACACTTAGCGATATAGTCGAAAGCATAAGCTCGCTTAGTCAAAAGGATGATTTCACTCTGTTTATTCAAACTCTTTATAATCCCTTTGACGATTATTCCATCTCTATGATTGCTGATTTGGGCGAGGAAAAAATCGGGCGCTTAAATGAGATCATAATTGACTGCTCACAGGACGAGTCTCTTTTTAGAGTTGCTGATGTAGCGACAGCCTTTGATGGACGAGCTGAGGAGCTCACTAACATTTCGGATCTTGATATTCATCCTAATGCACAGGGACACGCTGAAATTGCAAGTGTGCTTGAGCCGATTATCGAAAGCGAAACCTATACCTACTATGACGAGGAGGCGGCACTTGCCGCCCAAGAGGCTGCAATGCAAAAGCAGCTTGAGGAGGAAAACGAACGTCAGCAGCAGGAACAAAGACGTGAAAAAATCACTATCGCAGCGGCAATAGCAGCGGCAGCTGTAGCTATTGGCGCAGTATCTGTTACTATTTTTACAAAACGTAGGTCGAGGAAGAAAAAATAATATTCGACCTGAAAGGATTTTTTTATGAGAACATATCTAGTTGATTTTGAAAACGTCAAATCAAAGGGACTTGTAGGTATTGATAAGCTTACGGAGGATGACCATGTAATTATATTTTTCAGTGAAAACTCTGATACAATAAGCTTTGAAATGCACTGTCAGGTTATGCAGAGTAAGGCAAAGGTAGATTACATGAAGGTAAAGGTGGGAGGAAAAAACGCACTTGATTTTCAGCTTTCAACCCTTCTTGGATATTTAGTCGCAAAGGATGACAATACCCATATCTTCATTATCAGTAATGATAAAGGCTTTGACAAGCTGCATGACTTTTGGTCTGATACCTTTATCGATTCACCCGAATGTGTGGTATTCAGAACACAAAATATTACCTCGGCTATAAATTACGCCAGAAATTGTACAAAGGCTTCTGTTCAAAGCGCTGTAAAAGCGCCGGCAGCTGAACAGACTCAGCCGAGTGCAGAAAGCACAGGCAAGGTAGTAGAATTTGAGCTTAGCAATCGTGAGGAAAAGTATCACATTGTTAAGGCACAGGATTCTATTGAGCAGATAAAAAGGGATGCTAAGAAAAAGAGTGAGGATGCAAGCACAAATAAGAGCAGCAGCTCTTCTGCTGCACAGCCAAGCAAAGATAACGTTGAAAAAAAGCCTGTTGAAGCAGCAAAAAATGCTGATTTAAGCGACAAGAATAAGGCGGAGTATAAGCCTAATTCTGAGCAGCTTAAGGTGCTTAGAGCTTATATTGTAAATACCGATGATGACTCTCTTGCGAAAATCTTTTGTGAGCTTAAAAAAGCGAGCAGTATAAAGGAGTTAAACTCTCTGCTTTCAGCTGAGTTTAATTCTGAGCTTGCTAATGAATATTGTGAGGCACTTGACGGAAGCCTCGAATTTGTCCAAAATAAAATGAAGGATCTAGAGCCGAAGGGCAAACAGACAAATCAGAAGCCTATTCAAAAGAGCTCCCAGACTCCAAGAAAGGAAATAACTCTTCCTCCCTCAAACGAGACTATAAGAGTTGAGCTGACCAAGAACGAGGTTGACCATAAAACCTCTAAGAGCCTACATGATGCTTTAGGCTATTCTCTTGACGATGAGGAATACAAAAAGCTTAATATGACAATTCTCACTTCAATAAATCTTAACAGCTATTACATCAATCTAATAACGCAATTCGGCAAGGAAAAGGGCGTTAGTATTTATGAGCGTACATTTGAAATTTATAAGGAATTTGTCGATTATGAATCGTTTGTCATAAAAGAAAAGCTAATCCAGGAGAGCAAAGATAAGCCGATAAGGGTATCGCCGGCTACAAAGAAAAAGCTTCATGCGCTTTTAGATAAGCAGCTTGAGGGAAACGAGTTTTCCTCGATAATTTTACAGATGAATCGTTCTCCAGGTCAAACTCATCTGATGGTAAATCTACGGAAGCGTTTTGGAAAAAGTCGTGGAGATGACCTTTTTGAGCTTGTAAAGGATGAGTTTTTACAGATGCGTGCAGATGCAGAAAAAAATATGGCACCTCAGGCACCAGAAAAGCCGCGTAAAAGAACCCCATCAGAACAGCTATCCTACGATAAGATAAAAGAGCTTCTAAAGGATACTGAAGCAGGTGAAGCTGAATTTAATTTTATTGAGGATACGCTTAAGACCTCAACGTCACGTCATGAGTTTTATCTTTCGATGCTAAAAAAATATAAGGCTAATCCGGGACGTGTCTATTATGCGCTGCTTAAGGGTGATTATAACTCATTCAAAATGATACTGGATCCCGATTGCTGGAAAGAAAAAGCATGAGATATATAATTGCGTCAGATATCCACGGCTCTGCATTTTGGTGTGAAAGACTTCTTAAGGCATTTAAAAGCAGCAATGCTGACAGAATGATTTTGCTCGGCGATGTGCTCTATCACGGCCCCAGAAATGGATTGCCAAAGGATTATGATCCCAAACGTGTTATAGCAATGCTAAATGAAATGGCAGATGTGATTTTGGCGGTGCGCGGAAACTGCGATGCACAGGTTGACGAAATGATGCTTGATTTTCCGATTCTTTCGGACAGCGCATTTATTTGCGACCTGGATAAAAGGCTGTTTTGCACTCACGGACATTTGCTAAATCCAGAGCACCTGCCGCCGCTTTGCGATGGAGATATTTTTCTTTTCGGACACACCCATATTCCGATGGACGAAATTGTAATGCAGAAGGAAAAGAAAATCAGGTGTATAAATCCGGGCTCTGTATCAATACCGAAGAATGGATCTGCTAACAGATGCTTAGCTTGGGATGACGATGGATTCAGTGAAATTATCTTGTAAAATATGAATACTCTCTCATGAATTTAATCTAAAATAAAGGTAATTTTGTATCATCTTCCAAAAAATATTCTAAAAAATCGTTCTTAGATGATAAATTGATGATTTTTTTCAAATGCTGTTGCATTTTTTTGAAAAATGTGATATCATTATTGTAAGGGTATTTTTCAGAACCTAAAAGGAAAGGAATTGATTAATTTGAAAAAAAAGAATTGCCCGTTTTGCGGCAAAGAAATATCAGACGAGGCTATTATATGTAAGTTTTGTCACAAGCTGTTGATAGATGAAAATGGAAATGACCTTGAGGTAGGACAGATCGAGGAGGAGGAAGAGACCGAGCTTGACGATAAGGTTTACGAGTCGTACGAACAGGCTCAGGCTGAGTACACTGATGAGTCTGACGATATACAGGAGGATGCCGTTTCTGAGGACAAGACCATTGTCTACAGCAAGGAGGAGCTTCAAAAGGCACTCGGTGAGCTTTCTAATTCGGAAGACGATTTTATAGAGCAGGCTCAACAGAATTTAGATGACGAAAGGGCTGAGAATGTCATTACTCCCGAAGAGGGCGCAAAGCTTGAGGATATGGATGACGAGCATACTGTTTATACATATGAGAACGATGACGAATATGCTGAGCATTCTACAGATGAGATCTATGACGAGTATGCAGGCTCAGATGATTATGGAGCATATGAGGGTGAATATGATGACGCTCAGGAGGAGCCTGAGGAGCAAGAGGCTGATTATGACCCGAAGCGCACATTTTTGATTACCGCAATTATTACCGTAGGAATACTTATAATTATAATCGCAGCAGTATGTGTAGGCTCTAAGCTTTTTGGCGAGGGCAATGATGATTCCTCATCTGACAGCTCAAGCAAGGAGGCTACAACTACAAGCGCTGTAGAGACTGAGGCTGTAGAATCCGAAGAAACCACCGAGAGCGCTGAAGCGGTTGATGCATATGTTCCTGAGGTAACTGACGACACAACAAGCGAGGAGCCGGAGGAAACAACTGCTGATAGCGAGGAAGAAGATCCCGTTGTTGATGATTCATCTGATGAGGATGACGAAACCGATGAATCAGCAGCTGACGAGAGCGAAGCAGATGACAGCGAGTCTGAAAGCACAGGCTCTTCTGACGGAGCACCTTCATTCTCACCTGCGGGCTCGTACTATAGCTGGGATGAGGTATATACACTATGGGAGAACTATATGTCGGCTAACGGCATGACAGGCAGCTACAGCTATAATGGCGGTACTGACGCAGTAGAAATGTTCTTCCTTTACACCGACGAATCTGGCAATTCTACAAACTACAGGGTAGATCTTGCTACGGGGTATGTAACGGCACAGTAAGCCTATTTATGTGATGATATAAGGAACAAATTGGAGGCATATAATGGAAACAAGAACGTGTCCAAATTGCGGTGCATCTGTACCCACCGATGCAATTACCTGCAAAAACTGTGGAAGCTTGTTGTTTTCCTCAGAGAACGATATCGAGCGGGGTATTTATCCTCAGACGGGAGTTCAGCAGGAATATTATGACAATGAGGCAGACAATAGCGAATATGATGAGCAGGATGGCGGCTATGACAGCTACAATTCGCAGGACTGGGCATATAATGATCAGGAGTACGACGATGACGAGTACTATGACGAGGAGGATATAGACAAAAACGATCCCGACTACATAGAGCAGAGAAATAAAAAGATAATGATCATTGTTTTGTCGATTGTGCTTGTGCTTATTGTCGTGCTGATTGTATTCCTAATTGTAAATCGAGATGATCTTGCAGGCTTCGACAAGAAGGATGATGCTTCAAGCAGAGTATACACAACGACCACGAAAGCAGATACGCTTTCTTCAGAAGAATTAGATGCGGTTACTGACGATACCTCATCAGAGGAGGAAGAGTCACAGGAGGATTCTTCAGAAGAGGAGGAATCCTCGGAGGATTCAGACGAAAATCTTCCTGAGGTAATTATTCCTGAAACAACCACTACAACTACAGCGCAAACCACTACCACAACAACTACTACGACCACTCCAACCACAACAACCACGACCACGACAACTACTACTCCGACCACAACCACCACAACCACCACCTCGGAGACTACTACAACGACCGAACCGGAGACTACTACAACTACTACCACAACTACAGCTACTACGACAAAAAAGACAACCACTACCCAAAAAACAACTACTACAGTGGAGGATGAATCACAGTCAGATTCTGATGAGGAATCTGAAGCCGAAGAATAATCGCCGAAATTCCCGATTGATGTACAAATTATTATGCAGTCGGGAATTTTTTGCGCCCTGTTCGTTATAATACACAAACGAGTGCTATACTTTCACGGTATTTTGTAAAAAGCGAGCAGTTGCATTTTTAGCGAAAATGTGGTATAATATAATGTTGTGTGATGTTAATGATTCAGTAAATATGAGAGGACGTGTATAGATTATGGTAAGAGAAGATTTGAGAAATGTGGCGATAATTGCTCACGTTGACCACGGAAAGACTACGCTTGTTGATGAGATGCTAAAGCAGTCGGGTACCTTTAGAGAAAATCAAGAGGTTGAGGATCGAGTTATGGACTCGAACGACATTGAGCGTGAGAGAGGAATTACAATACTTGCGAAAAATACCTCAATCAGATACAAGGATGTAAAGATAAATATAATCGACACCCCTGGACACGCAGATTTTGGCGGCGAGGTTGAGCGTGTGCTTAAAATGGTAAACGGTGTAATTCTGCTTGTAGATGCAGCAGAGGGACCTATGCCACAAACAAGATTTGTACTTCAAAAGGCGCTTGAGCTTGGTCATAAGATTATAGTAGTAGTTAATAAAATAGATCGTCCGGACGCACGTTTAAACGATGTGGGAGATGAGGTTTTGGAGCTGCTTATGGATTTAGATGCAAGCGATGAACAGCTTGATAGTCCTATTCTTTATTGTTCGGGAAGAGATGGCACTGCGTCTATGGATCCAAATGTTCCCGGAGAAAATTTGATTCCGCTGCTTGATGAGATTTTAAGCTATATTCCTGCTCCTGTAGCTCCTGACGAGGGCGAGCTTCAGTACCTTGTTTCGTCAATCGACTATAATGACTATGTGGGAAGAATTGCAATCGGACGTGTAGAGCGCGGCGAAATAAAGGTAAATCAAGAGGTGACGGTAGGCGACTACCACAACACCAAGAAGGAATATCGGGGCAAGATTGTTACGATATATCAAATTGAGGGCTTGAACCGTGTGCCGTGTGACAGCGCCAAGGCAGGAGATATCGTTTGCGTAAGCGGACTTGAAAACATAACTATAGGCGATACAATATGCTCATACGGAAGCTTTGAGCCGCTGCCGTTTGTAAAGATAAGCGAGCCTACGGTTGAAATGACCTTTTCGGTAAATGATTCGCCGTTTGCAGGCAGAGAGGGAAAGTTTGTAACCTCAAGACAGCTGCGTGACAGACTTTTCAAGGAGCTTTTAAAGGATGTTTCGCTGCGTGTTAGTGAAACTGACACCACCGATAGCTTTAGAGTTGCCGGTAGAGGAGAAATGCACCTTTCAATTCTGATCGAGAATATGCGCCGTGAGGGCTACGAGCTTGCAGTATCCACACCGAGAGTACTATTTAAGGAGATTGACGGCGTTCTATGTGAGCCGATTGAAAGGCTTGTAATAGATGTGCCTGAAGGCTCTGTAGGCTCTGTTATGGAAAAGCTTGGCTCAAGAAAGGGAGAGCTTTCGCAGATGACCCCTGTAGGAAGCCGAATGAGACTTGAGTTTCTGATTCCATCACGTGGACTTTTTGGCTATAGAAGTGAGTTTTTGACCGACACTAAGGGTGAGGGAATTATGAGTGCGGTGTTTTACGAATATCAGCCGCATAAGGGCGACATTGCACGCCGCTCAACCGGTTCGCTTGTAGCATTTGAATCGGGCGAGGCTGTAACCTATGGTCTTTACAATGCTCAGGAGCGTGGCGAGCTGTTTATCGGTGCGGGTACTCCTGTATACGAGGGAATGGTAGTCGGAGCATCTCCTAAGACGGATGATTTGGTGGTTAATGTCTGCAAGAAAAAGCACCTTACCAACACACGTGCAAGCGGAAGTGATGACGCACTAAGACTTATTCCGTCGAGAAATTTAAGCCTTGAGGATTGCCTTGAGTTTTTAGCGGATGACGAGCTGCTTGAGGTTACGCCAAAGAGCATGAGAATACGCAAGAGAACGCTTAGCAACTCGCTTCGTGCAAAGGAAAGAGCTAAAATGTAACTTATTCGGATGTTTTTTGTGAAAGCACTTGCATTTTCTTTTAAAATCGGTTATAATAGATCTATCGAGTTAAAAGAAGGGAAGTGAAACAAATGACATTTGAGGTTGATGAAAACACAATCATTGGCGATATTATGGATGCTGATGAAAATACTGCTGAGTATTTTCTTGAGATGGGCATGCACTGCCTTTACTGCCCTGCATCGAGAGGTGAGAGCATAAAGGAGGCTTGCGAGGTTCATGGGGTAGATCCCAAGGAGCTTATCGCAAAGCTTAACGCTCACTTTGCACAGTGATAAAAATTGAATACGATTGCAGGACGCACATTAGCGTCCTGTTTTTTGTAAAGGAGGCGGACAAATGCAGCTTAAGCTTGAAAACAAGAGGCTATTGACCTGCGCTAAAATCATGAGTGACAGCGTTAAGACTCACAGACGTGTTGCTGATATTGGAACAGATCACGGATACCTTACGGTGTATCTTGTGCAAAGCGGGATATGTGAGAGCGCTATCGCTGCGGATATAAATTCCTTGCCGCTTGAGTCTGCCAAAAGGACTGTAGGTGAGTATGGACTAGAGGACAGGGTTGAGCTTGTTTTGTCGGATGGGTTAAAAAATGTACCTGCTGATGGTATTACCGACATTGTATGTGCAGGAATGGGTGGTGAGCTAATTGCACGAATATTATCGGAGTACGAGTGGGTAAAAGGGGCAACGCTAATTTTACAGCCGATGACAAAGGCTGATGAGCTTAGAAAATGGCTTTTTATAAATGGCTTTTTTATTGAAAGTGAGCTGCCCTGTCGTGATGGAAGGTTTGTCTACACGATAATTCGGGCACGGTATGCTCCTGATAGAATTGACTATGAATGCACTCCGCATTTTTTGGCTGTAGGAAAAATATTACCCGACACGAAGGATGGTGCTGATTATTTCAGAGTGAAAGCGGCACAGCTTAGACGAGCGGGCGAGGGAATGACTAGGTCGAAGGACAAGAAGGAGCAGGGTGGCGAGCTTTTGGCGCTTTCAGAAAGCTTGACACGAGAATTGGAGGAGCAATTATGATTACGGTAGGAGATATTTACGATTACATAGACACATTTGCGCCATTTAATATGCAGCAGAGCTATGATAATAGCGGAATTTGTGCGGGAGAGCGTACGAAGCAGGTTCATAGGGTATTGACGTCTCTTGATATAACCTGTGATGTGGTACGTGAGGCTAAGAAGAGGGATTGCGAGCTGATTATTTCTCATCATCCGGTGATTTTTCATCCGCTGAGGAGTCTGACTCTTAGTAATCCTGCGGTTATGGTAGCTTCAATGGGCATGGCGGCAATTTGTATGCACACAAGCTTTGACAGCGCAAGGGGCGGCATGAATGACATTTTGGCACAGCAGCTAGGGCTTGAGATACTCGATGTGCTTGAGTATGACGAGGGCAAGCCGATAGGGTATGTTTGTAAGCTGAGGTTTGAGTGCTCAGCGGCTCAGCTTGCAGCTCTTTGTAAAAGCAGGCTTGGATGTAATATAGTGCGGTATATTGACAGTCAGAGCAGTATATCGAAGGTAGGTATTCTCTCGGGAAGTGGAGGGAGTGCGCTTGGTACGGCAATTGAAAAGGGCTGTGATGCGCTTATTACGGGAGATGTCAAGCACGGCGACTTTGTGGATGCATCGAACAAGGGCTTTTGTCTTATTGATGCAGGACACTACTACACCGAAAACATTTTCCACACCTTTTTAGCTGAAAAGCTTGCTGAGGAGTTTCCAGAGCTTGTGATTAACAGGGCTGAAAGCGGTAGGGATCCGGTGACGGTGCTAAAATAGGGATAACTGACCCGCACAGAATTGAGATCTGTGCGGGTTATTTTACATATCTGCGGTGAACAGCACCCAAAGCTTATGCTCGGCGGCAAATCGCCAAAAGGGAACTGAATCTAAAAGATACTCATAAGCTTCTTCAAAATCCTCATCACATTTATCTTCATACTCGGCTTTATCAATTTGCTCATAGCCCTTTTTAAAATCCTTTTTGCTAAGACCTTTAAGACCTGAGTAAACCTGTGCGACCTCATCGGGCGTTTTAAGTGTGATTATGTAGTCGTCAAACTGCTTGCCGTCAAAGTAGAGAATTTCTCCTCCTAAAATCGCCATTCCAAGCGGAAAGCCCTCGTGGTCAAAGCAAAAGCTTCCGTCGGTAAGCGCACGGTGCTGAGCCTCCCAGGTTTTATCCAGCTCGCAGGTGCGTTCGGGGTAGTCCTCAAAGTAAAGCTCTTCAAGCTCGTTTGAAATGTATTCGGGACGACCACTCATTTTAAGCGAGCGTATATGCTCGACTACAGATTTATCAACTGCAAAAAGTACTCCTAGGCTGCTCATGATGTCCTCCGTTATTCTTCTAAATCAAACATGGCATTTAAAAGGGTCAGACCGCTTTTTGTCTTGAAAACCTTATCACGAAAGGAACAGATAGCAGTCTTTGAAAGTGAATCCTCATAGGCATTAACCAGAAAATCCGCTTCGAGGAGAATTTGCCAGTCGATGCTGTTGACGCCGCTGTAGGTGTGGTGATGTGCCACAAGAAAGCAGATGCGTTCGATGTCGTTTTCGTCAAGCTCAAGGCTTTTAAGCATTTCTCTTGCGGGAGCAGGGCCCAGCCTTTGCTGTAAATCTCCGCCGCAAACGCCCTTGCCATACTGCTCCTCAGCGGGCTTTATTCCAATGTCATGCACCAAGGCGGCACACTCTAGTATAAAAAGAGCTTTTTCGTCAAGCTCTTCTGCTTCACCGATAGCTTTCGCAAATGCGTGCACCTTTATAAAGTGCTGAATACGCTTTGGATCTCCACGGTAGTATTCGGTCATTTTGAGCATAAGCTCATTATTCTTAGAGTTCATAATCTTCACCCTTCTGTGTTAGGTAAGAAAAAGCCGCCAAAAAATATGACGGCTTGAAAAAGCTGAATTTATAGTCGCTTATGACGACCAACTAAAAAATCACGGCTAAACATTAAGAATAGCAAAAACATAAGTTTCGGATACACATTGCTTAAAATGTGCCCCTAAAGTGTCAGCCACACTAAGAAAAGCACCGGAGCCCTTCCCTCAATTATTATTATATCATATTTTGCGGGATTTGTCAAGGGCGTTTTCTTATAAAAATATACCTATAAATGTTAAATAAAAAATATTTTTTCCGGCTATTGAACTGTACAAAAAAATGTGCTATAATAAAAACATGAGGTAATTGGTATGTGGTACGGTGTGCATAGTGAAAGGATGGTGCGCTGTGGAGAAAAAATTTGTTATCTCAAGTAGGCTGGGCTCAAATAAAGAGGAGCTTAACGCTAATGTGCCGCAGATGGATAGATTTCGGCGCATTGAGCAGCTAAACGATATGCTTACTCGTGGCTGGCAGATAAAGGAATTTAACGATGGCTTTGAGGAATCCTACTTTATGCTCGAAAAAAGGGCATGAAATGTTTTAGTGCGTATGGTGCCGCTAAGAGTATTCTTGGCGGTGCTTTTTTTAAAGCTTTGTCGAAAATTTACGATTTATTGTGAAAGATGCACAATAAAAGCGCATTTATATGAGCTTTTTTATCCTAAATGTGCGCTTGACAAACTATAAAAAAAGTGGTATAATAAAAAAGCAAGAACAAGGACGTTCGATTAAATGGGACAGTTGTATCCATTTGACCGAGCGTTTTTTATTATCATGCTTTCAAAGGAAGGCGATGGGGGAATGTGGCTGCTTAAGTGTCACATTCATAAAGATTATTTATAAGGAGGAATTTGTATGCAGCGTGAGGGAGAGATAAGAATCCCGTCCGGATGTGCGATTTCGGGAGTTATTTCAAAAAGCGGAAAGAACATAAACGGAAGAGAGATGATTAAGTCAATTTCCACAATGCACGATCGTTCAAACGGTCTGGGCGGAGGATTCGCAGGCTATGGAATTTATCCGCAGTATCCCGATTTGTACGCTTTTCATGTGTTCTATGACGGAAACAAAACTCGTGAGGAGTGCGAGAGATTTCTCGACAGACATTTTGACATCATAAATCTTTCAAAGATACCGGTAAGAAAGAGCGAAAAGATTGTCGCAGAGCCGCTTATCTGGAGATACTTTGTTGAGCCGCTCAAAAACAAGCTCAAGGATTCAAAGCTTGATGAAAAGGAATACGTTTCACAGTGCGTAATAAACATAAATTCGAATATTGAGGGCGCTTATGTATTTTCCTGCGGAAAGAATATGGGAATTTTTAAGGCTCTGGGATATCCTGAGGATGTCGGAGAATACTTCAGACTCGATGAATACGAAGGCTATGCTTGGACTGCTCACGGAAGATATCCTACAAATACTCCCGGTTGGTGGGGCGGAGCGCATCCATTCGGAATGCTCGACTACTCAATCGTACATAACGGAGAGATTTCAAGCTACGATGCTAATCGCCGCAATATAGAAATGTACGGATACAAGTGCAATCTTCAAACCGATACTGAGGTTATAACCTACATTATAGATTTTCTGCTCAGAAAGAAGGGCTTGAGTCTTGATGAGGCTGCAAAGGTTATTGCGGCACCATTCTGGTCAACTATAGATCAGATGCCTGAGGAGGAGGCACAGCAGGCTAGATACCTAAGAGCTGCCTACTCAAATCTCTTAATTACCGGACCATTTTCGATTATCCTTGGCTTTGAAGGCGGACTTATGGCGCTTAACGACAGATTAAAGCTTCGCTCTATGGTAATCGGTGAAAAGGATGACATGGTTTATATGGCATCTGAGGAATGTGCAATACGCATTATTGAACCAAAGCTTGATAAGATATGGTCGCCGAACGGCGGTCAGCCTGTAATTGTCACACTTGACAGCTACAAGGACAAGGTTTTCGTTAAATAACAACTGTGCGTTTAATATGCGCTGCGGAAAAATTTAATAAGGATTTATCCGTTGTCAGTTAAGAAGGGATGGTATTTAAATATGGCTATAGATTATCTGTATCCAGAATATGAGATAGTTAGAGATACTAATAAATGTATTGCTTGCAGAGTGTGCGAAAGACAATGTTCAAATGAGGCTCATTTTTATGACCCTGAGCAGGGCAAGATGGTTGCCGACAACACAAAATGTGTCTGTTGTCACCGCTGCGTTTCGCTCTGCCCGACAAAGGCTCTTAAAATTGTAAAGAGCGATCATACATTTAAAGCAAACGCAAACTGGACTGGAAAAACTATTACTGAGGTTTATCGTCAGGCAAATACGGGCGGAGTTCTGCTTTCATCAATGGGAAATCCTGAGGCCTATCCTGTGTATTGGGACAAGATTTTGCTTAATGCATCTCAGGTAACAAACCCGTCAATCGACCCGCTGCGTGAGCCGATGGAAACTACAACATATCTCGGTAAAAAGCCGACGGAGGTTGAGCGTGACAAGGATGGCAAGCTTGTAAATAATATGCCGCCTCAGCTAAAGCTTTCGACTCCCGTAATGTTCTCGGCAATGTCATACGGTTCAATCAGCTACAACGCTCACGAATCGCTTGCACGTGCCGCTGAGGAGCTTGGCATTTACTACAACACCGGTGAGGGCGGCTTGCATGAGGATTTCTACAAATACGGTGCAAACACCATAGTACAGGTGGCGTCTGGACGCTTTGGCGTTTCTAAGGACTACCTGAATGCAGGTGCTGCAATTGAAATTAAAATCGGACAGGGCGCAAAGCCGGGTATCGGCGGACATCTTCCCGGAATTAAGGTTTCGGCAGATATTTCTAAAACAAGAATGATTCCTAAGGGCTCAGATGCGATTTCGCCTGCGCCACATCACGATATATATTCGATTGAGGATCTGCGTCAGCTGGTATTCTCGTTAAAGGAAGCAAGCGACTACAAGAAGCCAGTAATCGTAAAGATTGCGGCGGTACATAACGTAGCGGCTATTGCTTCAGGTATCGCAAGAAGCGGTGCCGATATAATCGCAATTGATGGCTATCGTGGAGGCACAGGAGCAGCTCCGACAAGAATACGTGATAACGTAGGTATTCCAATTGAGCTTGCACTTGCAAGCGTTGACCAGCGACTTAGAGAAGAGGGAATCCGTGATAACGTTGGAATCGTTGTAGGCGGTTCAATTCGTTCATCGTCTGACCTTGTAAAGGCTATAGCGCTTGGTGCAGATGCTTGCTACATTGCAACAGCGGCATGCTTGTCTATGGGATGTCATCTATGTCGTTCATGTCAGGCAGGTAAGTGCAACTGGGGTATTGCGACACAGCGTCCTGAGCTTGTAAAGCGTCTTAATCCTGATGTGGGCTATAAGAGGCTTGTGAACCTGGTTCATGCGTGGGATCACGAGGTTAAGGAAATCATGGGCGGCATGGGTATAAACTCCATCGAATCACTCAGAGGAAACCGCCTTATGCTTAGAGGAATCGGACTTTCAGACAGAGAGCTTGCAATTCTCGGCATAAAGCATGCGGGAGAATAACTCCTTTGATGAAAAGTAACAACAAATCTCGATGTTATATAGTGAGGATGGTTATGCTATGAAAAGAATTTATGTAAATGAAAAATGGTGTTTAGGCTGTCATCTCTGCGAATACTACTGTGCTTTTGCAAATTCCGGAAAGGACAGCATGGTGAATGCTCTTAAAGGCGTCACCATAAATCCGAAAATTCAGGTTGAGGAAGGCAATGGAATAAACTTTGCTGTATCCTGCCGTCATTGTGAAAATCCGCTCTGCGTAAAAAGCTGCATAACGGGTGCGCTTACAATTGAAGATGGCGTGATTTCGTTTAATCACGACAAGTGTGTTGGCTGCTATACCTGCATTCTCTCATGTCCCTACGGCTGTATAATGCCCGACAGTGAGGGTCATGCAGTACAGAAGTGTGAGCTTTGTACAAAAAATGCTTGTGGAGAGCCTGCTTGTGTTCAGGGCTGTCCGAATAAGGCTATTGTTTTTGAAGAAAGATAAGGAGGGCGGAAGATGAGTAAAATAGTTATTATCGGAAACTCGGCTGCGGCTATAGGCTGCGTTGAGGGTATAAGAAGTGTAGATAAGTACTCAGAAATTCTGCTTATCTCAAGTGAAAGGCATCACACCTATTCGCGTCCTCTGATTTCTTATCTGCTTTATGGCAAGACTGACGAGCAGAGAATGAAATATCGTCCTGATTCGTTTTATGCGGATAATATGGTAGATGTTATGCTTGGCAAGACGGTCGTTTCGGTGGATGCAAAAACGCATAACGTGAAGCTTGAGTCGGGCGAGGTAATTTCGTATGATAAGCTGATGGTTGCAACAGGCTCATCGCCTTTTGTTCCTCCACTAAAGGGACTTGAGACGGTTGAGAAGAAATTTACCTTTATGACGCTTGATGATGCTCATGCACTTGGTGAAGCGCTTACTCCTGATAGTAAGGTGCTGGTAATTGGAGCAGGTCTTATCGGACTAAAGTGCGTTGAGGGAATTGCCGACAAGGTCAAGGAAATTACTGTAGTAGATATGGCGGACAGAATCCTGCCGTCTGTACTGGATGCTGAGGGTGCTGAGCTTGTACAAAAGTCGATTGAAAAGCACAACGTAAGCTTTTATCTAAATGACAGCACAGATGAGATTTTCCCGGACAAGGCGATACTTAAGAGTGGAGCCGAGGTTGAGTTTGATATTCTTGTAGTTGCAGTGGGCGTTAGACCGAACATATCGCTGCTTAAGGACATCGGCGCAAGCTGTGGCAGAGCAATTAAGACTAACAACAAGTGCGAAACCTCGATTGAAGACATCTATGCGGCAGGCGACTGCACCGAAAGCTATGATATAACAATCGGAGCTGAGCGAGTTTTGGCACTGCTGCCGAACGCTTACCTTCAGGGTGAAACTGCCGGAGTAAATATGGGCGGCGGAGAGAAAACCTACGATAATGCAATTCCTATGAATGCTATGGGAATGTTTGGATACCATATGATCACCGCAGGCAGCTATGAGGGCAATGTTTACACTGAGCGTGAAGGTGAAAACTACAAGAAGCTGTTTTACAAGGACAACAGGCTTGTAGGATACATAATGATAGGAAATATAAAGAGAGCGGGAATTTACACCTCGCTTATTAGAAATCAGACTCCGCTTGACAGCATTGATTTTGAGCTGATTAAGCAAAAGCCGCAGCTTATGGCATTTTCGGCGCAGAAGCGCTACGCTGATCTTGCGCAGAGCCACTAAGAAGCGTAAAGGAGGAAATCGGTATGAAGATACAAGTAGATTTAATGCACTTTCAGACGCTTAACGAGAAGATAAAGGCTTGCGATGACGATGTAATTACTCTTGATAACTGTATAGGTCAAAGGTATATCGCTGCAGGCAAGAAGACGGGAAGTGTTGTAATAAATGGCACACCCGGCAACGCTCTCGGAGCTTATCTTGATGGATGCGATATTGTAGTGAACGGCAATGCACAGGATGCATGCGGCGACACAATGAATAAGGGCAGCATCACGGTGCATGGCTCGGCAGGTGACGCTACTGGATACGCTATGAGAGGCGGAGCAATTTATGTTCGTGACAATTCAGGCTACAGAACCGGAATTCATATGAAGAGCTATATGGAGCACGTTCCTGCATTGATAATTGGCGGTAAGGCAGGAAGCTTTTTGGGCGAATATCAGGCAGGCGGCTATATTGTGGTTCTCGGAATCGGATATGAGAATGGCGATGTGGTTGGACGCTTTTGCGGCACGGGTATGCACGGAGGAAAGATTTTCCTGAGAACCGATAAGACACCGTGGGATTTGCCCGCACAGGTGAAGGCTGCAGAGGCTAAGAAGAGCGATATGGATGAAATAGCCGGGTATGTAAAGGAATTTTGCAAAAAGTTTGATCAGAGCTATGAAGAGATAATGAGCAGCAAATTCTTTGTTTTAACTCCGGACACAAAAAATCCATATAAACAGCTTTACACGGAAAACTAATGATGGTATAATAAAGGGAGGAACGCTAAGGGTGTTCCTCTTTTTAAACAGGCTTGAGATGATAATAAGCGTTAAAGCAAACGGCATTTTGAGTGCTAGTGGGAATGGAGGAAATATTATGGGTTATACCGAACGTGAGGTACTGCAATTTGTGGATGAAAATGATGTTAAGTTCGTAAAGCTGATGTTTTGCGATGTCTTTGGCAATTTAAAGGCAATCTCGGTGCTGGCAAATGAGCTGCCTAAGGTCTTTAAGAACGGCTATTGGTTTGATGCATCTAAGATGGATGGATTTATGGGCGTGTGTGATATGGATCTTGTGCTTGTTCCTGTGCTTGATACATTATCGCTTTTGCCGTGGAGACCACAGCAGGGAAGAGTCATGAGGCTTTTCTGCTCGATTTTTCGTGAGGATGGCACTCCATTTGAGGGCGATGGAAGGCATTATCTTGATAATGCAGTAAAGCGAGCAAAGAATATGGGATTAAACTTTAAGGTTAGCACATCCTGTGAGTTTTATGTCTTTGAGCTTGATGACAAGGGACTTCCGACAAAGATACCGTATGACACAGCCGGCTGCTGCGATGTTGCTCCCGTAGATCGTGCTGAAAACCTAAGACGTGATATCTGCATGACGCTGGAGCAGATGGAGATATACCCAAAAAGCTCACGCCATGAGGCAGGTCCGGGACAAAACGAAATTGACTTTAATTCCTCTGAACCGCTTAGCGCTGCGGATAATTTGATTTCGTTTAAAAACACAGTGAAGTCTGTATCGTCAAGAAATGGTCTTTACGCCTCCTTTATGCCTAAGCCCTTACCTGATAAGAGCGGCAGCTGTTTGCAGATTGGTCTGTCCTGCACTAAAGGCTCGGACGATGTTTTTGCCCAAAGAGATGGAAGTCTTACGGTGCTTGCAAGCAGGATGCTGGGCGGATTGCTCAAAAATCTGCCTGATATGACACTCTTTTTTAACGGTGTTACGAATTCATACTCACGTATAGCGGCGCTTGATTCCATGCAGCATTCCGTATGGACGGATTTGAACATAAATGCTCCGATAAGAATGAGAAGAACTAAGGATGGCAGCGGAGCTTTAACCATTCGCACACCTGATAACACATGCAATCCTTATTTTGCTATAGGTCTTATTCTTAATGCTTGTCTTGATGGAATTGAGTGCGGTTATAGCGCTAATGAGCCAATTAAGACTGCTCAAGAGGCTAAGGATACCGACTGTTCAAAGCTTCCTACAAGCCTTCAGGAGGCTGTCGAAATGGCTGAATCGAGCGATTTTATTAAGAAAAACACTAATGAGCGTATGCTTGAATATATAATCGACAAGAAGAGAAGCATGTGCGTTGATTTTGAGCAAGCGCAAAACAAGGAGATTTACGAGACGGTCAAGTTTTTCTATACTCTGTAAATAAAGGCGGCAAAGTACAAGTGGGAAATGTAGACGGTACAAGGGGGTGCTTTGATGGACAGGGTATTGATAGTGTCGAGTGGAGATAAAGCTACCGGCGCAATTGTAAATCTTATAAAGGACAGCTATCCGAACTGCGCACAGTCTGTGGTGAATACAGGCAATGAGGCTAGACGAGTAATAGCAGATACACTTTATGATCTTGTGATTATAAATTGTCCGCTTTCAGATGAGTTTGGAAACGAGCTTGCGGAGTATATTACATCATCAACTAGCGCGTCATGTGTAATGATTGTAAGATCTGAAAACAGCGATGCTATCGGTGATAGAATGGCTGATTTTGGTGTAATGGTTCTTGCAAAGCCTATAAATCGTCAGGCAATGTACGGACTTTTACGAATTGCAAAGGCTACGCATAAGCGCATGATGGGAGTTGCACAGGAAAATGTCAAGCTGCACAAACGGTTAGAGGAAATGAGAGTGATCAACCGTGCTAAATTTGCACTCATGCAGTATTTGGGATTTACCGAAACTCAGGCTCATCGCTATCTTGAGAAGCAGGCGATGGATATGAGATGCACAAAGCTGGAAGTGGCATTAAATGTAATAAAAACCTATGAGCAGTGATTATGTATAAAGTGTTAAAAAACGTTTCGGCAAATGTAAAAGAACAGAAAAGGACTTGAAATTCGATCTAAAAAAGTGTATAATGTTATTGTTGTCGGAACGATGACGAATTAAAGGAATATAACGGAGGGTGTTTTCAGATGTTAGTTTCAACTAAGGATATGATGGCAAAGGCAGTAGCAGGTCATTATGCAGTAGGACAGTTCAACATAAACAATCTTGAGTGGACAAAGGCAATTGTGCTTACAGCTCAGGAGTGTCAATCACCTGTAATTCTTGGTGTTTCCGAGGGTGCAGGCAAGTATATGTGTGGTTTTAAGACGGTAGTCGGCATGGTAAATGGTATGCTTGATGAGCTTAACATTACAGTTCCTGTTGCTCTTCATCTGGATCACGGCACCTTTGAGGGCGCTAAGAAGTGCATAAATGCAGGCTTTTCGTCTGTAATGTTCGATGGATCTCACTATCCGATCGAAGAGAATATTGAAAAGACCAAGGCTTTGGTAAATACCTGCGATGTTCTTGGACTATCACTTGAGGCTGAGGTAGGCTCAATCGGCGGTGAAGAGGACGGCGTTGTAGGAATGGGTGAATGTGCAGATCCTGACGAGTGCAAGATGATTGCTGACCTTGGCGTTACAATGCTTGCAGCAGGAATTGGAAATATTCATGGTGTATATCCTGAAAACTGGCCGGGACTTTCATTTGAGACTCTTGCAGCTGTTAAGGAAAAGGTTGGAGATATGCCTTTGGTACTTCACGGCGGCACAGGAATTCCTGATGATATGATTGCTAAGGCTATTTCGCTTGGCGTTGCAAAGATCAATGTTAATACTGAGTGCCAGCTGGTATTCCAGGCTGCTACAAGACAGTATGTTGAAGAGGGCAAGGACCTTAAGGGCAAGGGATTTGACCCAAGAAAGCTGCTTGCTCCTGGATATGAAGCAATTAAGGACAAGGTTAAGGAGAAGATGGAGCTATTCGGTTCTGTTGGCAAGGCTTAATCTAAATTAAAATTTAATACGAGTGTATCCTAGCTTAACCACTCGTTAATAAAAACAAGGAGAGATAAACATGGAAAATTTCAGCACTAAAAGGATAACTAGAACAGGTCTGGTTGCAGCGATTTACGTTGTGCTAACCGTCGGACTTTCGTTTATGTCTTATGGTGGCGTACAGTTTCGCATTGCGGAAGCGCTTATGCTTCTATGCTTATTCAGCAAGGATTATGTCTTTGCACTTACCGTTGGATGCTTTATATCTAACATCTTTAGCACAGTAGGTGTAATTGACACAGTTGTTGGCACATCCGCAACGCTAATTGCAGGAATTTGCATTTATCTTTTAAGAAACAAGCTTAACTACATCACAGCATCGCTTTTCCCGGTGATATTTAACGCAATTCTTGTTGGTTTAGAGCTAAAGATTGTATTTAATTCACCTTTGGTTTTATCAATGGTACAGGTGGCTGTTGGTGAGCTTGTATGTGTCACAATAGTTGGAAGCATACTTATGAAAGCTTTGTCTAGGAACAAAAAATTCATGGGGATGCTTGCTGATGATGGTGAGTCGATTTAGTTAAAACTAGGGCGGGCAATAGTCCGTTCGGTTATGGGATCGCTCGGATTTTCTTTGAAGATTCGGTGTTTTGAAAGAAAATTCGAGAGGTTCTTTTTATATTTTGCAGGTGTGTGCGGAAGGTTTTTGTACCAAAAACGGCAGACGCGC
>JAJQIB010000003.1 GCA_021199375.1 Ruminococcus sp. | reverse complement strand
GTGGTCTTCTGAAGATTTCCCGTGCCATCCATTGTGATTTGAACCTCGGTTACAGCACACTCGTTTTCAACCTTATGAACAAAAGTCTGCAGACGCTTCTCGTCACCGTCAAGCACACCATTTCCGTCTGTGTCAGGATTAAGAGGATCGCATTCAAAATAGATTTCATCTCCATCCTCTAGTCCGTCATCGTCTGTATCCGCAACCAAAGGATCTGTACCATAGGTTTTTACTTCTTCGCCATCTGTTAATCCATCCTCATCACTATCGTCAGAATACGGGTCTGTACCCTGCTTATACTCCTCAAGATTAGTTAGACCATCCTCGTCAAAGTCCTCGTTAGCATCTGTTATGTCGTTCTCATCAGTATCGGCAAGAGTAGGGTCTGTGTATGTTACAAAAACTTCATAAAAATCGTCAAGTCCATCTCCATCAGTATCGGTTAGCTCGCTGTCACTGCCGAGATATTCTTCAATACTGTCAGGCAAGCCATCACCATCTGTATCGGTAAGCTTGCTCCAGTTATCAAAGTCCTCAAAAAAATCAGGCAAGCCATTCTCGTTTTCATCCTTCATATACTGCCATTCGTCTACAGATATATTTAGCGTTTCTGATGTAGTTCCTACAAATTTTGCAGCTTCATCGCTATAATTTGCATTTACGCTTGAACACTCAACTGTTATGCTGTTAGCAATAATTACTATATTATTGAAATTAAGATTATCTGCTGTTATGACAACATCACCAAACGGAGCATACACAAGTCCGTTAAGATTAACATTACTACTGTCTATTATTACATCGCCATACTTAGAGAAGATAATCGAATCGTTTGTATTTTTAACCTCACCAAAAAGTTCAATATCCTCATAAGCTTTAAGAGCAGTGTTGATATTGATATTACCCGTGAGAGTAGCTTCACCCTCAACTTCTGTTGGTGTATCAATCGTAATATTCTGTTCGTCCAAGGTGTAATCATCATCAAACGAATCTACATCATTACTCGAAAAATACTCGTCATCAATCTTGTCGAAGATATATATCATATCCTCGCCTACTTCTTCTAGCTTACTGCCGTTTACACTCATGTTTCCACTTGAAACAATAGTTCCATTAGTCGCTATGCTGCCGTTGATGCAAAAGTTATTTGCTGTTACTGTAATTGCTCCTTCCGAATCAGATGATGCAAACATCGTATAGGGATAGCTTTGGTTTTCCTCTGCTGATATGTCTACACCAGTGACCAAAGAGCTTACAACGGCTACACTCAATATTCCTGATATGAATCGTTTGAGTTTCGCTTTTACTTCGTAATTCATAATCTTTTCCTCCATAAAGTTAAATTTTTATATTTTTATTATATCACATAACAACCAAATTTTCAACATACAATATTTACAATATTCTAATATATTTTGTAGCCTTATTTGTTTATTATTACCACAACTTGTTAAATAGTGATGATACATTGTTCTGAAAGTTCCTATGAAGAAATTCCAAGCAATATTTGAGATTAATCTATAGAATAGATATTTTAAAGCCCACCTACAGACTTCGCCGGGTTTCAGTGGAGAAAGGGGTATATGTCCACTGAAAAGCTGGGAGTCTTCTATGATGTTCTTGCGCATTCTTTGATTACAAAAAAAGATGCTATCCTTTCTGAAAGCTGAGTAATCATTAAAACCATCTCAGCTACAAGGATAGCATTTTTAAATCTATTTTTCAATGATTTTTGCACAAGATGTCGTTTTTTTGTTCCAAGATGCAAAAATCATTCTGTTAGTATAATTTTAATAGAAAAATATCCGTTTTCATAATTGCAGCTTACACATCCATTCATGCTTTCTGCACTTTGCTTTATGCTCTGCATTCCTATTCCGTGAAGCTTCTTATCAGCTTTAGTTGTTGTAAGATTACTTACATCTACAGGCAATGATGTATTTTCTATCTCTATTATCAACTTGTTATTAATCTGATTTATCGCAATGTATATATACTTTTCACCATTCTCCACTTGTTCACATGCTTCAATCGAATTATCAAGTGCATTCCCTAATATACGGCAAAGAGCTATTGCGTCAAATTCAATAGTGTTCGTGTTAATTTTCGTTATAAAGTTTATCCCTCGACTTTTTGCATAATCCCCCTTTAAATTTATTATCGAATCAACAACTGGGTTTCCTGTATAACAAACCGATGTGGTCTGCTCTACATCTTTATATAGTCTGCCCATATACACCTTAGCTTCTTCAAATCTTTCATTACCTATTAGGTCATTAAGAACTGAAACTTGATTCTTAAGATCATGCTTTAAATTCTTTATCTCCGTATATGAATCATTTATCATCCGATAATTCTCTTTTTCACGCTCCATTATTTGTTCTAATGAAGCAAGTCTATTTGATTATCATAGCTTTCAAAGTAATTGAAGACAGAGAAATTTAAATAGAGTACTCCACAGACACAAACAATATACCCTATCAATACATTGTCATCCGCATTATATGCAGGAAAAATTTGAAACAGAATGATTGCACTAAGAAACGGCATCAGTATTATCAGAATCCAATATTTCAAAGGTAGACTTTTCACCTTTTTCTTATATACTCTACATGAATATACGACAATCCAAAAATCAAAGATCTTTGTCCCTACCATTCCTAAAACTCTTCCAATATTTGATTCTAACAGCTCCGTTGGATTTCCATATCCCATAACTGAAAGTATTCCTGCAAACAGCGTTTCAGAAATGTACATGACCAATAGAAAATATATCGAAGCGAAAAATCTGGTTATTTTAGATCCACCATATACAACAAAAGATATACTGAACAAAATTGCTATAGAAACGCAAATTCTTACATATGGTGACGAAACTATAAGTGAAGATGCCATAAGTACCATGAAAGCTGCTAGATAAGATATTATATACGGAACAAAGGAATCATATTTCTTATCTAGTATACGATGATAGAAAAATGCAACAACAAGAATTTCCGCAATATCATTTAGCATTTCAACAAAAGAATAGACGGATAACTCAAACAGCATGTCAACACCTCAGAACTAAGAAGGAAGCAAATTTCTCCGTGACTTCCTGTTTAAAATTGCGACTAAGAGGTATCCTATCATTATTTTTCATAATAACTGCATCAGATTCAACGCTGTCAATATGCAATAAATTCACATAGTAACTCTTATGGGGCTTGACAAAGTTTACAAGACGCTCATCTTTTTCAATTTCTGAAAGCTTGCCATTAAATTGATAATCACCATTCTTAGTATGAAGCACAACAGTTCTTTTAAAAATCTCAAAATACAGAATATCACACACAGCCACATTGTAAACCGAATTTGATGTATGCACGTCAAATGTAAAGTGGGATTGATGATACTCGTCAAACATCGATTGAAGTTGCTTTTTATAAATATGCTCAGGCTGCTTCTTTAGCATATACCTAAATGCATTGACCTCATATCCCTCAATTGCAAATTCTTGATGACTTGTTAAAAAAGCTATTATCACACAGCTGTCTGTTTTCCGTATTTGCTCAGCCGTCTTCAATCCGCTCAGTTCCCTCATCTCAATGTCAAGTATTATGACATCAAATCGGCTCATGCTAAATTCCTCAAGCAGTTCCTCTCCACTAGAAAATTTGCTTACATAAACTTTACTACTATCAGAATAGGTATGCATAATAAGGCTTTCTAATTTTGTTAAAAAAGCTGCATCATCGTCGCATATCGCTATTTTCATTTTGACTTCTCCCCTTTTGTTTGGTGAAAAACAAATTAGTCTATCAAAACCTCTTAGAAATCGACACATGCAAATGTTAATACTTTGCAAATATTTTTTTCGTTCAAATTGTTTAACGATAATCCAAACCTGTGAACAAAAATTGGAAATCGCCGCTAATATCAAAATACTCCACAACAGCAGATATGTCAGAAAAATTCAATCCGTAATTGCAAGTTTTATCTTTATTTTTTTGTCCAGTATACAAATAATCTAGTTTCTGCGATTGAAATCTTTGGGAATCAACAAGATCTTTTTGAGTTATGTTTATTTGTTCAAGATGAAATAGCACAATTCTTGATAACTGTACCTGAATGATTCTGTATGTTTCATTGTCGGCACATTTATCTAGTATACGTAAAATCAAAAACAATGTATGCAAATCCTTTGGGCAATTAATATCTACTTGCTCATGAAACGGTTTATATTTTATATCCTCATTAAAAAGAAATTGCATGCTACAATTAACATAGTTTTTAATATCGAATATTTCATTATCTGATACTGTGTCACCTTTAGCTAGACTTGCCCACCTTTGTGGAAGTGCTATTAGCGTACTGAAAAAACTTCTTTTCGTTTTAGGAGTAATCGATATTTCATCTTCATTTAATAGGTAATCCACAGAAACGCCAAAATAGTTTGCAATTTCATTTACGTATTTAGGATTTGGTGTTGTACCATTTTTCCATTTAGTTATAGTCGCAGATGAAATATTCAGATTTTTGGCAACATCTCTCATTTTTTGATTATTGTATTCACAAAGCTTTTGACATTTTTCCCAAAACACAAAGCAAATCCTCCTTGATTTTTGTAGGCTTATACAAAAATATAATTTTAGTAAGTTTTTTTATTGACAAAGCTACTTTAGTATTATATAATATACATATAATATTGTTGCAAATACTATATGTAAATTGCAGCAACTAATTACATAATATATTTTATCATAATATATTATAATTGTCAATATACGAAAGGAGTAAAAACATGACAAAACTGTTTTACAATGCAAAGGACATTTCTCAAATTATGCAAATCTCTGATAGCAAGGCATACAAAATTATTGCCACTTTGAACAAAGAACTTGAAGGAAGTGGATTCATAACTGTTCACGGAAAGGTTAACCGCATATACTTCCAACAACGTTTCAACATACCTGACTCAGAGAGGTAATAACCATTGCCAGCATATAAAGATAAAAGAAATAACACATGGTATTCATCCTGCTATGGGTATGATCAGAATGGAAATCGTGTGAAGAAGATGAAACGTGGATTTAAAACAAAAAAGGATGCACTAAAATACGAAAATGAATACATACTCAAAAGCGGAAACAACCTTGAAATGAAAATGTCGAGCTTTATTTCCATCTACATAGAAGATATAACACCCGACATCAGAGAAAGCACTCTACAAACGAAGCTAAGCATAATTAACAAACACATCATTCCTTACTTTGGAGAAAAGAAAGTGAATTCTATTACTCGTAAAAACATAGTTGACTGGCAAAACAATATGAAAAATCATCAAGATAAAACTGGAAAAAGCTACTCTCCAACTTACTTAAAAACCATACGTAACTGTTTAAGCGCAATTTTTAATCACGCTGTCAAAATCTATAATTTACCTGAATCTCCAATGAAAGGTGTGAAAGGGATGGGAAAACGTAAAGCAAAAGAACAACAATATTGGTCACAAGACGAGTACATGAAATTCTCCGAAGCTATTATGAACAAGCCCATGTCCTACTATGCGTTTCAAATACTTTATTGGACAGGGATACGAGAAGGAGAACTACTTGCGCTGGTAAAGAGTGATTTTAATTTTGTAGACAAAACCCTTTCTATCACAAAATCCTATCAACGTCTCAACAAAAAAGATGTTATAACTCCACCAAAAACCGAAGAAAGTATACGTGAAGTTAATCTACCAAACTTTTTATGCGAAGAAATACAAGAATATTTTGATTCCTTATATGCTGTTCCCGAAGACTGCAGAATTTTTCCCGTAACAAAAAGTTATTTACAAAAAGAAATGAAACGTGGATCTCAGATTGCAAAAATAAAGCGAATCCGTGTTCACGACCTGCGTCACAGCCATATTTCTTATTTAATTAATAACGGATTTTCTGCATTTGAAATTGCAAAACGTGTTGGTCATTCAGCTACTGAAATAACCTACACATATGCCCATCTTTTTCCCAACAAAGGAAAGGAAATCGCAAATAAGTTAGATGAAGATTTCAATCTAATTTGTTCAACTAAAGAGAACACACTTAAATTAAAAGAATAAAGTGTAGTATCAATTTAGTATCAACAAAACGATAATTCGGATAAAAACCGCACAATCCCGCACTTTTCTCTCGCCCGTCTACTATTCCCACTCTCTCCTGACAACCATAGTCTTAAACATTTTTGCTATGGTGATTTAACTTGTGATATATGTATTATTCTTATTATACTTTTTATTTTCGCTATCTGATTTTTTGTTGCCACTGTGTTGCCAATGTCAAAGCGAATCAAAGTCCCTTAACCTTAGTAAAAAGTTCTTTTAATGCCCAGTCAGAAATATCTATCAGAGGCTCAAACATAAAAGAATTCAAATGGATACTTTCGGGCGTTATGAGATTTACTTCCTCAATTATGGCTTTTTGTTCTAACGTTAAGAACGGCTCCGCTTGCTTATACCACTCTCGTGTTTGATTGCTATTTGCATCTACGCAAGTCTGCCCGTTTGCAGTAATTATCCTCTGCATGAATTTTTCGATCAAGAGCCTAATTGCGATAGCAATAACGAGCTTGTTGTCCAGCAGAACTTCATTAGTATTATCTGCTACACATGTATTTGCAATACGAATAATAGCCGAATAGTAGTCTTCATCTGTTCCTGAAAAGACCACTCCGCCTAGAAAAGGATTAACTATATTCCACAAATCTGAGATTTTCACAGATTGTGTATCCAGAGGTATGGTTTTTAAGTGTAAGAAACAGGTTAATTTCGCATATCCACTTGCATCCCCAGTGTCTATTTCACTATATTCACACAGGTTTCTATAGAACGGAATACTTGATATTAAAAGTTTCTTCTTGTCATCACCCGTAATGTTTCCATCTTTAATTCCGGCGATCACGACATTCTTAAAAAAGTCCTTTTGATACTTAAACTCTGTGACTGAAATGGTACCTTCTTCATCTCGCTGTGCAATCAAACAATTTGCTCTATTCACACCTAATCTTAGTTTTACAGTTCTGTAAAAGTCGAAATTATGAGTAAGAATTAGCAAGTCAATACCGTTAGTGTTCCCAAGGTCATTAAGGTACTCGATAATAGCATATTTATTCTTATAATCAAACGAATCTGCAACATCATCCGCTATTATTAAAAACTGCCCACCACCTGCGCTTGCTTGTTGTCTAATTCTTTCTAAGTCGAACAGAATATATAAAAGATAAAGAGCTCTTTTTTCGCCGGTACTCAACGACACCATCAAATCATCTTTTTTCAATGTGGTGCTTTGTTGAGTAATAACCCCTCTTGTGTATTTGAAGGTCAAATTAGGAGCCTCATCTTTTAATAAGAAATTTGCCTTATTTTCAATCTGTACCTCAAATGGGACACGGAAACGTCTATTAAATTCATCGACTACTGCTTGCCACCTTGCCGATTGAGCCGAAGCCAGTTCATATAATGCTCTAATCCGAATTGTATATTGGGAAATTCTATCATAATAACCAGCAAAAGGTATATCAAGTTTAGAAAAACAATCAAGCCACGTTTGAATCTTTAAAGCGTTAATATCTCTTAATGCAGGAATTATTTCACGATGAGCAATAATTATATCCCGTAGCCGAGCAACTTTTTCATTAACTGTAAGAAGCTTTTTCAGTTTTTGAAAAACAGTGCTTAATTCTGGTGTCTCATAGATACGCTCTAATTGCTCATTTACGGCTGTATTCCATTCATCAAGCGAGTGAATAACCGTAACACCATCTTTTAAGCGAATAGTGTGTTGTGCATTAAAAAGATTATGTTTTGCCAATTCCTTTCCAAGCGTTTCTGCATTTCTATCAGTAAATCCATCGCTCAAGATCGGGTTGTTCTCCAACAACGTGTTAAGGTTTTCAATATATTTATCTATCGAATTAATAAATTCCTGCTTGCCATAGACAGCCGTTACCTTATCATTAAATAACTCCGAATAAGTGCAGTCATTCAAAAAATCAAATATTTGACGGTTTTCGATTAGAACATGTATTTTTTCAATAATATCAGTCCAATCGGAAGTGCTACTTAACCCCAAATCAGTAATAAGCGTCCCTTTAATCTGAGGCTTGGTTAAACCTGTTAATACTCTCAGCTTGTCCTCAATTTGACGGATTTCGCCGCTAAACTGAGCCATGAGTACATTGTATGCGTTTCTAGTGGTTTCATCGGCTAATAAGGTACTTACAGTTTCTTTTGTAAACTCAAAAGAGTCTGTAAAGGTATTAACGACATATATTCTGTCTGTTGGTGTAGGCGTTGCAGTAGCATCAGCGGAACTGAAAACATATTGACTTGTGTAATGTGTTACAGAATAGCTGCTTACAAGACCCTGAAATATACGATCACTCGTTGCCGCCCCTTTGGAGATATCGTCAAATACCTTTGATAGGGAACTTTTCATTACACCATTAGGTGCATATATCATTGCTTTATTGCACTGGGCAAAATTAATATTAGGCAAATTGAATTGCCTTAATCCATAACAGTTTTCAAAATGACCATTAAGCATATTGTCTCACTCCTTCGCGTCAGGACATAGAACAAAGTCTATTTTTTTATAACTTGTCGTTTATTGGACACTTTACAGAATAGTAGCATTGAGGATAGTCATCACCCCAATGCGGACAATCTATATATTCGTAGTTGCTGCCCAAATTTCTGCATTTTTTTAACCATGATTGTAGAGTAGTCCAGACATAACGGTAGCCAAATCTTCTTCAACATTGTTTCGTACGTGTTTAATTTTTTCGCATACTGGGCATTCAGCTATTTCAAAATGCAGCATAATCATCCACCTTTACTTCGTAAACACAAACAAATACTCATGCACGATCAATAAAAAGTTATACTTCACGCTATTTATTTCCCAAATAACCCGTAGCCTTACAATTATGCTGTTCCTTTATAAAAAGTTTAAATATGATATGTTCGCTTTATATTAAATTTTCGGTACCATAGTAGATGTCTCGGGCGTATTAGTAGTTAAATTCCAAACGGCAACTTTCATCTTCTTGATATACTTCCCATCACCAAAATCCAATAAATCTTCACGTTTAAAGGTATTTAGTATCTTATTCAACGAACCCAAATCAGCGGATGTCATTAGGAAAGCCTCATCTGGGTCAATCAGTTTACAGTATGCCCAAAGCTGTCCCAAATCTCTTAATGTCAAACTCGTTTTCTTTGCCTCAATAAAAAATAGCTTAACCGACTTTTTATTTTGAACAATCCCAAGTACATCAATCTGAATATCTATGCCTGTTGCTGTATCATTTACAATGCCATATCGGTTGAGAACCTTATCAAGCCTTTCGCTGTGTGCGTCAACGGTGAATATTTTGCAATTCTTGTATTTATCTGAAAGATAATCGTTTAGCCAAAGTCGCATAGGCTCATATAATTCAAATTCGCTTTGAACGTTCTTTTTATTTACCATAACCTAAATCCTTTGCAATCTCTTTCCATGAATTGTAATGCTTGCCTCTGATTTCTGTAGGAAGAAATACATCATACTCACCCGGGTGAGATGGTTTGACTTTGTTTTTTCCTTTTCCTTCCCAATAATAGATATGAGTTACATTTTTAGCTACTTTTCCATCAGCCTTAAATCCTGCTATAAGCTCGTCTGAGAATTTTTCGAGTGCTTGATTTTTATGTATAACGCTAAAACCTATCGGCAAGAATTCATTAGCATAAATTTTTATCTGATGCTCCTTTTTCCAAAAATTTGTGGAACCTTGATTGTATTTCTTTAATTTGCCATCTCTCATATTCGGATGTGCCCAGTCTATAGATTGTATAGGAATATCGATATCTTTCAGCAAATTACATATATCAACTACCATAAACCAATTGTTCGGAACTTCAAGATATACTCTATGCTTGTAGTTTACTATAAAGGCGTTACTTCTTCTTACATATCCCGTAACATCTGCAAACCCTCTTAACAGCATCTTCTTTTCATCAGTTGAAAAGTTAAATACATCGTGATGAATACGCATATTATCATGGGTTGTTGCAGAGCCTGTAAACCTCAATATCTCACGAATAAGATAATCAGAGTTCGGTTTTGAGAACGAAATTATTGTGCTATGTTCATTTTGAATCCGCGAAAGCCCTGAACCAATAAGTGGTTCAAGGACATTTTGGATATCGCTTAGACTTGCTTTAACATACAACTTGACATCGTGAAATTCTTCTGTTTCAAGTTTTTTATGTGGAATTTCAATGGAAATGGTTGTTTCCGATGAACCTCTTATAATCTCACCGTTTCCGCTTACCATTCCCAGAAGATAAGCCATTTCTGTGTTCATAGTATACCTCAATTATGTCCTAAATGGAATCCATTATATAACAACAGTTCTCTCAACAGATTGTTACTATATCTGTACTTGTATTCAGGGCGATAGGTACGATTTATGTGAAAATCGTTGCCAAAAAGTGGCTGTGGACGTTCATTTGTATAGAGTCTAAATTCAAGCCCCCATTTATCAACATTATCACCAAGCAAACGGATGCCATCTGTATATAGAGTTATGTGAGAATTTGTTGTAGAATTGTACTCATCAATAAAATCCCTCAGTCTATCAGACCGCCCCTCAACCTCAATAAAAAAATCATCCAAACTATTCAAGAAGTCAATCAAATCATCACAATAATTCATGTTTATCTCGTCTCCTTTATAAAAATCAACACATACTCATGCACCTTGTTTATTCTGAATTTATAGGGATACCCCAAAGGACGCATATTGTTATAATCA
Source organism: Ruminococcus sp. (assembly GCA_021199375.1). GTDB lineage: Bacteria > Bacillota > Clostridia > Oscillospirales > Ruminococcaceae > YE71. The sequence goes on along the minus strand of JAJQIB010000003.1, from coordinate 12,802 downwards.
TTTTGCCTGTCCCAGATGATTATATCATCAAATATATACCCTCTGCGCTGCATTTCTGTTGCCAAATCACTGTGTAGCGGATAGAATTTATTCTTCTTGCGAATATCCATAACATTGACAAGGCAGTAACTGCCAACTTTAAGACAGCGATTGACCTTTTCAAAGAAATCACCAAGTAGCCGTATAAAAGCTTCATAATCAGATATGTTGCCTAAATCATTTTCCTTGTCAGAATAGTTTACTGACTTTCTCATATCAGCGCTTCGCTTCATATTAAGGATATCCCAATATGGCGGCGAGGTTACGCAAAGGTCAAAACTGTTTGCTGCAAGTTTATCCAATTCGGCAAAGCTATCACCTACAATGATATCAATTTGATTGTCATCCTCAACACGCTTTTTTGCAATTTCACTAAACTCCTTTGATAAATCTATTCCTGTCCCACGACATCGAAGATTGTGACAAGCTACCATCGTTGAACCGATGCCGTTAAATGGATCAAGAACATTGCAATCCTTTTTTGCAAAAGTGCGAATTAACTTTTCACACAAAGACACTGGATATGATGCAGGATGTTTGAATGCCCTTTCTTCTTGTGTTTTTGTTAAATCTCTCCAAATACTGAATGAATTTTGAAGCCATTCCTTGCCTGTCAAATCATTACACCGTTTTTCCTCACTTATCATTTTTCCACCTCTTTGATTGTATCAAAAGCATCTCAGCATCAATATATGCTGACTCGTTTTCATCAATATTGTAAATCCTATATACAAGTTCATTCAAGCCATTGAGCATATCAAACCAAGCCGGACTCATATATTCAAGTGTTTCAAGTGCCTTTACTACTTCAATAAGTTGCGAGAACTCTTTTGTGGTATCATCTTTTACTAAGGGTATATTTGCAAGATATTTTCTGTCAGTATGCATAGTTAGTTTCGATGAATTATAACAGAATTTATACAAATAAAAGTTGCATAATCTTGAATGCAGTATTCCAAGAATATATCGGCACATTTTCTCGTCACCATCCGTGAAAATCGTCACCGTTTGCGAGGCTTCATAATTGCCTGCAAAACTTGCTATAATTCCAGACTCAGCACTATATATGTTTTGGATAAAAACCTGATTGCCTTTTTTGGGTACATCCCTATCCTTAAAGCTAAATTTGCGAATATTTTTGCCCGTAACAGCACTTTTCGATGTAGATCTACCGCGTCCAATAGGACCAGTGCAAATATCCGAAAATTTCTTATACGGTTTCTGCATTTTACAATAAATCGAATATTCCTCATTACTCTTAAAAAGAAGAATTTCATCTTTATAAAAAGATTGCAGTACTGTACAGCATTCAACAAATCCACAATCGGTTAAACGCTTAATAACAATTTTATTATCAGGGGTAAAAGAATTTTGCAAAGTAAGAATTACTTGCTCTCCACGAACTCCTTTGAAATAAGCCCCAATGTCAATAATTGAAATAATACGCTTATTATTCAAGATTTCACGTCGTAATACACTATATGAACGAACATGAAGAAAGTTTTTAGGAATGATGTAGGATATGTATCCCTTGTCCTTTGTAATTTCAAAGGCTCTGTAAATTGCCGCAACAAAAAGATTACTACCTGCATCCTTTACAGAACGAAGGAAATTATAATCATCAGTATCAATAACTATCTCATTTTCAATAGGCGCATAAGGCGGATTACCTATTAGATAATCCACCTTTTCGTTTAAGCCTAGCAACTTTAAAACATCTTTACCTTTTTTTCCTAAAGTATCACACTTTTTTACGGTTGAAAGATTGGTCAAATTTTTACACATCTTGACTGCTTTGTCCACCAATTCTGCACCATAGACCTTTTCACAACCGTTTGACAGTGCAGCATAAAGAAAACTTCCTGCACCACAGCAAGGATCCAAAACAATATCTTGCGGATTTATCTTTAATTCTTTTACAATTTCTATCGCCAATTGCACATCGGTGTAAAAAATGCCGTTTTTTTTCTTGTAATCATTATCAAAAGAATTTTCAAAATCATTACTTCTGAATGAATAATTATCTCTATCAAGTATTTCCATATTTTACACCGCCTTTCTACAGAGAATTATAAAACCACTATTTTAGTATAGCACAAATCAATAAATTGTGCAATATCTTTTTTTAAAATTTGTATAAAATCACAAGTGGGATTTATAAACACATTGAAATTTGTGCAAATAGCCAATTATAATTATCACGAAGATAGATCAAAAAGTATATAGCACTTACTTAAACGATTTATCTAATTTTATAGGCTACACATTCACACAGGAATGTGGCACATTCCTGTGCAGATAATTAGGAAAATAATATCATCTTTCCGTATCTGACCTATTCCGTTTCCTCGCCCTCGACCTGCTAATCGTTTTCAGCATCTCCTGCACCCTATCGCCGCCAAGATACTCCTTAATCCTATCAAAATCCCGAACCTGCACTTTCAGCCGACTATTCTCCAAACCCATGTCCCAGGCTCGTTTCTTATAATAATCCCGTTCTGTCTGCAACTTCGCGACCTGCTCCTCCGCCTGTTCCGCAGTTTTCTCGGCGCGAATACACCTACGTGCAAGGTTCTTTATAGTCTTAATCAGCTTCTTAATAAACGGCTCAACGTGTTTTGTCTTATACGTTTTAGCCGACATCAAAAGGGGTTGGTTTGGGCAACTGTAAAGCTTCATCCTCAAGCTTTTTCGCTGTAGCGAGTGCGGTGTTTTCAGCCTTTTCATAGGTAGCGATTTCCGTTTTTAGCTCATCTCTTTTATCTTCGAGCGCACCCACTTCCTCGGCTACCTTATTACGCTTAAACTCGCTGACGGTTTTATGCTTTTCATGTGTGCCTTTCCTGTCCCACTCAATACCGTGTTCAAGCATAACCTCCGCAAGCTTCTCTTTCTCCGATTCAACCCACCTATTCCACTCGGTATCGCTCTTACCTTTTCCGACAAAGCCTTGCGCTTCAAGTGCTTTTTTGAGCGACACTCGCGTTTCTAAACCACGCTTACTGCCGGTGGTGAACGGTACGAAATCAATATGCAAATGCGGCGTTGCCTCGTCCATATGGATATGCGCCGAGAACACCTGCAAATTTGGATTGCGTTCTTGAAATCCCTGCATATACCTGTCAAGAATTTTCTTCGCCAATTCTCCGTTTTCACTGTCAGCCGACATATTGTCTTTATCTCCAATCTGTAAGATAATCTCGTGAAACAGCTTCTCTTGTTTGCCTGTACGTATCTTCTCATAGTAGTCATCAATCATTCTGTCCTTGCGCGTTTGCTTGGCGTTGTATTTATTAAGAGCTTCATCGAACAGCTCATGATAGACTGCCTGTATATCTTCATTACAGTATGTGATGTTATTTTTTGTTCGTTCCTTATCGACATTCTCAGCGATGAAATCACGGTTGTTATGTGCTGTTGAACCCTTGCCAACCATCGCACTGATAGTTCTTTTCATCATGTTTTTCACCTCATTTTAACTTAATTTTTTTCTGTTACTCTTGTCAAGAGTAACGCAAAAGCACTTTTGTCAGCGAGCCAACAAAAATGCCGACAGGCTACGCCTGTTTGCGCTCTTGCAGAGGGCTCATCACATTGCTTCGCAATGCCGCTTACAGCGTCCGTCCCTCTTGACGGTGAGCTTCTTATCGGCTATCGCCGATGTGTTCCGCCTACGGCTTCACACCGCATACGGCAGGTAAAATCACCCGCCGCTGCATTGGTGCGAACGCTCAATTTTTCGCGTTCCGTGACGGTCGTGACGATGGTAACGGTCTTTTACATACCTATCAAAAACATCGTCACGGTCGTCACCATCGTCACGCGTTCTCACGCGTAAACGATATTTTCCGTCCGTCATGGGAGCGTGTATTCTCGTATTTGATGCCGTACTCATCATATAATCGACCCGCATTAACATTCAACTTTAATGTCAACGTATTTGGCTTCATATCCGCATTTATGGCTTCGCATAGCTCTGTTGCTGTGCCTGTCCATGTGCCTGTGCTGTTGCTCAGTAGCTCCGCAATCTTATCAAGTACAGGTTCGGGCGGCTTTTTCCAAAGCTCCGTGTCCACGCTGTCAAGCGTCCATGTGAGATTGTCCGTGTCCCGCGTAAACTTCAGCCGCATATCCTGTTGGTCTCTGCCTGTAATGTCGAGTGTTGCTGCATTGTCGGTTCGGTTTTTCTTACTTAACACAAACGCGCCGTCAGCCGCACCGAGCAATCCATTCGTACCTGAAATCATATCGAACTTATCCTTTGACGGCTGCTTTCGCGTATGGTGGACGATAAGCATTGAGATATTGCTGTTATCGGCGATTTCTTTGAGCTTCGCAACACTGTCATAGTCGCTTGCATAGCTGTAGTCATTTCCGCTTTCACGGACGCGTTTCAGCGTATCAATTATTATCAACCCCGTTGTCGGATGTTGGTGCAGAAAGCCTCGCGTTTGCTCCTCGAATCCGTCACCGAGCTTTTTGCTGCTTGTCGCGAAATATAAATCCTCGGCTTCATTTGTGCCGAACATCTGATACATTCGCTGCTGCAATCGCGGATAATCATCCTCAAGTGCGAAATACAACACGGGAGCTTTTCGCACCTTATGATTCCAAAGCGGTGTTCCTGTGCTGATGTGATACGCAATCTGCGCCATCATAAAGCTCTTGCCGACTTTTGGCGAGCCAACGAACAGGTATGTACCTCTTGGCAATATACCCTCAATCAGTCCATGTTGTTTTTCAAACACTGAATTATATAAATCCGGCATTGTCACCGTTTTAAGGTACAGCGGGTTCATTTGCAGCCGCATTTCTTTTTCTTCTTTATCAAAACTTTCATCAAAGGTCTTGATTTTTTCATCGGTTTCTGTTATACTTGTAATAGGTTGTGATGGCTGCCGTGCTTCTGTTGGCGCAGAAGCGGTTACGGCAGTCGTTTCTTTTTCGTTAAACAAATTCATTCCTCCTTCATTCCGCCGAGCGTTACGGCGATGAGCTGTATTGTTTCTAACAGCTCATCGGTAACTGCTTTATCGGCGGCAAGTTGTAATTTCACTAATACTTCACGTAATTCATCTTTTAGAGCCTTATACACCCTCGGATTTCCCACAACGACTATTTCTTTATCGGTCAGCCGTTTGATGATGTAATCCTGCTTTGTCAATCCCGACAAACGCACCTTTGCATCAAGCAGCTCTGCTTCCTCCGGCGATACTCGAAAAGATACATTCCTGCTTCTGAATCTTCCCTTAGCGTCAAGATTTTTAGCCGACATTTTTATCACCTCCAATCCTCAAATCATTCAGCTTGTTCGCCATTTCATTTTGAGTTGACGGAAACAGATGAGCATATCTGTATGTAATATCTATGCTCTCATGTCCCACTCTGTCGGCAATGGCAACCGCCGAAAAGCCCATTTCTATCAGCAGCGAAATATGCGAATGTCTCAAATCGTGTATTCTGATACGCTTAACACCCGCTTTATCCGCACCTCTTGTCATTTCATGGTGAAGATAATTTTTCGTGACCTCAAACATTCTCTCATTCGGCTGTATGCCGTAAAGCTGTTTCAAATAGTCCTGCATCTCATCGGCTAAAAAATCAGGCATTTTTATAACTCTGTTACTCTTTTGAGTTTTCGGGTCGGTGATTACATCCCTGCCCGCAAGCCTCTGATAAGATTTTGTAATGGATACCGTATTCTTGGTAAAGTCGAAGTCCGACGGAGTGAGGGCAAGAAGCTCACCCTCACGGATACCGCACCAATAGAGCATTTCAAAAGCATAGTATGACATAGGCTTATCCATAACAGCTTCTGCGAATTTTTTATATTCCTCCTGTGTCCAAAACTCCATTTCACGGCTTTTCGCCTTACCCATATTACCGACCTTTGCGGCAGGGTTCGATGACAATCCATAAAATTTCACCGCATGATTGAATATCGCACTCAACTGATTATGAAGCATTTTCAAATAAACCGGAGAATACGGTTTGCCGTCGGCGGTTTGTGAATTCATCATCTCATTTTGCCAAGCTATAATATCCTTCGGCTTAATATCACACACTTTTCGCTTTCCGAAATAAGGGACGATTTTCGTGAGAATGATATGCTCTTTTGTGTGCCATGTGTTCTCTTTAACACGCTTTTTCGTATCCTCTGCATATGTTTCTACGAAGCTTGCAAACGTCATATCAAGGTCGCCCTTGGTTTTGCTAAGCTGCTCGCGCTCCCATGCAAGGGCATCTTTCTTTGTTGCAAATCCTCTCTTTTGCGTCTGCCGTTCCTGTCCCGTCCAATCGGTGTAGCGGTATACAACACGCCATTTTCCTGTTTTCTGTTCCTTATAAACTGCCATGTTAATCACTCCTTCCATCTAATATATCTTCACCATAGCAAGCCTTTCCACAAAATACTTCCTGTTCACCCTGCCCGCGACAGTCAGATAACCTTTGGCTGCCAATTCAGCGTTCAGCTTACGAACTATCTTATAGGCATAGGAATTCGATACACCGAGTATCTCGGCAACATCATCTGTTGTGATAAATGTTTTGTTATTCATTAAATCGACTCCTTTACTCACAGCTTAAACATACACGTTTAAGTTAATTTATATTATACTAAACATTTTTGCTTATATTATCTTGACAGTACTAAGCATATATGTTATACTATCTGTAATAAACCGATTGGAGGTTCTGTCATGGCAATAGGAGAACGAATACGATTTATACGAAATCTGCGCGGCATGACGCAGAAATGGTTGGGGATAGCTGTAGGTTTCCCCGAAAAAACAGCTGATGTACGCATGGCTCAATACGAGGGTAGCACACGCACACCAAAAGCCGATATGATTAACACATTGGCGAACGTTCTGGAGGTGTCGCCAAAGGCATTGGATGTTTCCGATATTGACAGTTATATCGGACTAATGCACACTATGTTTACGCTTGAAGATTTGTACGGTCTTCAAATTTCCGATGATGACGGCGAAGTATGTTTGCGTGTTGACAAATCCAAGGGTACTGCCGCTGCTGAATTTCACAAAATGCTTTGTGCTTGGCTGCAAGTTAATCAACAGCTTAAAGACGGAAGTATCGATAAAGCAGCGTATGATAAATGGCGTTACAATTATCCCGAATATGATACTTCACAGCGTTGGGTTAAATTTCCGTCACAGAGTCTTAGCGATATGCTCGTTGATGAGCTTGGTAAATCTGATGAATGACACACAACTCAAAAAGAGCTAACCGATACCAAAAATCAGTTAGCTCTTTTCGTATATAGAATAATTCAAATGTTGCCAAAACGTTGCCATTTGTAGTGTCAACGTCCAAAAAAGCCAGTGTTTAAGCCATTTTTCGAGGGTGGTGTATCATTCCCACTCAATAGTAGCTGGCGGCTTGGTGGTTACATCGTACACAACTCGGTTTATGTTCTTCACCTCGTTAACAATGCGTGAGGAACAGGTTTCAAGCACCTCGTAGGGTATTCTCGCAAAGTCGGCAGTCATAAAGTCGGTGGTGGTTACGGCACGCAGTGCAAGCGTGTAGTCGTAGGTGCGAAAATCTCCCATTACTCCTACAGAGCGGTTGTTCGTGAGCACAGCAAAATATTGACCTATGCTGCGGTCAAGTCCTGCTTTTGCTATCTCTTCACGGAAGATAAAATCTGCATCTTGAAGGATAGTTAGCTTTTCGTCCGTGATTTCACCCATAATTCTTATTGCAAGTCCAGGACCTGGGAAAGGCTGACGCCATACAAGCGTGTCTGAAAGTCCAAGCTCTTGACCTAGCTTTCTTGTCTCATCCTTAAATAGCATTCTAAGCGGCTCGATTATTTCCTTAAAATCAACATAGTCAGGAAGTCCGCCAACATTGTGGTGCGACTTTATCGTTGCAGCATCTCCCGAACCCGACTCTATCACATCGGGATAAATCGTGCCTTGTGCCAAGAAATCTACCTTGCCTATCTTTTTAGCCTCTGCCTCAAACACACGGATAAATTCCTCGCCGATAAGCTTGCGTTTTGTTTCGGGATCGCTTACTCCATTTAGCTTTGCCATAAACCTGTCCTTTGCATTAACTCTTACAAAGTTTACGTCCCAGTCTTTAAACGCATCCTCAACCTCGTCGCCTTCATTTTTTCTCATAAAGCCGTGATCTACGAAAATGCAGGTAAGCTGACTGCCCACGGCCTTTGAAAGAAGTGCCGCTAAAACCGAGCTGTCCACTCCGCCTGAAAGTGCAAGCAGAACCTTTCCGTCACCAACCTTCTCACGAATATCCTTGATTGCCGTTTGAGCATAATTTCCCATCGTCCAATCACCCTTACAGCCACAGACGTTCTTCAAAAAGCTGTCGAGCATTCTAAGTCCATGCTCAGTGTGATTAACCTCCGGATGAAACTGTACAGCATATAGCTTTCTGTCATAATTTGCCATCGCTGCAACGGGACAATTGTCCGTATGTGCTACAGACGAAAAGCCCTCGGGCAGCTGTGAAATGTAGTCCGTGTGACTCATCCACGAAATCGCCTCATCTGACATTTCAGTAATGCCGCTAAAAAGCACACAGCTCTTGTCATAATAAGTCTGAGTTTTTCCATATTCTGATGTCTGACAGGTCTGCACCTTTCCGCCTAACATATGCGCCATAAGCTGAGAACCATAGCAGATTCCAAGTACAGGAATACCCATCTCAAAAATTTTAGCATCAATAGTCGGAGCGTCATCTCCATAGACGCTCTGAGGTCCTCCGGTGAAAATAATACCCTCAGGGGCAAGCTCTTCTATCTTTTCGATTGTAATACTCTTGTATGAGATAACCTCACAATAAACGCTGCATTCACGCACTCTGCGTGCAATAAGCTGATTGTACTGACCTCCAAAGTCGATGATTAGCACATATTCGTGACCCTTTTGACGCATGTCAAACCATTCCTTTCAAATAAAAATACATTTTAATTGTATCATAGTACAGGAAATTTTGCAATACTATTAAAAAAATAATTTGTAAACAAAGCAATCCCATAAGACTTGTTAAATAATATAAGTGCTTAATGAAAAATTTGTGCAAAATGACATCCATAAATATTTGCATTTTCTCTCATGATGTAGTATAATATATAATTAGAGATTGCTGATTGCTTTACAGCATCTGCTACAAAAAATCTAAAGAATGGAAATTTATACGCTATGCTTTATTCTGTTTTATCACAAACGCAGTTTTATGCTGCCATAATGTTTTTGGTTAGCTTTCTTATAGCTTACCTATCAATAAAATGCTTCATGAAGGTTCTGCCAAAGGACCACGGCAGACAATTTGCTGTAAATGGTGCTCTCAGTGAGGGCAAGCCAAGAGGTGCAGGTATAATAATGTCTACTGCATTTGTGCTGTCTTGTGCACTATTTGTACCCTTTACCCTTGAAACAGCAATTTATATGCTGCTTATTTATGCCGCCATGCTCACAGGATTTTTTGACGATGCCGCCAAAGAACCATGGGGCGAACTAAAAAAGGGACTGCTAGATCTTGTCATTTCGGTTGCAGCTACAATTACATATCTTGCCTTTAACGGCTCTGATATTGTAATATTTAACAAAAGCTTTCACATTCCGATTGTAATTTTTGCCTTGCTAAGCATAGTGCTTGTTTGGGCTAGCATTAATGTCACCAATTGCTGTGACGGAGTTGATGGAATGTGCGGTACTCTTTCAGTATGTACCATACTGCTATTTATCCTGCACGGACTACCCGGAGATATGCGCATAATGTCGGATATTATGATAATGGTTTTGCTTGCATACCTTTTGTTTAATTCTTCACCCAGCAGACTACTTATGGGCGATGCGGGCTCACGTTCTATCGGCGTGTTCCTTGCCATAATCTCGCTCAAGAGCGGAGATCCATTCCTCTTTATTCTCTTTGCTATTATGATAATTTTAGATGGAGGTCTCGGTCTACTCAAGCTTTCTGTGCGCAGATTTTTAGGTAAAAAGGACTTCATGGAAAATATACGCACCCCTCTTCATGATCACCAAAGAAAAAATCTCGGCTGCTCAGACACTCAGGTGGTCGCAAAATTTGCCATCATCCAGCTTATTGTGGGACTGACAGCACTTTATCTTGTATAGAGGAATGAAGCCAATGAAGAATTATATTAGCGACTATGAAAAATTTGACAAAGAAAATGCATATTACGGCAACGACCTTGGCGTTACTGTAGATGGAGAAATCACACGCTTTAAGGTGTGGGCGCCTCTTTGCACCGCTGCATATTTAAATCTCTACACAGGCGGTGATGGAGATAACAGGGTCGAAACAGTTTGCATGAGAAAAATCGAAAGCGGTGTCTGGTATGTCGAGCTTTTTCATGATGTTTATGGAATGTACTATACCTACACCCTAGAATATGAATATAATGAAACGCACGAGGTTGTAGATCTCTATGCCAAAGCGTGTGGCGTAAACGGCAATAGAGGATACATTGCAAACCTTGCGGCTTTAAATCCTGAAGGATGGGAGGACAGCGCAAGAGTAGTCTGTAAAAGCCCTGTTGATGCCATCATTTACGAATGTCATGTGCGAGATTTTTCGATAAGCGGCACAAGCGGAGTGCACTGGAGCAAAATGGGCAGATTTGAGGGATTTGTTGAGCCAAACAGCAGATACGAGGGTGTAGCTACAGGAATTGACCACCTAAAGGAGCTTGGCATCACACATGTTCAGCTTATGCCCGTTGCAGACTATGCAACTGTTGATGAGAAAAAGAATGGCAGCGGACAGTACAACTGGGGATACGATCCGAAAAACTATATGTGCCTAGAGGGTAGCTACAGCAGCAATCCTGAGGATGGTGATGTAAGAATTCGAGAGTTTAAAACGCTTGTAATGGAGCTTCATAAAGCCGGTATAGGCGTGATTTTGGATGTGGTGTTTAATCACACCTACTACACGACCGAATCGAATTTTCACATGACTGTACCCTATTACTATCACAGGATTGACGAGCACGGCATGTTCACTAATGGCTCAGGCTGTGGAAATGAAACAGCATCAGAGCATCTAATGATGCGAAAATACATGATTGACGCTCTAAAGTTTTGGGTAACTGAATACAAGATAGATGGCTTTAGATTCGACCTTATGGGTCTGCATGATATTGAAACCATGAACATAATTCGTGATGAGCTTGACAAAATAGACCCTAGCATTTTGATGTATGGCGAGGGCTGGACAGGCGGTGAATCTCCATATCCCACCGACAAGCTTTCATTTAAATGGAATAGCTATAGCTTCGGCAGAATCGGACTTTTTAACGACAATATCCGAGATGCAATAAAGGGCAGCACCTTTAATCTTCACGACACCGGCTTTGTCAGCGGAAATCGGCATGCTAATAGTGCAATCAAGCGTGGCATAACAGCAAATGCTCGATACAAGAGCCTTCAAGGCACTGCGGACGACCTATGCTGGGCATTTACTCCTGCACAAGCGATAAACTACTGTGAAGCACACGACAATCACACTCTTTGGGATAAGCTTAGCATTTCAGTATCCGACCGTTCCGAGGAGGATAGAAGGAGAATGGACAAGCTTGCAGCTGCAATTGTAATTTTATCTCAGGGTGTGCCGTTTATACAGCTTGGACAGGATTTTCTGCGCACTAAGCCTAAGGTATTTAAGGCGCATGAAACAGCAAATGAAACTAACATATATGATGGCAACAGCTGGAATGCTCCCGACGAAACGAATATGATTCGCTGGGATGAGAAAAAGAAAAATCTTGATGTGTTTAGCTACTACAAGGCTCTAATAGCACTAAGGAAATCCTCGCCTCTATTTAGAATGAGAACGAGCGAGGAGCTTGATGAGCATCTGTTTTTCCACGACAACGGTGACGACGTAATAACATACGAGCTTTACAGTAAGGATGAATGCTATCTTATTGCTCTAAACCCACAAAACGAGAAAAAAACAGTTAATCTGCCTAATGGCGTCTTTTACTGCAGACTTAATGACGAGGGAAAGCCTGTTTATAAAAATGTATACGGAAATGTAACGGTGCCGAGGATAAGTTGTGCCGTATTCAAGAGGATAAAAGAGTGAGCAGTGTTGGAATTTTTACGCTCGGCGAGAATGATTTAGCTCTGCCGGAAAATGCACTTATATCAGCTGATGATTTACGAATCATCTCAGTAAAATACATAGGATTTGATCAAAACGTACATTTTGGAGAGATTATCTGCTCCAAGTCGGTCGCAAGGTCGCTTATTAAAATTTTTGCTGAGCTTTTTGAAGCAAATTACGAGATAGAAAAAATCAAGCTGGCTAGCGAATATGGCTCAGATGACGACAAAATAATGTCTGATAATGCATGCTCATGCTTTAACTATCGCACAGTGGCAAATTCAAACGAAATGTCTCTTCATGCCTTAGGACGAGCAATAGACATAAATCCCCTATACAATCCCTATATTCAAAACGGTATTGTAATGCCACAAAATGCTGCGAAATACGCTGACAGAAATGCTGATTTTCCACACAAAATCAATCACGATGACATCTGCTACAAAATCTTCACAAAGCATGGCTGGAAATGGGGCGGAGATTGGGAAAATGACAAGGATTATCAGCATTTTTACAAACCAAAGAGTCGAATTAATAAGCTGTTAAAAAAGCATAGGTCAAAATAAAATGAGCACCGTCTGTGACGTGACCCCCAAAACCTAGACCTATATGATAGCGTAGCAGCAACAGCTGT
>JAJQIB010000029.1 GCA_021199375.1 Ruminococcus sp. | reverse complement strand
GAGCTGCATAAAAATAGCGCAACAGCTGTTGCTGCTACGCTATCATATAGGTCTATGTTTTGGGGGTCACGTCACGTCCAAAAGAAGCGGTTATCATATAACTAATTCGAGGGACAACCGTCTACAGGTCTACCCTTTTCTATTTATATTATACCACGAAGATTTCGTTTTGTCAAGCATAAATTTTGTGAAAATGCATAAGCGCATATCAACCAACGTTTGGAAATATTCCGGTTCGCGAAGCTTGTACAAGCTTGTCTTGTACCATCGCGCGTGGCGCTTTTTGCGTGCGAAACCGTATTTGTTGCCGTGCGAAGCTAAGGCAGGCAAGCCAAACAAAAGTAAAAGTTCGAACACAGTCAGGGCTTGCCCCACCATCTACACCCTACTAGAAACCAGATGCTTGCATTCCTGACCTCCAGATTATTTTTACCTTAAAAGCGGTTTTCCTCTTGCATTTTGTCTGAAAAAAGTGTATAATAAAAATAATAATGCTTTTTAGAGATTAGATTTAAGGAAACATAAAAGGAGAGTATGTATGGAATCCCAAAAGGTAAATGACTCGGCTAAGCTTTCTAAGGAGGAAATGGCACGCAGAATTTCAGGAAGCGTGGCTGCCAGGAGCAATGATGAGATGCGTCAGGATGTCGAGAGAAATACGGCTCCTCGTCAGAGACCGCCTTACCCTTCAGCACAGCCTAAGAAAAGCTCATCCTCAGCTAGTGCCAAGAAGAAAAGCTCAAAGGGTACTTCTAAGGCGAGCAGAGCTAAGCTAAAGAGGAAAAAGCGCAGACAGAGAATTATACTTACCATTGTGGTGCTTGTTTTGGTGCTGCTTATTTTAGCTGTTGTAGCAGTGGTATTTTGGTACACCAACGGAAAGGCTCAATATAACGGAGTCTTTCTTGACAACACTTTTATAAATGATACTGAAGTCAGCGGATATTCTGCTGGGGAGGCGGCTCAGCTGGTGCGTCAGGACACTGATATTCCCGATGCTATTACTATAACCAAGTCGGATGGCGAGGATGTTGTTATAAAGATTGATGATATTGGCGGAGAGGATAATATTCTTGACAGCGTAACCTCATTCTATTATGCACAGGATCATTCTCAGTGGTATACGGCTAAGAGCAGCGAAACTAAATACACATTTACAGTAGAATACGATTTTGACCGTGACGAGCTTCATAGTGAGATTAACAGGCGCATTGTCGAGGGAGAATCGAGCGATGTAGAGCCTGAGAACGCATACATTCAGCGCACAGATGATGGCTTTGAGATAGTAGAAGAGGTATTAAGCGAGGCAATTGACACGGATAAGGTTGAAACTCTTTATGATTATGTTGATGGATTTTTAGACCGTGGCGAGTACTCAATAAATATCTCCAGCTGCGACTGCTACACTCTTCCTGAGATTACGTCCTTAGACCTTCAGGACGAGCTTGACAAGCTAAATTCACTTTATGATATTGAGTTTACATTTGACTTTACCTACGCCACCGAAACGCTTGAGGGCAGTGAGGTTATAGATTGGATTACATTTGATAATGACAATCCTCTTGACGGATATACAGTCGATGAGGACAAGGCTATGGAGTATGTCGAGAAGCTTGCTGAAAAGTATGATACATACGGCATGGACAGAACCTTCAACTCAACCACAAGAGGCGAGATAACCGTTGAGCAGGGTGAGGGAGACTATGGCTGGTGGATAGACCAAGCCAAGACCTGCGCTCTTATTGTAGACATGATTGAGGAGGGTATATCTGCTGAAACCGAGCCTATATACTATGTAAATCCCAACTCTCAGTACACCTACACCTGCAATGAGGAGTATAGAACAGAGGACAGTGACATCGGCGACACCTATTGCGAGGTAGACCTTGCCGAGCAGCACTTCTGGTACTATGAGGACGGCGAGCTTGCCTATGAGTGCGATATAGTTTCAGGCAAGCCGACAGAGGCAAGAAACACACCTGCCGGCGTATACAAGATTTGGTACAAGGAGCTTAACAAGACGCTTACAGGAACAACCTCAGCAGGCGAATCCTGGTCAACTCCCGTTACATACTGGAACAACATCTCAACCTTCGGAGTAGGACTTCACGACGCCACATGGCAATCCTCATTCGGCGGAACAAGATACGTAAACTACGGTTCACACGGCTGTATAAACATGCCCTACGATGCGGCAAAGTATGTCTACGAGAACATCGACTACGATACTCCCGTGGTTATGTACTGGTAACTGGGCAAGCCCTGACTGTGTTCGAGCTTTTACTTTTGTTTGGCTTGTCCTGAAATATTCCTTCGCACACGTATATCGTGTGTGCGATTCGCTTTGCGAACCGGAATATTTTCCTACGTTGGTTAGAATGCGCTTATGCATTTTTACAAAATTTATGCTTGACAAAATAAAATCTTCGTGGTATAATATAAATAGAAAAGGGTACTGCACAGCCTCTACGGCTAAGCGGTCAATCCCAGTTATGTGTTTTGAAACACCGTAAACTTGGACGTTTGGGCGGTGTTTCTTTTTGTGTATTTGCCTAGAAACTATGTATTACTTGTCATTTTTGAAAATGTCGTAACACAAAGCAATAACGCCGATAATCACGCTCGAAAATAACAGTAAATCCGAAAATGAAACCATTGTTATCACCTCCCTTACGGGAGAAACCGCTCTTCCGCTGTTTGCACAGTACCCTTAATTTTTATTATATCATATTTTGTTGATTTTGTCAACTGGGCAAGCCCTGACTGTGTTCGTACTTTCACTTTTGTTTGGCTTGCCTGCCTTAGCTTCGCACGGCAACAAATACGGTTTCGCGCGCATAAAGCGCCGCGCGCGATGGTACAAGGCAAGCTTGTACAAGCTAAAGCGAACCACCGTATTTCCCTACGTTGGTTCGGTGAATTTATAACTTTAGTTCATACTAGATTTTTTAAACAACACGAAAGTATGAGCTTACACATTGCAACAAATACGAACAATCTAGCTTCTAGTTTCTAGTAGGGTGCAGGGTGTGGGTTCTAAAATATCTACACCATCTACACCCCCTGGACAAGCCCTGACTGTGTTCAAGCTTTTACTTTTGTTTGGCTTGCCTGCCTTAGCTTCGCACGGCAACAAATACGGTTTCGCGCGCATAAAGCGCCGCGCGCGATGGTACAAGACAAGCTTGTACAAGCTTCGCGAACCACCGTATTTCCAAACGTTAGTTCAATGAATTTATGACTTTATTTCATACTAGAATTTTTATACAACACAAAAGTGCAAGCTCATATGTTGTGACAAATACGAACAATCTAGCCTCTAGTCTCTAACCTCTAGCTTCTAGTAGCTTTTAATCCGGAAGGTGATTTTTTATGCAAACTGACCTAATAATAGTCGGCGGCGGAGCGTCGGGGCTTTTCTGTGCGGTGCAGGCGGCTTGGCTTGGTAATGAGGTTATTCTTATTGAGCATGAGCGGCATATGGCTCAAAAGCTGAACATCACCGGGAAGGGACGCTGTAATGTGACAAATAATTGTGACGTGCAGACCTGTCTGGCAAACATACCTCAGGGCTCAAGGTTTTTATATTCGGCTCTTAGCCGCTTTTCTCCGGAGGATACTATGGCTTTCTTTGAAAGCCTCGGAGTGCCGCTTAAAACGGAGCGTGGCAACCGTGTTTTTCCACAGAGCGACAACGCACATGATATCTCGAATGCGCTTATAAACGCCGCAAAGCAGGCTGGAGTGCGTATGGTCAGAGATGATGCACAGCGTCTGTTGATTGATGACGGTGAGGTCAGGGGAGTCAAATGCGCCAAGGGCGAATACTTCGCCAGGAGCGTGGCTTTAGCCTGTGGAGGGCTGTCATATCCTAAGACGGGCTCAACGGGTGATGGCTTTAAGCTTGCAAGGCAGGCAGGACACCATGTGAGTGATCTTTGCGGCTCGCTGGTTCCCGTTGAGCTTTACGGAAATGAGTGTGCTGAGGCTATGGGACTCTCTCTAAAAAACTGCTCGCTTACTGTGCGTGACAACACCTGCGGCAGGGATGTATTTTCGGATCAGGGGGAAATGCTCTTTACCCACTTTGGCATGAGCGGGCCTTTGGTGCTGTCTGCATCTGCTCATATGAACAGCATACAAAAGGGCAGGTACAGCTTTATAATAAACCTAAAGCCTGCGCTTGACGACAAAAGGCTTGACGAGCGTATTCTGCGTGATTTCGCCGAGGTGCCTAACCGTATCTTTTCAAACTCGCTTTCAAGGCTGCTTCCTGCAAGCATTATCCCTGTGATTATAAGAAGAAGCGGCATAGACCCGAACAAAAAGGTCAATCAGATAACGCGTGATGAGCGTATGGCGCTTGTAGCGGCTATTCATAGGCTTACATTTGAGGTCAAGGGACTGCGCCCTGTTGAGGAGGCTATAATCACCAGAGGCGGAGTGGATGTGCGTGAGATATCGCCCAAAACGATGGAGTCTAAGCTTGTTAAGGGACTTCACATTATCGGTGAGATGCTTGACTGTGACGGATACACAGGCGGATTTAATCTTCAAATCGCCTTTAGCACAGCCTATGCGTGTGCGGCGTCTTTACAGGATTAAGAAAGCTTTGTGATAAGCAGATGATTTTTTTGAAATTGACTTGATTTTTTTGAAAAAATGTGAGATAATAAATATGAGTATTTAAAAAGGAGTAAGAGGGTATGGGTATAAACATAGCGCTTGACGGACCTTCTGGTGCCGGCAAGTCTACAATTGCAAGGCTTGCGGCAAAAAAGCTTGGCTATCTGTATGTTGATACAGGAGCCATGTATAGGGCAATTGCCTATCATATGCTGTCAATTGGCACCGACATATCCGATGAGGCGGAGGTTTCAAAGGGACTCGAAGGACTTAAGGTCAGCCTAAAGCACAGCGATGGCGTGCAGTCGGTTTTGGTAAATGATGAGGACGTATCCGACAAAATCCGCACGAATGAGGTCTCTATGGCGGCATCGTGCGTATCAAAGTACAGCGATGTAAGAGCATTTTTACTCGACACTCAGCGCACACTTGCTAAAGAAAACAACGTCATAATGGACGGAAGAGATATAGGCACGGTGGTTTTGCCCGATGCTAATGTTAAGATCTTTTTAACCGCATCAGCGCAGGAGCGTGCCAACAGACGCTTTAAAGAGCTTCAGGAAAAGGGAGATACCCACACATATGAGGAGATTCTCGCAGATATAAACGAGCGTGACTACAACGACTCACACCGTGAGATTGCTCCGCTAAAGCAGGCGGAGGATGCGACTCTTATCGACTCGACATCACTTTCGGTAGATGAGGTGGTTGACAAAATCACCGAGCTTGCCGCTAAGGCGGACACCAAAGAGGTAAAAAAAAACGAGCATAAGCATCACCACCGAGAGCTGATACCGCTAAGACCTATCACCAAGACGCATAGGATAAATCCGATTCGACAGCTTCTTTACACGATAGTACGTGTGATTGTTAGGTTTATATTTAAGTGCTGGTATGATCTTAGCTATGAGGGGCTTGAAAATGTGCCGAGGGACGGCGGAAATATCTTCGCTTCAAATCACAGAAGCTACGGAGATCCCGTGTTTATCGCGCTAATGACAAGAGTTCCTATTTCCTATATGGCAAAGGAGGAGCTGTTTAAGCAGAACATATTCTTTACCTGGCTGATAAGGTTTTGGGGAGCATTTCCCGTGGTCAGAGGTACAGGCGATACGGCTGTAATAGATACCTCGATCGAAAAGCTTGAGATGGGCAGAAACCTTGTAATCTTCCCCGAGGGCACACGCTCAAGGGACGGCAAGGTAGGCAAGGGAAAGACAGGAGTGGCACTTGTAGCGGCGGTGGCTCAAACAAAGGTCATACCTGTAGGTATAAATTTTGACGGCAATAAGCTTCACAGGGGAACAAAGGTAGTGGTTCGCTACGGAAAGCCTATCTATCCGAGCGAGCTTGGTGTAGACGATACATCATCCCAAAACTTAAAGAAGCTTAAAAAAGAAATAATGAATTCTATTACAGATTTGGTGCATTAGATGTTAACAGATTGTAAAATTTTCGTCGCAAAGACTGCAGGATTCTGTTTTGGTGTAGACAGAGCCGTTAAAATAGTGTATAATAAGTTAGATAACCGAAATAATGTTGTGACATTAGGTCCGATTATTCACAATCGCAATGTCGTAGGCGATCTCGAAAAGCGAGGCTGTAGGGCTGTGGAGCTTGACGAGATAAAGGCGGGACAAACAGTAATAATACGCTCACACGGAGTAGGACGCAGCGTCTACACCGAGCTAAAGAGGCTTGGTGCTGATATAGTAGATGCGACCTGCCCGTTTGTTGACCGAATCCACAAGATTGCTCTCGAAAAGTCGCAGGAGGGCTGCATCGTGCTTATAGCAGGTGACAAAAACCATCCTGAGGTAGAGGGAATCAGAGGATTTTGTGAGGGCGTGTCGTACGTGTTTGCTGACCTAGGCGAGCTCAAGGAAATTCTTAGCAGCCTAAGCGAGGCTGACAGGCTGTGTGTGCTGTCGCAGACGACATATAACAAACAACTGTGGGAGCAGTGTACAGAGTACATCTCAGATAAAAGAGCTGATGCTGAGGTATTCGATACTATCTGTAACGCTACCGCTACAAGACAAGAGGAAGCAAGAGAGCTTGCCTCAAAAGCTGATTTGATGATAATTGCCGGAGGACGAAACAGCTCAAACACACGCAAGCTGGTGCAGGTTTGTCAAGAGCACTGCCGCACGCTGCTTGTAGAGAATGCCGATGAGCTAAAAGAGATGCCGGATGTAAAAGACTTATCGAAAACAAGATTTATCGGGATTTCTGCCGGTGCTTCAACCCCGGCTTATATAATCAAGGAGGTACAACAGGCCATGAGCGAGATGTTGAACAATGTTGAAGAGGAATTTAATTTTGCGGAGGAAATGGAGAAGACCATTAAGAAAATACATACGGGTCTAAAGGTAGATGGCGTAGTAACGGCAATCAACTCGAATGGTGAAGTAGTAGTTGACATCGGAACCAAGCATACCGGCTACATTCTTCCCGGCGAGCTTACTGACGATCCGACCAAGAAGCCGGAGGATGTAGTTTCTGTAGGAGAAACCATATCTCTTATCGTTTTAAAGACAAACGACCAGGAGGGCATAGTACAGCTTTCTAAGAAGAGAGTTGACGCAGCCTTAGGATATGAAAAGATAGTTGCCGCAAAGGAAGAGGACGCAGTTCTTAACGGTGTAGTAAAGCAGGTTGTAAAGGGCGGAGTTATCGTCATCAGCAACGGTGTAAGAGTATTCATCCCTGCATCACAGGCTGTACCGAGAGGCGGAAAGCTTGAGGAGCTAGTAGGCAAGGAGGTAGGCTTTAAGATTCTTGAGGTAAACGAGGCTAGACAGAAGGCTGTCGGCTCAATCAGAGCGGTTGAGCGTGAGGCTCGTGAGGCTGCAAGAGCTAAGTTCTTTGAAACCGCTGCTTCAGGCGATGTAATCGAGGGCGAGGTTAAGTCGATCACAGATTACGGCGTATTCGTTGACCTCGGCGGAGTTGACGGACTTGTAAGAAAGATGGATCTTTCATGGAAGAGAATCAAGCATCCTTCAGATGTTGTAAGCGTAGGCGACAAGGTTACGGTTACTATTAAGGATATCGATGCTGAAAACGGCAAGGTATCGCTTATCTACAAGAAGGAGGAGGACAATCCTTGGGCAATCTTCAAGGACAAGTTCTCTGTAGGTGATGTTATCACTGTAAAGATAGTATCTATCACATCCTTTGGTGCATTTGCACAGATTATTGACGGAATTGACGGACTTATCCACATCTCTCAGATTGCAAATCAGAGGGTTGACAACGTAGCGGATATTCTGTCTACAGGTCAAGAGGTTGACGTTAAGATTACCGACATTGATTACGATCAGAAGAGAATCAGCCTTTCAATGAGAGCTCTGCTTCCCGGCGACTCTGAGGCTGAAGGCGAAGAGGAAGAATAATCAAGGAATAAACATATGGGGGCGTTTTTGCGTCCCCTTATTTTTGCTACTAAGCTTGAGAAACAAAGCGAATTTGCTAAGCTGCGAATAGACGCAGTATTATCAAAGAAAGGTTTTGGATTATGGACGAGAAAAAGAGAATCAATGAGAGCACATCTGCGCAGCGCAGCTCGTCGAGCAGCAAGGGCAAGAAAAAGAAAAAGAGAAAATCCACCAATCCGTTTGTAAGGGTTCTCAAGGTGGTCGGAACGCTGCTGCTGTCGGTGGTTATGATTGTGATAATATCCGGCTCGATTTTTGCAACGGCACTCACGATTTACATCCTAAATTTTGCCGACACCACAACAACTGTAAGCCTTGAGGAGAATGTAATTACGAGCAATGTGTCGAGATTCATGTATGCAAATCCCGACTACGATGAGGATGACGAGGACTCAGAGGAGTACGAGCTTTATTATGCGATAAAAAGCACCGAGAGCAAGGCTTCATGGGTTGACCTTGAGGATATTCCGACCTTTGTGCAGGATGCTTTTGTTTATACCGAGGACGAGCGCTTTTATTCTCATGACGGCGTTGACTTTAGACGTACCTTCATTTCAATTATAAGAACGCTTCTCGGAGATACACAGGGTGGATCTACCATCACCCAGCAGACGATAAAGAACATCACCGACGATAACGCAGTAGACGGCACCGAGGGTGTAGAGCGTAAGATTCGTGAGATTTTCAGAGCGATAAATGTTGAGAAGGTTTACACCAAGGACGAGATAATTGAAGCATATCTAAACGTTATCGAATTTGGTACATCGGTAGATGAGATTATCGGTATACAGTCGGCGGCTAACTTCTACTTCAGAAAGGACGTTTCTGAGCTCAACCTAGCCGAGGCGGCATCCCTAGCAGGCATGCTTACCGCTCCTGCGGTGTACAATCCGCTTGAAAATCCTGAAAACAACCGAGTTCGTTTGGACTACTGCTTAGATCAGATGCTTGAAAACGGTGCTATATCAGACGATGAGTATGAGGAGGCACAGCAGCAGGCGGACGAGCTTGTGGTATATGGCGATTACGACTTCACGACAGCTGAGGAGGAGCAGGATATTCCTGAGGACCAGGGTGTGACCTCGTGGTTTGTTGACGCTGCAATCAGACAGGCTATAAACCTGATAGCCGAGGAGAAGGGTGTTACCACCGATAAGGCGGAGGAAATGCTATATTCGGGCGGATACAACATCTACACCACGGTTGATATTGAAATGCAGGAGCAGATAGAAGAGGCTATGCTGGATGATTCAAATTTCCAGTCATATACTCTTAGCGATGATGATCTTTTGTCGGGCTTTATCTGTATAGACTACACAGGAAGTGTACTGGCAATAGTAGGCTCTAGGGATGAAAAGACCGAAATAAGATGCTACGATGTAGTAAATCAGGGTGTAAGATCTCCAGGCTCGTGTATCAAGCCTATAGCGTCATACGCTCCGGCAGTTGAGCAGGACTTAATCACCTACTCAACGCTAATAGAGGATAGTCCTATCAAGATTGATACGGACGGCGACGGAAATAAAGAGGAGTGGCCTGTAAACTACTCAGAAACGGGTTCAAGCAGCAACTGGTCGTACGATAACATTCCTGCATGGCAGATGCTTGCAAGGTCGCTTAATACCGCTCCGGCACAGCTTGTTCAGGAGATGACGCCTCAGTACTGCTTCACCTTCCTGAAGGAAAAGCTAGGCATCACCACGCTTGATGAGGAGAACGACGTAAACTATTCGCCTATGACGGTCGGTGGTCTTACCAACGGACTTCATCTTGAGGAGCTTGTAAGTGCGTATATGATCTTTGGAAATGGCGGAAAGAAGTATGAAACCACCTACATCTCGAAGCTAGAAGAGGTAGACGGAACCGTAATCTATGAGCAGAGCGATGGATATACACAGGCTATAAGCGAATCTACTGCATATGTAGTAAACAAGATGATGCAAAAGGCAGTTACCGAATCGAATGGTACCGCAAGATATGCCGCACTTGACGGAGTTACCCTAGCGGCTAAGACAGGTACCTCGTCAGAGTGGGTTGACCTTAACTTTGTAGGCTGCACACCTGACTATATCAGCGGAGTTTGGGTAGGCTACAATGAGGCTACACAGATATCTACAAGCGATTATCAAAACATCGGTGCTATCTGGAAGAACATCTTTGGCGATATTGCCGAGGCTGAGGAGGATAAGGACTTTGAACAGCCAGAATCGGTGGTTGAGCTAAAATATTGTACAAAGACGGGACTTATCGCAGGAAGCAGCTGCTCGTCAACGGCAACAGGCTACTACAAGGAAACGAACATTCCTCAGACCTGTTCAGGCTATCACTAAACTAAACAAAGGGCTGCAACAGCTAAGCACCTGTTTCGCAGCTCTTTTTATTTGAAAGACGGTGAAGAAAATGGAAAAAATAAGATTATGCTGTCCCTGCCATTTTGGACTCGAAAGCGTGCTTAAGTTTGAGATTAAGAAAATAGGCGGAGAGAATCTTAACGTAACGGATGGAAAGATTTCATTTGACGGCGATGAGGGCATGATCGCAAGGGCTAATATAAATTTGGCGACCGCTGAGCGTGTGCTTATAGAGCTTGGCTCGTTTAGAGCCGAAACCTTTGAGCAGCTGTTTGACGGCGTTATGGATATAGAGCTTGAGCGATTTATCGGCAAGACCGATGCATTTCCTGTAAAGGGACACAGCCTAAGCTCAAAGCTTCACAGCGTGCCGCATTGTCAGAGCATAATTAAAAAGGCGGCTTGCAAGAGGCTTGGAAAAAAGTATGCGGTCGAGTGGCTTGAGGAGACGGGAGCGCTTCATCAGCTGCAATTTAACATAATGAAGGACGTTTGTACGCTATATTTAGACACTACGGGAGCGGGACTTCACAAGCGTGGCTATCGACAGACATCTAACGCTGCGCCTATAAAGGAGACGCTTGCGGCTGGAATTGTAGATCTCGCGAGGGTGAGAGCTGACAGCGTGGTGTGCGACCCATTTTGCGGTTCGGGAACGCTTCTTATAGAGAGCGCCTACAAGGCGATGTCGATTCCTGCGGGGATAAGACGCAGCTTTTCGGCACAAAGGTGGGATCAGATACCTCAAGATGTCTGGCAGGATGAGCGTGCGGCGGCACTTGAGAGGATAAATAAGCAGGCAAGCTTTAAAGCGTACGGAGCGGACATAGATCCCTTCGCGGTAGATTTAACGCTTATGAATGCTAAGAAGGCAGGGGTTTCATCACGTATAACGGTTAGAGAGCAGGACGTGGGTAAATTTACTCCGCCTGAGGGTGCTATTACGATATGCAATCCGCCGTATGGTGAGAGAATGCTTGAAATAAAGCAGGCGCAGGAGCTTTACAAGCGACTTGGCGAGAGACTGCATCCCGATTCGTCACGTCCCGCAGTGATAATCTCGCCTGATGAGGAGTTCGAGCAGTTTTTCGGCAAGCGTGCGGACAAAAAGCGCAAGCTTTACAACGGCATGATAAAGTGCAATTTGTATATGTATTTTAAGTAGGTGTATTTATGGGAAAAATTTCAGCTGTTGTTTTCGATATGGACGGTGTTATTTTTGACACAGAAAGAATCTGCCTCGAGGCGTGGAAGGTTCTTGCTGAGCGTAAGGGCTTGGAGGGCATTGAGGAGGTTTGTATACGCTGTATCGGCTCGACTACACAAGAAACGATTAGAATTTTGAATGAGGTATACGGCGACAGGCTTGATGTTGAAGCCCTGCATGAAGAGATTAGACCGCTTATTTTTGAGCTTATAGAGAAAAATGGACTGCCGATTAAAATGGGTGCAAAGCAGATTTTGCAAGCTCTTAATGAGCGTGATATTCCGATTGCACTTGCGTCGTCTACAAGGTACAAAACGGTTTGCTCGCAGCTTGAGCAGGCTGGCTTTTTGAAGTATTTTAGCGTTGTCGTTGGCGGAGATATGGCAAAGGAGAGCAAGCCTGCACCCGATATTTATCTTGAGGCTTGCAGCAGGCTTAACGTTTTGCCGCAAGAGGCAGTCGCTATTGAGGACTCATTTAAAGGGATACGGTCGGCACATTCGGCTGGAATGACAACAATAATGGTGCCTGATATTTTACAGCCTGATGAGGAGCTTTTAAAAATTGTAGATTTTAAGTGCGATAATCTAATTCAAGCGATGGATGTCGTATTATCTCTGACATGAATTTTAATTTTTTTTGAAAATCGTTGCAAAAGCCTTATAAAAGTTGTATAATAAAAGTATGATGTCCCTTTAAGAAAGAGTGGTTTAGGATGAGACTGTTTAATATGACAGAAAAAGACAACATTTTCTTAGCAAAGAGAAATCTGGTTGATTCCATTTGGAAAAGCGTACAATTAGAGGGTCTGGCAATGACATATCCTGAAACACAGGTTATAGTTGAAGGGATGAGGCTTAAGGGACATACAGATGAGGAAATTAGCTTTGTCAATGACCTTAAGCATGCTTGGAATAAAATGCTCGATGAGATTGATGAGCCTTTAACCGTTGATTACATCAAATCCCTGCATATGGTTGTGGGGAAATTTACTGTTATTAACGCTGGGTGTTTTAGAGGTCCGTACGATTATGCCGGAATCGGTGGCACAGCATGGGTGCCGCAAATTCCTGATGAAGCAAAAATTATTACTGATATAGCTAAGCTTTTAAAGACCTCAGACGAAACAGATAGAGCGATTAATATAATGCTGTATTTGTTAAGAGGACAGTTTTTTCATGACGGAAATAAAAGAATATCAAATTTAATTGCAAACAAGATATTAATTCAAAATGGATGTGGAGTTTTTTCCGTTCCATCAGAGGATAGAGTTGAGTATTTGACATTGCTATTAAGGTTCTACGAATCAAACGATAGTAGAGATATACGTTCTTTTATTTATAAAAAGTGTATTGTAGGAAATAATCCCACAGTAAGATCATAAGATAAATATCAAACAATGATGGCGAAATAATACATTGGAGGTAATAGACATATGTGCGGTTTTGTAGGATTTACCAACCACCTAGACGACTCGTCCGTGGTCGTTGAAAGGATGATGGATAGAATAGCCCACCGAGGTCCTGACCAGGCGGGAAGGTTCGTTGATGAAAATGTGGCGATGGGATTTCGCAGACTTTCGATTATAGACCTCTCTGAGCTTGGAAGTCAGCCGATGTTTAATGAGGATGAAACGGTTGCTATTACCTTTAATGGCGAGATTTATAACTTTCAGTCGCTAAGAGATGAGCTGATTGCATTAGGTCATAAATTTAAGAGCAGAACCGACACCGAGGTGCTTATACACGGCTACGAGGAGTGGGACTATGAAACTCTTTTAAACAAGCTAAGAGGAATGTTCGGATTTGTAATTTATGATAAGAAAAAGAAGCTGATTTTCGGGGCGCGTGATTTCTTTGGAATTAAGCCGGTGTATTACGGAAAATTTGGCGATACGCTTATGTGGGGAAGTGAAATAAAAAGCTTTCTTGAGCATCCTGAGTTTAAAAAGGAGCTAAATGAAACGGCTCTTGAAAACTATCTTACATTCCAGTATTCACCAACCTCCGAGACCTTCTTTAAAAACGTATACAAGCTTCCTGCAGCTCACTATTTTACATATCAAAACGGCAGGCTTGATGTAAAGCGTTATTGGGAGATTAAATTTTCACCTGATGAAAAGCCTAGCCTAGACGATTGGGTAAGCGATATTACGGATGTCTTTAAAAACAGCGTTTCGGCTCATAAGATTGCGGACGTTGAGGTAGGCTCGTTCCTATCGAGCGGAGTAGATTCAAGCTATGTGGCTGCAGTTGCAAACGTTGACAAGACCTTTACTGTAGGCTTTGGCGAGGATGAGAAGTATAACGAAATCGGCTATGCTAAGGAGTTTTCTAAGTATATAGGCAAGGAGAATACATCAAGGGTGATTTCTCCTGAGGATTATTGGGGCAGCTTTGCGAAAATTCAGTATCAGATGGACGAACCGCTTGCAGATCCCGCGGCTGTAGCACTGTTCTTTGTATGTCAGCTTGCATCCGAAAGGGTTAAGGTTGTGCTTTCGGGCGAAGGGGCGGACGAGATTTTTGGCGGATATAATATCTATCATAATCCAGACGACATGGCATCCTATAATAAGATTCCTAAGCCTGTTCGTCATGCGGTGGGCGAGGCTGCTTCACATCTGCCGCACAAGCACGGAGTAAACTTCCTCATAAGAGGCGGTCAGGATCTTCAGGAGCGCTTTATCGGAAATGCTTATATGTTCACACCGAAGGAGCGTAAGGAAATACTAAAGATTAAGACCTCGGCGCCAGATCCCACAGCTATTACAAAGCCGTTTTATGACAAGTGTAAGGACAATGACGAGGTTACGCAAATGCAGTATCTCGACCTGCATCTTTGGATGACGGGCGATATTTTGCTAAAGGCGGATAAGATGAGCATGGCTCATTCGCTTGAGCTAAGAGTACCATTCCTTGATAAGGAGGTTATGTATCTTGCTGAGCGTATACCCAAGCGCTACCGTGTTACAAAGGAAAGCACTAAGTACGCTATGCGTCTTGCGGCATTAAAGGCTTGTCCGCCACAGACGGCTAACAAGAAAAAGCTAGGCTTTCCTGTGCCGATTAGGGTATGGCTCAAGGAGGACAAATACTATAACGTTGTAAAGGAGAGATTTACCTCTTCAGACAGCGAGAGATTTTTTAATACCGACAAGCTAGTTAAGCTGCTTGATGAGCATCGTGCAGGTAACTACGACTACTCACGCAAAATCTGGACGGTTTATACATTTCTTGTTTGGTATGATGTATATTTTAATCAGGAAAAATAAGTGGAGGGAATAGGAATGAGAGCAGTTATTACAGTTATAGGCAAGGATGCAGTTGGTATTCTTGCAAAGGTCAGCACCGAGTGTGCTAAGTACAATGCAAATGTTGTAGAGGTTACCCAGTCGGTAATTGAGGATATCTTTGCTATGATTATGCTTGTGGATATTTCAAAGCTAAACACCGACTTCGCTAAAATGGCTGACGAGCTTTCTAAGCTTGGCGAAAGCGAGTGGGGACTAAAGGTGCTTGTAATGCACGAGGATATTTTCAATTGTATGCACCACATCTAACAGAGGGGACGACTAGGCGATGATAAATCAGTACGATATATTAGAAACAATACGTATGATACAGGACGATTGTCTTGACATACGCACAATAACTATGGGAATTTCACTGCTTGATTGCATAGATCCCGATATAGACAAGGCTTGTAAAAAGGTCTATGACAAAATTACCACTAAGGCTAAGGATTTAGTAAGGGTAGGCGAGCAGATTGAAAAGGAGTACGGCATTCCGATTATAAACAAGCGTATTTCGGTAACACCAATTGCGATAGTATCTGCGGCTTGTGGATGCTCACCCGTGCCTTTTGCTAAGGCTATGGACAAGGCTGCAAAGGCGGTAGGTGTAAACCTTATCGGAGGATACACAGCGCTAGTGCAAAAGGGCTTTTCTGCGGGCGATTTAGAGCTTATAAACTCAATTCCCGAAGCGCTAGCCTCAACCGAGCGTGTTTGCTCATCTGTAAATATAGGCTCGACAAAGACAGGTATAAATCTTGACGCTTGTAGGATTATGGGAAGAGTAATAAAGGAGTCGGCTCAGCTTACTGTAGATAACGACTGCTTCGGAGCGGCTAAGCTTGTGGTATTTTGCAACGCTGTAGAGGATAATCCGTTTATGGCAGGAGCGTTTCACGGAGTGGGCGAGCCTGACTGTATGATAAACGTGGGAGTATCAGGTCCTGGAGTTGTACGTGCGGCACTAAAGAAATATCCCGATGCGGATATAACCAAGATTTCGGACGTTATAAAGGAAATCTCATATAAGATAACCTGCGTAGGACAGCTTGTCGGAAAGACGGCCTCCGCTCGCTTGGGCGTACCCTTTGGCATTGTGGATTTGTCACTCGCACCCACTCCAGCAGTGGGCGATTCGGTAGCGCATATACTTGAGGAGATAGGACTGGAGCAGTGCGGCACACACGGAACTACAGCCTGCTTGGCGCTTTTAAATGACGCTGTAAAGAAGGGCGGAGTTATGGCTTGCTCACGTATAGGCGGACTTTCGGGAGCATTTATACCCGTTTCAGAGGATGCGGGAATGATAGATGCGGCGGAGTCCGGTGTGCTTTCGATTGAAAAGCTTGAGGCTATGACAGCCGTATGCTCGGTAGGTCTTGATATGATCTGCGTACCGGGAGATACCACTCCTGATACCTTGGCGGCAATAATTGCAGATGAGGCGGCAATCGGTATGGTAAACACCAAAACCACCGCTGTAAGAGTAATTCCGGCAATTGGCAAGGACGTGGGCGATGAGCTTGACTGGGGCGGACTTTTTGGAAAAGCGCCTGTTATGCCGCTGCACAAGGAGAGCGCGTCTAAGTTTATAAACCGCGGCGGACAAATTCCTGCTCCGCTTCATTCGCTTAAAAACTAGGTGAAAAGCTATGCTGGACTTACATACACATACTAATATAAGCTATGACGGAAATAATACGCCTGAGGATATGTGCGAGCGTGCAATTGAGCTTGGACTTTCGGCGTATGCGATAACAGACCATGTTGAGTGCAATTTTTGGTATCCGAGAGAGCATTATGCTAAGCTTGGTATGAGCACGAACGAATTTGACGACTTTGACTACGCCTCACGCTTTGAGATGTCACTTGCCGCCTTACCGAGGCTTAAGGAGCGATACAAGGGCAGGCTAAACCTTATCTTCGGATGCGAAATGGGGCAGGCAACCCAGGCGCCTGAAATTGCTAGGATGATTAGCGAGTGTGACGAGCTTGATTTTATAATTGGCTCGCTCCACCAGGTCAGAAAGCGTGATGACTTTTACTTTATCAATCTAAAATCTCTCACCGATAAGGAGCTTGACAAGCTTGTGTATGACTATTTTCTCGAGCTATTTGAGCTTGCAAGGATGGGCGGCTTTGACGTTATGGGACACATCACCTATCCGCTCAGATACATAGTAGGTGAGGCGGGAAGAAAGGTAGACATGACCCCCTGCCGAGAGGTTATTCATGAGATGCTTAAGGTGCTGATAGATAGCGGCAGAGGAATTGAGATAAACACCTCAGGACTTAGACAGAAGTATGGTCTAACCTTCCCAACGCTTGAATATCTAACAGAGTACCGTCAGCTTGGCGGCGAGGTGCTTACGATAGGCTCAGATTCACACTGCTGTGAGGATTTAGGCAAGGGTATATCCGAAGGTCTGGCACTTGCTAAGCAGGCAGGCTTTAGGTATGTGACATATTTTGTAAACAGAAAGCCGCAATGGATTAAGCTTAATAGCTAGAAAACAAAACCGCAGAGTCTTTTTACGAGCTCTGCGGCTTTTAATTTTGTTGGTTGATTTTATGCTAGATGCTGAGCAAAGCCAGGGGTGCAGGGTGCGGGTTCTAAAATATCTGCACCATCTGCACCCTGGACAAGCACTATCTGTGTTCGGGCTTTTACTTTTGTTTGGCTTGTCTGCCTTAGCTAACGCACGGCAATAAATACGGTTTCGCGCGCATGAAGCGCCGCGCGCGATTCGCAAGCGAACCACCATATTTTCCTACGTTGGTTCGATAGATTTATAACTTTAGTTTGTACTATATTTTTATACAACATGAAAGTGCGAGCTCACACATTATGACAAATACGAACGGTCTAGCTTCTAGTATTTAACTTCTAGCTTCTAGCAGCGCAAACCCCGTTTGACAAAATTGCCGAATTATGATATAATAAGAGTTAAGGGTACTGTGCAAACAGCGGTATATAAGCGGTTTCTCCCGTAAGGGAGGTGATAACAATGGTTTCATTTTCGGATTTACTGTTATTTTCGAGCGTGATTATCGGCGTTATTGCTTTGTGTTACGACATTTTCAAAAATGACAAGTAATACATAGTTTCTAGGCAAATACACAAAAAGAAACACCGCCCAAACTCCCCAGTTTACGGTGTTTCAAAAATACACTATGAGGGAGAACCGCTTAGCCGTAAGGCTGTGCAGTACCCTTTTTCTATTTATATTATACCACGTGACAATCGTTTTGTCAAGCATAAATTTTGTAAAAATGCATAAGCTCTCACCAGGCAACGTAGAGAAATACATCGGTTCTTTAAATTTATAGTTTTTAGTTAGTGATGGAGTACTAAGCCTCACGAAAGAACAAGCTTAAATATTATGATAATTGCAAATAGGCTGCTGTCTAAGAGCCTAGAAAGTATAATTTTATATGTAATGAATACGAACAACCTAGCTTCTAGTTTCTTACTTCTAGCCTCTAGCAGCGCAAGCCAAACAAAAGTAAAAGCCCGAACACAGATAGGGCTTGTCCAGGGTGCAGATGGTGCAGATATTTTAGAACCCGCACCCTGCACCCTGGCTTTGCTCAGTATTTAGCATAAAATCAACCAAAAAAATGCGCAATCGCTTGACAAGACGAGCATTTTGTGTTATTCTATATAGGTATTGATGCTTCTATACAAGATGCTGGGGCTATTAAAGCCTGGCATACTAGAACGAAAGGAATGAATGTTTAATGGTACGAGCAATTGTAGGTGCTAACTGGGGCGATGAAGGAAAGGGTAAAATCACCGACATGATGGCTCAGGAGTCAGATGTTGTTATTCGCTTTCAGGGTGGCGCAAATGCAGGTCATACTATTGTTAATGACTACGGCAAGTTTGCACTTCATACGCTTCCGTCAGGAGTGTTCTCACAGCGCACCACCAATATTATCGGAAACGGAGTTGCGCTTAATATTCCCGTACTCTTTAACGAGCTAAATGAGGTTATAAGCAGGGGAGTTCCTAAGCCTAAGCTTTTGATCTCCGACAGGGCTCAGATAGTTATGCCTTATCATGTGCTTTTTGACGAGTACGAGGAGGAGCGCTTGGGCAAGAAGAGCTTTGGTTCGACAAAGAGCGGAATTGCACCTTTTTATTCGGATAAATATGCAAAAATTGGTTTTCAGGTTCAGGAGCTTTTTGATGAGGAATACCTTAAGGAGAAGATCTCACGTGTATGTACACAAAAGAATGTTCTGCTAAAGTACCTATATAACAAGCCTGAGATTGACGAGGCTGAGCTTTTTGATACGCTCATGAAGTATAGAGAGATGGTAGAGCCGTATGTGGCTGATGTCTCAAGCTTTTTGAACAAGGCAATCGCTGAGGGCAAGGAGATTTTGCTTGAGGGACAGCTGGGCTCGCTTAAGGATTCAGATCACGGTATCTACCCGATGGTAACATCATCCTCTACGCTTGCGGCATACGGAGCAATCGGAGCGGGAATCCCTCCTTACGAAATTAAGAAGATTGTAACGGTGTGCAAGGCTTACTCCTCCGCAGTAGGAGCGGGTGCGTTTGTTTCAGAGATTTTCGGCGAGGAGGCTGACGAGCTTAGACGCAGAGGCGGAGACGGCGGCGAGTACGGTGCAACAACCGGCAGACCGAGAAGAATGGGCTGGTTCGACTGTGTGGCTTCAAAGTACGGATGCAGAATGCAGGGAACCACCGATGTGGCGTTTACGGTGCTTGATGTGCTGGGATATTTAGACAAAATTCCCGTATGTGTAGGCTATGAGCTTGACGGCGAGGTGACAACGGAGTTCCCGACCACAAGAAGGCTTGAAAGATGTAAGCCTGTACTAGAGGTGCTTGACGGCTGGAGCTGTGATATTAGAGGCATTCGTGAGTATGACGAGCTTCCTGAAAACTGCAAAAAGTACATAGATTTTATCGAGAAGCAGATTGGATATCCCATCACCATGGTTTCAAACGGACCTAAGCGCGAGGATATTATCTACAGAGAAGCTAAGCTTTAAGGAGAGGGTTATTATGACATTTGAACAGATTTTGGCAAAGGTAAGAGAGATGGCAAAGGGATACGATGTATCCGGCACCAATTTTCTGGCAGTACAGATAAATCTAACCGGAGATAACGGCGGAGTTTTCTATGTTGAGATTAAAGACGGAAAAGTAAGCATCGAGCCTTATGAGTACAACGATCGCAGCTGTGGAATCACCATCAGCGGTGACAACTTTATTAAGCTAATAGACGGAAAGCTTGACGCAGTAGCAGCCTTCACCTTCGGAAAGCTAAAGGTTGATGGAGACCTAGGTAAGGCACTAGAATTTGCGAATCTGCTCAAGTAAGTAAACGAATAAATGTACGTTCGAACAAAGGCTTGGGAATTTCACGCAGTGAAATTCGTAGGGCTCACAAGCCTAGTAAAAGTGCGAGCAAGGTACGAGTGAGCCCAGTTCGCAAATCTTTTAAAGTAAGTAAACGAGCAAACGTACGTCCAAACAAAAGCTTGGGAATTTCACGCAGTGAAATTCGTAGGGCTCACAAGCCTAGTGAAAGAGCGAGCGAAAGAACGCTTAACTAAAGCAGTAAGCATTATTAAATACAAGAAAGGAAGCTTTTAAAATGGAAGCATTAGATGCAATTAAGACAAGACGCAGCTGTCGCAGCTTTAAGTCTGATATGGTGCCAAAGGATATCATTGAGAAAATCGCTGAGGCGGGAACCTATGCAGCTACCGGAATGGGCAAGCAGTCGCCGATTATTGTGGCTGTTACCAACAAGGAGCTTCGTGATAGGCTCTCGAAAATGAACGCAGCCGTTATGGGCTCAGACAGAGATCCCTTTTATGGTGCGCCTGTAGTACTCGTTGTGCTTGCTGACAGGAGCATGCCTACTCATGTATACGATGGCAGCCTTGTTATGGGAAATCTTATGCTTGCAGCTCACGAGCTGGGCGTTTCAAGCTGCTGGATTCACCGTGCCAAGGAGGAGTTTGAGTCTGATGAGGGCAAGGAGATTTTGCGCTCACTCGGAATAGAGGGCGATTATGAGGGCATAGGTCATTGTGTTCTGGGCTATGCGACAGACGAACCCAAGGAGGCGGCACCTCGCAAGGAGGGCTATGTGATTTTTGCCGAATAAGGCTTGACGTAAAACGGTTAAGGTGATTAAACTTTGTACACAAAACTTAGACGAGTGGGGAGCTTTTTGACGGCGGTGGCTTTGAGTGTAGCTGTGGCTTTTTCTAACGCGGCTGTATGCTGGGCGGATGATGAGCTAGACCGTGCAAACTACCATCAAAATGGCATCTGGGGTTATACCATCATAGGTGATGACGAAATAGCAATAAGTGGTTATTACGGCAGCGATACGGCTGTTTCTGTGCCTGAGGAAATTGATGGATATACCGTTACAGCCTTAAGCGGCGGATGGTTTTTGTCGGATGATGAGGTTGTGCTTTACGGAAATGTCCACTCGCTTGAGTATGATGATGACGGAAATGTTACCGAAAGTCAGGTCTACTCGCCTTTTTCGGGAAACACGGAAATCACATCTGTGACCTTACCTGATACTGTCAGGGCAGTCGGAGCCATTACGTTTAAGGACTGTACCTCGCTTAACACGGTAAATCTTGGTGCGAATGCTGAGGTCATTGGAAACAACTGCTTTGAAAACTGCACATCCTTAGCGTCTATAAATATTCCTGATACGGTGGGATATGTAGATAATCAAGCCTTTTTAGGCTGTACAGCACTCACAAGCGTATCATTGTCGGCAGCGGAATATGATATGGCTGTGTTTGAAAACTGCACAGCGCTTACAGATGTGGTATTTACCGAGGGAATAACCGAGGTTTCGCCTTATATGTTTAGTGGCTGCACAGCGTTAAAGAATGTGACTCTTGGCAATGCAGATGGGACTTCAGATGGCACAAGCAGCATAACTGAAATAGGCGACAGCGCATTTTTAGGCTGTACATCTCTCGAGCAGATTATACTTCCCACAAACCTGGTGGCAATATATAACAACGCCTTTAAGGACTGCAGCTCGCTTAGCTATGCTTATCTTGGTGAGTCGCTCGAAACGCTTGGAAGCCGAGCGTTTGCAAATTCAGGACTAACGCAGCTTACAGTACCCGATACGCTTACCAACATCGGTGAAAACGCCTTCGGAATGAGCGATGAGGGAGAGGTGAACGAGGATTTCACACTTATCTGCTCAGAGGGTACAATTGCTATGTCCTATGCAGATCAGTACGGCATTAGCTATAGCTACAGCGCACAGGAATCCTACATCGTAGAGGATGAGGCTGAGGACGAGGGAGTAGATCCCACTCTGATTTTGTTTTTGATGATACTGATGCTTGTTGTCATGGCGCTTGCGATAGTGATAATGCTTATACTAACCGTTAAGAACCGCAGGCTCGAAAAGGAAAGGCTTGAGCAAAAAAAGGCAGCTGCTAAGGGTTCGGGCAAGGGCAGAAAAAAGAAATGATATATCGGCGCATTTTCACATTATGTGGATTTGTGCCGTTTTTGCGCTAGGCTAACACAAGATTTAACAAAAAAACTATAGACAATTCTGCATTTGAGTGGTATAATAAATAAGATATTAAAGACTATAAGAAGGAGAAGATACATGGCTGAAAACGTAAATCAAGAAAATATACGAAATTTTTGCATAATTGCACATATAGACCACGGGAAATCCACGCTTGCCGATAGAATACTAGAGCTTACTGAGGCGGTTGAGCTTAGAGATATGGAAAATCAGCTGCTTGACAATATGGATATCGAGCGTGAAAGAGGCATCACCATAAAGGCTCGTGCGGTAAGGCTTAAGTATAAGGCGAAGGATGGCAATGATTACATCTTTAACCTGATCGATACTCCTGGACACGTGGATTTTAACTATGAGGTCTCACGCTCGCTTGCCGCTTGTGAGGGTGCGATTTTGGTGGTTGACGCTTCTCAGGGAATAGAGGCTCAGACGCTTGCGAATACCTATTTAGCTATTGAGCATGACCTTGAGGTTCTGCCTGTGGTCAATAAGATAGATCTTCCATCTGCAGACCCCGAACGGGTTTGTGCTGAGGTTGAAAACGTAATCGGCATTCCGGCTATGGATGCTCCTCGCATTTCAGCAAAGCTTGGCACCAATATAGGAGAGGTGCTTGAGCGTGTAATCCCCGACATTCCTGCTCCTAAGGGCGATGACGACAAGCCGCTAAAGGCTTTGATTTTTGATAGCTATTATGACCAATATAAGGGCGTAATCATCTATGTGAGGGTTATGCAGGGACACCTAAGGGCAGGCGATACAATTAAGCTTATGGCATCCCAGGCGCTGTTTCAGACGGTTGAGGTGGGCTTTATGGGTGCGACAGATCTTGTACCGATAGGTGAGCTTCATGCAGGCGAGGTAGGCTATATTGCGGCATCAATCAAATATATAGGCGATACAAGAGTAGGCGACACGGTGACACTTGCTGATAATCCGTGTGATGAACCGCTTCCTGGCTACAAAAGGGTTCAGCCTATGGTTTATTCGGGAATATATCCCGCTGACGGCGCAAAGTATCCGGATTTAAGAGATGCACTTGATAAGCTTGCGCTTAACGATGCTTCGCTTTCGTTTGAGCCTGAAACCTCGGCGGCGCTCGGCTTTGGATTTAGGTGCGGCTTTTTAGGATTGCTTCACATGGAGATTATACAGGAGCGTCTTGAACGTGAGTATAATCTGGATCTCATCACGACTGCTCCTTCGGTTATATACAAGGTGTGTCTGACTGATGGAGCTACGACATATATAGACAACCCCTCAAACTACCCAGATCCCGCCTTGATAGCGTCAGCAGAGGAGCCTATGGTTAAGGCGGATATATACACTCCGCCCGAATACGTTGGAAACATAATGGAGCTTTGTCAGGATAGGCGAGGGAGCTTTAAGAACATGGAGTACCTTGATGAAAATCGAGTTGACCTTCATTATGAGCTTCCGCTTAATGAGATTGTCTACGACTTTTTTGACGCACTAAAATCTCGCACAAAGGGCTATGCTTCGTTTGATTACGAAATGATGGGCTACGCTCAAAGCAAGCTTGTTAAGCTTGATATAATGCTAAATGGCGAGGTGGTTGATGCACTTTCGTTCATTGTGCATACAGACAAAGCGTATGCCAGAGGCAGAAAAATCTGTGAGAGGCTTAAGGAGAACATTCCCCGTCAGCTGTTTGAGGTTCCAATTCAGGCGGCAATCGGCGGAAAGATTATAGCAAGAGAAACCGTAAAGGCTATGCGCAAGGATGTGCTTGCTAAGTGCTACGGTGGAGATATTACCAGAAAGAAAAAGCTGCTCGAAAAGCAAAAGGAAGGCAAGAAGCGTATGCGCAAGCTCGGAAGCGTTGAGGTGCCGCAGGAGGCATTTATGTCGGTGCTAAAGCTTGACGACGACTAGAGCAGCAAAACCATTGAAAGGAACTGACATGAACGATTTAGACCGTGCAATGAAATACTTTATCGGGTTTTCTTTGGGCTCGGCTATAATTTTGCCGCTGGTATGCGAGATGTATTCAAATGTATCATCATATTGCGTATGGTTTGTGGCAATTTGGGCGATAGTAGTAGGAGTGAAATTCTCTAATATTTCTCTAAAAAGCGCAATGCTCGGAATTACAGCCTATGTTTTTTCTTCAGTGGTGCTAAGCATTTTTGGATATCTAGGATTGCATCCCATTATAAAGGATTGGCTTGAGGAGAACTCGACATACTTTAGCCTTTCGCTAGAGGGTGCTGCAAGGTACTGGGCAGCGGCACTGGCAATGCTGCTTTTAGCTTACGTGGTATACCTTATAAGGCTTGGTATATTGAAGGCTATGGGCAAGCTAAAGGAAAACAGCAGTGCGGCGGCTTCGGCGATAGATACAGCCTTTGATGATGACACATGAGAGGCTTGACAGGAATATATGTTCACATTCCGTTTTGCATACGGCGCTGTCCCTATTGCAGCTTTTATTCAAGCGTGTTTGATGAGAGGCTGGCTGAGGAATATGTTAGGGCGGTATGTCGGAATTTGGTGGCGCTAAAGAGCAGAGGAATATGCAGCGACAGCATATATTTAGGCGGTGGGACTCCGTCTGTGCTTAGCGTAAAACA
Source organism: Ruminococcus sp. (assembly GCA_021199375.1). Classification (GTDB taxonomy): domain Bacteria; phylum Bacillota; class Clostridia; order Oscillospirales; family Ruminococcaceae; genus YE71. Next base: position 93,310 of record JAJQIB010000029.1, on the reverse strand, counting down.
GGTCGAGCGGATAATTAGCGCAGCAGCTGATTCGCTAAATCTAATAGATCCCGAAATCACCATCGAGGCAAATCCCTGTACGGTGAGCTATGATAAGCTTTTAGGATACCGTAGGGCAGGAGTCAACAGAATATCATTTGGAGTCCAGTCGGGTGATGATGAGCAGCTTAAGTTTTTGGGCAGACTTCATGACAGGAAGACTGCCGCGGATGCGGTGAGCCTGGCTTATAAAGCTGGCTTTGACAATATATCGTGCGATATTATGCTAGGCTCAAGGGGTCAGGATCTGACTTCACTAAAGCAGAGCGTAGATCTGTTGCTTTCACTTCCCATAACGCACATATCGGCGTATATGCTAAAGATAGAGCAAGGAACAGCGTTTGATTGTGAAAGCGTACGTGAGCAGATTGCGGACGATGAGCAAATGAGCGATCTTTATCTGTCACTATGCAGTCAGCTTGAGGCACTGGACTATGAGCATTACGAGATTTCAAGCTTTGCGCTTAACGGCAAAAGGTCACGGCACAACATGAAGTACTGGACGCTTGAGCCATACATCGGAATAGGCGCATCGGCACACTCGGATTTTGGCGGCAAGCGGTTCTTTTGTCCGCCGGATCTTCGGGGGTTTATAGCGGCGGATTTGCAGCCTACGGAGCTTGAGGACGCTGCTCCAGATAGAGCTGAGGAGTATGTTATGCTTGCAATCAGAACCTCGGACGGAATAGGTAAAGCGAGGCTTGTAGAAATTGCAGGCGCAGAATTTGCTGAGGATGTATTTGAGCGTGCTAAAGCACTTGCAGAGCGTGGACTTGCGAAGGTAAATGACGAGAGAATCACGCTAACTGATGAGGGGTTTTTGCTTTCAAATTCCATAATTTTGCATTTGCTTGGTGGTTAAAACACACAAAAATTATCGGTGAAAATTGTGCAACTATACAATATATCCTTTTTTGCTTGTACCAAGTCTTGAAAAATGTTATAATAGATGTATGATGCTTAGCTTTCACTCTGTCTAAAAGAGTAAGCTGGTTGTTTTTTAAAAGGAGAGCTATTTTCCTTTGAATAGAGGTAATTTTATGAGAAAAGCTGCGTTTTTGTTAGCATTCTTAATGGGAATTAGTATGGTCGGCTGTTCCTCTTCGGATGAGGGACAGGAGATTGTTGTGCCAATTTACGAAACTGATGAGATTGATTATAAGACCGAAGAAGCGGTAGTCGGAGATATTTCACAGAAGTATTATGTTGACGGATATTTTGGCTATCCCTATTCGGAGAACGTTTCTTTTTCCATGAGCGGAACAATAGAGACGATTTATGTTGAGGAAAATCAAACTGTTGAAGAGGGCGATATCCTCATTACGCTAAATTCGGACGAGGTTGATGAGCAGCTTGAGGAAAAGGAGGTCTACCTTGAGCAGGCGAAGAAGACGGTAGAAACGCTTGAGAGCGAAGGAGGCTCGGCTACCGAGCTTGAGCTTGCGAAGGTTGAGCTTGAGCTTACACAGCTTGAGTATGACTACCTTGAGGATTCTCGTGACAATTACAACGTCTATGCGCCATGTGACGGAGTTTTCTCGACTACTCAGGATGCATCATTCGGTTCGGGTGTAAGCGACCAGCGTGGAGCAAGCGTTTTGCTTGTTGAAGGAGCACAGGTTGATGCCTCCACCACCTTTGGACAGATTGTTGACCATTCAGAACAGTATCTTATCTGCGATGTGTATGACACTGTGCTTGAAAATGTAAATTTTGGCACAAGGGTTTCGCTTGAACAGGGACAAACTGAGGCTACGGGAAAGGTCGTCGATATAATCGAGGGCGATAATGCAGGTATGTCACTTACTACCTATGTAATAACCCCTGAGGAGGACGCAGACCTCAGTGATCTTCAGGTAAGCTGCTGCTTTGAGGTATACTCTAAGCTTGATACAATAATTGTTCCTTCTGATGCTGTAAAAACATCAGGAGATCGCTCTTACGTCAATCTGCTTATTGATGGCGCAAAAATCGAACAGGATGTCGAGGTAGGCATTGTTGATGACGATGAAACCGAGATTATAAGTGGACTTACAGGCGGAGAGCAGGTAATAGTAAATAATTAAGCACACGAGGTATAGCATAGATTATGTGTAGACTCAGACTTTGGAGGAGTTTTTAGATGAAAGATATAATGGGTAACATTTGGGTAAAGCGCTGTGTGTCAATCTTTGAAGTGACATACCTAGCGGTAATTGCTATGTTTGCGTATGCAACCTTTTTGTATGATTTGGTATTTGTAAACGGAAAGGAAGCATCGTTTTTAGTGATATACGCAGTAGCATCGATAATATTTCTTATCCTTATGCTATACACAAGAGATATGTTTGTGACAAAGGCGATAAGCGTGCTGCTTTTGCCGATAGTGTTCTTCTTGCTGCTGTTTAATTTAAGCAATAACAACTGGACGCTTATAATTCCGCCCCTGATAGTTGCATTGGTTATCTTTTTTGCATCGGCGACGACTGAAACCATCAAGGTTATTTTAGGAACAATTTATCTTCTGCTGTACGTGCTGGGAATTGTTGTTTATGTAGCCTGCAATATACTCTTTAGCGGTTCGGATGTAGAAACCGTGCTGGATATGGATTTAGATCCCGAATCAACTCTTTATGCTCAGTATGAGGATCAGCTTGTACACTTAGCTGAGGTTACGGATGATGATAATGCAATTTCGCCTGACGGAAGATATCGTTTTTACCTTACAGACGTTGAGGATAGCGATAAGGGCTGTGTTAAGATATATGTTGTGCCAAATGGTCAGGATATAAAGCTTCAGTTTTTCTCACTTAACCAAAAGGGTATCAGAAAAACCATAACAACTAAGGGAACACGATATATAGTACCTGATGTTGGCTGGACAGTTGAAGAGGACGATGACGGAAACAGTGTCTTATATGTAGCCTATAGACTTACCGAGGACTCAAGCTGGACTAAGTCAAAGGTAACGAATATGCCCGATAAGAATTACCTTGAATTCTTAGGAATCACAGGATAGCTTACAAAAAAAGGCACTCGCAATAGAATAAAGCGAGTGCTTTTTAGGTTACATAACGGTTACAAATAAGTGCAATCTTAAAAATCATCTTGACAAAAACTATTTTATGTAGTAAAATGATTATATAGTGGTATGTATTTTACAGACTGCTTTGAAAAAGTGATTAGGAAAGAGGTTTGAAATATGAAATTTGAACGTTTGCTGTCAGCTGCGGCTGCTGTCGTGGTTGCTCTGTCGTCCTTCTCTTTAGCTGTATATGCCGATGATGAGGAAGAGGAGGAAGCAATAAAGTTTGAGGCAGATTCTACCTACCTTACAGAGGATAAGGAGCCTGCACTTAGCTTTGACAACGATAGCTTTGAGGATTATATTCATCTCACCAAGGATGCTGGATTAGGTGGTATAAGCATTAAGCAGGACAAGGACACCTATTATCAGGGAAATTCATTAAGAATAAACGCAAGCTCTGACGGAGTTGACGGCTACTTTAGCTGCTCCGGAATGGTAAGAGACAGCGATAACAATCTTGTCTATCCAGATGCTCCCGAGGCTGATGATATTGATAATATAAAAGTCATAGGAATCGAGCTTCACGCTGAGGATTTTGGACTTAGCTGCTTTGATGGATGTCTTATAAACTTTGCATACAGACTTTCGCAAAATGATGAGGGTACTCTTTTAGATGATTCGGTTTGGGTTATGTCTGCTGACGAGGATAGCGTAAGAACAATCGACAGTCCGTTAAAGCTTCAGGTAAATACCACTCTCGATGACAACGTAACGCAGTATCGCAGCAACGGACTTCTAAGCGTTCCTGAAAGCTCAAGCTCGACTAAAATTATATTTGAGATTCCGACACAGAATGCTGTAAACGGCGACGTGCTCTATCTCGACAACATAGTAATCCAGCTTCCTGAATCAGCAGGCGACTCAACACTTTATGTTGCTAACGTTGACGGATACAACGCAAACGCTGAGGCAAGAGCAGAAATTGATGAGATCAAAATTTCTAAGACCACAAGCATTGGCGATGCAGCTGAAGAGGTTGAAAAGGAAAGCGACAGCACAAGTCCATTGGTATTTGTTGTAGTCGGAGTAGTAATAGTAATAGTAGCAGTCGTTGTTGTATTCTTAATTTTGAGAGCAAGAAAGCGATTCTACTAAATAAATGCTAATAGAATATTTTAGCGGCAGTACACATTAAAGGTGCTGCCGCTTTTGTTTTACTTGTTTTTGTTGTATACCTCGTATTCATCCCATATACGCTCAAGCTGCTCAAAGCTTTTTCGTACCGCATCAGAATTGCTAAGAGATGCTGCTGCGATAAGTGCATTTATGAGGCTCATAGGTGCCACCAGCGAGTCGGCGAATGAATTCATGTCGCTTCGTGCGATAAGCAGATCGTCTGCGTAAGCGGCAAGCGGTGAGCTTTGAGAGTCGGTAATGGCTATGACGTGCGCATTCCTCGACTTTGCAAATTCTAGCATCTGTACCGTTTGACGTGAGTAGCGTGGAAATGAAATTCCAATAATTACATCCTTGTCGCCTATATGCAACAGCTGCTCAAAAAGCTCGCTTGTTGTGGTGTTTCGCACCTGACGTACTCTTGGAAAAATAAGTGTGAAGTAGTAGTTTAAAAACTTTGCGAGTGGCTCGGCACTTCTTGCTCCAAGTATGTATATCGTGTCGCAATGCTCAATTGCATTAACCGCATTCGTAAAGGCTGCCTTTGAGGTTTCCTCAAGCGTTAGGCGTATCTGCTCAGCGTCATGACTTAGCACCTGCTGAAGTATATCCTCACCGTCAAGTCGGCCATTTGAAACCTCGATTCGCTGTACTGATGTGAGCTTGTTTCGCATAAGCTCCTGCAGCGAGCGCTGAAGCTCAGGATAGCCCTCAAAGCCTAGCACAGAAGCAAAGCGTACAACTGTTGATTCGCTGACACCCACCGTTTGACCGAGCTTTTGAGCTGTCATGAATGCCGCTTTATCATAGTGCGATAAAATGAATTGTGCAATCAGCCTATGCCCCTTAGAAAAGCTTGACGATTGTTCATTTATTAAAGTAAACAAATCCTTTTCCATTATGTCTCTCCCTGTTTCTTAAACATATTTTTAGCACGCTTAGCAAGCCTTTCACGGCGTGCCCTTGTCAATTCCTCGTCAAATACAAGTCTGCCGTTTATTTCGCTAAACATTGAGCCTTCGATATTTGCTTCAAGCTCATCTGCAGGCAATATCTTGCTTTCTCCGTTTTCATTCACAAGCACTGCGACCTTGCCCTCAATTCTGTCCAGACTGTAGGTCATAGCTACTCCTCCTTGCCGCTAACACTCACACTAAGCTCCTCGCCGTCCGACTCAAAAATCACCGTGCCATCGTCTGCGGTAATGTAAACCTTAGGTGAGTACTTCTTGATTCTGATAAGCGTTTCCTCATCGGGATGACCGTACTTATTGTCAACTCCGCATGAGATAACGGTGTACTGCGGTGAAACTGCCGTGAGCCATTCAGAACTGCTCGATGTGTCGCTTCCGTGATGAGCTGCCTTTAGCACATCGGCGGTTAGGTCCTCGCCTTTTGCTAGGATTTCCTCCTCCTCCTGTGTTTCACAGTCGCCTGTTATCAAAAAGCTGTTGTCGCCGTGAGATATCCTTACAATCACCGAGTAGTTGTTGAGATTTGAATACTCCTCTGTCGGAGCAATGGTTTGAACCTCGCATGAGCCGAGCGTAAAGCTTTCGTCAGCAGCTGCATGAAAGGTCATATCCTTAGCCTCCATAGCATCAAGCAGATTCTCATAAATTTGCGTAGTGGGAATCATATCCTCCGGAAGTGCCGTGGTGATAATCTCGTCTACTTCAAACTGCTCGACAATTTCAGCAGCCTCGCCCATGTGGTCGGAGTGCAGATGCGTTAGTATTAGGTAGTCGAGCTTTTCTATGCCTTCGTTTTCAAGGTATGTAATAAGCGTATTATCGCTGTCTCGATCTCCCGTGTCGATTAGCATGTAGCTTTCTCCTGAGCAAACAAGAGTAGCATCTCCCTGACCGACATCAATAAAGTGTACGCTTGTATCTGCTGTTAGTGCTTTGCCTTCGTTACTGCTGCTGTCATCACCTGAGATCGAGTCGGGAAGTCCATATTTTCCAAGCAGATAAGCCGCAGCCGCTAAAGCTGCTACAACACAAGCACGCAGCATATCCTTTTTAAAGTTAAAGGTCCAGCCCTTGGCGTTTCGCTTTTTTCTTTTAGCCATTTTTCTCACTTCCGTTTGCGCTTTGTGCCCTGTCTGGGCTTTGAGCCTTTTTTGCTTCGTGCAGCTTCCTTTTCACGCTGCTGTCTAAGATATATCGCATCAGGCTTTACAAGCTTACCTGCGCCCTGTCCGATTAAGTCCTCTCTGTGCGCTTTAACAAGAGCTTCTATAACTCTGCGCTGATTCTCAGGCTTGTAGTACTGAAGAAGAACCCTTTGCATAGCCTTATCCTTTGGATTTTTCGCAACGTATACTGGCTCTAGCGTATAGGGATCTAGCTCGGTGTAATACATACAGGTTGACAGTGTACCCGGTGTCGGGTAGAAATCCTGAACCTGCTCAGGATGAATTTTGTTTTCCTTTAAAAACATTGTAAGCTCTATTGCGTCCTTAAGAGTAGATCCCGGATGAGATGACATTAGGTAGGGAACAAGGTATTGCTCCTTATCCTTTTGCTTTGTGATTTGATAAAATCTCTTTTGGAATTTCTTGTATGCTTCAATGTGTGGCTTGCCCATCTTGTCAAGCACAGCAGCGGAGCAGTGCTCAGGAGCTACCTTTAGCTGACCGCTTATGTGATGCTCGATAAGCTCGTCCATAAACTCTCCATTTTTATCCTCAAGCAAATAGTCGTAGCGTATTCCTGAGCGTATAAAAACCTTTTTTACTCCTGGTATTTTTCTTAGCTCACGCAAAAGATGCAGATATTCGCTGTGATCTACATGCAGATTCTTACATGGAGTAGGTGCTAAGCATTTCTTTCCCTTACAAAGTCCGAGTGAGAGCTGCTTTTCACACGATGGTGTGCGAAAGTTTGCTGTAGGTCCGCCTACGTCATGTATGTAGCCTTTAAAGTCGGGAAGCTGTGTGAGCATTTTAGCCTCATTGATTACCGACTCCTCGCTTCTTACGCTTATACGCCTGCCTTGATGCAGAGCGATTGAGCAGAAGTTGCAAAAGCCAAAGCAGCCACGGTTATGTGTTATAGAAAACCGTACCTCCTTGATTGAGGGAACGCCGCCCTCCTTTTCGTAGCAGGGATGATATGTGCGCTCGTATGGAAGAGAGTAGACTAAATCCATTTCTTCGGTGGTTAATGAGGTGGCAGGGGGATTTTGCACCAGCATTTTATCGCCGTGGCGCTGAATGATTGTTCTTCCGTAAACCTCGTCCTGCCAGTCGTATTGTATTCTGCAAGCCTTAGCGTAAAGCCTTTTGTTCTCACAGACCTCTTTGTATGAGGGACATTGAACCGCACCGAGCGGTGTTTCTACCGTATCGCACAGATAGCAGGTTCCTCGCACATCTCTAATTGTATGTACATCCTCGCCAGCCTTGAGTCGGTCGGCTATTTCTATTATCGAATGCTCGCCCATGCCGAACATAAGCAGATCTGCGTCACAGTCAACCAGGATCGAGGGCATAACACAGTCCTTCCAGTAGTCGTAGTGTGCAAATCGTCGCAGCGAAACCTCTAATCCTCCGCAAAGAAGCGGAATTTCAGGAGCAGCGGCTCGACACATCTTGCAATAAACAGTAGCAGCTCTGTCGGGACGCTTGCCCGCCTTGCCGCCAGCTGAGTAGGCATCATCTGAACGCCGCCTTTTCGCAACGGTATAGTGCGCCACCATAGAGTCGATGTTTCCCGCACTTACAAGCCATCCGAGCTTAGGTAGTCCAAGTCTAAGAACCGAGCTTGGATCCTTGTAGTCAGGCTGCGCAATAACGCCTATCGTGTAGCCGTGGTATTCGAGAAGCCGTGTAATAATAGCAGCACCAAAGCTTGGATGATCTACATAGGCATCACCCAGTATGTATACAAAGTCGAGCCTGTCAATTCCACGCTCCTTCATATCCTCTTTTGAAATCGGCATAAAAGCCATACCGTCACCTCGTTAGTTTCTTCCCTGACGCTCGTACCATTCTTCCTTTGTCATCAGGATTTTTCTGGGCTTTGCACCCTCCTGCGGACCTATGATTCCCATAGCCTCAATATCGTCCATAATTCTAGCCGCACGAGGGAATCCCAGCTTTAGCTTGCGCTGTAAAAATGCAGTTGAGGCATTTCCCGTTTCGACAATAATAGTGATAGCCTGATTTACAAGATCATCGTCAGGATTTATCGAAATTTCTGTATTATCCTCGTTTTTAGGCTTAGGAATATTTTCTTCAATTTCGTGGATAACCTCCTGATCGTATTCGGCACCCTGACCGCTCTTTAGAAAGCTAACCACCTCTTTAATCTCTGATGTAGTAGAAAATCCACTTTGTATACGTAAAGGCTTTGGATAACCCACAGGCTTATAAAGCATATCGCCCTTGCCGAGAAGCTTTTCGGCTCCGACCTCGTCTAAAATTACACGTGAATCGGTGTTGTTTGATACCATCAGTGCCGTTCTTGAAGGAATGTTTGCCTTGATAAGACCAGTAAGTACGTCAACTCTTGGTGATTGTGTTGCGATGATCATATGTATACCTGCCGCACGTGCAAGCTGAGCCAAACGCATTACCGATTCCTCAACCTCGTTTTTAGCCGCCAGCATAAGATCTGCAAACTCATCAACTACTATAACGATTTGTTCGAGCGTTGTGCGATCACATTCGGGATCGTTCTCTTTCATTTCCTCGACCATTTCGTTATAGTCCTCAATATTCTTTGTGCCGTTTGCCTCAAACAGCTTGTATCTTTGCATCATTTTATTTACTGCCCAGCCAAGCGCACCTGCTGCCTTTAGAGGCTCGGTAACCACAGGTATAAGCAGATGCGGTATTCCGTTGTACATCGGAAATTCTACCTTTTTGGGATCTATAAGAATAAGCTTGACCTCCTGAGGAGAGGCGTGAAACAGTATGTTTAGTATAATCGAGTTTGTAAACACCGACTTACCGGAGCCTGTAGTACCTGCAATGAGCATATGAGGCATACTCGATATATCTCCGATTATGATATTTCCTTCTATATCCTTGCCGACTGCGAACGAAAGCTTGCCCTTTGCATTTCGGTATTCATCGCTGTCAATAAGCTCACGCATCGAGACGCTGTCACGGTGAATGTTCGGTATTTCTATTCCGATAGCAGGCTTGCCGGGAATAGGAGCCTCAATACGCACACTGTCGGCGGCAAGATTAAGTGCTATGTCGTCTGCAAGTGAGGTCACCTGCTTTACCTTAACGCCTGCCGCAGGCTGAAGCTCGTATCTTGTTACCGATGGTCCACGGTGTATGCCAACAATTCTTGTTTTTACGCCAAATGTTTCGAGCGTTTCAACAAGCTTTGATGACTTATCCTGTATTTCGCGCTGAATTTCCTCCTCAGTGCTGGTGCGCTTTGCTTCATGCAGCAGTTCAACTGGAGGATACACATAGCTTGCAATTTCCTCGGTATTCTTACTTTCAAACATGGCGGTTTGACCATTCTTATCGATGATCACACTATTTTTCTGATTTGGCTCGCTTGCTGCCTTGCGTATAAGCTCTTCTAGCTTGATCTGTTCAGAAAGCTTCTGCTTTTCTTCATTTATCCTTTCTGACTTAGTAGGCTTTTTGTCTGCGCTTTTTTTGGTTTTATCCTTAGCCGACTGCTCATCGGTCGTCTTGGGTTCGGCGCTATCGTTTAGCTCAAATGTCTGCGCGCGATCCTTTGCCTTTTCCTCCTCAAGCATCTGTGCCTCAAGAACCTTTGCAAAGTCTACGTTGCGTTTCTTTTTTGTTCGTCTTGTCGGAGCGGGGGTGTTATTTGCCGGCACTAAGGGCTGTGAATCATTGTACGCCTGTTCTATCATCTCACGCTGCGCCGCACGCTCGGCTCTGTCTTCTGCGAGAGCCCTTGCTCCGCCCACTACGGGACGTGAAAAGAAATGAAGCAGCTGTGGCAGAGTTACATCCGACAGCAGCAGCGCAAACAGAACAATAAGCAGCACTATGATTATACCCGCACCGGTTTTTCCAAACAGCGAAAGCAGCGACCAGCCGAATAAAGCGCCCGTAATTCCGCCTCCGTGCAGATTCTGTCCATCTAGGTATAAGCCTCTTAGCTTAAGCCAAAAGCTCGCTCCTTCGATCTCTCCGCCGAAGAAAATCTGAGCTGCTCCGCTTAGCAGAAAAATCATCACAGCTCCCTGTATTACTCGTGAAATTATAGAGCTTTTCGATTTTTCGCTTGCAATGGTGAGCGCAATATAAATGATGAAAAAACCGAAGAGGAACACGCTTGCTCCAAAAACTCCTCGGTTTAGATTATATAGCTTGCTCCACAGTCCGTCACCTTTAATGAAGGTCACCATGATCTCAAACAAGCCGAAGAAAAACAGTATCAGTGACCAAAAACGGCGACGCTCTTTAAATCTTGCCTCGTCTGCTGTGCTTTGCTTTGCATCTTTTGCGCTTGATGCTTTTTTTGTGCTGCTTGAGCTTGCTTTCTTTTTGTCATCAGCCTTAGCTGACGATTTTGTCCTTTGGGACGTTTTTTTACTCTCTGCCAATTTATGTATACCTCTTTTTCATATCCGTGTGCTATGTAAGCGAGCTAGAGCTGCTCGCATTCTTTACTGCTTTTCAATTTCCTTATAGAGCCAATCTATTGCATCGCTTAGTCCGCCGAGTGAGTCGATAAGTCCACATTCTACTGCGGTCTGTCCGTCAATAACCGTTCCCATATCCATGACAATTTCTTCGGTTGCCATCATAAGCTCACAAAATCTCTTTTCGCTTATTTTAGAATTGTCGGTAATAAATCGCACTATTCTGTCCTGCATTTTCTGAAAGTATGCAAGCGTTTGCGGCACACCTACAATCGGTCCGTTCATTCTCACGGGATGTATCGTCATTGTTGCACTTGGCACAATAAATGAATGCTTAGCCGATACTGCAAGCGGCACGCCAATCGAGTGACCTCCGCCTAAAACTATGGATGCAGTCGGTGTTTTCATTCCTGCTATAAGCTCTGCTATGGCAAGTCCAGCCTCGACATCTCCGCCTACGGTATTAAGCACAATAAGCAGTCCCTCAACGCTTTCGTCCTGCTCGATTGAAACAAGTGCCGGTAAAATATGCTCATACTTTGTGGTCTTGTTATCTGGAGGAAGAATGTAGTGTCCCTCAACCTGTCCGATAATGTTAAGACAGTAGATGCTGTGCTTGCTTCCGCTCGGAGCCGCGATGCCGAATTCCTTTATAGCCGCACCGTTTTCGTCAATTACCGATCTGTCGGGCTCGCTGTCCTTTTGATTTTTAGCGGCATTTGCAGCAAGCCATGGCGTATAGCTAAAGGGTGTAGATTCGGCGATCAGGTACTGTGCCTTTTGTTTGCTTTTCTTGTTGTTTTTTGACATATTTAAACCTCCGCAGTTCATTTACCCTTATTTTGTCCGAAATGACCGCAGCTATGCAAAAAATATGTCTAATTTCGCCCAGAAAGGCGCTGTACTTCTACTATATAAATAATAGCACAACGCAAGACAAATGTCAAGAGCGGCGAATGCAAAAATGAAGGATTTAATTCATAATCCGTCAAAAAGCCTCCCTGCCAAATGGACAAGGAGGCAAAAAATATTTATCAGAATTTAAGACCCAAGTGTTATATCTATCCAGTTTACAAGGTCTACAAAGGTCTCTGTATCCATAAGTGTAAAGTATTTGTTTGATACGTTGCTGTCAGTGCTTGAGGTATCGGTGAAGCAATACCCTTCTGACGATATGGTTTTGACCTGTGTGCCGCTTGCAAGGTTCATTGTAATCTGAACATAGTCGGCATCCTCATCCTTTGATGGAGATTCTCGCTTGCTTTCGTTTCCGAATGATGAGATAAGCGTTTCAAGCTCGGTAAAATCGTCATAGTCAAGTACATAGCAGCTGCCATATTCTCCGCCAATTTTAAGCTCAATGTACGCATAGTCGCCCTCGTACACCGTAAAATTGTAAAATTCATCAAATGCTATATAGTACTTTTCATTTCCGCTTGTCGCTGTGTATATAGCCTCATAGCTTTTGCCTGTGTCGATATCGTCGATGTCGGCTTTTTTAAAGCTGCTAAGATTTACATCATAAACTGTACCTTCATCAAGCTGTAAAAGGTAGTATTCGCCCGTTTCATCATCAGATGCAAATGCAGCAGCCGAAATCCGCGAGTCATCAAACTCATCAATTGTTATCGTGTAAGCTCCGCCAACGCCATCAACTCTATAGTAAATTTCAGAGCCATCGTCATACACTGCCAAAAGCGTGTCCTCAGAAACCGCTGTAAACGAGCTAAGTCCACTGTAGGAAACAAGCTCGGTGCCAATTGAGTTAATTAGTCCGTAGTGCTCATCCTCAGTAAAGATATAGTAGTTTTCATGAAAAACCGCCGTGCATTTATAGTCATCAAACGGCTGTGTTTCAGGCTCTGTCATAGCAGCTGCTGAATCAAAGCTCTGATAAATCACATTCGACAGCACATCAGCCTCTTCGCCACTAGACAGAAATTCGGGAAATTCGTAGGTTTTTACTGTAACTCCCGCATCGGTGTTAGATGAGCTGTTTGAGGTGTTGTCGTCAGCCTTGCTGTTTTCGCTCTCGCTTGAGCCGTTACATCCAACAAGGCAGGTGAACATAAGCGACACACTCAAGCTAAAAGCAGTGATTTTTTTTATGCTTTTTAGTTTCATTCAAATCCCTTTCTTTTTTGCCACGTTAGGGCATGAGTTATCCTCTACATTCTATTATAATATAACTGAACGTTTTTTTCAAGTGCTTTTTTTAAAATTAAGAAAAAAATCCGCTCTCGTTTATAAAGAGCGGAAATTCCTGATTCTGTTTTTGCTTACATCACTACATTTATTTCGCCGGTTTTGACATCAACCGTAATATAATTTATCATATGCATTCCGCTTTCATCCTCGATTTTGTTGATGATAAAATACCATTTGGGAGTGCAGGTTATGTTCTTTGGCGCTTCGCTATAGTCAACCACTTCATATCCGTACGGCTCGTACATAAGCTGGACGCTGTCAAAATCATAGTGTACGTTATCCGAAAGCTCGCTTTCAAGGATGTCGCAGGCGCCCTTGAAGGTTATCACGTCCTCAATTTCGGTGATGCTTTCAACAGTAAATGAGTCGCATCCTATATAGTACAGCAGCTGTCCATCACTGTCAATATCCGCATAGCTTTGCATAGATGCTGACATTAATACCGCTCCGTCTGAATGCGGCGAAGCAGACGCACTTGGAGAGACAAGATTTTGTATTGCAATACCGTTATAGCATTTTTGTATTTCAATTTCGTAGCCTACATCATCTTCACCATACAAAATATAAGCGTCCGAAACTTGATATTCAAGCTGGTCGCCGAATATTTCACCTACTGCCTGTGCGGTTTCAAGTGCCTTGTCGGAAGCCTCTAAAACACCAGCGTCTACATTGTCTTTTTCTTCATCGCTTAATTGGTCAAGAAAAACAAGCTCATTTTTAATAACAGTTCCGTTGTTTGCGTTGCAAACGTCAGAATCCTCAAGCTCAACCCTGACGTAGGGACGTGAGAAGGCTTCTATTTTTACTCGACTTTTCTCATCATCTCTAAGGGCGGTGTAGTCATCGGTCTGCGTTTGAACATTTTCTAAAACGCCAAAGCTTGCCGAAAGCTTATCCACCACATCCGTCATATATTCTTGGTCTAGCTGAGAATTTATGTAGCAAAGCTCTATGCTGTCAATCTCATCATAGCTTTGAACATCTATGCTTTCTTTGTCGGGAAGTGAAATCTTTGTGTACGCCGAATCATATGCCAGGTCTATGTCGCTATACACACCCTGTGCATCGCTAGCTTCTATCTGTGTACTGTCGCTTGTAGAATGTGTATTGCTTTTGATGCTGTCAGGAGTGTCCGCGCAGGATGAAATCATTAGACTTACAGGAATAATTAATAGCAGCGTTTTTTTGTTCATTTTAGTCATCTCCAAAAAAATATTCTAATTATATTATATCACATATGAGAAAAATGTCAATAAATCCATGCTCGAATTTCTATATTTTCGTAGCATTGCACAAATTAACCTTAAGTGATTTATATAAAATGCCAAGGTAATTTTTATTCTCATTTTGTCCCGAACAGCACACTAAAAATAGTCCTCATTGATAATTTTGCATAAAACACCACCAAAAAATTCATTTTCTTTGCACCTGGTCAGTGAAATTTAACAAAATATGCAAGAAAGTATGCTTACTTATTCATTACATTCCCTTGACAATCCGATTGAAAAGTAGTATAATAGTATTATCTTCTAAAATGAAAGGACTGTTTTCGCATGGGTATGACCTTAACAGAAAAAATTTTGAGAAATCACCTTGTTGACGGCGAGTACGTCAAGGGCGAAGAAATCGGAATTAAAATCGACCAGACGCTTACTCAGGATGCTACAGGTACAATGGCTTATCTGGAGTTTGAGGCTATTGGTATTCCACGAGTAAAAACCGAGCGCAGTGTCGCTTACATTGATCACAACACGCTTCAGTCAGGCTTTGAAAATGCTGACGATCACCGCTTTATCGGTTCTGTTGCCAAAAAGCACGGAATTTACTTCTCACGTCCCGGCAACGGCATCTGCCATCAGGTTCATCTTGAGCGCTTTGGCGTTCCCGGAAAAACTCTTATCGGCTCGGATTCTCACACCCCCACAGGCGGTGGAATTGGTATGATCGCAATCGGTGCCGGCGGACAGGATGTAGCCGTTGCAATGGGTGGCGGAGCATACTATATCACCTGCCCAAAGGTTGTTAAGGTAAACCTTACAGGAAAGCTTTCACCGTGGGTATCTGCAAAGGATGTTATCCTACAGGTGTTAAGAATTATGAGCGTTAAGGGCGGAGTAGGAAAGGTTATTGAGTATTGCGGCGAGGGCGTAAAAACGCTTTATGTTCCTGAGCGTGCTACCATTACAAACATGGGAGCAGAGCTTGGCGCAACTACTTCTATTTTCCCATCTGATGAGGTTACACTTGAGTTTCTAAAGGCACAGGATCGTGCAGATGCTTGGTCACCTCTTTCGGCTGACGCTGACGCAGAATATGATGAAGAGATAAACATAAATCTTTCTGAGCTTGTACCCCAGGCGGCATGTCCTCACTCTCCTGACAACGTAAAGACGGTTGAGGAGATAGGCAAGCTCAAGGTAGATCAGGTATGTATCGGCTCATGTACAAACTCATCCTTTGTTGATATGATGAAGGTAGCTTATATTCTAAAGGGTAAGACAATTGACCCTAACGTTTCACTTGCGATTGCTCCGGGCTCTAAGCAGGTTTTGAATATGATTGCACAAAATGGCGCACTTTCAGACATGATTGATGCAGGTGCAAGAATTCTTGAATCGGCTTGTGGACCTTGCATTGGTATGGGACAGTCTCCTAATTCCGGCGGAGTTTCGCTTAGAACCTTTAACCGCAATTTTGAGGGCAGATCTGGCACAAAGGACGGACAGATTTATCTTGTTTCTCCCGAAATGGCAGCGGTTTCCGCACTCACAGGCTATCTCACCGATCCCAGAGAGTACTTAGGCGAAATGCCAGAGTTTACTCTGCCTGAGCATTTTGTAATTAATGATAATATGGTAGTTCCTCCCGCAAGCGAAGAGGAGATGGACGGCGTTGAGGTGTTAAGAGGGCCAAACATCAAGCCCTTCCCCGATACCACACCGCTTGACGAGAGCATTGAGTGTGCCGTGTCGCTAAAGGTTGGCGATAATATTACAACTGACCACATTATGCCTGCAGGAGCGAAGATTTTGCCGCTGCGCTCAAACATTCCGAAAATCTCGGAGCATTGCTTTACAGTATGTGATGAGGATTTTCCGAGAAGAGCAAAGAATATGGGCAAATCCATTATAGTAGGCGGATCTAACTACGGTCAAGGCTCTTCAAGAGAGCATGCGGCACTTGCACCTTTGTATCTTGGAGTAAAGGCTGTACTTGTTAAGAGCTTTGCAAGAATCCACAGAGCAAACCTCATCAATGCTGGAATCCTACCGCTCACCTTTGTAAATGAGGCTGATTATGACAAGATCAACCAGGGTGATGAGATTGAAATTAAGGACGTAAAGGCAAGCGTTGTAGCTGATAAGACTGAGCTTACAGTAATTGACAAGACCACGGGCGAGGAAATCCCTGTGCTTTGCGAGCTCACCGGCAGAACTAAGGACATAGTTTTAGCAGGCGGCTTGCTTGACTACACAAGAGAATCACTTAAGTAAAATATTTGCAACGGAGCAAGGCTTTTTAAAGGCTTTGCTCTGTGTTGTTCTTGACAAGAAGCCACGATTTGTGGTATAATTAATCATGTTAGTGATACATCATAAAATAGGAGGAAATTAAAATGGCAAAAATTCAAATGAAAACCCCGCTCGTTGAAATGGACGGAGATGAAATGACACGAATCATCTGGAAGGAAATTAAGGACATCCTTATTCTTCCGTATGTAGATCTAAAAACCGAATACTATGATTTAGGTCTTGAATATCGTGAAAAGACAAAGGATCAGGTGACAATCGATTCGGCTAATGCTACTAAAAAGTACGGTGTTGCAGTAAAGTGTGCCACCATTACACCGAATGCCGCAAGAATGCCTGAGTATAATCTTTCACAGATGTGGAAATCTCCTAATGGCACAATTAGAGCTATGCTTGACGGAACGGTATTTCGTGCGCCGATTTTGGTAAAGGGCATCACACCTTATATTCCTACCTGGACAAAGCCAATAACCATTGCTCGTCACGCTTATGGTGATGTTTATAAGAATGTAGAGCTTCAGGTTCCTGCAGGAGCTAAGACCGAGCTTGTTTCCACAGCTACCGATGGCACAGTTACCCGTGAAACTATTCATGAGTTTACCGAAGGACCCGGCATCATTCAGGGACTTCATAACCGTGATGACTCGATCGGTTCGTTTGCCAGAGCGTGCTTTAACTATGCTCTTGACACCAAGCAGGACGTATGGTTTGCAACGAAGGATACAATTTCCAAGAAGTACGATCACCGCTTTAAGGATATATTTGCTGAAATTTTTGAGGCAGAGTACAAGGAAAAATTTGAGGCGGCTGGAATTGAGTATTTCTACACGCTTATTGATGATGCTGTAGCAAGAGTAATTCGCTCAGAGGGCGGATATATTTGGGCTTGCAAGAACTATGATGGTGATGTTATGAGCGACATGGTGGCGACAGCCTACGGCTCGCTAGCGATGATGACATCGGTACTTGTGTCACCTGATGGAATTTACGAATACGAAGCGGCACATGGAACGGTACAGCGTCACTATTACAAGTATCTAAAGGGTGAGGAGACCTCAACTAACTCAGTTGCAACGCTATTTGCATGGACGGGAGCGCTTCGCAAGAGAGGTGAGCTTGATGAGCTTCCTGAGCTGATGGCGTTTGCAGATAAGCTCGAAAAGGCTACCATTCAGACAATAGAAGAGGGCGTTATGACAGGTGACCTCTATCTATTATCAAAGCTTGAGAACAAGACCAAGGTAAATACCGAGGACTTCCTAAAGGCTGTTGACGAAAGACTTAAGGCAATGCTTTAAATAAAAAACAAATGCGGCAGGCGTAGAAAAACCTATGTCTGCCGTTTTTTTCATATCAACTGTTGTTCGTTTATGATAAGCTTAAACTCAAGTCCCAAAAATTCAGCGGCTTTTCGGCACATTATCATGCGGTTTAGGAAGATTTCAAAGTAGTCCATCACTGAACCATATTGTGTGTCAATCGATAGCTTTAGCTTAATGAGGGTATGCTCGGTGTTGATTTTAAGCGTGGATTTTTTTGCCGAGTAGTTTACTCTGTCATGTATGTCAAAGGTGGTTTTGTCGGTGTTTCGTACACGGCTACGGCGAACGTCTGACTTATCAGCCAAAATCAGTGCGGCTGCGATGTGATTTACCGCAACTCCCGTACCCTCGTCATGATTGCCGATGGCGGTGACTATTGCCGCAGTGTCTTTTGGTTCCATGCCTAAGCGATTGAGCAAACTAAACGCCATAAGCGCTCCGCTTTGAGAATGCTCGATACGGTTGACAAGATTTCCGATGTCATGCAGGTAGGCGGCAATTTGTACAAGCTCAATGTCGTGCTCGGAATATCCAAGCGTTTGAAGAATATATTTAGCGTTTTGTGCCACAACGTCGACGTGTGCAAAGCTATGCTCGGTATATCCGAGTGCCTTAAGCGATTCGTCCGCCTGAACGATATAGGCATTTACCTCTTCATTGCTTTTTAGCTGTTCGTATGTTA
Organism: Ruminococcus sp.; assembly: GCA_021199375.1. Taxonomy (GTDB): domain Bacteria; phylum Bacillota; class Clostridia; order Oscillospirales; family Ruminococcaceae; genus YE71. The sequence continues at coordinate 74,753 of JAJQIB010000029.1, read as the reverse complement.
TCAAAGTTTTGTAGCTCCTTTCGTGCTGTAATCATGTATCTATTATAAATCTCCGCGGCGAATTTGTCAAGGCTGACTGTTTAAAGAAAACACACACGTAAAAGGCTTCACGCTTTTGATTTGCTTGAATTTAAAAAATTTGCATAAACGATTAAAAAGCGGTGATAATATTTTCAGCCTAAAAATGTTGGCAGAATAAACGGAAAGGAACAATGATAATGAAAAAACTTGCAATTATGCTAATGTCGGCAGCATTGGCGGTTGGCTTGCTTTCAGGCTGCTCCGACAAAAATGATGACTCGTCATCGACAACAAGCTCGACAAGCTCTTCATCAAAGGCGGACGACAGCAAGGAGGATGAAAGCGGCGTTGACGACGACAGAGAGAACGAGGACGAGGATTCAGACACGCTAAAGGACGACCTTGAATCGACAGGCGACACGGTGGCTTCAAAGGTTGACGATCTGGGCGATGATGTAGCAGACGGAGTAGACGATGGACTTGACACTGCTGAGAGCATTGTAGATGACATATTAAGATAAGTACGGTGGCATTCTCCTTTAGTGAATAGGGAGAGTGCCTTTTTTTATGAGCATCTGCGGCAGTTTTTGTTTTTTTGCGCATTTGCTCTTGCAATCAAGAGAAAAATAGTGTATAATATATATGTATATATTAGTATTTAATTATTCTTCGAAGGGATTGGTATGATGAAATTTAATGTTGAGCTTAAAAGAGTGGTTGATGATTCCTATGATATAGAAATAGGACATTGCCTTGCGGCACGCTGTGTAAAGGATATATCTGACGGACTTTTCGCAAATGTCAGGAAAATTGCTGTAGTAACCGACTCGGTGGTTGAAAAGCTGTATGCGACCGACATCTGCGATAGGCTGTGTGCCTGCGGATTTGATGCTAGGCTTTTTACAGTGCCTGCAGGTGAGGAGAGCAAAACCCGCGCCATGAAGGAGTTTATCGAGGACTCTATGCTAGAGGCAGGCTTTAGGCGTGACTGTGCGGTGCTCGCAGTAGGAGGCGGAGTGGTAACAGATCTTGCGGGATTTGTTGCTGGAACCTTCGGCAGGGGAGTGCCTTTTGCAAACTTTGCGACTACACTTTTGGCGGCGGCAGATGCTTCAGTCGGTGGAAAAACTGCAGTAGATACGCCGCTTGCTACAAACCTTATCGGGCTTTTTAATCAACCAAAAAAAGTATATATAGATATCGACACCTGGAAAACACTTCCTCGTGAGCAAATTTCGAGCGGACTTGCCGAAACGATTAAGCATGGATGCTTGGGCGACAGGGAGCTGTTTGAATACCTTGAGCAAAGCATAGAGAGGATTTTTGACGGCGATATTGACGCTTGCGAGTACATAGCTCAGCGTAATTGTGCGGTTAAGTATCGGGTGGTTATGAAGGATGAGCGTGAAAGCGGACTGCGTGAGGTGCTAAATCTAGGTCACACGGTGGGCAGAGCAGTCGAAACAGTATCCGATTACAGACTTTTTCACGGTCAGGCAGTGGCTATAGGCTTAGTAGCACAAGCACGCTTAGGTGAGAGATACGGATTTATTTCGCATGAGAATGTTGAGCGTGTTGAGAATCTGTTAAAGCGTGCTGAGCTTCCTACTATGGTTCCTGATTATATAGATAAGAAGGAGCTTGTAAAAAAGCTATATACAGATAAAAAGGTAAGAAACGGCAAGCTCAGAATGGTTTTTCAGGATCAGATAGGCGAGATGGTTTGCTTTGGTGAAAATCAGTACGGAAAGCAGATACCTGAGGACGACATCGCAGATGTGATTGATGGAATGTGATTAAGCGGAGGTTAAGAATATGAATATAAAAATAACACCTACGCCGCTTTGTGGAACGATTACTGTGCCTCCGTCAAAAAGTGTCGCTCACAGAATGATTATTGCGGCATCCTTAGCAAATGGACGCTCGGTGATTGAAAATCTGTATCCGTCTATGGATATTTTGGCGACAATAGATTGCATGAAGGCGCTTGGCGCAGGCATTGATTTTGAGGGAAATACAGCTGTTATTGATGGAATAACAGCTCCTTCACGTGAGGCTAAGCTTGACTGTAAGGAGAGCGGCTCGACACTAAGATTTTTAATTCCCGTAGCCTCTGCACTCGGCACAAGTGTACAATTTTTTGGACAAGCAAAGCTCCCACAGCGTCCGATCACTCCGTATCTTGATCAGCTGCCTTTACACGGTGTCACATTTGATTATAATAATACCATGCCATTTAGTGTTTCTGGCAGGCTTACAGGGGGTAAATTCTATATAGGCGGTGATATTTCCTCACAGTTTATCACCGGACTTTTACTTGCAATGCCGCTTACGGGTGAGGACAGCGAGATTATTCTTACATCTCATCTTGAGTCAAAACCATATGTTGATATAACAGTCGGGGTTATGAAGGATTTCGGAATAGAGGTTACTGAAGCAGAAAACAGCTATTTTGTCAAGGGAGGACAGACCTACAAGCCCTTTAGCGGTTCGGTTGAGGGAGATTATTCTCAGGCGGCGTTTTTTGAGGTCGCAAACTCGTTGGGCTCAAATGTAAAGCTTGACGGACTAAATGTAAATTCTAATCAGGGTGATAAAAAAATTGTTGAAATATGTGAGAAAATAGTGTATAATGAAAGTGGAGAGCTAAAGCCCTTTGAGCTTGATTGCTCTGATATACCCGACCTCGTACCTATTCTTGCGGTTTTAGGAAGCTTTTGCAATGGCACCTCTTACATAACGAATGCGGCAAGGCTTAGAATAAAGGAATGCGACAGACTTGCAGCTATTACCGAGTGTCTAAATAGGGTTGGCGGCAAGGCTTTAGAGCGAGAGGACGGACTTGTAATTCATGGAGTAGATATGCTTCATGGCGGTGAGGTTGATGGATTTAACGATCACAGAATCCCGATGGCTATGGCTATTGCGGCTACTAAAAGTGATAAGCCTATAGTTATAACAGGAGCCGAGTGCATCAAAAAATCGTATCCCGACTTTTGGGAGGTTTATAAGAGCTTGGGTGGCAAAATAGAGGAAGTCTAAATAATTACAGGCGGTGTAGCCTTAAATATATATGCGTTTATCGCACCAAGGAGGAATTACCAATGTCATCAACATGGAATAATAACATAACATTTTCAGTATTCGGAGAAAGTCACGGACCTGCTATCGGAGTAGTAATGGATAACGTACCTCCCGGAGAGAGCATCGATATGGATAAGCTCATGCAGTTTATGTCAAGACGTGCGCCAAAAAAGGATGCAACATCCACTCAGCGTCGTGAAAAGGATATGCCGCAGATTATGTCGGGCTTTCTTAATGGAAAGACTACGGGAACTCCTCTTTGCGCACTTATTGAAAATACCGATGCACATTCGCAGGACTATATGAAATCTAAGCTTGACAACCTTGTAAGACCCGGTCATGCGGATTATACAGGTGCGCTTAGGTATCAGGGCTTTAATGACGTGCGAGGAGGCGGACATTTTTCAGGTAGGCTTACCGCTCCGCTTTGCTTTGCAGGTGCCGTTGCCGGACAGATTTTAGAAAAGAGGGGCATCTACGTAGGCGCCCACATCGCCGAGATTCACAAGATAAAGGACGACAGCTTTGATTCGGTTGTCACATCTCGTGAGGATATTTTGTCAATAAGAGAAAAGGCTTTTCCTGTACTAAATGACGAAAAGGGCAAGCGCATGAAGCGTGACATCGAAAAGGCACGTGATTGCTGTGATAGCGTGGGCGGAATTATCGAGTGCATAGCGATAAACGTACCAGCTGGAATTGGCTCACCGATTTTTGACGGACTTGAAAATTCGATAGCACAGCTTATTTTTGGAATTCCCGCAGTCAAGGGACTTGAGTTTGGAGCAGGCTTTAATGTATCGAAGATGCTTGGCAGTGAGAACAACGATGAATTTTATGTTGATGACAAGGGTCGTGTTGTTACAAGGTCTAATTTTGCAGGCGGAATTTTAGGAGGAATTTCAAATGGTATGCCGATAACGCTAAGGGTAGCATTTAAGCCTACTCCGTCAATTGCACAGCCGCAAAATACCGTTGATATAAAGAATTTAAAGAACGAGCAGATAGAGATTAAGGGAAGACATGATCCATGTGTTGTACCAAGAGCAGTTCCGTGTGTAGAGGCGGCGGTGAATATTGCGTTGCTAAACCATATGCTTGAGTACCCAAATTTTTAATCACCCCCGAAGTCAGCGAAGGCAGCAAGAAAAAGAGCAGCAGCTAGCTGGCGGAAGGGGAAGTCGGATGGGCATTAGGAGATGAGAGAATGTTTGCATACCCCAATATTAAACCGGATGTGTTTAATCCAAGGGAGGTATATGAGGCAAAGCTGCTGATTGCGCACTTTTTAAATCGAATAGATAGACCTTGTACACCGGATCAACTGCTTGACATTGCAACAGGCGATGGAATTATAGACTATTTTCTTTATTGTGAGACTATAAGTCAGATGCTGAATTCGGGAATGCTGCAGGAGCGTGAGATTGAAGGCGAGGTCTATTACGAGCTTACCGAGGACGGAAAGCAGGGCGCCGATGATTTTAAGCGGATAATTCCCAAAAGTGTGAGAGATCGCTTCTTTGATTCGGGACTCAGAGTTTTCTCACAGCAAAAAAATGAAAGGCTCACAAAGGTAGAGATATCTAAGGGCGATCTAGGATGGAATGTAGATTGTACACTCACAGACAGTGGAGTAAGACTTATGCGTCTTAATATGCTTGCTGACAGCGAGGATCTGGCTGATTATATGAAATACAGCATGATTGAAGACCCAAGCACTCTTTATAGCACGGTGATAGATCCCCTGCTTGGTGGCGAGGAGAATACAGAGTGTGATGAGCGTTCGTTAGATGTGAGCATTTGCGATTTTGGTACAGACTGTGAGGTAGCATGTGATTTTATCAAGGATGAAAAAAAGCTTATGAGTCTTTCGCTATTTGCACCGGATCATGAGCAGGCAGAGCTTATAGGTCGAGCAATGTCAAAGGGCTTAGATGATATTTACAAGAGCGTTTTTGAGCTTCTTACAAAATAGTATAAAAATGCAATAAATAAAGAGCTATCCTCTGTAAAGTCGGAGATAGCTCTTTTTATGCGTGCTTTGTATTAGTCTCTTCTGTCCTCTTCGTTTAAATTTCCGAGTGATAGAGATTTAAGGTATGCGTTTATAAATCCATCAAGCTCACCGTCCATAACTGCGTTTACGTTAGCGGTTTCAAAGCCTGTGCGATGATCCTTTACCATGGTGTAGGGCATGAAAACATACGAGCGAATCTGTGCGCCCCATGCGATTTCCTTTTGTACGCCCTTGATATCGTCAATTTTGTCGAGGTGTTCACGCTCCTTGATTTCAACAAGCTTTGCTACAAGCATTTTCATAGCGTAGTCACGGTTTTGAAACTGCGAGCGCTGTGTCTGGCAGGAGGTTACAATTCCCGTGGGCTTGTGAATTAAACGTACCGCCGATGAGGTTTTGTTGATGTGCTGTCCGCCTGCACCGGAGGAACGGTACACCTGCATTTCGATGTCAGCAGGGTTAATATCAACGCTTATCGAGTCATCCATTTCAGGCATAACATCAACTGCCGAGAAGGAAGTGTGACGGCTTCCTGATGCGTCAAACGGAGAAACTCGCACAAGTCGGTGTACTCCTGACTCGCTTTTAAGATAGCCGTATGCGTTTTCGCCTTCAACGATTATGGATGCACTTTTAACTCCCGCATCACCGCCTTCTAGTATGTCAAGCGTTTTTACGTTAAAGCCATGAAGCTCGCCCCAGCGCGTGTACATTCTTAGCAGCATCTCGGTCCAGTCCTGAGCCTCAGTGCCGCCTGCTCCTGCGTGAAAGCTTAAAATTGCGTTGGATTTATCGTATTCACCTGTAAGCAGCGAAGCAAGCGTCAGCTCGTCAATGCTCTTGCCGAGCGCTTCAATTTCCGATTCGATTTCGGCAACTATTTCCTCGCTATCCTCCTCCTCAGCCGCCATCTCAATCATAACCTCGATGTCATCGGCTGCTGAGGTTATTTTTTCATACTTTTCTATATGTCCCTCTAGTGTGCGAGTTTCCTTGAGTATTGGCTGACTTTTTTCGGGATCATCCCAAAAGCCCGGCTCTGCCGCCTTTTCCTGAAGCTCAAGTATACGCTCACGACTGTTTTCAATGTCAAATACATCATGAAGCTCGGCTATTTTAGGTCTAAAGCCTTCAAGCTGTGATTTGAGGTTTTCTAAAAATACCATATCTATTCTCCTTATTAGCAATATACATAATTTATTATACAGCATTTTATGCAAAATGTCAATAGCTAAATTCTTAATACAAAAAGAGCGGCACCTTAAATTGGCACCGCTCATAGCCTTATCTTGTAATATTCTGCAATTCTTCCTTTGAATGTACGTTGTGCTCCTCACGCTTGGTTTCGATAGGCTCAGCATCTACACCCTCGGTGGCATCTGGCTCAAAGCAGATTTTCACTGTCATAAGCAAAAGCTTTAGGTCAAGGCGAATTGATTGACGCTCGATGTACATAAGGTCAAGCTTTAGCTTGTCGTACGGGGTGGTGTTGTATTTGCCCATTACCTGTGCATAGCCTGTAAGTCCTGCCTTTACCTTTAGACGGTATCTAAATTCCGGCATTTCCTTTTCGTAGTCCTTAGCAAGCTCAGGTCGCTCAGGTCTTGGCCCTACGAACGACATCTCGCCTTTAAGGATGTTTATAAGCTGGGGAAGCTCGTCAAAGCGTATTTTGCGTATTAGCCTGCCCACAGGTGTGATTCTGTTATCATGCTTACCCGCAAGCTGTGCGCCGTTCTTTTCGGCATTAACAATCATGCTTCTAAATTTGTGTACTTTAAAAATTTTGCCATCCTTAGTAAGACGCTCTTGTGAATAGAGCACGGGACCGCGATCATAAAGCTTGATTGCGAGCGCAGTAATAAGCATAAACGGTGATGAGATGATTAAGAATATAAGCGAGAAGAAGATATCCATTGCACGCTTCATTACACGCTGCTCGATTCCCAGTCCGTCATTTCGACAAAGAAGTAGTGGCGTGTCAAACAGATTACATTCATCCGCTCCACGAATGAGTATATCCGAAAGCTTAGGATTTAGGTATGTGCGGATGTTATGCTCAAACGTGAATTTCATGAGCTGATTTTTAAGCTCGCTCGGTATGTCGCTTATAATAACCGCCTCGTGAGTCAAAATGCGCTTCTTAATGAGCTCGATATCCTCGTCACAGCTGATTGATTCATTTATTATGTACTTATCCACACGGCTGCTCATTTTTTTGACAAGATATTTTGCACTTCGATTTCCGTAGACGATAATCATTCTTCTCGGCGGATAGATATGCTCAAATAGCTTTGTAAACAGTATGCACCAGATAAATGCAAATATAATTTCACAGCCTGTCAGTGCAAGCAGTGGGTTAATTGACAAACGTCCTCTGCCTATAAGGCTAATCTCAATAAAGGTTATGGCGTTAGTTAAGAGTATGCCAAGCACCTGAGAGCCTATAAGGCTTCCGACCTTAAAGTATCCGAGTCGAAATGCGCTAAAGCTGTTTGCACAAAAAACATACACAAAGATATAGATTACAACCATGAGTATATTTCCGTTGTACCAAAACGGGTCAAGCATTTCGCTGTTATATGCTGTATACCAGACCTCGGAGAAGCCATAGCCAAACACTATTATTATCAGAAAAGCCGAGAGAAAGGTAAGCAGTCGCTTAAACTGATCTCTGTTAGTTTTCATATCATTTTCCTTTCGGTTTAGTGTGATTTACTCACTCTACAAAGTATAGCATATTTTTAAAAAATAATCAAGTGTTTTTTGCTGGTTTTGTTTTTTCCTTCAAAATAAACGAATTTCATCACATTACGGCAGAAAAAAATTAAAAATCTGGAATAATATATGGGATTATTTAACAAAGAATGCATTTCAAATGAATAACTATCTACGTGATAGAATTAGTGGGTTTTGACAATGTAACTAAAACGAATGTGTAAACTTTGTGAAAAGTGTCTATTGACAGCGGGGGGGGGTATGGTATAATAATATCGCAGATTAATTTTATTACAACAATGGAGGAATTAACATGAGAAAACAAATTATTTCAGGACTGTTAGCAGCTTGTATGGCTGTAAGCTGTCTGGCAGTACCTGCGAGTAAGCTATCAGATAAGTTAATTACCAGTGATGTGGTGGCTAGTGCGGCAACCGAATACACTAGCGGGGATTATACCTATACTGTTTCGAACGGCAAAGCGACGATAGTTAGATATAACGGAAGTGCAACAAATCTGACTATTCCCAGTAAGCTAGGCGGATATAAGGTTACAAAGATTGGCGATTGTGCTTTTGAAAATAACATGACTTTGAAAAAAGTGACTATACCTAACACGGTGACGTCAATCGGCAGTGGTGCATTTTTGGGCTGTTATTCTTTAAAACAAATAAATATACCTAAATCAGTAAAATCAATTGGTAAATATGCAATGGGTGGAGATGATAATACATTTCGTATATCAGGTGTTAGAATTAGATGTTACAAAGGTTCAAAGGCGGAAGCTTATGCAAAAAAATATGCTATAGCATATACGCTTATTGATGGGGAAACGTCAGATGTTGAAGTTCCTGCAATAAAAGATGGTTTTACGGCATCGTCTACTGCCATTAGAATAAAATGGACAAAGGTTGAGGACGCAAGCGGTTATAGAATTTATCAATATAATTCCACAACAAAAACTTGGGAAAAGGTTGGGGTTGTAAGAAACGGTTCAACGACAAATTACAAGATCACAGGACTTTCGGCAGCAAAAAAATATAAATTTAAGGTGCAAGCTTATGTGAAAAACGGAGGTAAAATTTATTCTAGCACTAAGAGTAAAACGTATGTTGCTGCGACTACACCCGAAAAGGTTACTAATGTTACCGCGACAAAGACAAAAACCACTGTTGATTTAAAGTGGAATAAGGTCAAGTGTGCGGGATACTGTATTCAACAGTATGATTCGAGTTCGAAGACGTGGGAAACTATTGATTATGCTGATCCTTCGGATACCTCGTATACAGTTACAGGCTTGAAAAAAGGTACTGTGTATAAATTTAGAATTGCTGCACGTAAAACTGTTCCGATGAGAGTAATAAGTAGATTGAGTAACGAAGGAGTGTCTACTGATACAATTCACTATCGAGCTGTTTCGGTTTACTCTTACTCCGCTACCAAAAAGGTCACAACCAAAAGCTAAAAATACAGATAAGCAGTCGACAAAAATCGACTGCTTATTTCTTTACCAATAAATATTCAAGAAGCCCTTCGCATCCTTCAAGTATGTCATCGAACGTAGTATCAAAATCACCGCTGTACCAGGGATCTGCTATGTCCTCACCACGTCTGTCAGAAAAGTCGAGAAGAAGATGTATTTTATCATGGGCAGCACCTCCGAGCATGCGATTTAGATTTCTTAGATTGTAGCTGTCCATGCCGATGATTAGGTCAAATCGATCGGTATCTGAGCGCTTTACCTGCCTTGCGCCACGCCGTTCAAAGGGTATACCCTCCTCACGCAGCTTGCGTTTAGTACCTCGGTGCATGTCATTTCCAAGCTCCTCAGTGCTTGTCGCCGCAGATTCGATGTACACGTCTTTTAGTCCACTTTTTCTCACAAGCTCCTTCATCACAAATTCTGCCATAGGCGAGCGACAAATATTTCCGTGGCAAACAAAAAGTATACTAATCACCGCTTGCCTCCGCCTGCTCTGTGCCTGTGTTAGCTACAGCCTCAATCTGCTCACCTTCTGTAGAATCTGAGCCTTTTCGCTTTGGAATCAGATCTTCACGTCCGTGCTTTCTTAAGCTGTGGTAGATAAACTTTTTGATTACATCATAAATTACTGCGAACAGCGGAACACCTATAACCATTCCGAAGACGCCCATTATTCCGCCAAAGAATAGTATTGCAAAAAGAATCCAGAAGGCGGATACCTTAGTGGTGTCGCCTATACATTTAGGTCCTATGATGTTGCCGTCAATCTGTTGAAGAACAAGTATAAAAATCACAAAATACAGCGCCTTTTTGGGATCTACAAGCAAAATAAGCAATGTTGATGGAACGGCTCCGATAAAGGGACCAAAGAATGGAATTATGTTCGTTACACCGATTATCATACTTATTAAAACTACATCCTCGTAGTTCATTATGCTCAAAAATACAAAGCAGATTATTCCGACAATTGCAGAATCTACAATCTTACCGCGTAAAAATCCACTAAACATTTTGTCGGCATATAAAACCTCTTCATAGATAAGATTAGCAGCCTTAGGACGAAACAGCGCATATACTGCCATTTTGCCTTGACGCGCAAAGGTTTTGCGTGATATTAGTAGATATATTGAGATGATAAATCCTATTACAAGGTCGAACAAAAGATTAAATGCAATGCTAATGCTGCTTCCGACACCATTTAGCACCGTTTGAATAGAGGGCATCAGCTCGGATTGCGTCCATGAATCAAATCGGTCGTAAATAGTATCAACCAAATTGAGCAGATATTTTTTTACCTCAGGGTAATCGGTGAGTCTGTTGTTAGCCCAGTCGATAAAGTTCATAGCATAGTCGGGGACCTGCATGATTAACGACATAAGACTGCTAATGCTTGCGGGCACAATAAGCAGTATCAATATTGCAATGATGACAAGCGCTGTAATTGCACTTAACGCTATAGCAAATCCGCCGCTTAGTCGCTGAAAGCGATCCTTCTTTGGCAGGATTTTTTTCATGAGCCGCTCAAACCTATTGCAAAGCGGAGTCATCAGATAGGCAAGTATTGCGCCGATAAAGAATGGCGTTAGGATGTCCTTTATTACATCCCAAGCAGAGCTTAATTCGCTAAAGCGAAACACAACAAAAACCATTGCCATAGCCACAGCGATGACGATTATTGCGGTAAGCCCCGCCAAAAAGTATGGACTTTTCTCTCTTTTCTTCATAAAATCAAAACACCCCGAATGCTTTTACGGTTATATACTAACAATATTATTATACAATAAATCGACGATTAAATCAAGTCCTATTGAGGGATTTTTTTATTTTTGTTTGTAAAGTTTAATTTTTTTGCATATAAGTGTACATGTCATCGGATTTTGACTAGACACAATTTCTGTTAGTTTGTCTCATAACCTCTTGAAAAATTCGACAGGGTGTGGTATAATAATCTAAGTAAAGTGAAGTGATATAATTTTGACGAGCGTAATATATTTGCTTATAAATGTAGCAGGATACACCATCTGCACTGTAAACGACAAAAAATCGATATCTCACGGACAGCTAAGCTCAAGTGAGTTTACATTCTTTCTTTCACTTGCAACAGTTGTTTTTATGCTGCCGTGTATACCGTTTTTGGGACTTAGCATTACCCTTTGCCCACAGACATTTGTGATTATTGCACTTCTTACTCTTGATAAGCTTGCGGAGTTTTATACCTCAGCAGCCTGCCTTAGATTGTTGAGCGCATTTGAGGTAAAGGCATGGCTTGGACTTTCGCTGTTTTTATCCTATGCCTCTGATTGTGTGTTCTTTGGCGAAAAGGTATCGCTGGTAAAGGCACTTTGCTTGCCGATGGTCTTTGTTGGACTTATGCTAATAGCCTCTGACGGAAGCAGCTTAAAGGACAAGCTAAGTCCTAAGCTTTTGGCAACTCTGGCACTTTATATCATATCAAAGTACGCTTATGGACTTATCATGCGTGCAGGAGAGCCCTATCTTAGCAAGAACGCCGGACTTTTGTCGGCAATGGCTCTGCTCACCTTGATAATGCTCCTTGCTGTCATACCAAAGCGTAAGGAAAAGGGTATATTAAACAGCCTTTATGCTCAAAGTGAAAGAGATTGTAGCTACAGCGAGTACAAGCACGCTCTTTTAATTGTTTTTCTTACAAGAATACCGAACATTGTAGGACTATTGTCAGAAAATGCTCTAATCGGAATTAGTCTTACACTCTATTCGTTTGTTCAGCCGCTTATACTCGTGGTGCTGTTTATGATAGGTGTGATTAAGCGTGAGCATTTTACCTCTAAAAATCTTGTGGGAAGTGTTATGTGTATAGCGTTTATTTTTCTGTTTCAAGCAGCTTGATGTATATCAGGATATTTAAATAGGTTTTATTGAAAGCGAGGAAATACATATGGATGAGGCTAAAAAGGCAGGAATAAATGCTTTTGTTAGGTCTTTAAAGCAGTCTAAAAAAGAAAACGAAGCAAAAAAAGACTTGAGCGACAGCATTTCAAACAAGGTTAGCTTTCAGGTATCTAGCAAGCCTGAAAAGATTATGATAGGCTTAGGATTTGCAAGCGCACTTGCCATACTTTTTGACGACTCAAAAAAACGTGCTAAGCATCCACAAAAGGCTCGTCCGTTTTATAGACGCGTATACGATAACTACAGGCGGCTTGATTCACTTCTTGACAGAACTATAGCCAAGGGAATATCGCAAGAGAAAAAGCGTGAGTTTAAGGACGATAAGCTTGAAAAAATGGAAATCGAGCAGGCTTATGATTTTGAAATTTAGGAGGGAGGGAAAACGAATGAGAAAATATTTTCTTGAATACTTTGCATTTTTAGATGCGGCGATGAATGACGAGAATACCGATTTTGTAAGACTTATGAAAATTCACAAGGAGAAAACTCGCTACTTTATGCACGAGCGTGCTATTCATCTTTTGGTGATGATACTGGTGGCACTTTGTACGCTTTCAAGCTTTTTGGTTGCGGCTGTTACTGAGATGCTTACGCTTATTCCGCTTGTTGTGCTGTTTTTGGGACTTTTAGTTCCGTATATAGCTCATTACTATTTCTTAGAAAACAACACTCAGAAGCTTTACACCTACTACGACAGAATTTGCGAGAAAATTGAAGGCGAGGAGCTTTAATATGCCTAAGTCCTACGAAAAAGAGGCTTGGAAGGGAAGTGTGATAACCTCGCCATTGCCGCCTACTCTGGTAAGCTGCGGCAGCCTTGACAATCCAAATGTGCTTACCATTGCTTGGACAGGAATTTTATGCACCCATCCGCCAATAACCTACATATCCGTTCGCCCTGAAAGGTATTCCTACGAGCTTATAAGGTCAAGCGGCGAATTTGTGATAAATCTTGCTACAGAGGAGCTTGTTCGTGAGGTTGATCTATGCGGAGTAAAATCGGGCAGAGATACCGACAAGCTTGCCCTAACAAAGCTCACTCCTATGCCAGCCGTTGAGGTTAACGCTCCGATTATAGCGCAGTGCCCGGTAAATATCGAATGTAAGGTTCGTGAAATAATACCGCTTGGCTCGCATGATATGTTTATGGCGGATATAGTAAAGCTAGACGTTTCAAAAGAGCTTATTGATGATAACGGTCGCTTAGCCCTTGAAAAAGCGGGACTTTTAGCCTATGCACATGGTGATTATTTTTCACTCGGAAAAAGGCTCGGAGGCTTCGGATTTTCGGTGAGAAAAAAGCGCAAGCACAAGCGAAAATAGATACAAAAAGCCGAGAAGGAACAGATTTTCCATCTCGGCTTGATTTTTATTAAAAAGGGATTACTTAGCCTTAGTAGCAACCTCTGTTACAAGCTTGTTAATAAGGTCTTCAAGCGGCATGTTCGGAAGCTCGCCCTCCTTGCGTGAACGAACGGTAACGGTGCCTTCGCTTGCTTCCTTTTCACCGATTATGAGCATATACGGAATACGCTCAAGTCTGCCGTTTTTAATCTTAGGGCCTATGTTTGTGTCACGGTCATCAACTGTAACTCTCATACCTAGGTTTGTAAGCTTGTTTGCAATATCATGTGCATACTCATTCTGCTCCGGCTTGATTGGCATGATTCTTACCTGCTCAGGAGCCAGCCATAGCGGCATTACTCCGTTAAAGTGCTCAATCATATACGCAAGAGTGCGCTCATAGCAGCCGAGTGATGTGCGGTGAATGATGTAGGGGAGCTTCTTTTGTCCGTCCTTGTCGACATAATACATACCGAAACGCTCAGCTAAAAGCATATCAATTTGTATGGTGACAAGAGTGTCCTCCTTGCCGTATACGTTCTTATACTGAATGTCAAGCTTAGGACCATAGAATGCTGCCTCGTCAATTCCGATTTCGTAGTCTACTCCTAGGTCATCCAAAATCTTCTTCATAGCCGCCTGAGCGTGCTCCCATTGTTCAGGAGTACCTTCATACTTGTTATCGGGGTTAGCGGGATCCCACTGTGAGAATCTGAAGGTGCAATCTTCAAGCAAGCCTACTGTGTCGAGCATATATTTTGCGAGATCTAGGCAGCCTTTAAACTCTTCCTCAAGCTGGTCAGGACGCAAAATGTAGTGACCCTCTGAGATGGTAAACTGTCTGACACGAATAAGTCCGTGCATTTCACCGCTGTCCTCGTTTCTAAAGAGAGTTGAGGTTTCGGTAAGACGCATAGGAAGCTCACGGTATGAGCGCTGCTTGTTTAGATATACCTGATACTGAAAAGGACAGGTCATAGGGCGAAGCGCTAAGCACTCCTTCTCCTCGTCATATGGATCTCCAAGCACGAACATTCCATCGATATAGTGATCCCAGTGTCCTGAGATTTTGTATAGGTCACGTTTTGCCATGAGCGGAGTTTTAGTAAGCTGACAGCCTCTTGATTGCTCGACATCCTCAACCCATCTTTGAAGCAGCTGAACTACTCTTGCACCCTTTGGCATAAGCACAGGCAAGCCCTGACCGATACAGTCAACGGTGGTGAAGTACTCAAGCTCTCTTCCGAGCTTGTTGTGATCTCTAAGCTTAGCCTCCTCCATCTTCTTTAGATGCTCATCAAGCAGTGAAGCCTTAGGAAAAGCTGTGCCATAGATACGTGAAAGCTGTCTGCCGTCCTCAGCCTTGCCCCAATATGCACCTGTGCATGAAAGCAGCTTAAAAGCCTTTATCGGAGCAACGCTCATTAGGTGAGGACCTGCACAAAGGTCTATAAAATCGCCCTGCTGATAAAAGCTGAGCTTTTCTCCTCTGTCGTCATGCTTGTGGATAAGCTCAATCTTGTAGTCCTCGTTTCGCTCGGTCATAAGCTTAATAGCCTCATCAGCCGAAAGCTCAAAGCGTGTTAGCTCGTAGCCCTCCTTTGCAAGCTTTTTCATCTCAGCCTCAATCCTTTTAAGGTCATCCGGTGAGAAGGGCTTTGCTACCTCAAAGTCGTAGTAGAAGCCATCATCTGTAGCTGGACCTCTTGCAAGCTTAGCCTCAGGATAAAGGTTCTTAACCGCCTGAGCCATTAGGTGAGCTGCCGTGTGACGAAAAGCGAGCGCACCTGCCTTTGAATCAAAGGTCATTACCTCAAATTCGCAGTCGGAGTCGATAACTGTTCGTAGGTCCTTTACCTCACCATTGATTTTTACACAGCAAGCCGCCTTGTAAAGCCCCATTCCGATTCCCTTGACAATTTCAGATGCGGGCATTGCAGAGTCAATCTCACGAATGCTGCCGTCCTTAAGCGTCAGTTTAATCATGATTACCATTCCTTTCGATATATACAAATAAATATTTTTACCATTTGAGATTTATGGTCATAGCCATAAGTGTTTCGTTTACCGTTTCATTTTTGAGCTGCATATAGTAAATGTAAATCCAAAATCCAAGCAGCACAAGGCTTATGATATTTCCAAGCCAGCTTAGCAGCTTACGAAGTGCCCTTGGCATAATCCGTTTGCCCTTCTCCTTGCCAAATGTAAGCTGTGAAAAAAACGTCTGCATCCAGTAGGTGAAGATAAAAATCGGTGTAAAAAGCAGCATTCCAAAATAGTAGGTAAATCCGCCTGTGATCGATTCATAAATTACATATGCGGACAGAGCATCCGCTGCGAGCATAGCAATATAGCAAATAAAAGCAAGAATCCGTCTTAGCTTAAGCATAGTGCCTCCTTGTCATAACTCTAAAAAACAAAAAACCCAAAGAGAGCTTATCTCTTTGGGACGATTTTTTATAACCGTGGTTCCACCCGTCTTAATGCTAGATATAAAAAAGGCAAGGGGATGCTTTAAGCCTTGTATTATCTAGCAACACTCATTGTAAGCCTATAACGGTGCTTGACCGACGCTGATTGGGCGCACTCGGAGAACGGTCCGTTACGACTATAAATGCGCGTTTATTTCAGCAAAAAAACGCTCTCTGTACCATTCAATAATTTGCCGCAACGATTTCTCGTCATAGATTTGTTTATTATCATTAAGTATTGTAGCATATTATTTTTCATTTGTCAAGCGTAATATCCAGATTTTTTTATTCATACAGATATATCCATCGAAAAGGCTTTACATCTTAACCATTTGTTATTAAAATTTTAACTACAAAGTCATTTTCTTAAATAAAAAGTCTATACTTTTGTCTAGTTGACATTTTATTGACACAATGTTAAAATTAAAATCAAGAATACAGGCTTTTTATTAGTGACATTTTGATTGGAGGAAAAGAGATGGTAAGAAAAAGAATCAGCACACGCTTAAATCGAAAAATCAAAGGCTTTACCAAGCGCATGGCGGCGGGATTAACCTCGTTTGCACTTGCGCTTACGCTTTTGCCGAGCGCACTCGAAGCGGTGAAGCAGCAGGAGATTAATGCTGCGGCAGAAGAAGCGATGGTTGGCGGATTTGCAACTAATGTGCTTACGGGCAATTGGGCGGCAATTGGTTTTGGAACGCTTGAACGTGGTATCATGTGGGGACTTAACACTACTTCAAAATACGTTCGCAATGACGATGCACAGACTGCGCTTAAAATCGCAAAAAATCTGTTTGGCGGAAAGCAGTCCATCACCCTTGCAAACATAACCAATATGTGCAAGGATATTTTGGTAGACCTTGAGGAAATGCGCAAGGATATGGACCTTAACTTTTCCTACATTGAAAATCAGATTAATACGCTCATAAAGATGGAGGCTAATGATGAATATACTACCGCCTACAACAAGCTTTACACTGATTTTTATGTAAACAGATATGGCGCACTTTATGATGATTTAATAGATTTGCAAACCGCTATGGCGGACGACAATCCAAATATAAATACAATCACCTCGGCATATAACGTTTTAGTCAACGACTTTACTCCCGACCCCGAAAAAGGGTACGATGGCAAGACTACAAATTCTGATATAAATTTTGTGACGGATTTAAACGATTTTCTTGCCGTCATAAGTCCCTATCCGAGCGGACAGCCGATTACCGAGGGCGTAAGTCCTGCAGACTCTGACTATTGGGGACAAAATACCGGTACGACTACATATTTAGATGCGCTTTACAATAAGCTAAGCACAGTGTATCCCTTTGAGCATCAGTATTATGAAAGCTTTGCAGGTGCGTGCAACCAAATTGCAACCTATGGCTATGCTTATCTTGAGGTTTATCGCAACTATGTACTCTATATGATTGATGATGTCGAAGCGTCCACACTTACAGAGCAGGAGAAGAACGCTAAAATAGACAGCTACTGGGATCAGTATGAGGAATGCTCGTACAAGCTCTACAGAGGCTTAAATCAGATGTTTAGCCTTTATCCGCTAAATACTTGGATGAAATCATATGACTATGATGTTACGGTGGATATGAGCTATCAGTCATCAAGAAGTGTACCTTCATCATATTCTTATGACAGCCTTTCTGACAATGGTCCTTTGCAATATGAAACCGTAGATGCAACTGTTACAAGCTCGACTATGGACGTTTATCAGGTAAAGCCTATAGGTGGCAGCAGATCGTATATATTCGGCAAAACGACGGGCGGAAATGGTAACATAAAGGCGATAGATCTACAATTGAAATCTCCGGAGCATGGCTGCCATATTTTGAGCGCAGACTACTATAACCTTCAGAAAACGTCAAGCCCTGGTGGATATACAATGATGAAGGACGGCTCTGAGCTTGAGGATATTCTGTCGACATCAGCGTATTTGACAGACAGCGAGGGTGCAAAGGGCAATTTCATCACATTCCTTAGAAATAACAAGCTTACAGATATTACAATAACTAAACAAAATTCTGATGGTTCAAATAGTGTAAGTACAATTCATAAAACCATTAAGGATGAGGGATACTGGGTATTTTTAGATAGTCGAAGATATGCTCAGGATAATTTATTGGGAAATCAAGATGGGGATGTTAATGTGCTTGGAATCACTCACACAATAAAGTCGGGTGCGACAAGCAATGTAAATACAGAAATAGATGTTTATGACGATATAGCTGAGCAGGATGGCAAAGGCGAAGAGGGTCAAACCCCCATCATGATAATCTTAAGCGGAAATCCCAATCCCACACTTCGTACAAGCGTATCAAGCGGCGGCTCGGTAGTAATGCAAAAGAGAAATTCGAGCGGTACAACCGAGGATATTAGCTTGACAAAGAACGGAAACTTCTATTCTGGCGAAACGCTTATCATAAAGGTTAAGCCTGATGAGGGCAAGACGATTGATAGCATTACTCTTACTAATGGCAAAACCTATGGTGATGCCAAGGAAGGCGAGATTTTTGATGACTTTATCGGTAATCTTGATGCGGATAACAGCTGGGAAGAGGTGATGAGCGCTGAGGAGCTTATTTCAAGCCTAGAGGTTGACGATGAGGGCTATTACACCTTTGAGGTGACAGCACCTTACCGCGACTGTGTTGTTAATGTAGACTTCACAGACGAAAGCGATACACATACAGCTTATCTTGAGGGAAACTCCTACGGCAGTGACTTTGACGCATCTGCCTCAGGCGTTATAACCTTCTCACCGAGCAACGGCTCGACCAGTGCATTCTATGCGGCTGAAAGCACAGTTGAGGTTTGTGTGCGCTCATTTGAGGGCTATGCTTGCGATGGAATTTCAGTTACGGATGCAAACGGCAGCTTGCTTGATTTAGAGATAACAAAAGGCTCTGAAATCTACTCGCCAACCACTACAAACACCAGCTACTATAGATTTTCAATGCCCTCAAAAGATGTTTTCATTTCGGCAAACTATGTATCCGCTCACACGGTGACGATTAAAAACAATGAAAGCTATGGAAATTTACAGTTTGAGGACGATTGCGAAAACGAAGGCTGGCTTAGCACAAGCAAAAGCTATGCCGAGGGCGACACCGTTACGATATGGGAGCAGGACATAGCAAACGGCTATTATGTAAGTAATGCTTCGATTGTGTACTATACACCAAGCTATGAAGAGGTTGAAATTGAGGCTAAGGCGATTTCAAAGACAGTTGACGGCACATATGTGTTTGGAATAGAGTTTGAAATGCCTGATTATGATGTAATCGTGACACCTGAGTATTCAAGGATACCCTCAAGCGGGCTTGTGACGATTGTGACAGACGAAAACGGCACGGCAAAATTTGTATCAAGCGATATACTCAACACCTCGCAAAGGGTTTACAGCGAGGGCGACAGCGTTGAAATAAGCGTTTTAGCTGATGAAGGCTACATAATAGACTCAGTTTCGGCTGTAAACACAAATGGCAGCAGTAAAACAGACCTTGAGCTTACTCAGGATGGCGATATCTATAGCTTTATAATGCCAAAGGGCACAGTTATGGTAAGCGTTAGCTTTAAGCTTAAAGAAAGCGTGGAAATTGTGGTTAGCTATCCGCAGTCCTGGCAACCCGACATTGCATTTGAAGGCGATGAATTTGCAAAACAGGAAACCTATGAAAAGTATTTTGAAAAGGGCGAAGCTGTAACCTTTTATCATCACTCGTATAGCCTTCACGCTCCGCTTTTAACCATCTACTACAAGGCGTCAGGAACGGACGAATACACGTTAATAGATCCAAGTGAGATAGGCTTTGAGAATATAAACAACTGTCGCTTTAGCTTTTTGATGCCCGATGGATCTGTTCGTATTGATTTTGATAACGCTTCAAATGACAGCAATGTTGATGTATGGCTTAATAATCCGACAAACGGCAAGGTCGAATTTGAGAGTGAAACCTATGACTCGCAAAATCTTTACTCACTATATTCGAGCGGTTCTCTAAATGTAAAAAACTGCAAAACCATTCACTTTTGCCTATCACAAGAGGTGAGTGTCATAGCCACTCCCGATGATGGTTACGCTGTCGAAGATGTTGTTTTCACGGATATTAATACGGGCAAGGATTTTGATTGGGATTACACGCTTGATGATAATGTTATCAAATTCTTAACTACTGATGTGAAAACCGCTAACTGTCAATGGCTTGTAACTGTTAATTTTGCTGAGGAGGAAACGGTTCTTCCCAAGGACGAGGACGGACGCTTTAAGATTTCCTGCTATGAGGATTTGGTTATAATGCGTGATGCGATAGATGAGGATTATGAAAGGTACGGAAGTGCTGACTATGTGCTTACATCTAATATAATTAACTCTGACAGCGAAATTTGGACGAAGGGAATAGGCTCAATAGACGAGGATAAGCCCTTTAACGGAAGTCTTGACGGTGACGGATACTTTTTGATCGGACTTATGCCCGACAATGAAAGCTACAGTGCGCTATTTGAAGAAATCGGCGAGCAGGGCGTTGTAGAGCAGCTGTTTATCTTTGACACAAAAACTCAGTCTGATGCGGCTCAGGCGGCGGGAATTGCTATAATAAACAACGGCACAATTGACCACTGTGTGAGCGGTGAAAACATAACTCCTACCAATGTTCCTGACCCGCTAAATCAGACCAAAAGGGTAAATTCAACAACGCTTAATTCTACGATAACGGGTACGCAAAGCGGCGGTATTGCAGCTATAAATAACGGCAGGATTATAGGCTCAAGAAATGTGGCAACGGTACAGACTCCGAGCAGCGACAAGGACAGCGGAGCTACGGGCGGAATTGCGGCTGTAAATAATGGCGAAATTTACGCCTGTGCAAACCTTGGCACCATCGGAAGAAACCACAGAACTGCGATAAGCGGCGGAATTGCGGGACAAAATAACGGCAGCATAAGCGCCTGCTACAGCAACGGAATAATCTACGCCTCTAAAACGCTTGGTTCTGTGGTGGGAGAGAATGACGGTGATGTAACCGACACATTCTATACACTCTTAAATGATGCAGAGAAGCCTGTGGGCGATGGAGCTGAGCTTGGTGAAGGCTGCGAGCTAAAGGATTCTGATTACATGAAGACCGCTGACTTTACCGATGAGCTTAGTGATGTGACTGATGACGAGCAGATTACATGGATTACAAACGACACCTTTAACAATGGATATCCGTCAATAAGATGTGAGGTTTTTAAGCAGCTAAGCATAGTGACTGAGGGTATAACCATCAGCGGAGTTATGCATAGATCTCTGTCGATAAGCTACACGCTTAGTACTGTAGCCGATAGTAATCAGGTGATGAGCGTATACACAGCTGACGTCACAGACAATTCGAGCAACGCTTTTATATCCTCTCTATGGATTGAGGGAGATTTAACCTACACGATGGCTAAGCCTGACTCTACGGCAAAGCTTTATAGCCTTGATGAAAATGGAGATATTGACGAGCCTGTTGAGTACACGACGAACGATGATGGAACCGTAAGCTTTAGGATGCAGCCTGAAACCGACTTTGCGTGGGTTACGACAGCATCAGGCGCACAAAACAGCGATCCATCACCTAGTACAAGCGGAGCTGTAAAGAGTACAGCGGCTGTAGGAGCAATTGCTTTAAGCGCAGCAGCTGTAATGACAAGAAAGAGAAAAGAGGACTAGCTTTTGAAAAGTGAAAAATTGCAGACTCGTGAGGAAAATGACAAGGGCAGAAAAAAGCGGTAATTATACTGCTTGTGCTAATTATACTGCTGCTTATAGCGGCACTTGCAGGACTTATTTGGTACAATTTCTTTAATGACACTGACGATTCAAGCTCATTAGAGAGTACGGCAGTAGGCGGAGCGGTCATTCGTGATGACTGGGATACGGGAATAGAGGACGCTGATTCGGTGACAGATGGAAGCATTCAAATTCCCGGCTACTCGAATGCTGTCATGAGCGAAGGCGATACCACGCTTAGCTTAAGCATAGGCAATCCGAGCGTTAATAGCTGTGGATTTTATGCCACGGTGGTTTTAGATGATGGCACGGTGCTTTTTGAGTCTGAGCTTTTAGAGCCTGGACAGGGAATGGACGAAATCACGCTTAATCAGACGCTTGAAAAGGGCGAGTACACCGCAGCAGTGCATTTTGACTGCGTGACGCTTGATGAGAGCCATTCAGCTCTAAACTCCGCCGAGTCGGGCTTTACACTAATAGTTGAATAAATCGTCAAAGCGGCGATTAAATACAGAAAGGTTTGGTAAATATGAAGACAAGAAAATTATTTACGCTGTTAGCAGCTCTAACGGTAGCGACTGTATCGGCAACATCGGTTTATGCTGATACCACCTACGGAGTTGACATTGATGAAACGAACATATCGGGAAGCACAACCGTTAAGGCGGATATTAACGGAACGGCTGGAAGCGTAGCCTACACAATAGAGATTCCTGAAGCTATTGACTTTGGCACGCTTGAAAACACCGACGCTATTACATCTCAGAACTTTGTTGTGACGCTTACAGAGTGGGAGGAAACGGGAAATACTAGCTATACAGGTGTCAGCGTTTACTTTAAGAATTCGACTGCCACAAAGGAAAACACCGAGCTTACTCTTACAACAAGCGACAACTCAGCAGGACTTGTGCTTGACTATGACATTTATACAGCAGGTGGTGCAAGTCAGCTAAATAACACAGCTCTAAGAGATGTTTACTTCTTCCTAGATACCTTCACACCTAGTGATGTCACTACTACTCCACAGGGCGGTACTACATATCAGGCACAGCTGGATCAGTATCAGATTGGTGAGTTTTTAGCAGATAATTCGGCTACTATTGATGACATTGCAGGACACTATGAGGGACTGCTTACGTTCTATAGCATGCTTAGCACAAGCTGATAGCTATGAGGTGGCTTACAAAACTTCTGGCGACCCTGGCGGTTCTTGTATGCTTTGTAGTGCCAATAAGTGCAGATGCTATTGATGAGAGCGAGAGATATGAGGGCTCGACTAAGGTTATGGCGGAGATTAATGCTCAGCCAAACTATGAGCCAGATGCACCCGAAGCAGGTGTTCAGCAAGAGCCCGATACCTCAAGCTATGTCATTGACGATAAATCTCCACATACCGGAGATTTAGGTGAAGGCGCATTTTGGTGTGCCGCATCCTTCATACTGCTTATGCTTGTATTTTGTGTGCTGCTGCTAATAAAGAGCCTAAGACAGCCGAGCGGCGAGAACGAATAGATGATGAGAGCAGCTTGCTTTTTTAGCAGGGTGCTCTTTTTTATCTACTTGCAAAAATATTTTAAATGAAGTGATAACAAAATATTAACTTTTTCACACTTGAAAATACCAATTTAAAGAGCTAGAATAAAATAAGGATAAAGCTTGAGGTGGAGATGATTTTGTGCTAGCTTACAGTAAAAGTGTGGTTGATGAGCACTATGTTCGTCCCTTTGAGGCGGATAAGCGTATGTCAAGGGCGCAGAGCATTATGCAGACTGTGTATATCTATGGCATGGTAGGGTATGGAAAAACAGCGTTCGTCACAGATTTTTTGGGCAAACAAAAGTATAGCTACTACAGCGCCGCTGAGGATATTTGGGACGATGAGGCTTTAAATAATGATACAGGCGATGGCAAGCGTATAATTGTAATTGACGACCTATGGAAGATATCCTCAGATGAGGTGAAGAAAAAGGCTCAAAGGGTAATTGAGCGACTTTGTAGGGATAATAGCGTTTGGCTTATACTCATTTCACGCTCAGCGGTTCCGAGCTGGCTCAGAGATCTGTATGTAGATCAGATTTTTGTGCTGATTTCGCAGCATGAGCTTTCCCTGTCTGCTGATGAGGCAGCTATATTCTTTGACACCTGGAATCTCTCACCGCTCACAGATACGCTTACGCAGATAATGTCGATGGGCGATGGTCATCCGCTGTACATGAAGACGGCAGCTATAAGGCTTTCACAGATTGGCGAGTCTCAAAACACCGCACAGCGCAAGAAAAATGAGCTGAATGCACTAAACGAGGCGGCAAATGACATAATGGGACTGGTTGAAACCAGAGTTTTTGACCACTGGGATTCAAGGCTGCTTGAATTCCTGATGGATATTTCGGTTATGGGAACACTCAGCGTGTCGGAGGCTTGGAGGCTTACAGGAAATGCAAGCGCCGGAGCTATGCTTGTTACCGCTAAGGAGACGGGCTCATTTATAGAGGAAAGCACAGTTGACGGAGTTACCTACTACACCGAAAACCGCTTTATGCAGATTTGCATGGGAAAGCGCATGACGCAAAAATACAGCGCAAAGCGCATACATATGCTCTATTACCGAGCGGGTATGATCTATGAGGAGCGTGGCGATATCGCAAGGGCTCTTGAGATGTATAAGCTTTGTGATAACTATGAAGAGATTTCAAGGCTGCTAATAGCAAACACGCAAAATCATCCGGGAACAAAGCAGTATTGGGAGGTACGAGATTATTATCTTAACCTGCCCGAATCGGTTTTAAAAAAGAGTCCTGAGCTTATGGCAGGCATGAGCTTATTAAGAAGCGTTCTTATGCAGGATGAGGAGAGCGAGAAATGGTACAGACGGCTTGAGGTATACGCAAGCGAGCACAAGGGCAACGAGGCAAGGCTTGCGCAGTCTAGGCTTTTGTATTTAGACATAGCGCTGCCGCACAGAGATAAATCGAACCTTGTCGATATGATAAGGGGAAGCATGCATATGGCGGATATTCTGCCACAGTTTTCGCTTACTAACAATCAGCCCTCATTTATAAGCGGCTCTATTGATATGTGCGGATTTATACGCTATGAGGAGATAACCAGGCATCATGTAGAGAGCGTAGGCAGGATTGTCGAGCATTTTCTTAAGGACAATGGCAAGGGTATAGTCGAGCTTACCATAGCCGAGACGATGCTTGAGCGTGGCGATGAGGAGAAGGACAAGAGCTCATACTACGAGATGTACTCGCTGATAAACAAGGGCAGAATGAAGGCGGAGCGTGCGCAGGTGTACGAGAATGTCTTTGTTGCAGTCGGTCTTTCGGTATGGCTTGCGGTGTTTAACAACCGCATAGATGATGCAATAGAGTCGCTTGAGGAGTTTAAAATCACCGCCAGCAAGCAGGCTGAGCAGGTTATAAGCGGCATTGAGGCGCTTGAGTGCAGGCTTATGCTATATCTCGGACGAATGACCGAGGTAATGGAGTGGATGGAGAAGGCTCCGTCAGAGGAGAAGGAGTTTTGCACACTTGAGCGCTATCGCTACATGACAAAGGCTAGGGTGTACATAGCTCAGGGACGCAACGAAAAGGCGTTTGCTATACTTCAAAAGATGCTTGACTACGCAAAAAAGCGCAATCGCACCTACATACTCATTGAGGCAAGGCTGCTGTTTTCAGTGGTGCTGTACAGAATGGGGCATGAGAACTGGAGCGAGGTATTGCAAAAGGCTGTTGACGGTGCTGAGGAGCTAAACTTTGTCAAGATAATATCACGTGAGGCGGGCATACTTTTGCCGCTTCTGAGGTCAGGCAGAATTAGCTTTAAGAGCAAGGATTTTTCACGTCAGCTGTTTGCCGAGTGCAAGGCGATGACACAGATGTATCCGGCATACCTAAGTCAAAGCTCTGAGGGCTCGATAACGCTTTCAAACACAGCGCTAAAGATACTAAGGCTTCAGGCGGACGGGCTTTCGATTAAGCAGATTGCTGAGAGAATGCACCTGTCTGAGGCAGGAGTGAAGTACTACAACACCTCAACCTACAAAAAGCTTGGAGCAAAGGGCAAGGCGGATGCTATCTCAAAGGCTAAGAATTTAAATGTCATATGATATCGGATGCTTCTGCAATTATGTGGGAGCGTTTTTACTTTAACACAGATATTTCACCGATTTTATACTATATTTTCATCAAAAGTCGAATTTTTTTTGAAAAAGCCCTTTTCTTTTTCGGTTAAATGTGCTATAATAAATACATGATGTCCCCGCCTTATAGGCAGGGTCCATGCATTTATTGCTTGCCGTGCGCAAGCTAAGGCGGTTGTCGCTCACGAGCTTGGTACAAGCAAGCTTGTACAACAAGCATATCTCGCTTCGCTCCGCTTTAAATAGAAAAGTATAGAACATTATAAGATATAGGATAAATGAGAAAGAGAGAAAGGATCGATTATGGCAAAGAAATATACAGGCGAAGGATGCCTAGCTTGCGGCGAGACATTTTTAGATGACGATGATGTTGTTGTTTGTCCCGACTGTGGAACTCCATATCACCGTGACTGCTGGAAAAAAGAGAATAAATGTATAAACGATGAGCTTCATGAAAGCGGCGGCAGCTGGATTCCTGAGGCGGAGCGCAAGGCTAAGGAGCCGCAAACCGAGAACGACCTAAGATGTATACGCTGTGGAGCGCAAAATCAACCGGGACAGATGTTTTGCGGAGAGTGCGGTATGCCGCTTAACCAAAGCCGTGAGGAGGAGCGTCCCTTTAACGGCACGCAGGCACAGCAGGGCACGCAGCAGAATTCTCAGCAGAGCTTTAACCAGGGACAAAACACAATGGGCGGCTTCGGAGCAGGCTATGGCAATGGCTTTACAGGCTACGGACAGGACGCAGGAAGAGGCTCGAGCGACCGCTTTGACTTTAGAGGCGGAGTAAGACAGGTTAAGCTCACAGAGGATTCAGACATCGGCGGAGTAAGACTCGGAGACTACTTTGAGTATGCGGGAAAGCGCTCGATGAACATGATAGCGCAGTTTATACGCTTTGCGAAGTCGAGTGCAAAGAGCTCGTTTAACTTTGTAGCGCTTTTCTTTCCTGAGTACTACTTTTTCTACCGCAAGATGCACAAGCAGGGACTGCTGTTTATACTTCTTTCGGTAATTACGATGATACCCTCGCTTATCTATTACGGCGAGTCGGGCTATTTTGGAATGACCTTCTTTAGCACCTCGATAAACTTTGAGTCTACAGGCTTTACGCTTGTAATGAACGTATGCTCGATGGTGAGCATGGTGCTTGAGATTGTAGCGGCGCTGTTTGCAAACTACTGGTACTACAAGAAGGCGACAACCGACATATTAGAGATTCGCTCAAACCCCGAAATCACGGATGTTCAGGCTAAGGAGCAGATTAGGGAAAAGGGCGGAACCTCGTGGCTCGGAGTGCTGCTGGCATTCACGGTTGAGTTTATACTTGTGCTGGCATTTCTGCTTATAATGGCTGCGCTGTTCTAGGTGTCGAGTAAAATTAACAGAAAATTTACATCCATAAGCCGTTTCTTTTGCTTGACTTAAGAGGCGGCTTGTGATATAATAGGTACACTGTGTTTTTGTGAGCGTAGGCTTATAAGCACGGTAAAATCCTTGTTCGACACAAAAAAGGTCGGACTTAAAATCCATAAGGAGGTGCACATTTAAGATGGCAAAGATTAACGAAAGCTACGAGGCAGTTGTAGTATTTAGCTCAAAGAATGGCGAGGAGAAAATAGCAGAGCTAACTGAAAAGTTTGATACGCTTATTAAGGCAAACGCTACTGACATTGAGAAGAACGACTGGGGCAAGAGAAAGCTTGCTTATCCCATCAACTACGAGAATGAGGGCAACTATGTTCTTTGGACATTCACATCCAAGACCGATTTCCCTGCAGAGCTTGAGCGTGTTCTTGGTATCACCGAGGGCGTATTGCGTTTTCTGATTACAGTAAAGTAAGCTTAAGGCTTGAGATGAAAGGACAAAATTATGCTGAATAAAGTTATTCTCATGGGAAGAATTACCCGTGACCTAGAGCTTAAGACCACACCCCAAGGTGTTTCGGTGCTGACATTTACCGTAGCGGTAGACCGCAGCTTTGTCAAGCAGGGCGAGGAGCGTCAGGCGGACTTCATCACCTGTGTTGCCTGGAGAAATCAGGCGGAGTTTATAAATCACTATTTTGCTAAGGGCAGAATGATTGCTCTTGTAGGCAACCTAAGAACCCGCACATATGACGACAAGAACGGAACTAAGCACTATGTTACCGAGGTGTATGTAGACGAGGTCTCCTTCACAGGAGAGCCCAAGCAGGGCGGATACGCTCAGGCAAGCTACAATCAGCAGCAGAGCGGCTACAACCAGGGCTATAACAGCCAGGGCTACAGCCAGCAGAGCGCACCGAGCAGTCAGCCGAATAACTACCAGAGCAACAAGCCGCAGCCGGACGATCCGGTGAATATCGGCGATTTCCAGGACTTTGATGTATTCAGCGATGACGGAGTACCGTTCTGATTTATTCGTATTGCTTTTAAAAAGGAGTGAAATATAATGGCAATGGATAGAAATTCCAGACCTATGAAGAGAGGTCGCAAGAAGGTTTGCATGTTCTGTGTTGACAGAGCTGACAAGATTGATTATAAGGATATCGCAAAGCTAAGAAAGTGCATGACCGAAAGAGGAAAGATTCTTCCTCGCAGAGTTACCGGCACCTGTGCTTATCACCAGAGAGAGCTGACCACAGCTATCAAGAGAGCACGTCATCTAGCTCTTCTGCCTTATGTTGCAGACTAATTAGATATCAGATATGAGCAGTCCCGTCACCAAAAAGAGGTGGCGGGATTTTTGTTTGTGTAAAGCCTTACACGGCATGGCGTGTATTGTGTGATGAGGGCGGTGAGAATCCGAGCAGAGTGCGCCTTTCGTGGAGGATATGCACACGAATGACATCATCAAGCCAGACGCCGACCGCCGATAGGGCAAACCAGATACACGAGAAGCTCAGGCAAATCTGACCGTCGAGGTTAAGCGGCATCATCGAGTAGTCCCATACGTTAAGTCCCATCTGCTTATTGACAATCTCGCCTGTAACAAGCTCGCACAGCGTGATAAACACTGCCGACACGCAAAAGAGAGCAAGCAGCCTAAGGGGAGTTCTTCTGCCAGTATTCATCAGGTGGATAAGGCACATAGCAGCCCCACCGAGAAGTCCCATAGAAATATGCGAAAATCCCCTCGCCATAACCTCACAAAGCCCGTATCCGAACGCTCCGCAGAAGAAAATTGCCACGAGCCTCAGAATTCTATTTATTCTCAACAAATCACATCCCGATTTCAAGCTTGCAGGCATTTAAGCCCTGCTAAGTATAATTTGCTCAGCTTGAGCGAAAATATTACATAGGTAATGTACTTTAGCACGCAGAAGCTCGAACTTATGTTCGGGCTTTAACTTTCTATCCACTACCCACTACAACGCTTGACAAACTCTCAGCTTTGTAGTATAATAAACCTGAATGCTCAAAAAATATAAAGGTGGGATGAGTGGATGAGCGGCGATAGGGCTGATGCTAAGAGCTTTCTTGAGAAATATACGTATGAGTATAAGCTGACGCATGGCGCTGAACCTAGGTGCTATGTTCATTCGTTCGGATGCCAGCAGAATGTAAGCGATGGCGAAAAGCTGCTTGGTGCGCTTGTGAATGTCGGGTATGAGCCGACTAAAGCCTATAAGGATGCACAGCTTATTATATTTAATACCTGTGCGGTAAGGGAGAACGCTGAGGACAGAGTTTACGGCGTAATAGGCGAGCTTAAGCACTTTAAGAGCGAGCATCCCGATTGCATAATAGGAATTTGCGGATGTATGGCGCAGGATAATCAGGCAGCCGAGCGTATAATGCAAACCTACCCACAGGTGGATCTGGTGTTCGGAACCTTCGCTTATGGCGAGCTTTACAGTATGCTAAAAAGCGTTCTGACCGAGCATAGGCGATTGCTTGATAATGAGGAGCGCTATACCGATATTGACGAGGAGTTTACTCAGCTTCGCTCAAGCACCTTCTCAGCGTTTGTGCCGATTATGTACGGATGCAACAACTTCTGCTCCTACTGCATTGTACCCTATGTAAGAGGACGTGAGCGCAGCAGAAATCCCGCATCGGTTGAGGCGGAGGTAAGAGAGCTTGTAGGCGGAGGATACAAGGAGATTTTTCTTTTGGGACAGAATGTAAACTCCTACAGCTACGGCTTTCCGAATCTTTTGAGACGACTTAACGCCATCGAGGGCGACTTTCGTATAAGGTTTATGTCGAGCCATCCTAAGGACGCCACAAGCGAGCTTATCGACACAATAATCGAGTGCGATAAGGTATGCAAATGCCTGCATTTGGCTCTTCAGTCGGGCTGTGATCGTGTTCTTAAGGAGATGAATCGCCGCTACACCTCAGATGAATATCTAAGGATTGTAGAATACGCGCGCTCAAGAAAAGCTGACTTCTCATTTTCGACTGATATAATAGTAGGCTTTCCAGGCGAGAGCTATGAGGAGTTTTGTGAGACCAAGGAGTTTATAAAGCGTGTGGGCTTTGACAATATCTATTCGTTTGTATATTCGCCAAGAAGCGGCACCAAAGCCGCGCAGATGCCCGATGAGATAAGCACCAAGCAAAAGGGCTTATGGCTAAGAGAGCTGCTGCTGGAGCAGCGTGAGGTGGCTGATAGGCTGATGAGTCGGTTTGTGGGAAGAGCCTGCCGAGTGCTGTGCGATGGCAAGGGCAAGGAGCCTGGCGTTCTCACCGGCAAGAACGATGAGGGAATAATTGTACAATTTGAGGGAGAGGATAGCCTTATCGGCGAGTTTGTGGATGTACTAATTACTGATTCTGCAAATTGGTCTGTAAGGGGTAAAATTTTAGCAAGGCTTTAAATGTGCATTTTGCAATTTAAAATATTAAATAATGGTAAGAAAGGAAATGAAGATCATGACTATTATCGAACAGGCAAGAGAGCTAGGAGCTGCTATTCAGCAGGACGAGAGGTATTTAAGATATCAGGAGGCTGCAAGCAAAAGCGATACAGACCCTACAATTCAGAAGAAAATCGGCGAGTTTAATCTGCTCAGAGCTGACCTAAATAAGGAGATGGCTAAGACCGATAAGGACACCGACAGAATGACAGCGCTCGACAGCGAAATCCGTGAGCTGTATGACGAGATTATGGCTATGCCCCCTATGGTTGAGTTTAACGAGGCTCAGGAGGCGCTTAACAAGCTGATTCAGAGCGTTAGCTATATCATAACAAGCGCGGCAAACGGCGAGGATCCCATGACCTGCCCTGAGGAGGCACCCCAGTGCGGCGGAAGCTGTGCTACCTGCGGAGGCTGTCACTAAGATTAAATGAAGGTGTGTGGTAGACCGTGAATATGAATATTGACGAAAGCAGGCTATCGCCGGGAATGAAGCAGTATATGGCTGTAAAAAAGCAGTATCCAAACTATATTTTGCTATACCGAATCGGCGACTTCTTTGAGATGTTCTTTGATGACGCTATAACCGTGTCACGAGAGCTTCAGCTCACCCTTACGGGCAAGGACTGCGGACTGGACGAGCGTGCGCCTATGTGCGGAATACCGTTTCATGCTGCTGATGTCTATATAAAAAAGCTTGTTGACAGAAGCTTTATGGTGGCGGTCTGTGACCAGGTGGAGGATCCCTCAAACCGAGCTGACAAGCTTGTTAAGCGTGAGGTGGTAAGGGTACTCACACCCGGAACCATAACCGACGGAGAGCTTTTAGACGAGGGCTCAAACAACTATATCTGTTCGTTTTATGCACGCGCGGACGAGTGCGCTCTTTGCTTTGCGGATGTATCAACTGGTGAGGCTAGGCTATACTCCTTCACGCATAGTGATATGATAGACCGCTCGATAAGCGAGCTTTCACGGTATATGCCCTCAGAGATGCTCATAAACGAGGGCTTTCTAACGCTAAGGGATGTAAATAAATTCGTCAGAAGCACACTAAAGACCACGGTTCAGCTGTTAGATGACAGCGACTTTGAGCCGAGCCTTCACACCGATGATGTGCTAACACAGCTTAGTGCCTCATCACTTGACGAGCTTGGAATAAATCCTCTTTCGGTTGAGGCGTATTCGGTCTGCGGACTTTTTGGCTACATTCATAGGACACAGCTTAAATCGGTAAGCCGCTTCACAGCGCTTATAAAGGACGATGGCAATCCTGTCATGACTATAGGCTTTACCGCAAGGCGAAACCTTGAGCTCACCGAGACCTTAAGGAGCAAGGAGAAAAAGGGATCGCTGCTATGGGTGCTGGATAAAACCAAAACCAGCATGGGCAGAAGGCTCATAAAGAAATACCTAGAGCAGCCGCTTATAAATCCTACGGCGATTATGGACAGACAGAATGCTGTCGAGGCGCTTGTGAACAATCCCGTGACGCTTGGCGAAATCACAGATTCGCTGTCGGGAATATATGATATTGAGCGACTAATGACAAGGGTAATGTACAAAACTGCCACACCTAGGGATTTAAAATCGCTCTCGCTCACAGCACTAAAGCTGCCTGAGCTAAAGCAGCTTTTGTCGGATGTTCCCTGCAAGCTGATAGACACGCTTAGCCGCAAAATGTCAACGCTTGAGCCCATCTCAAACCTAATAGAGAATGCGCTTGTGGACGATCCTCCTGTTCTTCTCAAGGACGGAGGAGTTATCCGTGACGGCTATAATGAAGAGCTTGACGGACTAAGAAGCATAATCTCAGGCGGCAAGGATATAATCGAGGATATAGCGCAGCGTGAGCGTCAAAGCACAGGAATTAAGAACCTAAAGATAGGCTACAACCGTGTCTTTGGCTACTATATTGAAATCACACGCTCAAACTACGACCTTGTTCCTGAAAGCTACATAAAAAAGCAGACGCTTAAAAACTGCGAGAGATTTGTCACAGAGGAACTCAAGGTGGCGGAGAACACAATACTTGGAGCAAGCGAAAAGGTGGTAAACCTTGAGACGGATATTTTTGGCGAGATAAGAGAGGCAGTGGCTAGCTGGCTGGATTTGGTGCAGTCTACAGCTCAGTCGATAGCGACTATTGATGTGCTATGCTCATTTGCAAATATTGCCATAGCTAATAGCTATGTGAAGCCTGAAATTGCCATTGACGGAGTGATCGACATAAAAAACGGACGTCATCCAGTGGTTGAGCTAATGCAGACGGACGAGGTCTTTGTGCCAAATGACACATATCTGGATCTCACGGACAATCGAATGGCAATAATCACAGGTCCTAATATGTCGGGAAAGTCTACCTATATGCGTCAGACGGCGCTAATTACTCTTATGGCGCAGATAGGTTCGTTTGTACCTGCAGATCACGCTAAAATCTCGGTGGTGGATCAGATATTTACACGTATAGGAGCATCTGACGACCTAACATCGGGACAGTCAACCTTTATGGTTGAGATGAGCGAGGTGGCGGATATAGTAGGTCACGCAACCAAGCAGAGCCTTGTAATACTCGATGAGGTAGGACGAGGCACATCAACCTTTGATGGAATAAGCATAGCAAGAGCAGTATGCGAGTACATCTCAGGCTCAAGGGGACTTGGCTGTAAGATGCTTTTTGCCACACACTACCATGAGCTTATAGACCTTGAGAAAACGCTTGACGGTGTAAAGAACTACTCTGTAGCGGTTAAGCGCAGGGGTGACGATATAAAATTTCTGCGTAAGATAGTACGCGGAGGAGCTGACGACAGCTTCGGCATTGAGGTGGCAAAGCTTGCGGGACTTCCGCCAAGGATAATAAACCGAGCCAAGAAGCTTTTAAAGCAGATGGAGGAGGAATCAGCACGTGCCAAGGAGGCTGCTAAACCAGCTGACGATGCTCAGGTTTCCTTTGAGACGATAGGCGATTCGGTGGTAAAGGACAGGCTAAGAGAGACAAACATAGATGAAATGGACGATGTAGAGCTTCGTGAATTTGTCAAGGAGCTTACCAGTTATTTGTGATGAGGTGATTTTTTGGCAGCTATAAAATTGCTTGATGCTCAGGTATATGAGCTGATTGCGGCAGGTGAGGTGATTGAAAATCCCAACTCGGTGATAAAGGAGCTGCTTGAAAACGCTATAGATGCGGGTGCGACATCGGTTACAATCGAGATAAAAAACGGCGGACGAACCTTCATGAGGGTGACGGATAACGGCTGCGGAATAGAAAGCAGTGAGCTTCCCACAGCCTTTTTGCGCCATGCCACAAGCAAGGTGTCAAGCAAGTCGGATCTCGACAGCATAAGCACGCTAGGCTTCAGAGGAGAGGCGTTAGCGTCGGTTTGTGCTGTATCAAAGGTTGAGGTGTTCACCAAAACAGAGGACGCTGAGCTTGGCACAAGGTTTGAGATAGCCGCCGGAAAGCAGATGGCTTTTGAGTCGGTAGGCTGCCCGAACGGCACAAGCATTATTGTGAGAGATTTGTTTTACAATGTACCCGCAAGGCTTAAGTTTTTAAAGAAGGACTCGACCGAGGCTAATCGTATACAGGAGCTTGTTAGCCGCCTGGCTATATCGCATCCTGAGGTGAGCCTTAAGCTTATCCGTGACAACAAGCCTGTGTTTGTAACAGCAGGAGATGGAAAGCTATATTCGGCAATCTATTCGGTGCTGGGCAGAGAGTTTGTAGGCTCGCTTTTGCCGATAAGCTACAGCCTAGAGGGAGCGACAGTGACAGGCTACATCTCAAAGCCACTGGTTTCGAGGTCTAACAGAAAGCTTCAGCTTTTTTACATAAATGGTAGGTATGTGCATTCGGAGGTTTGCTCGAGGGCTCTTGAGGAGGGCTATCGCAACAGCATCATGACGGGAAGATTTCCTGCCTGCGTTATAAGCATTACGCTTGCTCCTGAGCTGGTGGATGTTAATGTTCATCCAGCAAAGACAGAGGTCAGATTTTCAGATAACAGGTATGTGTATGACAGCGTATACTTTGCGGTAAAGGAGGCTCTTGAAAAGAAGGACACACCTACACGTATGAGTCTTGACACTAGCAAAAAGCACTATACCTCAGACACGCTGTATGTAAAGCCTCAGGAGCCTAAGCCTGAGCAGATGATGATTAACCTTAACAAGCCGGTGGAGAATAACGGCAACGGTGACGACCTGTTTTTAAGCTCGCTTGAGGAGGACTCAAAGCCCTGGAAGGGTGTGCTTAAGCCTATGCGTGACGAGCAGCCTGAGATGAGGGAGCCTAAAAACAGCGATGAGCCTAAAGCTGAGGATGTATATCTTGACAAGGAGTTTGAGCAGCTTTGCGAGCAGTATGATGAGCCTGAGCAGCTGCCTGAACCCAAGCCTGACGAGCCGAAGGACGAGTTTAAGTACGTCAGTGCAGACGACTTTAAAAAGAGAGAGCCTACAGAGCCGATTATAGCTGAGGATGAGGCAAAGCATGAGGACAAGCCTGTTGTGGTAGGAGAGCTGTTTAAAACCTACATAGTAGCTCAGTGCGGTGATGAAATGCTGCTTATAGATAAGCATGCGGCGCATGAGAGGTATATATTTGAACAGATAAAAAATGACAGCAGAAATCTGTCGTCACAGACGCTTCTTGAGCCGATTATGGTCATGCTTTCATTTGATGAGTATGACGCTATTGTACAAAGCCTTGATAAGGTCGCACAGCTTGGCTTTATAATAGATCCCGATGTAGCCCCGAATATTGCAGTGACGGGACTTCCTGCGCTTTTAGCAGATGAGAATCCCACGGACGTTATAACCGAGATTGCACAAAAGCTATCTCAAAGTCAGAGAGATCCCGCTCCGGATTTGTATGATGATCTCTATCACACAATGGCGTGCAGGGCGGCGATAAAGGCACATGACGATACAAGCCTGGTCGAGCTTCAAAGGCTTGCGGAATCGGTGTTTGAGGAGGATATACGCTATTGCCCTCACGGAAGACCTGTTATGATACGGATGTCTCAGCGTGAGATTGAAAAGCAGTTTAAGCGAATAGTTTAAGGAGGCGCACATGTCGGCAGAAAGAAAGAAAATACCGCTGCTTGTGGTGTGCGGACCTACTGCATCGGGAAAAACAGGACTTGCAGTAGATTTGGCAAGGGAATACGGCGGTGAGGTAATAAGCGCCGATTCGATGCAGATATATAAGGATATGTCGATTATCACGGCACGAGCTACCGAGGAGGAGATGAGGGGAGTTCCTCACCATCTGACCGGCTTTTTGCCGCTTGATAAAAGCTTTTCGACTGCTGAGTATGTCGAGCTTGCAAGAGGGTGCATTGAGGATATATATTCACGTGGAAGGCTGCCGATTGTGTGCGGCGGCACGGGGCTTTACATAAGCTCACTTTTAAACAACGTAAGGTTTGACGACACGGGAGCAGATCCCAAGCTTAGAGCTGAGCTTGAAGGGTATGCCGAACAAAACGGCAGGCACGCTCTTTGGGAGAGGCTTAAGGAGCTGGATCCTGAAGCGGCTGAGAAAATACATGAGAATAACCTTGTGCGTGTGGTGCGTGCAATAGAGGTCTGCATAACGACGGGAATCCCCTTTAGCGAGCAGCGCAGAAGAAACCTAGGGGACGAGAGCCTGTATGACTCATGCGTGATAAGGATAGACTTTGAGGACAGAGCCGAGCTTTATGAGCGGATAAATATAAGAGTTGATAGAATGCTAGATGCGGGAATGGTCGATGAGGCAAGGGAGATTTATGAAACGAAAAATCCTGCCACAGCGTATCAGGCGATAGGCTATAAGGAGCTTATTGCGTATCTAAAGGGCGAAGCGGAGCTTGATGAATGCGTGGAAAAAATTAAGCTTGAAACCAGACATTACGCCAAAAGACAGCTGACGTGGTTTAGGCGAATGAATGACGCTAACACAATATATGCCCAAAAAACAAATGAATATAAAATTTTTTTTGAAAATGTTCAAAATACTATAGCCAAATCAAAAATTTTGTGCTATAATAGATTATGAAGGCTTTGTATGCCCTTTAAATAGGACAAGCTACAGGTCTTGAAAATGGTGGCAAATTAAAGATCTACCGAAAACAGGAGTGTTTTATATGAATGGAAATAGTTTGAATCTTCAGGATGCTTTTTTGAACAGAGTAAGAAGAGAAAAGACAATAGTAACAATGATACTTATGAATGGCTATCAGTTTAAGGGAATAGTCAAGGGCTTTGACAACTATGTGGTTGTTTTAGACTGTGACGGAAAGCAGAACGTAGTGTACAAGCACGCAATTTCAACAATTGTGCCTACACGTCCGCTTAATATCCTAGAAGAGGAAACGGAGAATTAAAGGACACGGAAAGGAAGCTTAGGTAATGAGATCCGGTCTTTCTAACAGCATAATGACTAAGATTCTTGTAGGCTTGCTGGGTTTGCTGGTGCTGACAATGATAGGCGGTCAAATATACACCTACGTAACCGATCGTCATGATACACAGGAGGCTGTGCTTTGCACCATTAACGAGGATATTTCGTTTGATGGTATTATAGTGCGTGACGAAACAATGCTGAGCTACAGCGGTTCGGATGTCGTAAGCTATGTGTATTCGGATGGCTCGAAGGTATCTGAGGGCGATGTAGTTGCAAATCTGTACAGCTCACAGGAGGCTGCCCTAGCGCAGCAGAGAGCTGATGAAATCACAGAGGAAATTGAGCAGCTTGAGCGTGCGCAAAATCCAGGCACCACCGACTATGTTCAGCCGGAAACAATAAGCAGCAAGGCGGACGACTACTACAAGCAGATGATTAGCTACGCAAACAGCGGAGATTACGAGAGTCTTGCAGAGACAAAGACGGATATTACGCTTATACTTAATATCTACAACATAATATCGGGAATCAGCGAAAGCTATGATGCAAGAATTGCTGAGCTTAGCTCTGAGCTGTCAGAGCTTGAGGCTGTGGGCTCAGCGGTCGACAGTATAACGGCAAGCATGACGGGATATTTTGTTTCGTACTGTGATGGCTATGAGGATGAGCTTAACACAGAGAACGTGTACGACCTGACGCAGTCGGATATTGAGGATATAATCGCCGGTGAGCAGGAGGCTAAGGAGAGTGTTCCGGACAGCGCAGTAGGAAAGATGTTCGAGGATTACTCTTGCCTTATTGTAGGCGTTATCGAGGAGGACTCGCGAGTTGCCGAGGATGTTACTCTTCAGCTTACTCTTGACAGCACAAGCACGGTGTACGATGTTGACGTTGTGTCTGTGAGCGATGCGCAGGAGGATGGCAAAATTATTGTTGTGCTTTCGTGTGATTATCTCGATGAGGCAATTGCATCAAGCAGAATACAGTCGATGCAGCTTATTTTTGGAGAGTATAGTGGATTAAAGGTTCCCAGAACGGCGCTGAGATTTCAGGGCGAGGAAAAGGGAGTTTATGTGATATTGGGCGAGGACATCACCTTTAAGAAGGTGGATGTAATCTACGAGGGAGACCCGGATGAGGGTGATGATTTTATTCTCTCGGCGAACACGTCCGATGATAATTATTTAAGGCTTTACGACCAGATTTTATTAGAGGTGGTGACTGAAGACGATGTGCAATCAAGCAGCTCAGAATCAGCAGACTCAGATGAGGTATCCTCAGATACTTGATAACATAAAGGAAATCCGTGAGAATGTTGAAAATGCTAAGGCGAAGTACCGCAAATCGGATGAGTGTATAAGCATCATGGCGGTCACTAAGACCATCGAGCCCGATAAAATAAACTTTGCGATAGAAAACGGACTTACGCTTTTAGGAGAGAACCGTGTGCAGGAGTACCTATCAAAAAAGGATGAGTATCTGCCACAGTCAAGTGTACATTTTATTGGACACCTACAGACTAATAAAGTAAAGTACATCATAAATGACGTCACGATGATTCAGTCGGTGGACAGCTTAAAGCTTGCGGGTGAAATCGACAGGCTTGCGGCGAAAAACGGCAGGACTATGGATGTGCTTATTGAGGTAAACATTGGCGATGAGCAGTCAAAAAGCGGTGTATCGGCAGACGAACTGACTGAGCTTGTGGTGCAGGCGGCACAGCTAAAAAGCATACATGTGCGGGGACTTATGGCAATTCCGCCGATTGGTGCGGATGAATCGGTTTTTGCACGAATGAACGAGCTGTTCTTGACGCTTAAGGAAAGCGCAATTGAGGGCGCAGACATGGACATTTTATCAATGGGAATGTCATCGGATTATGAGCTTGCAATTAAGCATGGCTCAAATCTTGTAAGAATCGGAACTAAGCTTTTCGGAGCGAGAAAATATATTACGGAGGGGTAATAGAGCAATGGGCGTAGTAAATGGATTTAGAAGTCTGTTTTTCGGCGAAGAGGAAATAGAAGCGGAAGAGTATGCAGCATATCAGCCTCAGGCAGCAAATGCAAAGCCTGCAGCACAGCCACAGACTCAGGCAAGTGCGCAGACTAGCTATGAGATACCGCAGCCGGCACCTTCACGCAGCACAATGAGTGCATATGAAGCTGAAAATCCTGCACGCATGAACACACAGACGCAAAGCACACAATCACGCAGACAGACACAGTATTCGTCAAGGACATCGACAAACGGTTCTTCAAGAGGCAGACAGAGAGATAGGGAGAGTGAAGTACAGATGGACACAATGGCTCAATCGTCATTTGATCTTGTTTTGGCAAGACCGAATAATTTTAAAGAAGTAGAGAAGATAGGCACAGACGTAAACCAGGGCAGAACGGTTATCTTGAATCTTGAGCTTGTAAAGCTTGACGACGCTACAAGAATACTCGATTTTCTTTGGGGAGTCGCCTTTGCAAACGATGATGAAATTAAGATGATGGCGCAAAAGACCTACGCTATAATTCCCAGAAATGTAAACTTCTCAGGCGTTGATTTAGTGAGCGAGCTGGAAAATAACGGCTATAGCTTCTGATGAAAAAGCAGTCGCTTGCTTTTTTGGGACAGCTGTCGAATGAGGATGAGATTTTTGCAAGCCTTGTTTTTGACAGAATACAAGCCTCAAGAGAGCGGTACAGGACAAGCTATACCTTTTTTCTGGATGAGAACAGGTCGGCACTCGCAAGACAGGTGCTTGCTTCTCAGTCGTATGAGAGCTTTCTGTTTTACGGAGGGCACGAAAATGCATCCAGGGTAATGCTTGGTATTTTCTCAGAGCTTGATGAGCCTAGCACCGAGAGCTTTCCGCTAAGGGCTGTAACCTACGAGATGAAGGGTACAGGCGGGCTTACTCATCGAGATTTTTTGGGTGCGCTAATGGCGCTTGGAATAACGAGAGAGTCTGTCGGAGATATATTAGTAAGCGATAATAGCGCTGTGGCTTTTGTAACAGAGTCGGTGTTTTCGGACGCACTCTATAGCATAACAAGGGTTGGCAGAGTAGGCGTTAAGGCACACGAGGGATTTGATCTTACGCTTTTGCCAAAGCAGAGCTATCGTGAGATTACCGGCACGGTTTCGTCACTTAGGCTTGACTGTGTGGTGTCGCTTGCTGTGGGATGCTCCAGATCAAAGGCTGAAGGGCTTGTTACCGGCGGCAGCGTGAGCGTTAGCGGTAGGGTTATTACTGACGCTGACAGGAAAATTAACGAGGGCGATATTTTTTCCGTAAGGGGAGTCGGAAAATTTATATTTGATACAAAAGGAAAGACTACGAAAAAGGAAAGGACCTTTATAGGGGTCAAGAAATTCATTTAGGAGGCATTTCATTATGTTGGAACCGGAAAAAATCAGAAACAAGAGATTCGGCACGGTAAAAAATGGCTGTAATCCCTCAGAGGTATCTTCATTTCTGGCAGAGCTTGCAGACGAAATTGAAGAGCTTGTAAGGGCTAACGCCGATAGTGAAGAGAAGATAGTGAAGCTTGTAGAAAAGATAAACGAGTACCGTGAGGACGAGGATGCTATAAAGGCTGCTATGATTTATGCGCAAAAGGAGTCTAACAAGCTTATAAATGATGCTAAGGCTAAGGCTAGGGATATGATAGAGTCAGCAAAAACCGAGCAGGTACGCTTGTCTGAGCAGAGTGCGGCAGAGTGCGAAAAGATCATTGAGGAGCACAAGGAAAACTGCGCACAGATAATTCAGCAGCAGACTGAGCAGACTCAGGCGGATATACTGGCGATTCAGGATCAGTATGACGAGGAGAAGGCTTCTCTTGACAAGCTTAAGGCTGAGGTTACTTACTTTAAGTCAGAGCTTACTGAGCTTTACACAAAGCAGCTTGCGCTTATCGTTCAAATGCCTCAGATGACCAATGAGGAGCTTGATGAGTATGAGGAGCAGTATGGCGAGGAGTACGACGATGAGGAGTACGCTAATGAGGGCGATTATGCTGAGGTGACGGTTGATGAAGAGGCTGCTGCTCGTGAGGCTGAGCAAAAGCACATTGATGAGGTCTTAAACACCGCATCCTTTGAGCCGATAATCCCCAAGACTGACTCAGCGGAGCTTCAGTTTGGAAAGAATACGAAATAAGCTTAAAAGATTTGGGAGAATCCAACAGTGATGTTTTTTATTTCTTTGCTAATAGCTGCGGCGGTAGCCTTCGCCGATCAGCTTATTAAGCTTGCTGTAGTTTCAAATATTGATATGTATGAGGTCAAGGATTTTATCCCGCACGTGCTAAGCCTAACACAGATAAGAAACAGCGGAGCGGCATGGAGCATAATGGAGGGACAGACGTGGTTTCTTATTCTGTTACCTATTTTGATAATTGCAGTGTCGCTTGTGTTTATGTTTTTAAATCGCAAGGGCTCTGTATTTTCACTGGTGTCGCTAAGCTTAGTTATGGGCGGAGGAATTGGAAATCTGATTGACAGAATAAGGCTCGGTGAGGTGGTTGACTACCTAAAGCTTGAGCTTTTTGATTTCCCGATTTTTAACTTTGCCGATATGTGTGTTGTGGTCGGAGCAATTTTATTTTGCGGCTACATGGTTTTCTTTGAAGAGTCCAAAAAAGAGGACACTAAACAAGAGGCTGATGAGAAGCTTACCGTTGATGACAGCACCACTGAGGGAGAGGACTGATGGCAGGCGAGAAAAAAGAGCTTATTGTCAGCGATGATGGCAGCGGAATGCGTGTTGACAAATGGCTTGCCGAAAATTTAGAGGATGTTTCGAGGTCACGGATAGAGTCCTTGCTTGAGGAAGGCAGGGTGCTTGTAAACGACAGAGCGGTTCGCAAGAGCACAAGGCTTATGGCAGCGGATGTGGTAGTAGTAGACATTCCTGAGCCAAAAGAGCTTGATGTGGTGGCACAAAATATACCGATTGAAATAGTGTATGAGGATGATGCCTTACTTGTGGTAAACAAGCCAAAGGGTATGGTGGTGCATCCGGCGGCGGGAAATCCGGATGGAACGCTTGTAAATGCACTGCTGTATCATTGTGATGGGCGGCTGTCGTCAATAAACGGCGTTATACGTCCGGGAATAGTACATCGAATAGACAAAATGACGAGCGGTCTGCTTATGGTCGCAAAGACTGATGAAGCACACCGCTTTCTTGCAGGTCAGATAAAGGAGCATAGCTTTACACGAGAGTATATGGCTGTGGTAAGGGGCTGTTTTTCACCTGAAGAGGGCACCATTGACGCACCTATTGGCAGAAGTAAGGTGGATCGCAAAAAAATGTGGGTGACGCAGGAAAATTCAAAGCAAGCTATTACGCACTACGAAACGATTGAGAAGCTAAATGGATACTCGCTTGTGCGATTTAAGCTTGAAACGGGACGTACTCATCAGATAAGAGTTCACTGTGCCTATAAGGGACATCCAATATTTGGCGATGATGTTTACGGAAAAGGGTCAAGCCTTGTCGATGGACAGTGCCTGCACGCTAAGAAAATAGGGTTTGTTCATCCAAACGGCAGGTACATGGAGTTTGACAGCGATTTGCCCGATTATTTTGTCAGCGTGTTAAAAAGCTTAAGATGAAGGGAGCCTTTTGTATTGTTTGAGGATATATCAAAGGTTTTGCTGATTACAGATATGGACGGAACATTTTTACCATCGAGCAAGGTGCCGTCAGATGATAGCCTTAAGGCGATAAATAGGCTTATGGCGGCGGGAGGCAGGTTCTCGATAGCAACGGGAAGAAGCCTTCAGGCGACAATGCAGTATTTTGAGTATTTTGATGTAAACTGTCCGATTATAATGTGCAATGGCGGCATGGTTTACGATATAAACGAGCGCAAGCAGATTTATGATGTGTATTTAAATGAAAGCGCAAGAGAGCTTACTAAGCGTATACTTAAGGATAATCCGACAGTAGGCTGTGAGGTTTTGCCGCTTGATAATGTGTATGTGCCGCAAATGACCGATATGGAGGATGCTCACTGCAAAATTTGTAAGGTGACACCTGTTATCTGTTCGGTTGATGAGATACCCGACAACTGGTATAAAGTGCTTTTTGCGCAAAAGCCTGAGCTTTTAGGCGAGCTTGTCAAGTACGTTGAGGGAATAAACAGTGGATATGAGGATACTGATTTTGTGATTTCAGCACCTACATATTATGAGATGCTGCCTCGCGGAATTTCAAAGGGTTCAGCGTTAAATGAGCTAAAGAAGGCTCAAGGCATGGAGGATTTCACGGTAGTTGCTATGGGCGACTACGACAACGATATAGAGATGATAAAAGCTGCTGATGTGGGCATTTGTCCGTCTAATGCGATAGATTCGGTTAAGGCGGCGGCTGACATTGTTTTGGATGTCTCCTGTGAGGAAAGTGTCGCAGCGGTGGTTGTTGATTAT
Organism: Ruminococcus sp.; assembly: GCA_021199375.1. Lineage (GTDB taxonomy): Bacteria > Bacillota > Clostridia > Oscillospirales > Ruminococcaceae > YE71. Next base: position 31,088 of record JAJQIB010000029.1, on the reverse strand, counting down.
ATATTTGAAGAGATAAATAAAAAGCATCGGAGGTAAAATACATGGACAAAATTAGAAAACAAGAGTTAAAGGTACTAGCCTGTAGGGTTAGAATGGGAATTATCGAGGGTGTTCACGCTGCAAAATCGGGACATCCCGGCGGTTCGCTGTCAATTGCGGATACGCTTACCTATCTTTACTTTGAGAAGATGAATGTAGATCCTAAGGATCCGGATAATGAGGATAGGGATCGCTTTGTGCTGTCTAAGGGTCACACCGCTCCTGCACTTTATTCAACGCTTGCTGAGAGAGGATATTTTAGCACAGAGGAGCTTAAGAGCCTGCGTCATATTGGCGCAATGCTTCAGGGACATCCCTGCATCACAATCCCAGGAGTTGATATGTCATCGGGCTCGCTCGGACAGGGCATTTCTGCCGCTTGTGGCATGGCGCTTTCGTCTAAGCTTAATGCAAGAGCAGGCAAGCACGAGTACAAGGTTTATACCGTTTTGGGCGATGGCGAAATAGAGGAGGGTCAGGTTTGGGAGGCAGCGATGTTTGCCGCTCATTATAAGCTTGATAACCTTGTTGCTATTGTTGACAACAACGGACTACAGATTGACGGAAAAATTGAGGATGTAATGTCCCCCTACCCGATTGTCGATAAGTTTAAGGCTTTCGGCTGGGAGGTTTTCGAGATGAACGCACACTGCTTTGACTCGATTGAAGAAGCCTTTGCAAAGGCTGATGCCGTTAAGGGCAAGCCTGTTGCGATTATTCAAAAGAGCGTTAAGGGCAAGGGCGTATCATACATGGAAAACAACGTTTCGTGGCACGGAGCGGCACCGAATGACGAGCAGTACGAACAGGCAATGAGCGAGCTTAACAAGCAGATGGCGTGCCTTGCGGACGGCTGTGATGATGTGAAGAAGGGGGAGTAATACAATGGCTGATGTAATTAAAAAGGCGACGAGAGAAAGCTACGGCGAGGCACTTGCTGAGCTTGGCGATAAATATGACAACTTATATGTGCTGGATGCGGATTTAGCGGCGGCAACAAAGACGGGTATTTTTAAGAAGAAGTTCCCTGACAGATTTTTTGACTGCGGAATTGCTGAGGCTAACATGATGGGAGTTGCGGCAGGACTTGCGGCAACGGGAAAGATACCCTTCGCTTCGACCTTCGCAATGTTTGCATCGGGCAGAGCTTTTGAGATTGTCAGAAACTCTATCGGTTATCCCCATCTAAATGTAAAAATCGGTGCAACTCATGCAGGAATTTCGGTAGGCGAGGACGGTGCCACTCACCAGTGCAATGAGGATATTGCTCTTATGCGTACCATTCCGGGCATGACGATTATAAATCCTGCGGATGACGTTGAGGCAAGAGCGGCAGTAGCGGCAGCAGTAGAGTATGTAGGACCTGTATACATGAGATTTGGAAGACTTGCGGTGCCGGTGTTTAACGATAAGGCTACCTATAAGTTTGAGCTTGGCAAGGGCATAAAGCTTCGTGAGGGCAAGGATATTTCAATAATTGCTACCGGACTTATGGTAAATGAGGCTCTTACTGCGGCTGAGATTTTAGCGGCAAACGGCGTTGATGCTGAGGTTATAAACATTCACACAATTAAGCCTATTGACGAGCAGATTATTTGTGAAACTGCGGCAAAGACAGGCAAGGTGCTAACAGTTGAGGAGCATAGCATAATCGGCGGACTTGGCTCGGCGGTTTGCGATGTGCTTTCAAAGAGCTGTCCTACAAGGGTCGTAAAGATTGGCGTAAACGACGAGTTTGGACATTCGGGACCAGCAGTAAAGCTTCTTGAGCAGTTCGGACTTTGTGCGGATAATATCGTAAAGACAGCAAAGGCTATGACCGAATAAGAATAAGCGATTAAGCGGACTAAATTGTCCGCTTTTTTGTACTCTTTCACTAAAATCACCTTTCTTGACTAGTATGTATGTGAGGAGGTGATGAGATTGAAGGAGGTTAAATCAGACAAATTTGCTCGTTTAGTCTACATAGTTTTTGTTACAGCGGCAATGCTTGGAATAGCTTCTGCTGTAATTTACATTCAGCTTGTGCGCCACATGAAGGAGATATGCGAGTACAAGGGCAAGCAGACGGCTACTGCGCTGGTAAGTGAGGCGATAGATAATAGACTAAAGGAGTATGATTTAGACCTTGTTGAGGTGGAGTACAATGACAGCGGTGAGATAATATCAATTAGTGCTAATTCGGCAAAAATTAATGAGCTTGAAAACGAGCTAAAAAGCGAGATTAACCGCTCGCTTTCAGAGATTGATGATAACGTAATGAGCGTGCCGATTGGAACGCTTTCGGGAATTACAATACTAAGCGGCAGAGGTATGGATGTGAAAATCAAGCTGCACCAAACAGGAGCGGTGGATACGCATATTGTAAGCGAATTTTCATCTGCGGGAATAAATCAGACCAAGCACACGCTAAAAATTGAGGTAACTACAGAGCTTTCAGCAATACTTCCAGGACACTCGACTGATATCACGGTAACGGACGAATATCTTATCAGCGAGAGGATAATAGTAGGAGCTGTACCTGATGGAATGATTTATGATGTATCTTAGCAGCAGATATTTTTAAGAAAAAGTGCTTGTAATTTTGCACATCATATGGTATAATAATTAGGTATGATTGGTTAAACATCAATCAAAATTTCAATCAGAGGATTTATAAATGGAAAATAACGAGAACGCAAAAAAACGCATTGACGAGCTGGTTGATACGCTGAATTTTCACAGCAGGCTCTACTATGTGGAAAACCGCAACGAAATTTCAGATTATGAATATGATATGATGCAAAACGAGCTTAAAAAGCTTGAGAAGCAGTATCCGCAGTATATTCGTTCCGATTCGCCCACACAGCGTGTCGGTGGTCAGGCAGAAAACCAGTTCGAAAAGGTGAGCCACTCGGTTCAGATGGGCTCGATTTCGGATGTCTTCTCATTTAATGAGGTAAGAGCATTTGTCGAAGGCGTGCAAAGGTCGGTGGAAGCTCCTGCTTTTGTGGTTGAGCCTAAGATAGACGGACTTTCTGTATCGCTTGAATATCATGATGGAGATTTTGCGATTGGTTCAACGAGAGGTGACGGATTTACAGGCGAGGATGTCACGCTTAATCTTAAAACCGTGAGATCTATTCCGATGAGCATTTCGGATAAGCTGCCGCTTATTGAGGTAAGAGGTGAAGCCTATATGCCAAAGGATGTGTTTGATGAGCTTGTAAAAAAGCAGGAGGCAAACGGTGAGCAGCCCTTTAAAAATCCGCGAAACGCGGCGGCGGGTTCACTTCGTCAAAAGGATCCGACAATAACTGCGGCAAGGCGCCTTGATGTATTTGTGTTTAATTTACAGCGAATTGAGGGCAAGGAGATAACCTCACACAAGCAGTCGCTTGATTATTTAAAATCGTTAGGCTTTAAAACTATACCTGACTATAAGCGTGTGACTACAGCAGACGAGGTTATAGAGCAAATTGAAAAAATAGGCGAAAATAGGTTTAATTTGCCGTTTGATATAGACGGTGTTGTTGTAAAGGTAGATGATTTCTCACAGCGTGAAATGCTGGGCTATACCGCAAAGACACCTAAATGGTCGGTGGCATATAAATTTCCGCCTGAGGAAAAGAGTACGCTGCTTCGTGATATTGAGCTTAATGTCGGCAGGACTGGAGCAGTTACTCCTGTGGCAATTTTTAATCCGATAAGCCTTGCGGGAACGATGGTGAGCCGTGCTACACTTCATAACCGTGATTTTATTAAAGAGAAGAATGTAAATATTGGCGATATAATAACGGTACGCAAGGCGGGAGATATAATTCCTGAGGTGTTAGGCGTAAAGGAAAAAAATACGCCCGATTGCTACGAGCTGCCTGACACCTGTCCTGTGTGCCATACGCATCTTATAAAAAGTGATGATGAGGCGGCGGTGAGATGTCCAAATGTGGATTGTCCTGCACAGGTGTTTAGTCGGATTGTGCATTTTGCATCACGTGGCGCTATGGACATTGATGGGCTAGGTCCTGCAATTGTGAAAATGCTTCTCGACAAGGGACTTATAAAATCAGCGGCAGATCTCTATACGCTTAAAGCCGCAGATTTGCTAGATCTTGAAAGCTTTAAGGAAAAGTCGGCGACTAATCTTATAAATGCAATTGAAAAATCAAAATCGCAAACGCTTGACAGACTTGTTTTTGCACTGGGAATAAGAAACATCGGTCAATCAGCGGCGAAGCTTTTGTGCGACAAATTCGGCGGACTGGATAATATAATGAGCGCAAGCCTTGAGGAGATATCTTCAATTGACGGATTTGGCGAGATAATGGCGCAAAGTGTGGTAAGCGAGCTTAATGACGAGCATATGAAGGAGCTTATACACAGACTTAAGGAGTACGGAGTAAATACTGAGTACGAAAGCACAAGGATTGACAATCGTTTTGAGGGCAAAACCTTTGTACTTACGGGTACGCTACCGACTCTTAAAAGAAGCGAGGCTAAGGAGCTGATCGAGAGGTACGGCGGCAAGGCAAGCGGTTCGGTGTCTAAAAAAACCGATTATGTTATAGCGGGTGAGGCTGCAGGAAGTAAGCTTGAAAAGGCACGAACGCTTGGAGTTGAGGTTATCACTGAGGAGCAATTTTTAGAGATGACTAAAGGACAGATTGAATAGGAGGAAGAATAAATGAGTGAAATGAACATTGACATTAAACACATTGCAAAGCTTGCAAGGCTTGAGATAGCTGATGATGAGCTGGAAGCATTTGAAAGTCAGATGAAAAGCATTGTAGCGATGGTTGAAAAGCTGCCGGATATTTCGGACGAGCTAAAGCCGGATCCCGACACGCCCATGACGCTAAGAGCGGACGAGGCTGAAACGGATAAGTTTACAAGAGACGAGCTTATGAAAAATGCACCGGCAGTAAAGGCAGGCTGTCTTGTTGTGCCGAAAACTGTTGAGTAAGGAGTGTGGAAAATGGAACTTTTTGAAAATAGTGCGGCTAAGCTTAGCGAAATGCTTAATAATAAAGAGATAAGCTCGGTTGAGCTTACAAAGTCTGTGTTTGAAAGAATTAAGGATACGGACGATAAGGTAAACGCTTACCTGACGCTTGATGAGGAGAATGCTCTTAACAAGGCGGCTGAGGTTGACAAAAAGCGTGCGGCAGGAGAAAAGCTATCGCCTCTTGCAGGAATCCCAATAGGAATTAAGGATAACATATCAACAAAGGGACTGCGTACGACCTGTGCGTCGAGAATGCTTGAAAGCTATGAGCCTCCGTTTGATGCATCTGTTATGACAAAGCTGCGTGAGGCGGATGCTGTTGTTACGGGTAAGCTCAATATGGACGAGTTTGCGATGGGCTCATCTACCGAAACCTCTTATTTTAAGAAAACAAAGAATCCTTTTGATCTAGAGCGTATACCTGGCGGCTCATCGGGTGGCTCTGCGGCGGCTGTTGCGGCTGGTGAAGCTGTGCTTGCGCTTGGCTCGGATACGGGCGGTTCAATCCGTCAGCCTGCATCCTACTGTGGAGTAGTAGGACTAAAGCCAACATACGGTGCAGTATCGAGATACGGTCTTGTTGCATTTGCATCCTCACTTGATCAGATAGGACCTTTAGGAAGAACGGTTGAGGATGTAGCAATGCTGCAATCTCAGATTTGTGGACATGATAAAATGGATGCTACGAGTGCATATCGTGAGTATCCTGACTATGTGGGCTTGCTAAGCGAAGATGTAAGCGGGCTTAGAATAGGAATTGCGGATGAATATTTTGGCGAAGGCGTGAGCGATGAGGTGAAAACTGCCGTCATGAACGCAGTCGGCGAGCTTGAAAAGCGTGGAGCGCAGGTGAAGCATGTATCACTGCCGTCAACCGATTACGCACTTTCATCCTATTATATAATCTCTTCTGCTGAGGCATCCTCTAACCTTGCACGCTTTGACGGAGTAAGATACGGATATCGTGCTAAGGAGTATGATGGGCTTGTAGATATGTATGAAAAAACACGCTCGCAGGGCTTTGGAGCAGAGGTTAAGAGAAGAATTATGCTTGGAACGTTTGTGCTAAGCTCAGGATTTTATGATGCGTATTACAAGAAGGCTAAGCTTATGCAGCGCAGAATTTCGGCAGAGTTTAGCGAGGTGTTTAAAGAGGTAGACGTTATTGCCGCACCTACTGTGCCTACTACAGCATTTAAGATAGGTCAGAATATGGATGATCCGCTTAAGATGTATGCTACCGATATTTGTACTGTTACGGTAAACATTGCGGGACTTCCTGCTATAAGTGTGCCATGCGTTCATGAGGATGGAAGGCTTCCGATAGGCTTGCAGCTTATAGGTGATAGATTTGCTGAGGATAAGCTATTAAGCACAGCATATGCATACGAGAAAACGGTTGGCGGATTTCGCTTTCCGAAGCTTTGATAAAGAAAGGAATGAGTGAAAATGGTAAAGGGCTACGAGGTCGTAATCGGACTTGAAACTCATGCCGAGCTATCTACAGATTCTAAGATATATTGCAGCTGTAAGAACAAATTCGGACTTGAGGTAAATTCACAGGTTTGCCCGATTTGTATGGGTATGCCGGGAACTCTGCCGACGCTTAATGAAAAGGTGGTAGATTATGCAATAAAGATGGGTCATGCACTTAATTGCACTATTAACAGAATCTGTAAGCAGGACAGAAAGAATTATTTTTATCCCGATCTGCCAAAGGCGTATCAGATTTCTCAGTCAGATGTGCCGCTTTGTGAAAACGGATATGTCGATATTTTGGTTGACGGAGAGGAAAGGCGAATTGGTGTAACACGTATTCATATAGAGGAGGATGCCGGAAAGCTGCTTCATTCAGAAAGGTTTAACGGTGATTCGCTTGTGGATTTAAACCGCTGTGGAGTGCCGCTTATTGAGATTGTTTCTGAGCCTGATATGAGAAGCAGTGCTGAGGCAAAGATTTATCTTGAAACGCTAAAGAGCATACTAAAGTACCTCGACATTTGCGACTGTAAGATGCAGGAGGGCTCGATTCGCTGCGATGTAAACGTATCTGTTCACAAGCCAGGCGAGCCGCTTGGCACAAGAACCGAGATGAAGAATGTAAACAGCTTTTCGGCGGCGGTAAGAGGAATTGACTATGAAATAAATCGTCAGATTGAGGTGCTTGAGGCAGGCGGCACTATAACGCAGGAAACTCGTCGTTGGGATGATGTAAAGGGCGAGAGCGTTTCGATGAGATCTAAAGAGGATGCACAGGATTATCGCTATTTTCCTGAGCCCGACCTGCTTACAATTGTTGTCGAGCAGAGCAGAATTGACGAGCTAAAGACGCAGATTCCAGAGCTTCCAAATGCTAAGCTTTTAAGATATGTGCGTGAGTATGGCATTACGCTAAAGGAGGCGACATTTGTATCCGAGTCGGTTGAGCTTGCGGGACTGTTTGACGAGTGTATGGAAAAGGGAAGTGGCGCACCGAAGTCTTACATTTCGTGGATAGTAGGAGATTTGGTGAAGTACTTAAACGACACGGGTAAGACGGTTGACGAGACGAGAATTACAGCAGACAAGCTTATCGAGCTAGTGGATGCTATAGATAAAAAGACCATCTCAAATGCAGGAGGAAAGAAGGTCTTTGCTGTACTGCTTGAGCAGGACAAGCCTGTTAAGGATATTATAAGCGAGCTTGGACTTGCGCAGGTTTCAGATACAGCGGCACTTGAAAGGATTGCTGACGAGGTGCTTGCAGCAAATGAAAAGAGTGTTAATGACTTTAAAAACGGAAAAACTAACGCTTTAGGATTTATTGTTGGACAGTGTATGAAGGCATCTAAGGGCAAGGCAAATCCAGCAATGATGAAGGAAATTATCACCAAGAAGCTGGATGAAATGTAATAAACAGTAATGATTTTTTAAAGAGGCGTCGCAAACGTTTGCGATGCCTTTTTTTATTAATAAACTATGTCATATGTGAAATGAATCTGAAAAAGCAAACAAAAAACTTGACCTTTTTTAAGAAATGTAGTAAAATAGGTGTTAGACGTAAATTTAAATTTGCATTTTAAGCATACCGCCTGCATTAAATTAGGCATTTGTAAAGGAGAATACGTTTTGAAATCTGTAACGGAAAATAATGATAAGGGAAACGGCGTTAAGCAGCAGACTCCCGAAAAGGTAAATCAGAGTAAACCCGCTGCAGCCGATGAGGGACAGGTAAAGAAAAAAGAAGCTAAGACAAAAAAGAAGAAAAAAGAGAAAATAGAAAGCCCACAGGAGCCTGTGACACAGACAGAGGCTAACGAGACAAATGAGAACGATGATAAGACTACAGACAAGAAGGAAAAAAAGCGCATACCATTTGTGACATCCTTCTGTGAATTTTTAGTAAACAATTCGCTGTATTTGGTATTTGTAATTTCACTTGTGATAAATTCACTGATACTTCGCGGATTTACTGTTCAATTTGGCGATTCATCATCTGCATCCGATATTGCTTTGGCGATAATAAAACCTATGCTTGCGGACATAGTTGCTGTCACGATTATAGGTGTATTTGGATTTTTATTCAGAAAGCAAAAGAGCAGATATGTATACCTGATGATATGGACGGTTGTCTTTTCGATTTTGGCGATGGGAAATTCCATTTACTATACAAATTACAAGTCGTTTTTGTCGGTATCTCTTTTGTCAACCGCCTCACAGCTCGGAGGAGTAATAGATGCCGTAACCGAGAACATTCTTGAGGCAAAGGACTTTATACTTTTGTGGCCTATTGTAGCTATGATTGTGACGTATGTTTTGGTCAAGTCAAAGCATGAAAAGGGCTATATGAAGCAAAAGCAGCCGAGATCTAGCTTAGGAAAGTACGCAGGCTCGGCACTTGGTGTAGCGCTTGTTTGTGGATTGTTTTTCTCGACTATGGTCACAACAACGGATCTTTCAAGGCTTGTTAAGCAGTGGAACCGTGAGTCTTCATTAAGCAGCTTTGGCTTGTATGTTTATCAAATAAGCGATACCGTGTCCTCGCTTCATGCTAAGCTCAACATGATTTTTGACTATGAGGAGGGCAAGGAAACGTTTGATGAATTCTTTGAATCTAAGACGGACAGTGATGCTGAGGTTTCTGTTGTCAATGAGGAAAATGACGGTGAGGAAAATGAGTACACAGGTATTTTTGAGGGAAAGAATGTACTTGTAATTCACGCAGAGAGCATTCAGCAGTTTACAATGGACACCTACATAAACGGTGAGGAGCTGACACCTAATCTTAACAAGCTTGCATCTGAAGGACTGTATTTTTCAAACTTCTATGCACAGGAAAGCGTAGGAACAAGCTCAGACAGTGAGTTTACATTCTCAACCTCACTTATGCCCGCATCAAGCGGAACTGTCGCAATTAACTATTGGGACAGAAATTACAACAGCATCCAAAAGGCGTTTAAGAACATGGGCTACTATGTTTTTAGTATGCACGGAAATAATGGCTCCTACTGGAATCGTCTTAACCTGCATAGCTCACTTGGATATGACAGGCTTTATAACTATACCACCGATTATGATATAGACGAGACAGTAGGCTTAGGACTTTCGGATAAATCATTCTTTAGGCAGTCTGTGCCTAAGATTAAAGAAATAGCCGAGGAATACGGCAGCTTTTATGGCACGCTTATAATGCTTACAAATCACACACCGTTTACTGATATTGAAAACCTTGATGGGTATGAGTATGATGTAAGCTTTACCTACAAGCAGTACAATGCTGAAACCGGAATGTATGAGGAAGTCACCAGAGATTTTCTTGAGGGAACTAAGCTTGGAAGCTATTTTAAGTCGGTGCACTATGCCGATGAGGCGCTAGGTCAGCTTATAGATGATTTGGATGAGGAGGGACTTCTTGATAACACAGTGCTTGTAATCTACGGAGATCACGACGCTAAAATCAAGGAGGAGGAGTACGAATACTACTACAACTACAATCCCTTCACCGACGAAACACATACTGAGGATGACGATGGATATATACCGATAAATGAGTTTTATTACAACGTAAATCGCAAGGTTCCGTTAATCATCTGGTCTAAGGACGGCGGATACGAGCCTCAAGAGATCACAAAGGTAATGGGAATGTACGATGTTCAGCCTACGCTTGGAAATATGTTCGGATTCACGAACGAGTATGCGCTGGGTCATGATATCTTCTCGATTGGCGAGGACGAGGAAAATATAGTTATCTTCCCGAACGGAAATTTTGTCACCGATACCGTTTACTATGATAGTCAAAGGGACACCTATTTTGATCTGACCGATTATGACAATGTGGCAAAATATGCATCCTGTAATCAAGAGTATAAGGATGATCCCGTGCCGCTCTATTCAGATGATGAGGAGGGACTGTATAAGTGTTCAGAGAGCGAATACTCTGAGGCAAATGCAGAGGCACGAACGGATGACGGAATTGTCGATGATGAGTACATAGAGGAGCGATATAACTACGCTGCCGAGCGAATAGAGGTTTCAAACTCTATAATCTACTATGACATAATAAACAAGGTAGAGGAGGGCTTTGACAGCAATACGCAGCCGGATGATGCTCAAACCGATTCGCCTGAGCTATTCTCACCGCCTGATGCGATTGATAGACGACGAGCCTACGCTGTAGTATAAAGAATCAAGCCGCTTTGCACTAACGCAAAGCGGCTTTTCGTTGTATTATGGGAAAAGAAAAAGACCGCCTTTTAGCGGTCTAGCAATCAAACAAAAGCTTAAGCTCTTTCAACCTTACCTGAACGTATGCATCTTGTACAAGCATAAACATGACAGGGAGTTCCGTTGACTATTGCCTTAACTCTCTTGACGTTGGGCTTCCAGCTTCTGTTGGTTCTTCTGTGCGAGTGAGATACCTTAATACCATAAGAAATCTGCTTTCCGCAATACTGACACTTTGCCATTACAACGCACCTCCTTCTTAAAATGCGCAATCGCTTTAATTTTTAGTAGATGTAAAAACGCAAGCTTAAGTGCGCAAGCCATTACAACAAATAATATTATAGCACACTTGAAAAGAAAATGCAAGTCTTTTTTGAAAAAAGATATTAATTTTTGGTGAATTGATCTTAGATGACAAAATATCATGAAATTCAAATGAAATTTTTGCTTTTTTGGTTGAAATCCTGTTTGAAATGGTGTATAATAATACTGTATAGGTGTTTGTATATACAAAAGAAAAAGACACGACAGCATGACGAATTAATGAAAGGAAAGATTTTATGGAATCAGTTACAGCCTCGTTACTTAGGTCGGGACTTAGTTATGATACAATTATTCAGTTTGGCGTAAGAATAATGATTATATTTTTAGTGGTGCCGATTCATGAGTATGCACACGCTTGGTCGGCGGTAAAGCTCGGAGATGATACGCCAAGATATCAGGGAAGGCTTACTCTTAATCCTGTAGCACATATAGACATTATCGGAGCAATATGCTTGCTTTTTGCTGGATTTGGTTGGGGCAAGCCAGTTCAGATAAATCCACGAAATTTCAGGGAATATCGCAAGGGCAATGCACTTTGTGCTGCGGCGGGACCTCTTTCAAATCTGATTGTTGGTACCGGCGGCATGATTATTTATAAGATTTTTTGGTATGCTTATATTTCAAGCCTGTCCCAAACGCTCTATTGGCTTGCTTTTATTATGTATTATTTTACGGTGGTAAACCTAGGACTTGCAGTGTTTAATCTTATTCCTATCCCGCCGCTTGATGGATCTAAAATAGTAAGCTATTTTGCCGGAAATAAATGGGACGGATTTATGTATCGCTATCAGCGACAGATAAGCATTGTTTTTATGCTGCTTATAATTTCGGGAGTATTAGACACTCCCTTGGGCTATATTCAGAATGGAATGTTTTGGCTAATAGATAAAATCACTTTCTTTGTTGATTTAATTGGCAAGGCGTTGGTGTAATGTATGGGTGCTATATCATTTAAGCTTGAGACCTTTGAAGGACCGCTTGATCTTCTGCTTACTCTTGTGTCAAAGCACAAGCTTGATATTTACGACATTGAAATAGCAATACTCCTTGATCAGTATATGGAGTATATGAATAGCATCGAGGAATGTGACTATGATGATGCGGGCGATTTTCTTGCCATGGCGGCAAGGCTTGTGTATATAAAGACCTGTTCGCTATTGCCTCAAGCTCAGGAAGCTCAGGAGATGAAAAAGGAGCTTGAGGGCGAGCTTATCGAATATGCAGCTTGTAAGGCGGCAGCAAATAGATTAAAAGAGCTAAGCGTGTATGGCGATGTGTTTGTTCGTCCTCCCGAAAGGCTGCCGATAAACAAGACCTTTACGGGTAAGATGGATCCCGAAATGCTGGTAAATGCTTATATGGGTATGACGGCAAAGGCAAGGCGGCTAACGCCGATTCGGGCCGAGCAGTTTTCACCGATAGTCTCAAAGCGAATTGTCACTGTCACATCAAAGATTGTTTTTGTACTAAAAAAGCTCTACAAGACAGGAATCTGTAGTATGGATGAGCTTTATGATGGAGTGAGTGACAAATCAGCTAGGGTGGCGACATTTTTAGCGGTGCTTGAGCTTACAAAGTCTGGAAGAATTTATCTGAGCGATGATAATTCAGAGATTAGATTTAACCGTGATACTCCGAGAAGGCATGGTGCAAGAGCCACTGCCAAAAGGTTAGAGCAAAACGATGAGGCTGAATCAGATGGCAATGAAGCCGTTATGCAAGATGTATCAGATGAGGCTGATAGAGGCTTTGACAATGAACGCCGCAATAAGCCTGTTTCGAAATATGCACTTGAGGCGAAGGGTCACAGCTATTTAGCGGCGGTAGCAGCCGTTGCACCTGTTATGACCAAGCGCAATGAGGATTGCTGTGATGATGAGCAGGACTATTTTGATGATACGACCGAATCAATTGAATTAGATGATGACTGTGTAAATATAGTCAAGATAAATAGATTTTCTATGCGCTGTCATTGGGGATATGCACTTGATTTTGGCAACTGCTGGAGCTTTGGAAGGGAGAGATTGTAATGGATCTGGTTAGTCTTGCGGCGCAGGTTGAAGCGGTGCTTTTTGCAAGCGGAGATCCGATGTCAATAGAAAAGCTTTGCTCTGCACTCTTTGTTCCAAGGGACGAGCTTCTTGGCGCAGCTGAGATGCTGACTGAGCGATATGCTTCGAGTGAAAGCGGCATTGAGCTTTTGCGACTTGAAAATGCCTTTCAGCTTGCGGTAAAGCGTGAGCATTCACAGTGCGTAAAGACAGCACTTGAGATAAAAAAGAACGCAACGCTTTCACCTGCAGCAATGGAGGTTTTAACTATAGCGGCATACAATCAGCCTGTAACAAAGTCTTTTATCGAGCATGTAAGGGGAGTCGATTCTTCAAGCGTTGTTAATTCGCTTGTGGAAAAGGATTTACTTTGTGAAACGGGAAGGCTAAATCTGCCGGGACGTCCTGTTGCATACAAGACGACAGATAACTTTTTAAGAGCCTTTGGACTTGAGTCGATAAAGGATCTGCCGGAGCTTCCTGAACGAACCGAGCAGCTAAGCTTTGAGGATACACAGGAGCAGGACAAGGATGAGTCGTAAGCGGCGTTAGTGAATATAGGTAAAGGGGGCTGAATACAATAGTTGTTTTAATTGTTATACTGTGCATTATCGCACTTATTGTTATTCTGCTCCACTTTAGCGTAACGGCAAATATAAGCTTAAGTGATGATGGGTTAAAGATAAATGCAAGCTTTTTGGGGATTAAGCTTTATCCTCGACAAAAAAAATCCGGCAAGGGTTCAAAATCAAAGGGTAAAGCAAAGAAAAAAAGCGGCAAGGCTAAACGTGAAGAGAACAAGCAACAAAAAAATAAATCTGACGAGATAAGCGATGACGAGCTTATGCATGGGCTGTCTAAGGAGCATGAGGACAAGCTTTTGCATGAAGAAGAAAAGAAAAATAAATTTCAAAAAAAAGCAGACAATAAGGAAGAGAAAAAGGAAGAGCCTAAGTCACAAAAGAAAAGTGATGGATTGAGGGCTAGGATTGACGGATTGAAAAAGACTTATCAAAAGTACAAGCCATATATTCCCACAACATGGAGGTATTTTAAAAAGCTGCTCAAATCGGTGCGCATATCCGTTGATGATGTAAATATAAGGGTAGGACGTGAGGACGCTCACGAGGCGGCAATTTATTACGGAATGGTGCAGGGAGCAGCTGCAAATATACTTAGTCTGATGTCTGGCATTTTTACTGTAAAGGTAAAAAAATGTGATGTGAATTGCATATTTACCGAAAACACTGTAGACGGTGAGGGCAAGATAAGCGTTAGACTGCGTCCGTCTGCGTTAATAGCTATTGCGGTGTGCTTTGGTATAAATTTTCTTTTGATAAGACACAGCGATGGGCAGAAGAATAAAGAAATCGTCGAGGGTAAAAATATAGTCGGCGCACAGCCGTGAAAGGAAGAAAAAATATGAATGAAGGTTCAAAGCTTGAGGCTCTGGTAAAGTCCGCTATGGATAAGGTGAAGGAGCTATCCGATTCACAGACCATCATTGGAAATCCGATAGAAACCAGTGACGGCACAACGATTATACCTGTTTCAAAGGTGTCGTTTGGTTTAGCGTCAGGCGGCTCGGATTTGGGAGCAGAAAAAAATGGTTTTGGCGGTGGCTCAGGAGCAGGCGTTACCATTTCGCCTATGGCATTTATTGTAATCAGAAATGGTGAAACAAAGCTTTTGCAAATGACGAACACAACACCATATCAAAATGCTGTTGTAAATACCGTACCTGAGGTGGTTGATAAAATTATAGATTTCATTGACAAAAAAACCCAGTCTGGTGATGCTGACGAAGAGGAATAATTTTCACCTCTGTTTTGCGAATTTAAGCGAGCAATCTGCATACTCTAATGCAAAAGGAGTGTGCGGTGAGAATGAAGAGAAACGGACTAACATTTATCGGCACGATGGTTTGCATGATGATGACGATGCTGCTTGCATCAAGAGGTATTTCGGCAGGAGCAGCGAGCAGCTCAGCTAAGTCTGCAATTGTGATTGATGCGCTAAGCGGTGAGGTTCTGTATGAGCAAAATGCTTACGAACGTCTGCCGATGGCGAGCACAACTAAGATTATGTCGGCACTTATTGCGCTTGAAAGCGGAAATCTTGACGAGCAGTTTATTGTTGACAGTGAAGCTATAAAGGTTGAGGGCTCGTCGATGGGGCTACAAGAGGGAGATACCGTTTCACTGCGTGCGCTTGTTTGTGGAATGCTTTTGCCAAGTGGCAACGATGCGGCTAATGCGACGGCGGTCAGAGTAGCGGGAAGTATAGACGAATTTGTAAAGCTCATGAACGATAGGGCACAGCAAATGGGCTTAAGCGATACCCATTTTGTGACTCCGTCAGGACTTGATGACGATACGGATGAGCATTATTCGACTGCCTACGATATGGCAAGGCTGGCAGCTCAGGCTTTAGAGAATGAGGATTTTGTCGCCATATGCTCACAGAAATACATCAAGCTTTCGTATGGAAATCCGCCATATGACCGCTGGCTTACAAACACCAACAAGCTGCTTGATAATGTCGATGGAATTATCGGCATAAAGACAGGCTTTACCGACAAGGCGAAAAGATGCTTGGTTTCGGCGTGCGAGCGTGACGGCGCAAGGCTTATTTGTGTGACGCTAAACGATCCTGACGATTGGTATGACCATGAGCAGCTTTATAACGAGTGCTTTGAGAAGATGAGCGACTATACGCTTGCGGGAAATCAATACAGGATAAGCGTAGCGGGCGGCACGAAGGAAAGCATAATTGCCGAAAGTGAAAGCAAGACCCTTAAGCTTCCTGAGGATGCTAAGGAGCATATTGAGATAGTGGTGACAAAAAAACCTTTTGTTTTTGCACCGATTAAATCTGGTGATAAAGTAGGGCTTGTTAAGTGCTATTACGATGGTGAGCTTATAGCGCAGCAGGATATTTTAGCTTGCGAGGATATAGATACAAAGGATATTCGCTTAAGCACATGGCAAAAGGCGTTGCAGCGTCTTGATTTGCTTTTAGAGAAAGTGGGATAAATAAGGACACGCATGGGCAGGGCGAAGGGCTTCTGCTCTTACATACCGACGGGAGTCGGAATTGAAAGGAAATGTGATTATATGGAAAAGGTAAGGATTCAAAAGATTATTTCGGATGCAGGCTACTGCTCAAGGAGAAAGGCTGAGCAGCTTATTGCTGATGGCAAGGTCAAGGTGAATGGAAGAGACTGCACGCTTGGCGACAAGGCAGATCCTATCAAGGATATCATTAGCATTGACGGAGAAAACCTTGTTGTAGAGCGCAAGAAAAGCTATCGCTACATAATGCTCAACAAGCCTCGTGGATATGTAACTACTATGAAGGACGAGCTGGATCGAAAGAACGTAACACAGCTTTTGGATGGAGTAAACGAGCGTGTTTACCCGATTGGACGCTTGGATAAAAATTCCGAGGGTCTCTTGTTGTTTACAAATGACGGAAAGTTTGCCAATGATATAATGCACCCGTCAAAGCATATTTCAAAAACCTACAGAGTGACGGTGCGACCTGATATAAATGATGATAAGCTTGTTGAGCTTTCTGAGGGCGTGGTTATTGATGGAAAAAAGACGCTACCTTGCACAGTACTTGTACTTGACAAAAAGCCGGGACGCGTAGTGCTTCAGATGACGATAACCGAGGGCAGAAATCGTCAGGTAAGAAAGATGTGCGAGGCTGTGGGATTAGAGGTTGCGAGGCTTAAGCGAACGTCAATAGGACCTGTAAAGCTCGGAATGCTAAAGCCCGGCACATGGCGTGACCTCAAGCCTGAGGAGCTGCGCGCGTTAAGAAATGCTATTGCGAAGTCTCAGGCAAGGAATGAGTATGAGAGCAGGAATAACCCTAAAGGCAAGCATTAAGTTATTGAGAAAATGTTAAAAATGATGAAATGAATCTTAAAAGATATTTGCATTTCAAAAATGACTCTTGATAAATCACAATAAATATTGTATAATAGATGTATAGGACTAATTTTCTTGAATGGAGGAAATGATATGGCTCAAATAAAGTCAAATGCTGCTGAGCTTAAGGCTGCTGTTGCGGCTGAAAGTCAGGCAAAAACAAGATTAACATATCTTTTTGACGAAGGCACATACACCGAGCTGGACGCTTTTGCGGCAAAGGGAGATAGCCTTTGCGGAGTTGTCACTGCGTTTGGATATGTCGATGGAAATCCTTGCTATGCGTTTTCACAGGACGTTTCGGTGAATAAAGGCGCACTCAACAAGGTGCAGGCTGATAAGATTGTGAAGATTTATGACCTTGCGGCAAAGACCGGTGTTCCGCTGGTAGGTATTTATGATTCCTGCGGTGCGGATCTTACTGATGGCTGTGAGGCTCTTTCTGCGTATGGCGAGCTGCTCATGTGGATGTCGAATCTTTCGGGAGTTGTTCCCCAGATTTCAATTGTAGCTGGAGTATGCTCAGGCACATCGGCGCTTCTTGCAGAGTCTGCTGATTTTACAATCATAACAGAAGACGCAGAGCTTTACTGCACACCTAATGCTGGTGTTGGCTCGTCAAGCGAGAATGCTATAAAGAACGGCACAGCCGCAATTTGTGAAAAAACCGATGAGGATGCAATTAAGGCTGCCAAGAAGATTTTGGCTATGCTTCCTCCTAACAATCTCTCTCCCGTACCAATGTACGAATACGAGGCACCTAGCGGTAATGTAGGTACAGCTGCGAAGGAGCTTGTTGAAGGAGTTTTTGATGCTCAAAGCGTAACCGAGCTTTATGGCGATTTCGGCAAAGCGAGCTTTACGGCGCTTGCTACACTTTCGGGTGCAACAGTCGGAGTTGTTGCTACAAACAAGACAAGCGATAAGCTTACGGCATGTGACTGCTCTAAAATTGCAAGATTTGTAAGATTCTGCGATTCGTTTGCAATTCCTGTTATAACACTTGCTGATACTGAAGGATTTGAAGGCAGCACCGAAACGGAGGCTGCAGGAGCGGTAAAGAGCATGGCAAAGCTTGCTCACGCTTATGCGGAGGCTACTACAATAAAGATTTCGGCAGTAGTCGGAAAGGCTTACGGAGCGGCGTTTATTACCCTTGCAGGCAAGGGCGCAAATGCGGATTTGGTTTATGCGCTTGATAAGGCTGTTATAACTCCTCTAAATCCGATTACAGCAGCCGAGTTCTTCTATCATGACGAGCTTAAGGGCGTTGAGGACGCATCAAGCAAGAGACTTGAGCTGGCGGCAAGATATTCTACTGAAGAGGGGAGTCCCTACAGCGTAGCGGCTTCTGGCTGTATTGACGGAGTAGTGACAAGCTCACAGCTAAGACAGACACTTTCTGATGCAATCGAAATCATGGCAGGCAAGAGAATTTCTCGTCTTCCCAAAAAGCACAGTAACATACAGCTTTAATGACAAAAGCTTTTATGACAAATACAGATAGGTGGTAAATATTATGAAAAGATACAATATCACAGTAAATGGCACAGCTTATGACGTAGAGGTTGAAGAGGTAGGCGAGGGCGCTGCTCCTGCAGCATCTACTTCAGCTCCCGCAGCCGCACCTAAAGCCGCACCCAAGGCAGCAGCTCCCGCAGCAAGCGCAGTTGACGGCACAAAGGTAACGGTACCTATGCCCGGAACAATCCTTGATATCAAGGTGGCAGTAGGCGACACCGTTAAGTCGGGACAGGCACTTGTTATTTTGGAAGCTATGAAGATGGAAAACGACATCAACGCTCCCCGCGACGGCAAGATTTTGAGCATTGACGTAACAAAGGGTTCAACAGTAGAAACAGGCGCAGTTGTCTGCGTTATTGGCTAAGAATCCGAATAAATACGCTTGAAAGGATTGATATAAATGGGCAAGCTAAAAATTACCGAAACGGTACTGCGTGACGCTCATCAGTCGCTCATTGCCACAAGAATGTCGCTCGACGAGATGAAGCCTATACTATCAGAAATGGATAAGATTGGTTTCTATTCTGCTGAGGTCTGGGGCGGAGCTACGTTTGATTCATGTATACGTTTCTTAGACGAAGATCCATGGGAAAGACTGCGCGTTATAAGACGTGAAATGCCCAACACAAAGCTGCAGATGCTTTTTAGAGGACAAAATATGCTCGGATACCGCCATTATGCGGACGACTGTGTTGAGTATTTTGTACAAAAGTCAATTGCCAATGGTATTGATATTATACGTATATTTGATGCGCTAAATGACATACGCAACCTTGAAACTGCCGTTAAGGCGGCAAAGAAGGAGGGCGGTCATGCTCAGATTGCTATCTCGTATACGCTAGGAGAGGTTTTCACTCACGAGTATTATGTAAATTATGCTAAAGAGATTGAGTCGCTTGGTGCTGACTCTATATGCATTAAGGATATGGCTGCTTTGCTTACTCCATATGAGGCAAGCTCACTTGTCGCAGAGCTCAAAAAGGCTGTAAACATACCGATTCAGCTTCATACCCACTACACCACCGGACTTGCATCAATGTGCATCATGAAGGCTGTAGAGGCTGGAGTTGACGTTGTTGATACCGCTATGTCGCCGCTTGCACTGGGTACATCTCATGCGCCTACCGAGTCGATAGTTGCGGCATTCCAGGGTACAGAATATGATACTGGACTTGACCTTGTTAAGCTAGGCGAGATTAGAGAATACTTTATGGGATTAAGACAAAAGTATCTTGACAACGGTCTGCTAGATCCCAAGATGCTTGCAACAGATGCAAATGCACTTATTTATCAGGTTCCTGGCGGAATGCTCTCAAATCTTCTCTCTCAGCTTAAGCAGGCTGGCAAGGAGGATCAGCTAAACGACGTTTTGGCAGAGGTTCCACGTGTAAGAAAGGATGCGGGCTACCCTCCGCTTGTTACCCCGACCTCACAGATTGTCGGCACACAGGCTGTATTTAATGTAATTATGGGCGAGCGCTACAAGACGGTTACTAGTGAGTTTAAGGGCGTTGTAAAGGGTGAGTACGGCAAGACTCCTGTACCGATAGATCCCGAGTTCCAGAAGATGATTTTAAAGGGCGAGGAGCCGATAACCTGTCGTCCCGCAGATTTGCTTGAGCCGGAGCTTGACAAGCTAAGAGAGGAATGTGCTGAGTGGATTGAGCAGGAAGAGGATGTCCTCACATATGCGATGTTCCCGAAGGTTGCACCTAAGTTCTTTGAAAAAAGACGTGATAAAAAGTACGGTGTAGACGGCGCACATGCCGACGCCGAAGCTAAGGTGCACACAGTTTGATCGGTTGACGTATCAGAGCGCATCGTTTTTTGCGATGCGCTTTTTATATGCTTTTTACAATGTTTACGAAAAAAAGCTTGAAAAATTGTGCATAATGTGCTACAATAATTTAGTTAAGTGGACAAGCTCACTTAACCCATAGAAAGGTTAGAAAATACAATGAATAAAAAGGAAATTGCGGAGATTAAGAAAAATTTCACGACCGACAGCGGTTTTTTTAGCGTGGGTAAGGTGCTATCTGCATTTATAGATGCTGAGAAGAAAATCGTCTATAAGGATGTAAGTCTTTACAATCTCCTGCCGTCTGATGAAGCAGAGCTTATTATGGAAAATCTCAAAAAGACGCTTTCAGGAACGCTCGGCAAAAATCTTCGTGAATATGCTTTTCCGAAGGAAGAGTATGATGAGGGCGGCTCTCAGGAATTTTTACATAGGCTGCTTGTAAGTAAGCTTTCTGATGATGAGCTTTGTGATGCTTTTCTTGAGCGCATTGCTCAAAAAATGGAATATATTTCAACCTATGCTGTGTTTGCGGCACAGTGTACATATTCAGTTCTCAAGAAAAATCGCAATGATGATTTTGAGGATGACAGCGAGATGGATTATAGCTTTATCATAGCTGCGATTTGTCCTGTTGAGCTTAGAATTGACGGACTAGTGTTTAGCGATGATGGGAAGATTGAAAAGAAGGCAACCTCTGACAGAATTGTAGGTGTGCCGAGTGATGGATTTTTATATCCGGTCTTTTCAGATCGTGCGCCTGATGTAAATTCGGTGATGTATTACACAAAAACATACAAAAAGCCGAATGTATCCTTTGTCGAGGATTTTTTGGGATGTGAGTTTGTAATGACGGCAAATTCCGAGCGGGAAACCTTCCACAAGATTTTGAGTAATGTGGTAGGCGACGAGCTTGACCTCGAAACCATCACTTCAGTAAATGATAAGCTTTGCGACTATGTCGATTCATATTCCAACGAAACTGAGCCCGCAAGGGTAGATGCAAAAAAGCTTTCATCAATTCTTTGGGAATCGGGAGTGTCACAGGAAAAGCTTGAATATTTGCCGAATGTTTATGAGAATGCTACTGAAAATAAGCCGCTAACGGCGACAAATTTAATCGACAGAAAAACGGTGGTAGAGGTCGAGGGAATAACCGTTAATATCGGTAAAGACAGTGCTGATAAGGTACAAATGCAGACACTCGGTGGCAAAAAATGCTTGGTGATTACACTTGATGAAAATGTAAGCGTAAATGGATTGCCCGCAAGCGTTCAATAATGATAAAAAAATAAGGGAGAGAGGAGCATGTCAAAGAAGCAAAAGACTAATGTTATGCGTATACTGGATCAGGCAAAAATCAGCTACACTGAGCATACCTATGACGGCTCTGCTGTAGCGGGAGTCGAGGTAGCACGGCTTTTAGGTGAGCCGGGCGAATGTGTATTCAAAACGCTTGTAACCGAGGCTAAGTCGGGAGAGCATTATGTTTTTATGATTCCTGTAGCCGAGGAGCTTGACCTAAAGAAGGCAGCCAGGGCTGTAGGTGAGAAATCGGTTAGTATGCTAAAGAGCAAGGAGCTGCTTCCTCTTACTGGATATGTTCACGGTGGATGCTCACCGATTGGTATGAAGACAAAATTCGTTACCGTGATTGATGAAACGGTCACGATTTGTGACAAAATATATTTTAGCGGCGGCAGAGTGGGCTGCCAGGTCGAGATGAATCCTAACGATTTATTCTCGCTGATGCCGATAAAGGTGGCTGATGTTACAGCATAGCTATAAACTATAAGTGGGAAAGGAGAGGCATGCTTATGTACGAGATTGTGCGTCAAGCGGTCGAGGAGCGCGACTTTAAGAGAGTCAAGGATATTTTTTCGCACCTTGAGGAGGCGGATATCGCCGATTTGATTCAGGGCTTTCATGACAATCAAGAGGTAGATGCTAAGGATATTTCTCTGCTTTTCAGGCTTCTTCCGAAGGATACGGCGGCAGAGGTTTTCACTCACATGGATTCGGATATGAAGGAGCTGCTTATAAACTCCTTCACCGATACCGAGCTTGAGGACGTTGTTGATAATCTTTTTATCGATGATACTGTAGATCTAATCGAGGAGATGCCCGCAAACGTTGTACAGCGTATCCTACATGCGTCTGATAGTCAGTCTAGGCGGCTTATAAACATGATACTAAAATATCCCGAGGACAGTGCGGGATCTATCATGACCACCGAGTACGTCTATGTTTTTAAGGAAATGACCGTAAAGGATACACTAGAGAAAATACGCAGCCTAGGTATGGTAAAGGAAACGGTTTACACAATATATGTAACCTCACAGCACCGAAGGCTTTTGGGCGTACTCTCGATTTTAGACCTTTTAACAGCGGATGATGACGAAATTGTCGGCGATATAATGGATACAGACGTCATAACCGCCCTGACCACCGAGGACCAGGAAAATGTAGCGGCAATGTTTGCAAAATATGACTATGTTGCGCTGCCTGTTGTAGATAACGAAAACCGTATTGTCGGTATTGTAACCTTCGACGACGCTATGGACGTAGTAGAGGAAGAGGCTACTGAGGATATCGCACATATGGCAGCTGTTTCTCCCAGTGAAGAGAGCTATTTTAAAACGAGCGTTTTTACACATGCCAAAAACCGTATAGTATGGCTGTTGGTTCTGATGCTTTCATCAACCGTATCCAGTGTAATAATTGGTCATTACGAGGCAGCATTTGCAGCAGTCCCACTGCTTGTAGCGTCAATTCCTACGCTTACCGGCACAGGAGGAAATTGCGGCTCACAGGCTTCGACTATAGTAATAAGAGCGATGAGCCTTGGCGAAATTCAGCTGAAGGATTTCTTCAAGGTTATGTTTAAGGAATTTAGAATCTCTCTGCTTGTAAGTGTAATTCTAGGAACTGTAAACTTCTTTAGGATTTACATTCAGTACTATAACGATCCAACAGTAGACCAAATGCGACTTGCGATATGTGTTAGCCTTGCAATAGTTGCAGCGGTAATAATGTCAAAGCTTATAGGCTGTATACTTCCTATGGCAGCAAAGGCTGTTCACCTAGACCCCGCACTTATGGCGGCACCGCTAATATCAACGATTGTTGATGCATCCACAACGCTTGTGTTCTTTAACATTGCACTTGTGGTGTTTAACATCTCGATGTAGCAAAACAAAATAGTAGGATTAGGATAAAGAAAAACGACCACAAGGGAAAATACCCTGTGGTCGTTGCTTTTGTTTTATTCCAAAGCTGTTGCGACACCCTCGCTGTCAAAGTCATATACAACTCCATCAATGGTTTTGGTTCTGTCTGTGATAGCCACACCATTTTTGTTGGTATAATATCTTTGAGAATTCCAGGTAGCCCAGCCTTCCTTTACGTATCCTGAATCACCTATGACATAGTATTTGCCATCAAGCGTAAACGGACCACGCAGCATTGTGCCATCCTGTAGATAATAGCGCTTGCCATCTATCTCGGTCCATCCGGTTTGCATTACACCGTCCGAGTCAAAGTAGTAGGTTATGCCGTCAACCTCATACCAGCCTGTAGCTGCTGCTCCGCTGTCTGTCATAAAATATGTGGCATCATCGGTATTTATCCATGTGTTTGTTACCGCTCCGTCAGCTGTAATGTAGTAAACGGTGCCATCCCTTTTGTGAATACCAAGTGATAGAATGCAGCTTTTATTGAAGTAGTATAGCTTGTCATCAATTTCCTGCCAGCCTTTAACAGCATAGCCTTCACTGTCAAAGTAGTAGATATCGCCGCCATCCGTCTTAAAGGCTTCAGTAAGCCATTCAGTGTCATCGGCATATCTTATTCCATCATCTGTTTTGGTAAGCCCTGATGCAACCGAGCCGTCATCATTAAGCTCGTATTCCTCGCCCTCTATTACCACTGTGCCCTCAGCGCATACGCCAAAGTCGCCGAAATAATAGCGCTCACCGTCGATATCCTTCCATCCCGAAACCTTTTCACCCGTCTTAGGATCAAAGTAGAATTTGTAGCCTGATATAGTTACCCATCCTGTTTGAATTATACATTCTTCATCAAAGTAATGCTGATAGAATATACTTTCGCCGATTTTATTGTATGCCTCAAGAAAATAGCTTTCGTATGAAGCCTCATTGAAATAGGTATCTTTAATTACGTTTAATCTAGCCTCATTCTTTTCGGTCAGAGTTATTCCAAGCTTTTCTAGGTCTACGACCTTTTCCTCGTTATTCTCCTCACTTGTTTTAAGAGGAAGCTCATCAAGCTCGTTTTCATCGAGTGCCTTTTGTACCTTTTCGATTATCTTAAGGTCGGTTTTTAGCTGCTTGATGTTGCTTTTTTGTGTTGAGGTATAGGCAACGGTTTTAGTAAGCCCTGTTGCTGCCTCATGAGTTTCCTGATTAAAGAAGTAGACAAAACCGTCATTATCATAAAATCCCTGAGTAACCTCGCCGTCATCATTCGAATGATAAAGCTTTTCGCCTCTTTCAAACCAGCCGTAAAGCAGCTGATTATTCTTGTTAAAATAGTAATACTCATATCCAAGCTTTATAAAGCCCTTAGCTGCCGAACCATCGCTTGTAAAGTAATAGGTATGACCGTTATCGTCAAACCAGCCTGTAGTCATTATTCCTTCACTGTCAAAGTGATAGATATAGTCGCCGATCGTGTTCCAGCCTGTAACCATGTAGAAGCTTTCATCAAAGTAGTAGGTGTTATCACCGATCTGAACAAAGCCTTGAGCAAAGACGCCGTTTTCATCGGCGTACATATATTTGTCGCCGTCTTTTCTCCAGCCTGTGAACATATTGCCGTTTTCTTGAAAGTCGTAGGTCTTTCCATCAATTGTAGTAAGACCTGTAGTCATATGTCCATCTGCACCAAAGTAGTAGGTGCTGCCATCAATTTCGACAAATCCTTTTGCAAGCTGTCCCTCATTTTCACCTGACTCATAGAAGTAGTACTGAATTCCATTGATATTAGCCCAGCCGCTTATTCTCTTTCCGGACTCATCATAGTAATATCCGCCATCCTCTGTAAAGCCTGTGTCAGGAAAGCCGTGATCATTGAAATAATATTCCTCACCGTTAAAGTCCTGAAGACCCGTCTTAAATATACCCGACTCGTCTGAGAGGTAATATTCCTCGCCATCAATCTTTATTATGCCCTTTTGCATAACTCCGGATGCGTCAAAGTAGTAGGTGTCTCCGTCATATTCCTGCCATCCGGTGAGAATATAGCCATCCTCATCAAACAGATATGTCGAGTTTGAGATAAGCTTAAGCCCCACGGCTTTTTCGCCCGTCGATTTAACAATATAGTAGGTTCCCTCATCCTTTGTATGCCATCCCGGGGAGTAGTTAAGATTGTAGAAAAAGTAGGCGCCGAATCCCACACCGACAATCGCTGTACACAAAGCAGCAGAGGACATAACGCCGGCACGGCTCTTTCGTGTTCTAAGCGTAAGAGCTCTGCCAAATATTCGCTTGTTAATACTCATAAATCAACTTTCTTTCGCATTTATCATATGCTGTAAATTATTACGCTATACAATCATTATAACACGAAACTCATTCCATTGCAAGAGAAAACTTGAATTTTCAGTGAAATTTCATTTTTTGGGTTAGGTCAAAACGGATTCCCCCCTGCAAAAATAGCAGGCTGAGCACTCACACTTTCGGTGTTGGCGCTTAAAAGGGATTACTTCAGAGAGAAGGTTTATGAAGGCGAAGGGTTGACAAGTGAGCGTAAAGGTGGTACAATAAAAGCATACAGAAAAGGCAAGAACGATTCAAGTGAAAACCGTTATCTAAGCGAAGCTTAATTTAACAATTTGGTTATAGAAGCAAAGAAAAATGGAGCTATAATTATCAGAGATGATCTAAAGTTCAATGAAAGGCTTAAATTGAATAACGCAAGTGCGGCAACATATGGTGATGCTCTTGGCATACTATAAGGAACAACTGAAGCTTTACGAAGAAGGAGGCGAAAACAATGGCAAAAATAATTGATGAAATACAGTTGAACGATACCCGCTTATTAGCATTGGATGGAGAACCACCCGAGGACATGTTTGATACTGTTAAAATAGATGGTGTCACTTATAAAAGTTTTATTGTCTATGATTTACCTAAGTCAGTTGCTATTGTGTGCAAACCTAATGAAGAAAGTTTAATTGGGAAAGTAGTAACGGCATAAAAACTAATTGTTGAATAATCGTTTCAGCACTCACACATACCGTGTGGGTGCTTTCTGTTAATATGGTTACTTTGGGGCAGAGTTGGGAAAAACACAAGTTTTCTACAAGTAAAACGCAAGTTTAAATTTACCTTGTAGAGCTTGATCCGCATTAAAAATAGTTAAACGAGCCAAACGAACTAAACGGACTAGGAGGCTAAACACAATGTATCTCGAAATAGTAAAAGACCGTCCACTCGCCTTTATATCACGAGATAAAGACGGATGGACGGTAAGAGAAGCTTTGTAAATAGGACATTTGGCAAAATCGTATGACAGATAAACGCAATCAGCTCCTGATTCCAACAAAATCAGAAAAAAGCAAGTGAGGGGAGTCGAACCCCCGTGATCTGCTTGGGAAGCAGAAGTAATGACCGTTATACTACACTTGCATACTTAGACGGCACGATAGGACTGCCATCTTTTACCATTCGATAAGATCTATCGACATTGGATTTTCATTTTTAACAATTGATTCAATCCTTCCGCTTTTTACACGTATAACACGATCTGCCATTGAGCATAGTGCAGAATTGTGGGTTACTATTACTATTGTCATACCTGTGCTTTTGCCCATATCCTGAAGCAGCTTGAGGATGCTTTTTCCCGTAACATAGTCAAGCGCGCCTGTGGGCTCGTCGCAGAGCAGAAGCTTCGGATTTTTAGCGAGCGCTCTGGCTATGGCAACACGCTGCTGCTCGCCCCCTGAGAGCTGAGCAGGAAAGCTGTCACTGCGCTCTTTAAGTCCGACCTCCTCTATAATACTCTTGGGCTCCATGTGATCCTTGCAGATTTGTACCGCAAGCTCAACATTTTCAAGTGCTGTGAGATTTGGTATCAAATTGTAAAATTGAAAGACAAAGCCTATATCTCGGCGGCGGTAGCGTGTAAGCTGCTTTTTGTTAAATTCAGCTATATTCTCGCTGTCAATAAAAACATTTCCGCAGGTGGGGGAATCCATTCCGCCAAGAATGTTTAACAGAGTGGTCTTGCCCGCTCCTGAAGCTCCGACAATCACGGCTATTTCGCCTTTTTCTATGCAAAAGCTTACATCCTTAAGCGCATCAATGCTTACCTCGCCAACTGTAAATGTTTTGCTTACATTAGAAAATTCTATAAATGATTCGTTTGACATTGATGGTGCTTCTCCTTTATATGTCAATTGCACGTACATTTTTAACAAACTGCTCGGATAGCTCTGACGATTTGCCACCCTCCTTGAGCTCTACTCCTGAGCTTACATCAACACCATATGGATGTACAGTGTTGATTGCTTCTGTCACATTATCGGGATTTAAGCCGCCCGATAGGATCATAGGCTTGCTCATTTGTCCAAGAGCGCTAAGCGTGTTCCAATCAAAGGTCTTGCCGCTACCGGGCTTAGCTGCATCAAAAACATAAGCGTGTATTTTGTCGAGCCTTTCACACTCTGAAAGCTCGCTTGTGTTTGTCACATTAAAAGCTCGTATAATCGGGATATTAACAGCCTCATAGATCTCACGGTCTAAGCTGCCGTGAATTTGAATGTAGTCAAATCCTGCATTTTCTATCATGGCTATTTGCTCAACTGTGGGAGAAACTGTTACTGCTACGCTTTTTATGCCATCCAGCTTGTTTTTTAGCTCTGTGGCACGTGATAGCTCGATATATCTTTTGCTCTTTTCAAAGAAAAGCACAAAACCCGCAAGGTCAATACCAAGGCGGTTTACAATCTGAATATCATTTTCGTTTGTAAGTCCGCAGATTTTTATTTTTATTTTGCTGTTCATTTTTATCACCGCAAATATATTTTATTTGGTTATATACATTGTACAACTTTTGCTCTAGGTTGTCAATAGAGAATTTTACTAAAAGCAATTTCTGTGTGTGAAAATGCTTTAGCTGTCAGTAAGACTTTTTATGCCCTTTAAAAGTCTGTCAAGTCCATCATCAAGTCGAGATCTCGGACAAGCTATGTTTAGTCGTAAAAAGCTTTTTCCACAGTCTCCATATAGCTCTCCTGAGGATAAAAACAGTCCCGTTTCACGGCGAATAAAATCTGCAAGAGATGAACCATCTAAGGTGATACTGCTGCAATCAAGCCACAGCAGATAGGTGGCTTCACTTGGAACAAGCGTGATTTGAGGCAGGCTTTTTTCAACAAAGCTCTTTACTGCAAGCTTGTTAGAATAGATATACTCACGCAGCTCGTCAAGCCAGTCCTCACCATTGTCAAAAGCGGCAATTGCCGCATTGATTGCAAATGCGTTTGGTTCAGCTATTTCATCGGTGTTCAGCGTTCGTACAGCCTTGTTGTAAAGGCGGGGATTAGGCGCATATACGGCAGCTGTTTGTATTCCAGCCAGGTTAAAAGCCTTGGTCGGAGCAATACAGGTTATGCTTATTTCTTTGCATGCTTCGCTTGCACCTGCAAAGGGTACGTATTCTTTGCCTGGATCTGTAAGATCACAATGAATTTCGTCAGAAATCACTGTTACATGGTTTTGCTTGCAAAGCTCGCCTATTTTAGCAAGCTCCTGTTTATCCCATATTTTCCCGATCGGATTGTGTGGATTGCAAAGAATCATAAGCGTGGTTTGTGGATCTGAAAGCTTAAGCTCAAGGTCATCCCAATCAATCGAATAGCTTCCGTTTTTGTAAGACAAGGGAGCTTCCAGCACCTGACGTCCATTATTTACAATGGAGTTAAAGAAAATATTGTAAACGGGAGTTTGAATCAGTACCCTTTCGGCTGGTGTTGTCAGCTTTCGCACAAGGCTTGAAATTGCCGGAACAACACCGGTACAGAATATAAGTCGAGCTTTATCCATTTCAAGTCCATGTCGCCTTTGCCACCAGCTTGTATAAGCTGAGTACCATTCATCGGGAATAATAGTATATCCAAAGACTCCGTGTGCGGCACGCTTTTCAATTGCTTCAATTACTTGTGGAGCGGTCTTAAAGTCCATGTCAGCCACCCACATAGGAAGCTCGTTTTCTTTAACATCCCACTTAAGAGAATAGGTGCCTGAGCGGTCAATGGGTGTATCAAAATCATATTTCATGCTATTTTCCTCATCCCGTCATACCGATTTTCGGTTTATTGTTGTTATTCCTACAGATTATGGTGGTTAGCTTGGGATCTATTTTACTGCTGTCCATAATAAGCTTATCGATCGAGTCAGCGCATATTCTTCCGCTTTTTGGGTTAATAACGCTGTCAATCGAGCCCAAAATATCTGCATCCACTGAGGAATATTCAAATGCTAATGTAGTATTTATCAGCTTGCAGCCCTTCATAACTAAATCCTCAATATAACACATTCCCTGTAGGCTTTCTACTGTGCAGTTTATAAGCGTAAGCTTCTTAGCGTTCCAGCCAAGATATTCACCTGAAATATATGAGTCATATACAGTGATGCCTTCGCTGTTCCAAAAAGCATCCTTTGATATAAGCTTAGAGTTCTTAATCACCACATTCTTAGCTCCGTCAAAGCAGTAATTTCCGTAAAGTGTCAGACCGTCAATGGTCATATTATCGCAGTTCATGCCAAGATAATCTCCCTTAGCTATGACCCTTTCAAGCTGAACATCCGAGCAGCTCCAAAGTGTTTCTTCAGCATTAGGAATAGAGGTATTAGTAATCCGTAATCCTTTGCAGCGCCTGAAATTTTTTGGAGCTTCAATGGCTGAGTCGCTAACTGTTATATTATTAGTATACCAAACGCCAGCACGAGCCATTTCAAACCATGTTGAATTGCGTACATTAATATCGTGGCAGTACCAAAGCGGATATTTCCACTTAAACAAGCAGTCTATAACATCAATATTACAGCTTTCCTTAAGTGGTGATTCACCATCAGCAAATATGCAGTCGCAAACGGTTAAGTTTTCGGATTTAAATAGGGCTCTTTCGCCCGTTAGCGTTTTAGCTTCACAAATTTTCTTCATGCCGATTCCTCCTTTTTTGTTTTCGTTTTGTTCCAACATCGGCAGTGTATTTCTTATATTTATTATACACCATTTTTGTAGAAATAGCAAATACCTATCGCTTAAGCCTTGATATACCTTTTGAGAATACCAATTTTAAAGCAACTGCATTTGCTTTTCGGTTGATTTAATCCACATAATATTATACCACTAGGGCTGACTATTTGTCAAGAAGTGAATATATCGCAAAAAAATCTAATAAAATAATCGGAAGGGTTATTGACATATGTCATAAACCATGATATAATAAATGTATGATGTCCCCCGCCTCTAAGGCGGCGGTTGTAAGAACAAAGTTCTTACCATCGTCTTTCAGTGGGGGGTGAAAACTAATTTCTCACCTGTCGGTTCGGTCGGTGCTTCTGCTTCGCAGAGGTGTCCACTGGACACCCGCACCCCACTGAAATCCGGCGGAGCTAACGCTCCTTGCATTTATTGTAGCCGTGCGTAAGCTAAGGCGGACGTGCGTAAGCTAAGGCGGACGTGCGTAAGCTAAG
>JAJQIB010000015.1 GCA_021199375.1 Ruminococcus sp. | reverse complement strand
TATTATATCACTTTTTTTCTTTCTTGTAAACACTTTGTAATTATTGATTTCCGTGATGTGATATGAAAATCCCTTGTTCCCCCCAAAAAATATCTCTTGACATTAGAATCGAGCAGTGATATAATATAAAAGGTGAGTGAAATGCTTTTTAAAATTATCAGACTATGGTTTAAATGGAGAAAAGACTGGGATTCGTTGTGTAATCAATGTGGAAAATGCTGCTATTCTCGTTGTGTTACTAAGGATGGATTTGTATATATCTATAAAAACGATCCATGTGAGTATCTGGATGTTAATACTCATAAATGTAGGATTTATAACGAACGCTTTAAAAAATGCAAGCATTGTGGAAGGGTTAATATTTTCACGGCTCTTTTTAATAAAACTATGCCGGAGGATTGTGCTTATGTCAAAACCTTTCGACTTTGGGATAAAAGGCTTGCATCTGAAGAGGATGATGAAAATTAGAAGCATCATTTAAATTATCAAGACCATAAAAGAAAGGTGTGGGTACAATGGAAAAGCTTTATCAGAATTCTTTTTCTAAAGAAGAGCTATATCAAATGAAACGAGATGAAAATATCAAAATATTTGATGATACATTAAAAATTGTCGAAAAGGGAAGCTATATAAAGGATGGAAGCGAGATTAAGCTTAGATTTTCCTATGAGGATATGGCACAAGCGGAGGTTTTTCTGCCTGAGGATATTGAGAAGCTGCGTTTAACTACTTTGATGACGCAAAGAAAAGGTGAGTGTCATGATGCAAGCAGCTCATGTGATTTTAGCTGTGAGAATATCGATACCTTTTCATTAGCTGATAAGAGGATCTCTAAGCTCAAGAGAGAGGGCTCTAGTGATTCAAAGGTTCTGGTATTAAATTTGGCAAGTGCAAAAAATCCTGGCGGAGGTGTTAGAAAAGGCTCATCTGCACAAGAGGAGGATCTTTGCAGAAAAAGCTCATTGTTAATTTCTCTTGAAGGCGATAAGGCAAGGGAATATTATAGCTGCAATAGGGCGCTAAAGACTCATATGGGTTCGCACGCTATAATAATTTCTCCTAATGTTATGGTAATAAAAGGCGCAGATAACTGTACTCTTGATAACCCCTTTGAGGTTGGTGTAATGACCTGTTCGGCTCCTAATATACGCTCAGGACTTGAGGGCATGACACAAAGAGAATATAGAGACCTGTTAAAAAAGAGAATAGACGGAATGCTTCGTGTTGCTGCACTAAGGGAATATCGTCATCTGATTTTAGGAGCATTTGGATGTGGGGTTTTTGGCAACGATGCAGCGCAGGTTTCGGATCTGTTTCGGCTTACAATAAACGACTTTTGCTACAATGGAAAATCAGCTGACGATTTGTTTGATTCTATTGAGTTTGCTGTGCTTTGCCGAAAAAATGACGACTATAATTATAAGCAGTTTGCAAGAAACTTCAGTACTAATAAATGAATGAAGAGAGTGATTTTTACGGTCACTCTCTTTTTGATTTAAGCCTTATATGTCCTTGATAGTAGTAATAGCTCCCTTGTCCATTTCGTGTACCGTGTCGCAAAGCACGGTGATATCCTCCGCTGAATGTGAGCAGATTAGAATAGTCTTACCCTGCTCCTTGTAGGAAAGCAGATACTCACGCATATCCTTAACTCCATCCTTGTCAAGTCCGTTAAATGGCTCGTCAAGAATTAGTATATCTGGATTTTCCATGATTGCCTGTGCAAGTCCAAGGCGCTGTCGCATGCCAAGCGAGTATTTTCTCACATGACGTTTAAGCTCAGGATCTAGTCCTACCTGTTTCATGCTCTGCTTTATTTGCTCCTTGTTGATTTTGTTGTTTAGTCCCGCAATAAGCTTAAGATTTTTGTATCCGCTATAGTATGGTATAAAGCCCGGTGTTTCTATAATAATTCCCATGTTTTTAGGAAAATCAATATCCTTGCCCACACGACTTTCGTCAACAATTATTTCGCCTGATGTAGGCTTTATAAATCCGCAGATGCACTTCATGAGCATTGTTTTGCCGCTGCCGTTTCTGCCGATAAGTCCGTGAATTTTACCCTTTTCAAAGCTGACGCTTATATCCTTTAAAATCTCATTTTTTCCTATAATGAGATTTACCGATTTTACGGTTATGATGCTGTTTTTGTCATCCATATTGTTTTCTCCTCTTTAGTTGTTTATCTCTGAGACATTATCATAGTTGAATTTTCTTATGGCAATATAGCAAAATACTATCAGTACAGCTATAAATATAATAAGGTAGCAAATCGAAAATCGTAGTGACATGACGGGCTGTCTAAAGTATTTTGTATAGTGAAGCCATATTATAGAGTTAGCCATCGGAAGTGCCCACATAAGAGATGTTTTTATCGAGCATAGTGCTGTGCCTAGTGAAATTACTGCTGCGCTGATTACAAATCCTGCGGTCTTTTTTTTGATAAGTGAGAAGGCTAATAAAATCAGTCCTATTATCATAAGATAAGCAAAAACAAGCAAATAGCTTTGTATTGCAGCTTGAAATACGCTTAGCTGATTGTATAGATTTTCAGGTAAAAGCTGTACTCCAAAATTTCCACTCTTTTCGGGATAAAGTGCCGAGAACTTAGTAGCCACATTGCTCCATCCGTTGTACCAAAAGCCCTGTCCGAGCATAGGTATAACTGCACCTAAAAAGATTACAGCTAAAAAGGATACTGCCATAAGTATTAGCTTGATAATTTGTCCCGTGAGCCAATTTGTCCGTCCGACTCTAGCTATATAAAATACAGTGTTGGTGTCGATTCGTGGAAAGTCTGCAATTAGTGTTAGAAAAACCAGCGGAATAATCATCAGTATTGCACCGGAATTTGCTATTGCGATAAAGGGCTCAAGGATGTTTAGCGGTTCGCCCATGTACTCGGCATTTTCGAGAAGTGGGGTAATTGCAAAGCTGTAAATGAAAACAAGCAATACTAATAGTATAATCATTCTCGAATCACAAATCCACTTTATGTATTCTGTTTTGGCACACGCCAAGCTCTTTTTTAGACTAAAATTTTTCATATCATTCACCTTCCCTTATCTCGTCTTAGGTTCATAATGACCGAGAAGCCTACTGCTGATACAAGCAAGAAGCCTAGGAACATGCAGGTTATGCGTGTAGCAGAGATATCCCACTGTGTTTTATTCGCAAGGCTTTTAACAGAATCGGGCGAAAAGTCAAAAAGTATGTCAGCGGCATCGTAATCCTCTCTTTCCCAGCAGCTGTCTACAAGCTTGTTGATGGCGGTATTCCATATATACACAAGCAAAAATGGAACACAGGTAATAAGATATGGATTTGTACAAAATGAGCTTATAAAAAATGCTGGCAGGGTAGAGAAGGCTCCGTAGAGAAATACTCCTACTAGCGTTCGTATAGCTATTTGAGTGGTACTGTGAACAACAATAATATCAAAAAGCTCAGGATCTATATCATAGCTCGATATATCGGGGAATATGATATAGCAGCAAAGTCCATATAGAGCAACACCGAGCATTGCTGCAAGTCCTCCGCTTATAAGTGATGCTGTGAACTTTGACATATAGTAGCTAAGCTTTCCGGTACGTGAGATGGTGTAGCGCATAAGCATTGAATTTCGCTCTGAACAAAATGACACCATAAAGGGAAAAGCAACAATTATCGGCAGGAACATTGAAGCGTAGCCACTGAGTCCTTCTGACATAAGCGAACTCCATGCAAATGAGTAGTTAGATTCGATTAAATCTCGATCGAGTGTAAAAATAGCCTCAAAAACGCTGTAGGTTTTAGAGGTCGAATCATCTGTATAAGCTGTGGATGTGAAACACAAAATGGCGCAAATAGCCACTGCGCCTAAAAATCCGATATTGACAAGAGTTTTGTTTAGGTCCTGTCTTAATGCATGTAAAAATCTCATTTAATTGCCTCTTTTGCTTTTTATTTCTACTTTTATTATACATCATTAATTGAATTGTGTCAATAGGGCTGAGAGAATTTAAATTAATTTTCGTGAATTTGCACAAAATAACAAGCTGATTTTAGAGCTTTTGACAAAGCTATAAATTTGTTACGACAGTTATTACAGCAAATTATCAAAAGCAGAATATGTCTTAATTCACATTACGTTAATGGCAATAACTTGAAATGACGAAAAATCGTTGTATTTTCATCAGGCGGCATATGCAAACGTTTACAAAATGTTTACAAAGTTTTTCTTTTTGAATGTGGGGTTCATTTTTTTATATATTGCATAATTCCTTTGAATTTCAACGGTTTTGGAATTTTCGAAATGGCAAAAACTAGCGGGGGGGGGTATTTGACAAATTTAAAAAACTGTGATATAATGGAGCTGTATAGATAGTGATATGAATTGTGTAATTTATTTGTATAATTCAACTTACTTTTGGCGTAAAGGAGGGAATTTGCCACAATAGCTTTATAGCAGAAATCGGTCAGATTCTGCAAAAATATATTATTTAGAAAAGAGGATAAATTTATGGAACCAAAATTTGCAAAACAAATTTTGTCCGTGCTGATTTCCGCAGGTATCGCATCGACAATGCTACCGTCGTCGCTAGCAAGTGCTAACGAGGAATCAAGCACGCTAACAACATCTTCGACAGAGGATACAGAGGATGCTACATCTTCTGAAGAAGCTGAGACTGAACCGAGCGCAGTTGCAGAAGAGGTCGCAGAGGAAAAAACCGAAACTGCTGTTTTAGATGCTTCAGCAGTAAAAACTTGGACATCTGGTGACACTACAGTTACATATTATGATGATGGAACACTTACTGTTTCTGGTAATGGTGCTATGGCTAATTATGGCACAGCTTCAAGCTCAAGAGCAGGATGGATGACAAGCTATGCTACTTCAATTAAGAGTATTGTTATTGAAAGTGGTGTAACTGATATAGGTGCATATGCTTTCTATGCAGGATCTTCGTATAAGGCTACAAACGTTACAAGCATTAGCATAGCATCAACAGTTACCAGTATCGGTAATTCTGCATTCTATCAGCTCACATCACTTTCAAGTATCAACATACCAGAAGGTGTTACATCTCTTGGAAGTAGTGCATTCTATGGTTGTAAGTCAGTCACTTCAATTTCTATTCCTAAATCTATTACTACATGGGGAACTAGTGCGCTTTACGGTCTTTCATCGTTGACAGATGTTTCGATCGCAGACGGACTTACATATATTGGATCTTCATTCCTTGAAGGAGCGACTTCTCTTACAAGCATTACTATTCCTGATAGTGTAACATCTATTAGTAGTGCTTTCCTTCGCGGCTGCACAAGTTTAACATCTGTTACACTTTCAAATAAGCTTGAAAGTGTTGGTTCTCAATTCCTATATGGATGCTCAAGTATTACTTCACTTACAATCCCATCTTCATTGACAACACTTGGAGATTATTTCATGTACGGATGCGTTGGATTGACATCATTAACTGTTCCCGAAACTGTAACAAGTATTGGTTCTGGATTCCTATATAGCTGTACGAACATCACATCCATAACTATACCGAGTACCATTACAGAAATACCCGGTGAATTTTTGAGTAATTGCAAAGCGCTTACATCTGTCACATTCAAGGGCACCATAACCTCTATAGGCGGTTCATTCCTGAGTGGAACAGCTATCACATCTTTTACAGTCCCGAATACTGTGACAAGTATCGGAAGTAGTTTCCTGTCTAATTGTACAAGTCTAACCTCACTTTCATTTGAAGAAACAAGTACATTAGAATCAATTGGTAGTTATTTCTTGAGAGGATGCACAGGTATAACATCAGTTACGCTTCCTTCGACTGTAGAAAGCATTGATTCATATTTCATGTATGGTTGTTCGAATGTAACCTCTTTTACATTGCCAACTAAGATAACGTCCATTCCAAATTATTTCATGTATAATTGTTCGAGCTTGACATCGTTTACGATTCCTGAAAGTGTTACAAGTATCGGAACCTATTTCTTGTATGGTTGCACTGGCATTACATCTATGACATTACCAAGCTCGCTTTCAAGTATCCCTCAATATTTCTTAAACGGATGCACCGGAATTACGACATTTACAATTCCTGCTAGTATAAACTCCGTTGGTTCTAATTTCTTAAGTAATTGTACGAATCTAGAAACTCTCATCATTTCTGATGGAGGCGGTATTACAGAAATACCAGACTACTTCCTATACAATTGCTCGTCAATTAAGAATGTCGAAATAAGCGACAGTATTACGAGTATAGGCTCTTACTTCCTTAGTGGTACATCTGTAACTTCTGTTACTGTTCCTGCTGGAGCTACATTAGGTGCTAACTTCTGCCGCAATTGTGACAGCCTTACTTCTGTAACGTTTGAAAGCGGTATTACTTCATTACCTAATTACTTCCTTTTTGATTGCGATAGCATTAAGACAGTAAAAATTCCAGATACTGTAACAAGCATTGGCACTTACTTCCTTGGTGATTGTGATTCCTTAACTAGTGTTTCTGTTCCTGGCAACGAGAGCTTTACAGCTATACCGAATTACTTCCTGTATAACTGCTCAAGTCTTAAATCATTTACTCTTCCAGCTGAAATCACTTCGATCGGAACATATTACTTAGCAGGATGCACTTCGATAACATCCTATTCGATTTCTTCCGATGTAACGACTATTGGTAATTATTTCATGAAAGATTGTGAATCTCTCAAATATGTTGATATTCCGTCGACTGTTACGACTATTGGAAATTATTTCCTGCAAGGTGCTACAAGTCTTACATCTTTTGAATTCCCTGCTGATTCAGCTTTAACGAGCTTAGGAACCTATTTCTTATACCAGTGTTCTTCGCTCACTTCTGTTTCGAATATGCCAAGTCTCACTTCGATACCTAATTATTTCCTAAACAATTGTACATCTTTGAAATCTTTCACGATTCCATCAAGTGTAACAACAATTGGAACATATTTCTTGCGCTTGAGTGAAGGCTTCACACTTTATGTTCCAAGCACAGTTACTTCATTTGGAAATTATGCTATTACCGTTCTTAGGGAAGTAAACTTACGACATCTACCCTAACTGCTTGTC